>JANLTH010000108.1:0-46703 GCA_031362865.1 Burkholderiales bacterium | reverse complement strand
GCCTTGGTGACAAAATTGCCCATCAGAATAAAGAGTGGAATCACCGATAGCGTGATCTGAAAGCCCGACTCCCACACCGTGGCCGCCACCGAACTCATTGCCGGATTTAAGCCTTTCAGCAGGGCAACCCCGACAAAGCCGGTTAGGCCCATCGCCAAGGCAATCGGCACCCGGCCGAAAGCTAGGCTCAGCATCACCACAAAACCAATCGATGCCTCAATCATAGTGCTGTGCCTCCGTCTTCAGCTGCTGGCGGCACGAACATGAGCGCCACGTGAATCAGCGCGGTTACGATCACCATAAAGAGCAAAAAGTAAGCGACCGGTGTGAGCGGCAGTTGCAACACGCTGGTGGTGTCGCCCGCTTCAGCCACGCGCGTTACGCGCTTGGAATAAAACATCCACGCCATGCCAAACATGGTGAAGGCGCAAATCGCGTTGGCCAGCGCATCCAGCCTGCGGCGCACCCCGTGCGACATGAAGCCTTCGAGCGTGTCGATCACAATATGCTGGCGCGACTGTGAGACCAACGGCAGCCCGGCGAAAATCACCATCGCGAGCAAAATTTCCATCACTTCCACCCCGCCGCGAATCGGAATGTCGAGCTTGCGCCCAATCACGTCGGCCGTGGTGAGCAACATCATCACCAGCAGCACCAAGCCTGCACAAGCACCCAAAATGCGCTTAAGCCAAACATCAAATTGTTTCATGCGCTCTTTCGATGGCGTTCCAGTTTTCGCACCCAAGCATCAAACGTGAGATGCATGATGCGGTCGGTGCGCAAAAAATCACGGGCGCGCAAGGCCTCGGCAGCATCAATCGGCTTCACGCCACCGAGTGGCGCGGCGTTTAATTGCAGGCGCGCCATGCGTTCCATGAAGACCGCGAGGAAGGTGGCTTCTTGCGCATCCCGCCCGGCGGTTAACAGGCCGTGGTGCGCCAACAGAATCGCGTGTTTTGCCCCGAGCGCTGCGGCAATGATTTCGCCTTCACGATCAGCCGTGGGCAGGCCCGGCCATTGCGGCAAAAAAGCTAGATCGTCGAATAGCGGGGTGCCATCCATGTGGCCCACCACCAGTGGAACTTCAGCTGCCGCTAACGCTGAAGCTGCAGGCGGGTGGGTATGCACAATCGCATGCACATCAGGCCGCGCCCGATACACCCACAGGTGAAAGCGCGTCGCCGGGTTGGGCTCGCGCACGACACCGCTGGCACTGGCGAAGCCTTCGCCATCCAGCACTCGCATCGAGTCGTCGATCAGCAGCCACGAGGCCTCGGTTGCCTCTTCAAACGCCAGGCCCAGCGGTAGAGTCCAGACCGTGCCAGCCTGGCTGCCCCGCGCTGTCAATTGCCCCGCCAACCCGGATTCATGGCCTTCATCGGCCAGAATCCAGGCGGTGCGGGTTAGCGAATGGCGGACATCGGTCATGCCAGAGCCAAGCAGGCGCGCTTGCTTACTTGCCCGCCCCGACCCGCGCCAACTCAGCCCGGAATTCGGTCAACACTTTGGCGCCGTCGATCTTCTTGGCATTAGCCGCTTTGACCCAGTCTTGCACCAGTGGCTCGGTGCGCTGACGAACGTCTGCCACCAGTTGCGGATTGGCATTGGTGATAATGCCGCCCGCAGCGCGCAATGCTTCCCAACCTTCAGCATCGGCCGCGTCCCACGATTTGCCGGCCATCCGCGCCAGCGCTTCGCCAGAAACCGACATCACTGCTTCTTGGTCGGCTTTGGAAAGTTTGTTCCACTTCTCTTCGTTCATGAAAAAACCAAACGAAGAAGAGTAGAAGCCGCCCGGAAACACGGTGGCGTACTTGACCACTTTGTCTAGCTTGAACGATTTGATCGACTCGGATGGGAAAAACGTGCCGTCGGCCACACCGGAGTTGAGCAACTCGAACGACTCAGGTGCTGGTTTGACAAACGGCGAGGCCCCGAGCGCTCTCGCAGATGCCTCTGAAATGCCGCCACCGGAGCGGATCTTCGCGCCTGCCAGGTCAGCCACCGAGTTGATCTGCTTTTTCGCCATGAACATTTGACCGGGGCCGTGGGTAAACACGCCCAGCAGCTTTACGCCTTTGTATTCGCCTGCCTGGTGCAGGTATTTCCAGTGAATGCGCGAGTAGGCCACCGAGTTGATTTCGGCGGTGGCACCGGCACCGGGCAATTCGGCCAACAGCGGCAGCGGGTGGCGCGCCGGGGTGTAGCTGGCGGTCACGAACGAAACGTCCATCAAACCGTCGCGCACGGCATCAAACGTGCCAGCCGGGCCTACCGGATGCTTGGGCAGCATCTGGAATTTGACGCGGCCATTGGTCGCTTTTTCGACGCTGGTCGCCCAGCCTTGCAACACGTTTTTGGTCAATGAGTGCGAAGGTGGCACCCAGCTCGACATCGTGAGCGTGACTTGCGCGAATGCGGAAGATGCCGTGAGCGCAAACGCCGCGCCCAGGGCCAAGCTGGTCAGTTTCAATTTCATGAGGGTGTCTCCTTCGGTGGATGGGTGATTTTTAGTCAGGGAATGGAGCCGACGCGCCACATTATTCGCCGACCGCTTGCTTAAAGCACAACGAAGGATTATAGCGAGCGCCTCGTACAGAACCATTTGATCCAAATCCAGAACGCGCCGCAGTTCGTGCCTGTTGACCGCAAATGGTGTTGATTTGGAAACAATTTGAACCAATCGACTGGAAACTTAACCCTTGCGGCTGCATCTATCTCCATTCGCAGCCACTGCGCGTGTATTTCAGCCCAACCTGATCGAGCCATGCAAAAGAAAACCGTTTATCGTTCCATCGTCGCAGTAGCCGCCATCGCTGTAGCCGCTGCGCACTTGCTGCTTTCAAGCCAGGCTGGGGCGCAGGCCCAAGCCAGCGGCGAGCCACCGGTTTATCCGCCGCTTACGGCACATAACCCGGAAGTGGGCGTGGTACTGGAAATGCGCGAAGCCTACAGCGTGCTCGAATTCGGTTGGTTTGATGCGCAACGTCAGCGCCGCGTGCCAGTGCGCCTTTATCTGCCAAATGTGGCGAGCGCGGTGGTTCCAGTACCGTTGATCGCCTTTTCCCACGGCATTGGCGGCTCGCGTGCGGGTTACACGCACTTGGGGCGATATTGGGCGAGCAATGGCTTTGCCAGCCTGCACGTGCAGCATTTGGGCAGTGACCGCGCGATTTGGACTGGCGGGGCCTTCGGGCCACTGTCCATCCTCGTCAATTTGCAGGACGCCGCGCAAGACACCAACGCTATCCACCGCGCACGTGACATCTCGTTTGCGCTCACCAAAGCCTTAGGCGCTGCCGAATTGGCGGGCAAGCTCGATGCGGGCAAGATCATCGCCGCCGGGCATTCCTACGGCGCGAACACCACCATGCTCCTGGCCGGTGCGGAAGTCGAGCGCGACGGGCAACGCATCCGCCTGCGCGATCCGCGCGTGAAAGCGGCGCTGATTATTTCTGCCCCGCCGTTTTATGGCGACAGCGATCTGGCAAAAATCGTTCAGCCAATCAGCGTACCCACCCTGCATGTGACGGGCACCAAAGACGAGATTGCTGTGCCTGGCTACCGCTCCGGCGCTGAAGACCGGGTGCGCGTATTTGAGGCGATGCAATCGGTGAAGGAGCTGGTGCTGTTTGAGGGAGCGACCCATTCGATTTTTACTGACCGCATCGACCGGTCAGGCCTCGGTCTCAATGCCCGCGTGAAAGCGGCAACCCGCGAAGTTAGTGTGCGGTTTTTTGCCGACGTGCTGGAAGCAAATGGCGAGACTGCGCAACTCAAGAGGGTCGCCGCTTGGCTGGGCGACAATTCGGACATAGTCGCGAAGAAGCCCGTCCAGAGCGCGTCTTCAGAGGTTCCGACACAGTAGCGTGGGCCTCCGTGCCGTTGCCGGTCATCCCGAACGACTTGCGAGCACACAGGCTCGCCACTACTGATCGAAAACCGGTGACCGATACAAATCGGCAATCACCGCCGGATCGTCCTCGCCCTTGCCTTGAGCCAGCATGGTGCGCATAATTTGCTGGGCAATCGCGCCCATCAACAGCGGCGACTGCACTTCGCGCGAAAGGTCGAGCGCCGTATCGATGTCTTTGGCAAAGGTTGAGAGCGCACCAATCGGCTCGTCATAACCTTCAACGATGCGCTTCATCCAAATCTGCATCGGCTTGGAGTCGGCGAAGCCGCCTGCGAGCGCTTCGGGAATCCGGCTGGCATCAACGCCAGCTTTTTGCGCCAGGCGCGTGGCTTCGGCCACTGTCACGACAGTGGTCACCACCAAAATCTGGTTGATGAGTTTGGTGATTTGCCCGGTACCAACAACACCCATATGGGTGGTTTGGCGAGCATAGGCGGCCAACAGCGGGCGCACTTTATCGACTGCCGCTGCGTCACCCCCCGCCATGATGGCAAGCGTGCCCGCCTTTGCCCCGGCCACGCCGCCCGATACCGGCGCATCGACCCATGCTATCCCGTTGGCAGCTTGCAGCTTGGCAGCGTAGCCGCGCGTCACATCTGGTGGAATCGACGAATGATCGACCAGTATTGGCTGAACCGTCTGCCCGCGCGCGGGAGCGCTGGCGAGCCCGTCGGCACCAAACACCACTTCGCCCACTGCTTTGGCATCCATCACGCACATGCACAGCACGTCAGCGGCTTCGGCGGCAGCGCGTGGGGTGGCGCATGCGGTAGCGCCGGCATCAAGGGCAGGTTTGAGTTTGTCTCGATTGCGGTTCCATACATACACAGTATGGCCGGCTTTGATCAGGTTCAAGGTCATCGGCAGGCCCATTAGACCCAGCCCCAAAAATGCGACTTTCATACTTTGTCTCCAATTAGGCTTGTTACGTTCAGGAGCGTTCCCAACTCGCGACAAAACTTGTCGAGCGACGGGGAACTTTGGCGTGCCAGACGCCAGTCAACTCGTGCTGCGAGCTGCGCTTGGTCGATTACTTCCTTGTACACCCCGGATGCAATTAGCTCGCGTTTAAGCCAGCCCTTTGCGTCGCGAATTGATTCGGCATCGGGCGGTTGCGAAACGTCGCCGTGAAAGCCGCTTTGCCCAGCCAAGCTACCGACACCGGCGATAAACCAGGCTTCGAACTCACGATTTGCTACGACCAATCCGTACGGAACCGATGGGATGACTTCATGGATTTGCGGCAACAAACGGGAGACCAATTGCGCAACACAGTCGTCGTCGGCATCGACCAGCACAATCACGACACCTTGCGTGCCAGCCACCGCCGCTTGAGCCAGCCTCAAATACCGGCTACGCTGAGGCCCGTTGTTCAAAAATTGATCGCGATGCACGCGAATCGGCCTCAAAATTTGTACTTCAAATTCGCCGCAATCCTCAAGCATCCGGCGGACCAAGGGCGGGACGGCATGCACTTCGCCTTCACCTTCAACAATAAAGCTGATTTGCCTTTTCACGAAAACAGCTCGCGCTGCGGCGTATTCGAGAAAAGCACCGGCATCAGCTGGCCTTGGCGGAGAAGTTCGCCAGGCGTGAAGGTGTGATCGCGCATCAACTGCTTAATTTCCTCCGAAACTGGCCCGATGTGCGTCACGCCGCGGATGTTTTCCACAGCAATCAGGCAATCCGAAAGATCATGATCGCGCTCCAGAATTTCGGCGCTGTGGCTGGTGACCAGCACTTGTTGATTTTCCGCCGCCTCCAGCAACGATCCGAGCAGCACGTCGGCGGCGGCGGGGTGCAGCGCAGTTTCCGGTTCTTCAATTGCCACAAGGGGTACGCTCACTTCGGTGTCATGCTGAAAAACAGCAGTGAGCACGCCCAATGCACGCATCGTCCCGTCCGACATTGAGGCGGCCCAAAAGCGCCATGGCGCTTTCTGGCCCTCAACTTCTTGAAAAAACTCCAACGAATGTTTGGGGCCAACGGCGCGAAACTTGACATCTCGCACGCTCGATGCCACCTTGTGCAGGTAGTCGGCGATGCGCTGCTTTCTGACATCAGTGGGGTCGTGCGCGCTGGCGCTCTCCAGGCGCGCAATCACGCTGGCTAGATTGCCGCCGTCCTTGCGAAGCAGCCGTCCATCGTCCGGATCTTGCAAATCGCGCATCGCCTTGGCGTGCAGATTGTAAAAACCCATCGACGAAAGTGCCTCATAGAGCGGACGAAACTCCTTCAGGCCAGATGCATTGACGAGGTACAGGCGTTCCTTGCTGGCCGCTGGCGCGGTTGGTGTGCTGACGTGCGTCACAACGCCAGCCTCGACATTGAATTCATGGACGCTTGCCGAGGCGATGATTGAGCACTGTTCGCGCTTGACTTCGTACCCGGCTTGGCTCAGCGCATGCAGTTCAAACGCATAAAAGCCAGTTGTGTTGCCCAAGGTGAAATCGAGCCGGATTCCCATGTTGGTTGGATGTCCACCAGAGCGCCGACGCACTTCGTTGATGCCACCGCGTTTGCGCACCGCCGAATCGAGAGACTCGCGCAACGCATCTCGAACAAACTCCAAACTCTCGACGAAGTTGCTCTTGCCGGAGCCGTTTGGTCCCACGATGATGCTTAAAGGACGAAGCTCTACCTCGCAGGCTGCGATGCTTTTGAAATGGCGCAACGTCACGCGCTGGATGAATACCGAATTGGGCACTGGACGAGAATTTGGCTTAGAAACCTTGCGTATTGATCCGATCAGCAAGCACCAGATTCTAGGGTGTCGATTGAATCTGCCTAGAGCCGGTCCGCCAACACGCTTACTGATAAGTCCAATCCACCGCGCCCGAATGGGTGACCGCGCCCAAATTGGCAGGACCCACCAGCTTGGCATACTTCTCCAGCGCGCCTGCCAGCCGTTCGGCTTTACGCGGAGACCACTTGGAGAGCCGCTCCTGGAGCGCTTCTTCAGGTATATCCAGATGCAGGGTGCGAGCTTCACAGTCGATCACGATGCGGTCGCCGGTTTGCACCAGCGCAATGCCGCCGCCGTCGGCCGCTTCCGGGGAGGCATAGCCGATCATCATGCCGCGCGTGGCACCGGAGAAGCGTCCATCGGTTAGCAAGGCCACTTTTTCGCCCATTCCCTGACCGTAGATCAGAGCTGTGACGCCGAGCATCTCGCGCATGCCGGGGCCACCCTTGGGGCCTTCATTGCGAATCAGCAGTACCTCGCCCGCAGCGTAATTGCGCTCGCGCACGGCGGCGGCGCATTCTTCTTCGCTCTCAAACACGCGCGCCGTGCCGGTGAACTGCAATTGGCCAAGTCCCGCGATCTTGATGAGTGCGCCGTCGGGAGCAAGATTGCCTTTGAGCACCACCACGCCACCGGTCGGATGCAGCGGATGATGCGCCACGTGCACGATGTCACCGTCTGCCTCGGGTACGTCGACCAAGGCATTGGCAAGCGTGCCGCCGGTGATGGTGAGCGCGTCGCCATGCAGAAAGCCGCCATCGAGCAGCGCTTTCAACACCAGTGGCACGCCACCTTTGTAGTAGAGATCGCGTGCCAGATATTTGCCACCCGGTTGCAGTGAAGCGATCAACGGCGTGCGCGCGAAGACTTCAGCGACATCATCGAGCGTGAAGCGGATCCCCGCTTCATGGGCGATGGCGGGAATGTGCAGCGCGGCATTGGTTGACCCGCCAGTTGCGGCAACCGCAGCACAGACGTTTTCGAGCGCCTTGCGGGTCACCAAATCACGCGGCAGCGGCCCGCCGTCTTTAAGGATTTGCAGTACGCGCTGCCCGGCGCGGCGGCCTTGCGCGCGGCGCTCGGAAAAAACCGCCGGGATCATCGACGAGCCCAAGGGTGCCAAGCCAAACGCCTCACTCACCATGCCCATGGTGTTAGCGGTGAATTGCCCGGGGCATGAGCCAACGGTGGGGGCGCAGACGCGTTCCAGTTCAGCCAATTCCGCTGGAGTGACCGTGCCTGCCATCAGGCCACCAACTGCTTCGTAGGCCGTGAGTACGGTGACCGGTTTGCCGTGCAATTCACCCGGCAGCATCGCGCCACCATAGATGAATACCGAGGGGCAATTCAGGCGCACCATCGCCATCATCACGCCGGGCAGGGTTTTGTCGCAACCAGCAAAACCGACCAGGCCGTCATACGCATGGCCGCGCATCACCAACTCGATGGAATCGGCAATCAATTCGCGCGACAGGAGCGACATGCGCATGCCCTTGTGGTTCATCGAAGTGCCGTCGGATACCGAGACGGTGGTGAACTCAATTGGCACACCACCGGCCATCGCCACACCCATCTTGGCGGCATCGGCCTGCGGCTTGAGCGACATTGAGCACGGCGTGTTTTCGCCATGCGTGCTCATCACGCCGATCATCGGCTTGCCTAAGTCCTCATCGTCCAAACCAGTGGCGCGCATGAAGGCGCGATGCGCAGTGCGGTCGTCGCCTTGCAGCGCAATCGGCGAATGCAAGCGGTAGGTTTTTTTCATCAGGACTTTTCAGCAAACTTGATCGCGCCGTAGCGCGATACCTTCACATCGTGCCCCCAGTAGGTGGCCGGCAGCCCAGCTTTTTTCTTCAATTCGGCCATGAAATTGGCAGGGTCGGGGATCTGCTGCCAGACCTGCGGCAGAAATGTCGCACGCCGCCCCGCGCCTTCAAAAATGATGCCGTCTTGATGCGGGCGCAACTGTTTCATCAGGTGCGCTTCATCAGTAAACCGCATCGGTTTGGGCTCGGTGAGCAGCGAAATTTCGACATCAATCTCGGCAAATTCTTCGATTGTGACCGGGGTGAACCGCGGGTCTTTCAGCGCGGCACTGGCGGCATTGGCTGCAATATCTTCGCCCAATGCGCGGGTGGCTTCGAGCGAGCCGATGCAGCCGCGCAGTTCGCCCGCTTTGGTGAGCGTTACAAACACCGCTGCAGGCTGCCAGAGCCAGGCAGCCTGCACGTCGTAGCCCACTTCGTGCCCGAGCGCCCGCTCAATGGCGGCGCGCGCCAGCGAAATCATCACTTGCCCGGCACCAGGTGGCAGAGCGCCATCGGGTTCGTCATTTTTTTCATAGAGCGCCAGCGCGGCATAGCCTACTACCCGGTCGCGCGGGCCGCTGGTGTCGCCCGAGTTGCAGTGGTCGATCAATTCAATCGACATGCCGCGCGCGGCGGCCAGTGCCAAGAGGCCGTTGATTGGGGTGGCTCCGCAGGCTTCTTCGTGCTCAATCGCGGCATCAAAATTGAGTACCGCTTCGAGCGTGTTGCCGTCTTTGTTGGCGGCTTCGCGGTATGAAAGGTAGTGCGAGAGATCGGTGGAAATGACGATCAGCGTTTCCTTGCCGCCCCACAAAATCGAGAGCACCTCGGCCACTTCGTTTGGTGTGGCATCACCCACCGCCAAGGGGATCAAGGTGAAATCGCCGAGAACTTCTTGCAAAAAGGGCAGATGCACTTCGAGTGAGTGCTCCTGGGCGTGCGCGGCACTGCTCACCAGCACTTGGCGCAGGCGGCGCAAAGTGAGGCAGGCTTCTTGATCGAGCTCCACCTCGCCCAACGGCGTCGCGAAGGCCTGCGCATCAGGCAGCGCCAGGCCGCGCACGGCTACCCGGTGCGTTGGGCCTAACAGCACGACCCGGCGAATCACTCCGGCTAAGGGGCGCAGGCGCGCGTAGGCGTGCGCCGCCGTGGCACCTGAGTACGCATAGCCCGCGTGGGGCGCAATCAGCACCTTGGGCGCACGCGGATCCGCGTCGAGATTGTCTTCGGCATAGGCCAAATGGGCGCGCACTTCACTGCGCAGCGCAATCGGATCGGCTGGATAGAAGCTGCCAGCCACCACCGCTGGGCGCACTTTGCGCGGCAAGACGGCAGCGGGTACGCGCGTGAACAGGTCGCTGAGCCACATCAACCACGCTCCTTCAATGCTAATGCGCGCAAATCCTGGCAGACCAGCGCCAGCACCGCGTCCCAAGCGCCCAAGCCCGGCTGCCGGTAGAGTCGCGCACTTGGATACCACTCAGTTGTCGTGCCATCGGCGTGCCAGCGCCAATCGGCCTGCCACGGCAGCAAGATCCACACCGGCTTGCCCATGCCACCGGCCATGTGCGCCACCGAGGTGTCGCAGGTAATCACCAGATCAAGGTTTTCGACCAGCGCGGCCGTGTCTGAAAAATCTTTCAAGCCTGCGCTGCAATCCATGATCGGCATCGGCGCGTCGTCTGCCTGGCGCGCGGCTTCCCAGGTTTGCAGGCTCACGAAGTCAACCCCATCCACCCCGTCCACCCCGTCCACCTCTTGCACGGCAGCCAGCGGTGCCAAGCCCTTCAACGTGAGGCTTTTCTTGCGCGAACGCTTGCCGGCCACGTGGTCTTGCAGCGCCGGGTTGGCGGCCCAGCAAAGGCCTACTTTGAATCGACTCAAGTGCGCAAGTTTGTCTCGCCATAGCGCGGCTTTGGCAGGGTTGCTCTTCAGGTAGTTGACCCGCGCAGGAAATTTTTCAAGTGCGTCGCGACGCAACACCGGCAGGCCGCCATTGGCGATTTGGTAATCGATTGCGCCGTGCTGTTGCTGCCACTCGCCCAGCCAAGGCACGGGCAGGCGGGTCCAGGCATCTTGGTCGGCGCGCAATTGGTCGATCACCGTCACGCTGGGGAAGGAGTCGCGCAACAGCGGTGTGACATGCGGTTGTCCGCAAATGATTACGGCTTTGGCCTCGGCCATGATTTCAGGGTAGATCGTGCCAAACATCAGCTCGTCGCCCAAACCTTGCTCGCCATGCAGGATGATGGTCTTGCCCGCCAGCGACTCGCCTTGCCATTTGGGAAAAGGATAGGGATAACACCACACGTTGGAATCCTTGCCCGCCGCAAACCGGTACTCGTATTCCTGCCAGCCGCGCGCATAGTCGCGGGTCATCAGCAGTTGATGGGCATGCTCCCAGTGGGCGCGCGCAGAAGTCGGCTGTAGCATGACCGCTTTTTCGTAAAAGGGCAGGGCTTCACTAAAACGCCGCGAGGCATAGAGCGCAATTGCCTTGGCCAGCACCACGTTGAAATTGTCCGGGTTGGCCGCCAGCGCTGCACCATAGGCCGCCAGCGCTTCGTCAAGGTGATCTTCTTCGAGCGCAGCATTGCCCAAATTAATGCGTGCCGCTTCGTGGTTGGGGTCGTTCGCCACGGCGGCCCGGTAGCAATTGAGCGCACGGCCTAGCTGGCGCAGCGTGCCCCATACCACGCCCAGGTTGTAGAGGAACTGCGCATGGGACGGCATTAAGCGCACGGCCTTTTCGATCAAAGCCAGCGCCAACGCCTGCTTACCGGCCAAGTGCGCGAGCACGCCAGTGAGGTGCAGCGCTTCAGCGTTCTCGGGTTCGACCTCAAGAATCTTCATGCACAGGCCCTCGACCTCACCGCGGTTTCCTGCTGAGAAATGGCGCATCGCCAATTGCAAGGCATCGGCGACGGAAACGGTGACCGCTTGCGGAGTTTGGCCCGCCGTACCGGGGCCGGCTTGCGGCAATTGCGGGGTCGGCGGAAGTTGCAGCGGGAGCGGCGCGGGGTGGGCTGGATTCATGCTTCGAAGTTTACGATAGCGCAACTCTTCTGACGGCGTGTGTTGTAAGTCACGTGTCAGCGATGTTTGTTCCCGAGGTGGCCTGGTCACTGGTGAGCGAGGAGATCAGCTGAGCGAATGAGAAGCGCGCCCGGCGGCTGAACACCGGGCAATGAGATACTTCAGCCTTCATGCAACTTTCATCGAACCCCATGCCCTCTGGCGCACTGGCCTCGTCGCGTGTGCCGGCGCAAACGCGGGCGCGAATTCGCCAAATTTTGCTGGTTGCCGCAGGCTTCAGCGTGGCGATTAACTTGCTGCTTTTGATGCCCTCGCTGTACATGCTGCAAGTCTATGACCGGGTGCTCACCAGTCGCAGTCTTGAAACCTTGTCGATGCTCACTCTGATCGTCACCTTCGCCTTGTTGGTGATGGCCTTGCTCGATACGGTGCGCACCGCGCTCATGGGGGTATGCGGCGCACTGATCGAAAAGGCTCTGGGACCGTCAGTGGTTGAAGCCATGCTGCGCGAAGCGGTGCAACCGGCCCGCGCGAACAGCCCAGATTTGGCGGCGCGCGGCCTGCGCGATGTCGGCACAGTGAAAGGTTTTCTCGCCAGCCCCGCCTTGTTTGCGCTATTTGATGCGCCTTGGGTGCTGGCGTATTCGCTGGTGATTTATCTGTTTCACCCTTTACTGGGCTTGATTGCGATTCTCAGCGCGGTCGCACTACTGGTGCTGGCGTGGATCGGCGAACGCGCCACCCGCGCTGGCATCGAGCAGTCGCTCGAAGCGGCTTACAAAGGCAATCGCTTCATTGAATCTGCGCAACGCTCGGCCGAAGCGGTGGTGGCGATGCGCATGGAAGCGGGCATTGCGCGCGAATGGAAAGCCCGCAATCTCGAAGCGCAAGATGGGCAATTGCGTGCGGCCGATGCCTCAAACCGGATCACTGCTTTCACCAAGTTTTTTCGCCAGTTTGTGCAAATCGGCATGCTGGGTGCGGCGGCCTATGTCACGATCCAGCAAAACGCCACGCCCGGCGTGATGATCGCCGCCACCGTGCTGCTCGGGCGCGCCCTGGCCCCGGCTGAGCAGGCCATCGGCGCTTGGCGCCAGTTGATCGAAGTGCGCGGGGCTTGGCAACGCCTGAATTTGCTGTTTGCGCGGATGGGGGAATCCAGTCTGCGCACCACCCTGCCGCAGCCTGCCGGGCATCTGCAAGTAGAAGGACTTTCCTATTCGCCAGCACCCGGCCAGCCGCCGATTTTGCGCAACATTTCGTTCGCGGTTCAACCGGGTGAATTGCTCGCCGTGGTCGGCCCTTCGGGGAGTGGCAAGTCAACTCTGGCGCGGCTCTTGGTGGGTATCTGGGACACCGGTTTTGGCAAAATTCGGCTCGACGACGCTGAATTGCGCACTTGGGACCGTGACCAACTCGGGCAGTTGATTGGCTATCTGCCGCAAGACGTGGAGCTGATCGCAGGCACGGTGGGCAGCAACATTGCCCGCCTGAGCGCGCGCGACGATGCTGCCACCGTCGCCGCCGCGCAGCTGGCCAATGCGCACCAAATGATTGTGCGCTTACCCAAGGGCTACGAAACTGAAATCGCTGACCGCAGCGCCTATACGCTCTCTGGCGGGCAGCGCCAACGCGTGGGCTTGGCGCGGGCCTTGTTCGGCAACCCGAAGCTGGTGGTGTTGGACGAACCCAATTCCAGTCTTGATACCGAGGGTGACGACGCGCTGCACGCCGCCCTTAAAGCGCTCAAAGAACGCCAAGTCTGCGTAGTCGTCATCACCCAGCGCACCAAACTTTTGGGGCTGGCCGACAAGTTTCTGGTGCTCAAAGAAGGCGCAGTAGAGCGCTATGGCCCGCGCGAAGAGATCGAACGGCAATTGCGCGAGCAGCGCGCCAAACAATCGCCTGGTGGGCGCAATCTGACGGTTGCGACATGAGCACGCCGCTGAGTACGCCGATGGCTCCATCGAATGTCGCTGAAAACAGAGGTGATAACGGCATGGACACCAACGCCGACTGGCAGCGCGCGGTGCGCAATATGCGTGCGGGGATTGCGGTGCTCATCGCCTGCGTGCTCGGGGTGGCGGGGTGGAGTGCCTTTGCCCCCATTTCCGGCGCGGTGGTAGCTGAGGGCGTAGTTAAAGTCGAAGGCAATCGCAAGACCGTGCAGCATCAAGAAGGCGGCATCGTCAAGCAGATCTTTGTCAAAGACGGTGATCGCGTTACTGCTGGCCAAGAGCTGATTCGCCTCGATGACGTGCGGATTTCGGCGGGGGGTGACCAATTGGCCGCGCAGTTGGACGGCGAGCGCGCCCGCGAAGCGCGCTTAGCGGCCGAGCGTGACGTAGCCGCGCGGCCAGCATTTCCGGCTGATCTGGTCAAACGCCAGGGCGACGCGCGGATCACTGAACTTCTGGGCCGCGAGACCATGCTTTTTCAAGCGCGGCGCGACATGCTGACTACCCAAACCACGCTGCTGCGCCAACAAGCTGCGCAAACCGACAGCGAGTTGGCCGCGGTTGCACGGCAGATCGAGTCGGCGCGCAAAGCCGTGGCCGCTGTGCGCGAAGAACTCAAGGCGGCGACAGTATTGGTTGACCAAGGCTTTATCCAAAAAACCCGCGTGCTCAACCTGGAGCGTGATCTCAACCAGCAAACCTCATTCGTCGAGTCGGCCAGCGCTGAGTTTGCCAAAGCGCAGCAGCGTAAATCAGAGCTGCAATTGAAAATCGTCTCGACGCGGCAAAACTACATTCAGGCCGCTTCCGACGAATTGAAAGATTCGACCACCAAGCGCGTCGATTTGGAAGAGCGCTTGCGTCCGCTGGCCGACGCGCAGGTGCGCCAGCGGCTGGTGGCGCCAGTGGCCGGCACGGTGGTTGATTTGCGCTTTTTCACCGTGGGCGCAGTGATCGGCCCACGTGACCCAGTGCTCGACATCGTGCCCGACGACGGCGCGCTGGTGATCGAGGCGCGCGTGCGGGTTGACGAGATGAATGAAGTCGCGGTGGGTACCCCCGCCGACGTGCGCCTGACGGCCTTCAAGCAGCGCGTAACGCCGCTGGTGCATGGTGAAGTGAGCTATCTTTCCGCCGACCGCCAGACTGATCGCCAGACCGGGCAAAGCTTTTTCACCGCGCACATCCGGGTCAGCGCTGCCAGTTTGAAGGAGGCGGGCGACCTGCGCATTGCGGCGGGTATGCCCACCGAAGTATTCATCAAAACCCGCGAGCGCAGCGTGATCGACTATCTGATCGACCCGCTGGTGGCCGGGATGCGGCGCGGAATGCGCGAGCGGTAGAGTAATAATGCCTGAAGAGGCGCGACCAGAGCGCTTCTTCAGGCATTTATTGTTCGTGCCGCGCTACCGTGGCAGAGTTGAAGTCCCCATCAAAAACTCATCGACGGCGCGCGCGCACTGTCGGCCTTCGCGGATCGCCCACACGACCAGCGACTGACCACGTCGCATGTCCCCCGCAGCAAACACTTTGTCTACATTGGTTTTGTAGGCTTGCTCGCCTTCGGTGCTGGCTTTGGCGTTTTGGCGCTGGTCTTTGGCCACACCAAACGCGTCAAGCACAGAAGCTGCCGGATTGGTGAAACCCATTGCCAACAGCACGAGATCGGCCTTCACGTCGAATTCGGAATTGGGCACTTCGACCATCTTGCCGTCTTTCCATTCGAGGCGGCAGGCGACCAATTTTTCGAGTTTGCCGTTCTTGCCGACAAACTTCTTGGTGGCAACTGACCAGTCGCGCCCGCAGCCTTCTTCGTGTGAGGATGAGGTGCGCAGCTTGGTGGGCCAGTAGGGCCAGACCATTGGCGTGTTTTCTTTTTCCGGCGGTTGCGGCAGCAACTCAAACTGCGTGACCGACTTGGCCCCATGCCGGTTCGAGGTACCCACGCAGTCCGAGCCAGTGTCGCCACCGCCGATCACCACCACATGCTTGTCGGTGGCGAACAGTTCTTGTACGGCTTGGTCACCGGCGTTGCGTTTGTTTTGCAGCGGCAGGAATTCCATCGCGTAATGCACGCCGGCAAGCTCGCGCCCTGGCACCGGCAAGTCACGCGGCACTTCTGCGCCGCCGCTCAAAACTACGGCATTAAAGTCGGCTTGGAGTTTTTCTGGCGCAATGGTTTCGGTAGACCAGTTGCCGACGCCTTTTTCAGTCAGCGCTTTGCCGACCAACACACCGGTGCGAAACGCCACGCCTTCAGCCTTCATCTGTTCCACTCGCCGGTCGATCAGATGCTTCTCCATCTTGAAGTCGGGAATGCCGTAGCGTAACAGGCCGCCGATGCGGTCGTTTTTCTCAAACACGGTCACGGCATGCCCCGCGCGCGCCAACTGCTGCGCAGCTGCCATACCCGCCGGGCCCGAGCCTACGACCGCGACGCGCTTGCCAGTCTTGTGGGCGGCGGGCATTGGTGTGACCCAGCCTTCGGCCCAGCCTTTGTCGATGATGAAGTGCTCAATCGACTTGATGCCAACCGCCTCGTCATTGATGCCTAGAGTGCAGGCTGATTCGCAGGGGGCCGGGCAGATGCGCCCGGTAAATTCGGGGAAGTTGTTGGTTGAGTGCAGCACGTCTAAGGCTTCACGGTAGTTGCCAGCCGTGTTGCCGCGATAGACCAAATCATTCCAGTCCGGGATGATATTGTTGACCGGTCAGCCTTTATTGCAAAACGGAATCCCGCAATCCATGCAGCGCGCGCCCTGGGCTTGCGCCTCGGTTTCTTGCAACGCGAGCACGAACTCTTTGTAGTGCTTTTTGCGCGAGACGGGTGCTTCGTAGGTTTCTGCTACGCGGTCGAGTTCGAGAAAGCCGGTGGTTTTGCCCATTGGAGTTCCGTGAGAGGGTGAGGAGTTGGGAGTGTTGGGACGGCGGTTGCTGCGATTCAGGCAGCCGCCTTGGAGCGCGGCGCGGGCTTAGAGGTATCGGCGGCGCCCGATGCAGCTTCACTCCTGGCCCTTCCCGCCGCACGCGCGCTCCATATTTCACCCAAAGCGCGCTTGTACTCGGTGGGGAACACTTTCACGAACTTCGCTCGGGCGTTGTTCCAGTCATCCAGCAAATGGCGCGCGCGGGTCGAGCCGGTGTGCTTGAAGTGGCGTTCGATCAGGCGTTTCAAAATCACCTCATCGGTTTCACGCTCGCCGCCACGCGCAGCGGTGTGCCAGCCTGCTTGGTCGCTGCTGGCCTGGCCTGCATCGGCCTCAACGGCACCGAGTGCCACCATCGCGGTATTGCATTTTTTGGCAAAGTCGCCATCCGGGTCATACACGTAGGCAATACCGCCAGACATACCAGCGGCAAAGTTGCGCCCCGTTTCGCCTAAAACGACTACCGTACCGCCGGTCATGTACTCGCACCCATGGTCGCCTGTGCCTTCGACCACCGCCACGGCCCCGGAGTTGCGCACCGCAAAGCGTTCACCCGCCACTCCGTTGAAGTAGGCTTCGCCCGCAATTGCCCCGTACAGCACCGTGTTGCCGACCACGATGTTGTCCACTGCCCAGCCACGGAACTCGGTATTCGGGCGCACGATCACGCGCCCACCTGACAATC
Source organism: Burkholderiales bacterium (assembly GCA_031362865.1). Taxonomy (GTDB): domain Bacteria; phylum Pseudomonadota; class Gammaproteobacteria; order Burkholderiales; family JAEUOS01; genus JANLTH01. The sequence continues at coordinate 29,627 of JANLTH010000108.1, read as the reverse complement.
CCTTGCCCACGTAGTCATTGGCTTCGCCTACCAAATCGAGCGTAATGCCATGGCTCAAAAATGCGCCGACCGACTGGCCAGCCGTGCCCTGCAATTGAATGTGAATCGTGTCGTCGGGCAAGCCTGCGTGCCCATAGCGCTTGGCGACTTCGTGCGAGAGCATCGTGCCCACCGTGCGATTGCCGTTGCGAATGGTTTGGATGAAGGAGACTTTTTCACCCTTCTCAAGCGCAGGCTGCGACATCGCGATCAATTTGTTGTCGAGCGCCTTGGCCAAGCCATGATCTTGGCTTTCGACCTGGAAGCGCGCCACGCTGGCCGGCATGTCAGGCTGGTGCAGGATGCGCGAAAAGTCGAGCCCTTTGGCCTTCCAGTGCGAGATCGCACGGCCTTTGTCAAGCAAATCAGCGCGCCCGATCAAGTCGTCAAACTTGCGAATGCCCAGTTGCGCCATCAAGGCGCGCGCTTCTTCGGCGACAAAGAAGAAGAAGTTCACCACGTGCTCAGGCTTGCCTGCAAACTTGGCACGCAGCACCGGGTCTTGCGTGGCCACACCCACCGGGCAGGTGTTCAAGTGGCACTTGCGCATCATGATGCAGCCGGTGGTCACCAGCGGCGCGGTGGCAAAGCCGACTTCGTCAGCACCCAGCATGGCGGCGATCACCACGTCGCGCCCGGTCTTCATCTGCCCGTCGGCCTGTACGCGAATGCGTGAGCGCAGGTTGTTCAATACCAGCGTTTGCTGGGTTTCGGCCAAGCCCAGTTCCCACGGCGTACCGGCGTGTTTGATGGAAGAGAGCGGTGACGCGCCGGTGCCGCCATCATGCCCAGCAATCACGACGTGGTCGCTCTTGGCTTTGGCAACACCTGCTGCCACCGTGCCGACCCCGACTTCAGAGACCAGCTTGACTGAAATGGAGGCGTTCGGGTTGGCGTTTTTCAAATCATGAATCAACTGCGCCAGATCTTCAATCGAGTAGATGTCGTGGTGCGGTGGCGGCGAAATCAAGCCCACGCCGGGCACCGAAAAACGCAGCATGCCAATATATTCCGACACCTTGCTGCCAGGTAATTGCCCGCCTTCGCCAGGCTTGGCACCTTGCGCCATCTTGATCTGGATTTGGTCGGCTGAGGCCAAGTATTCGGCGGTCACACCGAAGCGACCGGAGGCTACCTGCTTGATCTTCGAGCGCATCGAGTCGCCGTCTTGCAGCGTGATTGGTGCCGCGATGCGGTCGCTGCCCAGTACCGAGGCGGTGGTTTCGCCCGCCTTGATTTTGATGCCCTTCAAGTCGTTGCGGTAGCGCAGTGGGTCTTCACCACCTTCACCGGTATTCGATTTGCCGCCGATCCGGTTCATCGCAATCGCCAGCGTGGTGTGGGCTTCGGTCGAAATCGAGCCCAAGCTCATCGCGCCGGTGGCGAAGCGCTTCACAATGTCTTTGGCAGGCTCGACTTCATCAATCGAGATCGCTTTGGCAGGATCAACTTTGAACTCAAAGAGGCCGCGCAAGGTCATGTGACGGCGGCTCTGGTCGTTGATGATCTGCGCGTATTCCTTATAGGTTTGGTAGCTGTTTGAGCGCGCGGCATGCTGCAGCTTGGCAATCGCGTCCGGGTTCCACATGTGCTCTTCGCCGCGTATGCGATAGGCGTACTCGCCACCGGCATCGAGCATGGTGGCGAGCACCGGATCGTTGCCGAACGCTGCTTGGTGTTGGCGAATCGTTTCTTCAGCCAACTCGAAAATGCCGATGCCTTCTACGTTGGAAGGCGTGCCCTTGAAGTACTTGTCGATTAGCGCGCGATTAAGGCCAATTGCCTCAAAAATCTGTGCGCCGCAGTAGCTCATATAGGTCGAAATACCCATCTTCGAAAAGACCTTGAGCAAACCTTTGCCGATCGCCTTCTGGAAGTTGTAAATCGCTTTTTCAGCACTCAAATCTTTCGACAAATGCTTGTGCAAGTCAGCCAGCGTTTCCATTGCCAAATACGGATGGATGGCTTCCGCGCCGTAGCCTGCCAGCAGGGCGAAGTGATGCACTTCGCGCGCCGAACCGGTTTCGACCACAATGCCGGAAGTGGAGCGCAGGCCCTTGCCGATCAAGTGTTGATGAACTGCCGAGGTTGCCAACAGCGCCGGAATCGCCACATTGTCGCGGTCCATCTTGCGGTCAGAAATGAGCAAAATGTTGTGGCCGGTTTTGAGCGCGTCCACCGCTTCAGCGCACAACGATGCCAGGCGCGCTTCGATGCCTTCTTTGCCCCAAGAGACGGGGTAGCAAATGTTCAACTCGTAGCTCTTGAATTTGCCGCCGGTGTGCACGCTGATATTGCGGATTTTGGCGACATCGGCGAAGTCGAGAATCGGCTGCGCCACTTCAAGGCGCATCGGTGGATTGATATTGTCTTTGTCCAGCAGATTCGGCTTAGGCCCAATGAAGGAGACCAGCGACATCACCATCTGCTCGCGGATCGGGTCAATCGGCGGGTTGGTCACCTGCGCGAAAAGTTGCTTGAAGTAGTGATACAGCGGCTTCAATTTGTTCGACATCACCGCCAGTGGCGAGTCGTTGCCCATCGAGCCAATTGCCTCTTCGGCAGCGATTGCCATCGGCGACATCAGAAACTTCAGGTCTTCTTGCGTGTATCCGAATGCCTGCTGCCGGTCCAGCAGCGAGGTAGTGGCGGCTGGAATGTGGAGACGCTCAACGACTGTGTCGATTTCATCCAGCTTTACCCGCACGCTCTCGATCCACTGCTTGTAGGGCTTGCCGTTGGCGAAGGTGTCTTTCAACTCCTTGTCGTCGATGATGCGGCCCTGCTCCAAATCGATCAAGAACATCTTGCCTGGTTGCAAACGCCATTTTTTGATGATCTTTGATTCCGGAATCGGCAAGACTCCGACTTCAGACGCCATCACCACCAGGTCGTCGTCGGTCACAATGTAGCGGGCGGGCCGCAAACCGTTCCGGTCCAGCGTACCGCCGATGTGGCGACCATCGGTGAAGGCGATCGACGCGGGGCCGTCCCAAGGCTCCATCATCGCTGCGTGATACTCGTAAAAGGCGCGCCGATTGTCATCCATCAGCGTATGCGATTCCCACGCTTCGGGGATCATCATCATCATCGCCTGGGCAATCGGGTAGCCCGCCATGATGAGCAGTTCGAGGCAGTTATCGAAGCAGGCGGTATCAGACTGGCCTTCGTAAATCAGCGGGAAGAGCTTCTTCAGATCGTCGCCCAGCACTGCCGATTTCATCACCCCTTCGCGGGCGCGCATCCAATTGAAATTGCCCTTGACCGTGTTGATCTCGCCGTTGTGGGCGATCAAACGGTAAGGGTGGGCCAGCGGCCACTCGGGGAAAGTATTGGTCGAAAAACGTTGATGCACCAAGGCCAAGGCTGAGACGCAGCGCGGGTCTTGCAAGTCTTTGTAATAGACCCCCACTTGATCAGCCAGCAACAAACCTTTGTAGACCACGGTGCGCGCCGACATCGACGGCACAAAAAACTCGCGCCCGTGAATCAAGTTAAGTGCCTGAATCGCGTGGCCGGATGACTTGCGGATCACGTAGAGCTTGCGCTCGAGCGCATCGGTCACCATGATGTCGGGCCCGCGCCCGATAAAGATCATACGGATCACCGGCTCTTTGGCTCTGACGGTGGGCGACATCGGCATTGCCGAATCTACCGGCACATCGCGCCAGCCGATCACCACCTGGTTTTCCGCCCGCACAGCGCGCTCAATTTCCTGCTCGCAAGCCAAGCGCGAGGCGTTCTCTTTCGGCAAAAAAACCATGCCGATACCGTACTCACCTGGCGGCGGGAGGTTGACACCTGCTTTTGCCATCTCCTCCCGATAAAACTGGTCAGGCAGCTGGATCAAAATCCCCGCGCCATCGCCCATCAGCGCATCCGCCCCCACCGCGCCGCGATGGTCCAGGTTTTCCAGAATCTTCAGACCCTGCGAAATGATGTCATGCGACTTCTTGCCTTTGATGTGGGCCACAAAGCCCACACCACAAGAATCATGCTCATGAACCGGATCGTAGAGACCTTGCTGCAAAGGCGCGGAATGCATAAAAGTCACCAAAAATTCGAAAGGGGCGCATAGCATACCGCAACGCAACAAACGTCGCAATCAAATTAAATAGGGACAGTCCCTATTTAATTGATGGCAGGAAGATTTGGCAAATTAAATAGGGACTGTCCCTATTTAATTGAGGGACGGCCGCGAATGGCTGGGTTGGCGCGTCGGCCGGTGCGGTTCGATATGTCGGCTGAAAACGTGCCATCGCCTAGCGCCCAGCCTTTGTTGGTGGCATCGGAGATGGCCCGCTGGGTGCTTTCGGCGATACCTTCGCGAATCAGGACGGCGTAGGCGCGGTCGCGGTCAAAAGGGGTGTTCCCCAAAGCCCAGAAGATCGGATGATCGCTCACCAGCGGGTCAAGACGCGCTGAAATGTGGTGGTGAAAGCTCGACCAGCGATACTCCTGCGGATCGCTGCAAACACCGGCGCGCACGGGGTTGAGGTCGATATAGCGATAGCACTCGAGCAGATAGCGCTCCGAGTCGATTACCGTTGCGCGATACCGGCCCTCCCAGAGCGGCCCGGTGCGCGCGTATCGATGGTTAAAGTAGTAGGTGTAGCGAACGCCGGTGACTTTCATGGCATCTGCCAGCGATTCTTTGCTGGGCGGGGTCAGCAGCAAGTGAAGATGATTGCTCATCAACACATAGGCATGAATTTTCAATGCCTGCGCTTGGGCAGCATCACCAAAAATCTGAAGCCAATAGGCAAAATCCTGATCGTCGCGAAAAATCACCTGCCGATTTGCGCCGCGATGGATGATGTGATGTGGCTGACCCGAAGCAACCAGGCGGGCGAGACGTGGCATGCTGCCTCCAATAAATAAATAGGGACTGTCCCTATTTATTCTATTTCGACGGCGCTGACGTGGAAGAGGCGGCGATGCTCGCGCATCGCGTAGCGGTCGGTCATGCCGGAGATATAGTCGGCGATGGCGCGAGGTTGGTGCGCCGGGTCGGCGGATTGATAGGTGGCAGGCAGCAGGCGGCGGTCTTCGGTGAAAGCGCCGTGGAGGTCGCGGATGATGCGCCGCCCTTTGGCGCTCATGCGCTGGACTTTGTAGTGTTGGTAGAGCTTGTCGCGCAGAAAGCGTTTTAAGGTGCGAGATTCGGTGAAGGCGGCTTCGGAGTAGGCGATCAATGGCGCGGTGCTGCGCACCTCGGCCAGCGTGGCGGGCCCAGCGGCGGCGATGCGTCGCCCGCTTTCGGCGATCAAATCGAGCACCAAGGTGTTAATCATCCGGCGCACGGTTTCGTTGATTCGGCGGCGTTCGCTGGCTTGTGGGTAAAGCTGGGTGGCTTGATCGAAATGGCGTTTGAACACTGGCACGCCCACCATCTCTTCTAAGGTAATCAGCCCGGAACGCAGGCCGTCGTCTACGTCATGATTGTTGTAGGCGATCTCATCGGCCAAATTGGCGAGCTGGGCTTCGAGTGAGGGTGATTGTTGTTGCAAGAAGCGCTCGCCGACATCGCCCAGTTGGCGTGCGTTTTCGGGCGAGCAGTGCTTGAGGATGCCTTCGCGCGTTTCGAAGGTCAGATTCAGGCCATCAAACGCGCCGTAGCGCTCCTCGAGCACATCGACCACGCGCAGGCTTTGCAGGTTGTGCTCAAAACCACCGTGGGCGCGCATGCAGTCGTTCAAAGCATCTTGCCCTGCGTGCCCGAAAGGCGTGTGGCCCAGGTCGTGCGCCAGCGCAATGGCTTCGACCAAATCTTCATTCAGATGCAGATGGCGCGCTACCGAGCGGGCAATTTGCGCCACTTCGATGGAGTGGGTGAGACGGGTGCGAAACAGGTCGCCTTCATGGTTGACGAACACTTGGGTCTTGTATTCGAGCCGCCGAAACGCGCCGCTATGCACGATGCGGTCGCGGTCACGTTGATATTCGCTACGCGCCTGCGACTTTTCTTCCGCGTGCCGCCGCCCACGCGAGTCCGCTGCATGGGCCGCGTAGGGCGCGAGGGCGACGATTTCACTCATGTGGTGGCGGCTTCAAACGAAGCTTCCAGCGCCGCATCGACCAACGCGGCATCCACCGCGCTGACGGTGGCTTCGCCCATCTGTTTGAGCAGCACGTAGCGGATTGCGCCGCCTTCGGCTTTTTTGTCGATCGCCATCAGCTCACGGTAGTGCGCAGCACCTTGCAAACGCGGGGCCCGTGTGGGCAAACCGGCGGCTGCGAATGCTTGCACCACGCGCGCGACCTCGGCTTGATCGAGATGCCCCAGGCGGCGCGACAACTCCGCTGCCACGCAGCAGCCCGCCGCCACCGCTTCGCCATGCAGCCATGCGCCATAGCCTAAGCCGGCCTCAATCGCATGCCCAAAGGTGTGGCCCAAGTTGAGCCAAGCGCGCACCCCGGCGGACCCTTCGCGCTCGTCCCGCGCCACGATCTCGGCTTTGATGGCGCAACTGCGTGCGATCATACGGGTGAGTGCCTGTGGATCACGCGCGAGGATGGCGGGCAGCTCGCGTTCCAGTCGGGCAAATTCGACCATATCGACAATCAAGCCATGCTTGAGCACTTCGCCAAGCCCTGAGCGAAACTCGCGCTCCGGCAGCGTGCCTAGCGTATTTGTGTCGGCGAACACCGCGACCGGCTGGTGAAACGCGCCGATCATGTTTTTGCCGAGCGGGTGATTGATCGCGGTCTTGCCACCCACCGATGAATCGACTTGCGCTAAGAGCGTAGTCGGAATTTGGATGAAGGGCACACCGCGCTGATAGGTTGCCGCAGCAAAACCCACCAAATCGCCCACCACCCCGCCGCCCAAGGCAATCAAGGTGGTTTGGCGGTCGCATTGCCAGCCCAGCAGCTGGTCCCACAGGCGGGCGAGATGCTCAACCGATTTGGTCGCCTCACCAGCGGGCAGCACGATTTCGCGCACTGATTTGCCGGCGGCTTTCAAGGGCGCGACGACGCGCGCCAACCAATGCGGGGCTACCTGTTCGTCGCTGATGATGACGGCACTGCGGCCACGCACTGCAGTTACGAGCGACGGGTCAGCCAACGCGCCTGGTCCCACCAAAATCGGGTAGCTGCGTTCAGCCAACTGCACGGCGATGGTTTCAATCATCGTGCTTCATGCCGCGTGAAAGGTGTGGAAGGTCTGCGCCTCTTCCAGCTGAGCCAGCAGGCGCTCGACCAAGGTTCTGACGCTCTGCTTGCCGGTATCGACCACGACATCGGCCACTTCCCGGTACAGCGGGTCACGAAAATCGTAGAGGCTTTGCAGCCGCACCAGCGGATCATCGGCGCGCAAAATCGGTCGGTTGCGGTCATGCCGGGTGCGCCGGTGCAGCTCGTCAGGCAGGCCATGCAGGTAGATAACAGTGCCCCGAGAGGCAAGGTGGGCGCGGTTCTCCGGGCGCAGTACCGAGCCGCCGCCGGTTCCCAGCACGATCCCGGACTCTTGGGTCAATTCCGCAATCATCGCAGCCTCACGGTCGCGAAATCCGGCTTCGCCTTCGAGGTCAAAAATCACCGGAATCTTCACCCCAAGGCGCGCTTCAATTTCCAGATCGCTGTCCACAAAGCGCTTGCCGCTAATGCTTGCCAGCTGCCGCCCGACGGTGGTTTTTCCGGCCCCCATAAGGCCTACTAAAAAGAGGTTTTGCTGCAAGTTCATCCCAGCATTTTAGCGGGCTGCCCGAGCGGCCTTTGCCTCTCATTCCATTTCTAAATCCTTACGGGATTAGGCGCGCCGACGACGACAGCGCGACCAGCACGGCCAGGAAGGCGCAACGAAGTATCGTAAGGATTTGGAAATGGAATCACTCGCCGAAGACGATGGCGATGCCGTGCGCGTCATTTGCATGAACGCCGATAGAGCCGTCGCTCAAGCGCACATAAGCCACTTCCGCTTGCCGCAGCACCTGTTCCACCCGGGCGCGATCACGCACGCGCAACCACAGCGCGCCGACGTGTGTACCAGTTCGTTTGCCCAGTTGCAGGCCGCTCAGGCGTTTTTGCAAGGCGGCAGCGGTAGATACGGCAAGCGGTGCCAGACAAGTGCGAACCAACATGCCCTCGTCAATGCGCTCGGGCCAATTGCCAAACAATTTGCAGTAGGTCTCAGCAGTTTTTGCCACATTGTCAGTCACCACAGAAATCGCCGCGATCTCAAACGCGCCATTCGGGTGCTCTTGATAAGCGGGGGCCCAGACCAACTCGCGGGTGAGTTGCTGGCAAACAAAGAATTGCGCGCCGGGCGTGGTTTTGGGGTTGGTTTGCACCAGGTTGAAGCGCGCCAAACCTTTGATGCCAGCGCGCGCGTCTTCGACCTCACGGGCCAGATGGGCGATGTCGGTGGGTTGAAATCCCGCCATTTGCAGATGGGTGCGCGCTTTGATTGCATCAAAGCTTGCCAACGCAATGCCGCCCAAGCCTTCGCCTGCTGCTACGAAATCGGCGAAGTACTGCTGCCAAGGCGAGACCGATTTGACGGGCAATGCCAACAGTTCGAGATAGTCGCGCCCGAGCATGAAGCAGTGGTTGGTCGAGCCGGTGGAATGGTTGCCGCGCGGCGTGAGCGTGAAGCCCAAACGCTCGTAGGTCGCGGCGGCAGCGGCCAAATCGCGCACCACAATAACGGCGTGGTCGATACCATGAATGGGTGATGGCATGAAGTCCCCTTAGTGTTCTGGAGTGGTCTGGAATGCGCTATCCGCGCCCATCGCGCCAGCGGTATTGCAGGAGCGCGAAGCGGGCCACGCGGCGCGCAAAACGGTGCGCCACGATTCTACGCACCGGGGTAAAGGGCACAGGCAGCGAATCGGTCGCGTCGCCCAATGCAGCAGCGGCAAGTACCGGCCCCAATGCGGTGGCGATCGCCACGCCGCGCCCATTGCAGCCCACCCAGGCCAACAGGCCGTCATCCAATTGGTGAATATGCGGCAAGCCGTCTTGCGTGCCCGATAAATTGCCGAACCACAGGTGCTCAAATCGCGGGGCCTCGCCCAGTTGCGGAAAGACCTTCAAGAGCCGGGCTCCAATCCGCTCTTGCAGACGCGCTCGAAAATTGTGATGCAGCACCAGAGCGCCACCGGTCACCAGGCGATGCTTGCCCAGCGCATCGTCATGCCAGCGGAAAAAATGGAGATCACCGTGGGTATCCGACACCGCATGGTCGGTCGGGATGATGCTTTGCCGCAAAGCCGAATCGAGCGGGCCGGTACACATTTGGTAGGAGCGCACCGGTACCCATGAAGCTTGCATCGCGGCGTGCAAGGGATCGGTTTCAAAGCCGCCGTAGGCATTGGTTGCCAGCACCACCTTGTTGCTGAGCACCGCGCCGTGTGCCGTTTCGAGGCGATAGCCTGAAGAAGAGCTACCAGTAAGGCTCTTCACGGCACACTGCGTGAAGAGCCGCGCCCCGCTTGCCTCTGCGGCACGTGCCATGCCCTGTACCAAGGCCAGCGGGTTCACGTGGCCACCGGTGCGATTGCGCCACGCTCCATGCCAAAAGCGACTACCCGTGAGGTGCGCGGTTTCTTCCGCATCGAGCAACTCGGCTGGCGCGCCGCGCGCAGTCCAGGTCTCGAACCGTTGCTTGGTGATGCCCCGCGCGCGGCCCGGCGTATGGGCCGGTTGCAGCCAGCCGTTTTGCACCGCAGAGCAATCGATGTGATGACGGCGAATCAGCTCGAATACGGTGCTGGCCGAGTCACGAATCAAGCCGATCAAGGCCTCGCCTTTTTCAGGTCCGTGCGCGGCCAAAATGAGATGCGGGTCACCGCGCGACAAGCAGGGGATCACCTGCCCGTTGTTGCGGCCCGAGGCACCATGGCCAATCTCGCCCGCTTCGAGCAGCACCACGCGCGCGCCGCGTTGTGCTGCCGCCAGTGCTGTACTCAAGCCGGTGAAGCCGCCGCCAATCACGGCGAGGTCGGCGCGGATGTCACCGTGCAACGCTGCGGCGGCGGGATGAAAGGGCGGCGTAACGGCGCGCCACAGCGAATCGGGCAGGTCAAATGATGTCATGTAATCCTTTTATCGCAATCCACCCCATCAATGCAAACGGCGCGTGCTTCGCGCGAAACTGTGGGCTGAAGAATTTCAATTGGAGAACGCGATGAACCCCAAAGACTTGCCCGTCAATCAACCGCCCGGTTCAGTCGCAGCGCCGGTGCTCACTGATGTGGCGCACGTCGACCTCGACTACTCGAAAATTCCCTACCAAAAGCCGCAGCCCTTTGGCATGATTGCCGACTTGGTGATGCCCGGCGTGTTGCAGGCGGGGCTGGATGCGTCTTGCGGCGATCCGCGGCTGTGGGTTCCACTGTCGGAAACAGTGAGCTTTCGGCCGATTCACTTCAATGTTTCCCAGGGTTTTTACGCCCACGTGATGCGCGTGACCAAGGGCGGCGTGCTATCGCGGCATCGCCACGCGGGCGGTGTGCATGCGCTCGTGCTCAAAGGCCGTTGGCACTATCTGGAACACGACTGGGTGGCCGAAGAAGGCTCTTACGCCTTTGAGCCGCCCGGCGAAACCCATACGCTGGTGGTGCCCGATGACTGCAAGGAAATGATGACTTTTTTCATCGTGCATGGCTCGCTGATGTATGTCGACCCGCAGGGCAAGGCAACCGGTTACGACGACGTGTTCACACGGCTTGAAGTCGCCGCGAACCACTATGAAAAAGTGGGATTGGGGCGCGATTACGTGAAGCAGTTGATGCGCTGATTTTGAGGGCGAGGATCGGGCTGCGCTGGTCGCAAGATCAGCGTTGGATTTTTTCCAGCGCCTTGCCCAAAATTCCCTTGGGCATATAGATGATGAAGAGAATCAGCAAAATGCCGTAAATGGTGGAGTCGAGCGCGTTGATTTTGTTGCCGATACCGACCCGCAGGCCCTCGGTCAAGAGCAGCGTGAACACCGCACCCACAGTGGGGCCAAGCTTGACGAACATGCCGCCAGCAATCACGGCAAACACCATTTGCAGTGAGACCCCGAGCGAGGCCACGGTTTCCGGGTTGATGTACTGCTGATACTGCCCGTAGAGCGCACCGCCGAAGGCTGTCATCATTGCTGAAAGCACGGTGATCTTGAGCTTGGTGGCAGTCACATTGACACCGACCGATGAAGCCGCATCTTCTTCTTCACTGATCGCTTGCATGGCGTAGCGCGCCATGCTTTGGTCGATGCGCTGCCAGATATAAATGGCGATCACCCAGCAAACGAGCGCAATGTAGAAGAACACCCGCTTGTCAGCAAACTGCACGGCATAAATCGACCAGGTCACGCCGTCTTTTAATACGCTGTCGGGCGTAATGCCGAGCGAGCCGCCGGTCACGTCGCGCATCGCCACGATAACCGAGCGCACCACTTCGGTGAGCGCCAAAGTAACGAGCGCGAAATAGTGGCCGGTGATACGAAAGCGAAAGCACGGATAGCCGATCAAGATTGCCACTGCCGCCGCCAACGCGACCGCTGCAAAAATCGAGAGCAGAGGGCTAATGCCCTGTGCGTTCCATAGCAGCGTTACGGTGTAAGCACCAATCCCCATGAAGGCCCCGTGGCCAAACGAGACCAGCCCAAAGCGCCCCATGTAAGACCAACCGGTGTAGATGAAAGACCAGATCATGATCGTCACCAACACGTGCATCACGTAGTTGGATGTGACGAGAATCGGCAAGAGCGCCAGCGCGGCGATGCCCAAAATCCAGTTGCGAGTTAGCACAGTGGCATCCTCACTTTTGCCCGAGCAGCCCTTGCGGGCGCGCGAACATCATCACGATAAAAAAGCCAAAGGCCATCACATAGCCCCACTCGATGTGGAAGTAAAAGCCGCCCACCGAAATCAACTGCGCAAAGATGAAGGCCGCGATAAAGCCACCGAGCATATTGCCCAAGCCGCCCAGCACGCACACCATGAAGGTGAGCGGCCCAAATGAGAGGCCAATCGCCGGATGCACGTCGTATTGCAACACCAGCAGGCAGGCACCCAAGCCTGCCAACGCACCGCCGATTGCCGAGGTGAGCAGGTAAATTTTTGCTGGTGCAACCCCCATCAAAGGCATGATCGCGCGATCTTGGCTGATCGCGCGGATCGCCGTGCCCAAATAGGTTTTTTTCAGAAACAGGTAGAGCGCCAGCATCGCGACCAGCGCGGTGAGTGCGGCAGAAATGCGCGACCAGGGCAGCGAGATCTCGCCCACCATCAAGCTGGGCATGGAAATGCCGATATTTCGAAACTCAATCCCGAACATTAAGGTGGCGGCCGCTTGCAAAAAGGTGAGCACGCCACCGGTCACGAGCAGTTGGTTAATCGGCTCGCCGTTAAGCACTGGCCGAATGACGAATTGGTGCAGCACGACACCCAGCGCCGAGACCACGACAATCGCACCGGCGAAGGCGACAAACAGCGGCAGGCCATGCACTTTGTGCAAAAAGTAAACCGTGTACATGCCCAGCATCATCAACTCGGCGTAGCAAATCCACACCACGTCGATCACGCCGAAAATCAGGTTTAGCCCGAGCGCGAGAAGCGCTAACACGCCGCCGAAGAGGATGCCGTTCAACACTGCTTCGAGCAGAAAAATGTCAAAGACTTGCATGCGTTACCTCCGCGAAACACGCCATGTTTGCCGTTCCTATCCACTCCGTCATTCCCGCGCAGGAATGACAAGTCGTAGTAAACCCACGTAGGCGGCTAAAGTCCAACATAGGCTTTCTGAATCTCATCACTCGCGAGCAACTCCTGCGCGGTACCTGATGCTTTGATCTTGCCTACTTCAAGCAGGTAAGCGCGGTCTACCACTTTGAGCACTTGATGTACGTTTTGCTCCACAATCATCACGGTGTAGCCCTGCTTGCGAATTTTGCGTACCAGCTCAAAAATCGACTGCACAATCACTGGGGCCAAGCCTGCCGAAGGTTCGTCGAGCAGCAGGAGCTTAGGGCCGCTCATCAGCGCACGACCAATCGCACACATCTGCTGCTCCCCGCCCGACATCGTGCCCGCCAGTTGGTGCCGCCGCTCTTTCATGCGCGGAAACAGGCCGTAAACCATCTCCAACCGCTCAGAAAACTTCGCTCGCGCGGCAGGTAAATAAGCCCCCATGCGCAAATTTTCTTCAACTGTCAAACGCGGAAACAAGCGGCGATGCTCTGGCACTTGCGAGAGCCCCAACTCAATGATGCGATGCGGCTCCACGTCGTTTAAGCGACGGCCTTCGAGCACAATCTCACCCGCAGTCACGTTAATCAGCTTGGAAATCGCGCGCAGCAGCGTCGATTTGCCCGCGCCATTCGGGCCGATCACCGCCACCGCCTCGCCGGCGTTAACGGTGAGCGAAACCCCAAACAGCGCCTGAAACGAGCCATAGCCTGCGGTGACGTTTTTCAGTTCGAGCATTGGCGTTGCCATTTACGCCTCGTCCTTCGCGCGCTGTGTGGTGGCCGCCTGCACTTCGGCGGCATCGGTGCCCAAGTAAACCTCGACCACTTTCGGGTCTTTGGCCACTTCATGTGGCAGCCCGGCGGCAATCACCTCGCCGTGGTCGAGCACAATGCAGCGGTCTACCACGCGCATCAGCACACCCATAATGTGCTCTACCCATACGATGGTCAGGTTGCGCTGGGTGCGGATGTTTTTCAGCATTTCTGCGGCCTGATTCATCTCGGTTTCGTCCAGCCCGCCGAGTGATTCATCGGCCAGCAGCAGCTTGGGCTGAGTGGCAAGCGCGCGCGCAAGTTCGAGTTTTTTCAATGCTGCAGCACCCAAGCCCTCGACTTGTGCGTCATTCCGGTACGGCAACTGCACCAAATCCAGCGCTTCTTCGGCATTCCGCGTGGCGGCCGCTTTTGAAAGCTTGCCGTCGCGCCCATAGTAGGCGGCCAGCACCACATTTTCGAGAATGGTGAGGCGCTTGAAAGGGCGCGGAATCTGAAAGGTACGCGCGATGCCCGCATGGCACACTTGGGCCGGTTTGGCTCCGCCGATGTCGCGCCCGTTCAGTTTGATCGTGCCTGCGGTCGGCTCGTACAAACCAGCAATCAAATTGAACGTAGTGCTTTTGCCCGAGCCGTTCGGCCCGATCAAGCCCAAAATCTCACCCTGTTGCAACTCGAATGAGACGTTGGAGACGGCGGTAAATCCGCCGAATTTTTTGGTCAGGCCTGCGACGCTAAGCAATTGAGCGACCCCGTGGTCGGATCAAACTACTGCGCAAATCCATGACCTTTGGGGAACGGCATCACCGGGTCAGTGGTGCGAATCAGTTTCGGATAGGCGATGTAGGTGCGACCATTCACATACTGCATCACTACCGGTGACGAGCGCGCGTTTTGCCCGGCCATCGGATGACCAGGTGGGTTGAACTTCACGCCATAGCCCTGAATCGTGCCGCCCTCGGGAATGTCGGTCTCAAGCGCGGCCTTGCGAATCGCATCGGTACTGGTGCCGCCGTGGTTTTTAATCGCACGCGGCAACACGTCGTTGAAGAAGTACCAAGCCTGATTGAAGCCCATCGACAAGTGTGGCGGCACTTCGCCCTGGCCTTTGGCGACTTGGTAGCGTTTGACCATTTCTTTGGTCACATCGCCTAAGCCTGGTTTGAGGGTTTTCGGGTCGAGCAATTGGGCGGCAACCGGGTCTACGTTCATGAAATAGTTCACGTCGTCGTTAAAGGTGGCGCGCAATTTGTCGATTTGCCCGTAGCCTGCACCGTGACCAATCAGCGCCTTGAACTTTAAACCCTGCTCTTTCGATTGGCGCAAAAAGAGCGTGATGTCCGGGTTGTAACCAGTATGCAAAATCACGTCGGGCCGGGCACGCCGCATCTTGGTCACCAGCGGCGAGAGGTCGGGCGCGGTGGACGCATAACCTTCTTTAAGCACCACTTGAATGCCGTGCTTTTTGCACGTTTCGTCGTTCGATTGCGCAATGCCTGCACCATAGGGGCCGTCTTCGTAAATGATCGCCACTTTGAGGTTTTTTGCGTCGATGCCAAACTTGGCCTTCGACATTTCATTCAAGAAGTTGCACGAGGTTTCGCCAAACTGGTCGCTGTGCACTTGACCGCGAAACACGTTTTTGTAATTTTTGCCTTTGATGACACTCGATGCCACGCAGATATTGGCCCAGAGAATCTTGTTGGCCGCCTCCACCTTGCCAGCCATCGGCACGCAATGGGCGCTGGAAAACACGCCCATAATCATGTCCACTTTTTCGGAGTTGAGCAAGCGCTCGGTCTCGGAAATCGCCACGTCGGCCTTGGACTGCGCATCGGCATACACCGGCACAATCTTCACGCCTTCGACCCCGCCCTTTTCGTTCATCATGTCAATTGCGTACTTGGTGCCCAAGTACCCGGCTTCGGAGCCACCGCCTGCAAACGGTCCGGTCAGGTCGTAGAGCACACCAATCTTGATTTCTTTCTGCGCGTATGCGCTGGCAGACAACAGGAGGGCAGCAACAGCGAAAGTGCGGGCCAAGCATTTCATAGGGTCTCCGATAAAGAAATTGTTCTAACCTCAGTGTTTCAAACATACCTGCAAAAGTCAAATGCTTGGCACGACTCCCACCGTTCGCGCGCTTCTTCGCCACTTGCCGCGTTCGCATCCACAAGCCTGCTACAAGCCACGCGCTACAAACCAAGTTCGCGCAGGATCGCTTCAGTATGCTGCCCGACCGAGGGAATCGCATCCATACGCGGTGCGAACGCGGAATTTTCTCCCGCAGGCTTAACCATCCGCAGCGGACCATTCGGGGTCTCCACCATTACCCAGCGCTCCCGCGCCGCCAATTGCGGATGTGCCCACAACGCCTTCATGTCGTTCATGCGCCCGTAGCCGATCCCTGCCGCATCCAGTCTAGCCTCTACTTCCACTACGGTGAAGGCCTGAAGAACCGCCTCTATCAAGGCTTTCAGGGTATCTCGGTGCTGAGAGCGCAAGCTTACGCTGGCGTACTGTGGATTTGCGGCGAGCGCGGGATCGTGCAACACCGCAATACAGAAGGCTTGCCACTCGCGCTCGTTTTGCAGGCCGATCACTATCGTGCCGTTGGCACATTGAAATGGCCCGTAGGGATAGATCGTTGAGTGGCTCGCCCCGGCGCGGGGCGGCGGCGCGGCATCTTCATAGGCGTAGTAGAGCGGAAAGCTCATCCACTCCGTGAGTGCTTCCAGCATTGAAATGTCGATGTGCGAACCTTGCCCAGTTTTTTGGCGCAGCAAGATCGCGTTGAGGATATTGGTGTAGGCGTACATGCCGGCTGCAATGTCGGCAATCGAAATGCCAGACTTCGCGGGCGCGGCTTCAGTGCCGGTGGTGGACAGAAAACCCGCTTCGCTCTGGATCAAAAGGTCGTAGGCTTTGCGGTCGCGGTAGGGGCCGTTTTGGCCGTAGCCGGAGATGTCACAAACGATCAGTTTGGGGTACTTGGCTTTCAAGCTCGCGTAGTCCAGGCCCATGCGCGCGGTGGCGCCGGGTGCGAGATTCTGAATCAACACATCGGCGCGTTCCAGCAGCCGCGCCATCACCTCATCCGCGCGCGGGTCTTTGAGATCGAGCGCGAGACTTTCTTTGGAACGATTGACCCACACAAAATGCGAAGACTGGCCCTGGGCGCGCGTGTCGTAGTGGCGCGCGAAGTCGCCACCGCGTTGGCCGCCCGGTTGACTCTCCGTGCTGGGGCGTTCAATTTTGATGACACGCGCACCCATGTCGGCTAAGTGACGGGTGGCAAACGGCGCGGCGATCACGTGCTCTAGCGCGACCACGGTGATGCCTTCAAGTGGCAAGGGGGCAGAAGTTTTCATCCACATATTCTCGTGGCATTCAGCGTTACAGCCCATTACAAATGCAGCATAAGCATTTACGTATCTGCATCACCCGCCCGCTAGAATTCTTATGATGAAAACTGCAAGCAAACTCTTCACTCTGGTCGTTGTCGCTGCCATCGGCGGGGGCGGATATTGGTGGTGGCAAAAACGGGAAGCGGAGACCCAGGCAATCGTCTTTCGCACGGCGAAGGTGGACAAAGGCAACCTGGTGGCCTCGGTCTCGGCCTCCGGCACTCTCAATGCGGTGGTCTCGGTGCAGGTGGGCTCACAAGTGTCGGGCCAGATCAAAGAAGTGTTGGTTGATTTCAACAGCGAGGTCAAAAAAGACCAGCTGATTGCTCGCATCGACCCGGAAACGTTTGAGTATCGCGTGCGCCAGGCGCAAGCCGATGTGGATGCGGCACGTGCCTCTACGCTGACCAGCCAGGCCAGTATCGCCGCGCAGCGCGCCGAAGTGGCGCGCGTGTCGGCGAATCTGGCGGAAGCCAAGCGCGACTTCGAGCGCAAGAAAAACTTGGTTGAGAAGCAATTCATCTCCGCCTCTGAAGGCGAAAAAGCCGAAGCGATTTATCAAGCCCAAGTAGCTCAGCTTGATGCAGCCAAAGCGCAGGCTAACGTGACCGAGGCGCAATCCAAAAACACCTTGGCCATCGTCGCGCAGCGCGAAGCCGCGCTGGCGCAGGCGCGCATCGACTTGGAGCGCACGCAGATTAAAGCGCCGGTTGACGGCATCGTCGTCAAACGCAGCATTGAGCCTGGGCAAACGGTGGCCGCCAGCCTCTCGTCGCCCGAGCTTTTCGTGATCGCACAAAGCCTGCGCGACATGCAGGTCGATACCTCGATTGACGAAGCGGAAATTGGCCGTATGCGCGTCGGGCTGCGCGCCACCTTTACGGTTGACTCCTTCCCTGGGCGCACTTTTCAAGGTGAGGTCAAGCAGGTGCGCAAGGCGGCGCTGGTCGTCTCAAATGTCGTCACCTATACCGTGGTGGTTTCGGCTGCCAACCCTGACCTCGCGCTGGTGCCGGGGATGACAGCCAACGTGCGCCTCATCCTTGCTGAAAAGCAGGACGTGCGCAAAGTCTCCAATGCGGCCCTACGGTTTCGCCCGCCTGGCGCGGCTCCCGAAGGCACCGCTCCGGAAAGCCAATCCCAGAGCGCATCTTCGGGCACTGTTGCAGCAGCACCGGCGGCCCCGGCCCCGGCGGCGGCGGGGGGCGGTGGCCAAGGCGGCCCCGGTGGCGCTCAGCGCGCCCAGCGCGAGCGCCTGATCAAAGAGCTTGGGCTCGATGCCGACCAACAAACCAAGCTCGAAGACATCTACACTGGCATGCGCGAGCGCTTTATGGGTTTGCGCGAAATGCCCGAGGCTGAGCGCACCAAGGCGCAGGCACGGATTCGTGAAGAAATGCGCGAAAAGATCGGCGCCATCCTGAAGCCTGAGCAAAAGCCAAAATACGAAGCGCTCGCCAATGCAGCCGCTGCGGCGCGCTCTGGCGGCACGAGTGCAGCGCCCACCCGTGGCCGGGTCTACATCAACGGCGAAGATGGCAAGCCTAAGCTGGTGCAGGTGCGCTTGGGCTTGACCGACGGCACTATGACCGAATTGATCGGCGAAGACTTGAAAGAAGGCGACTTGGTGCTGACTGGTGTAGCCAGCGGTGGCGCAAGTGGTGCGCCCGCCAAAGCGCAGACCGGCCCGCGTTTGCCGTTTTAGATGCGGGAGGGGTGAGGCTGTAGAGGCAAGGAAAACCTGCTCCGGCCACACGAACCTCACCCCTAATTCCTAACCCCTCACGCCTTTAGAAAAATGCTCATTCAAACCCGCGACCTCGTTAAGGAGTACCGCATGGGCACCAATATTGTGGCGGCGTTGCGCGGGGTTTCGATTGGCATTTCGGAAGGCGAATTCGTTGCCGTGATGGGGCCATCCGGCTCTGGCAAATCGACCTTTATGAACATGGTGGGGTGTCTGGACAAACCGACCACCGGCACTTATGCGCTGGCTGACGAAGAGGTCTCGACGATGAGCAACGATGCGCTCGCGGCGATTCGCAACAAGCGCATCGGTTTCGTATTCCAGCAGTTCAATCTGCTGCCACGCACGGCGGCGCTCGAAAACGTTGAACTACCACTCCTCTACACCACGATGCCAGCCAAGGAGCGCCAAGCGCGCGCCGCTAAACGCTTGGAACAGGTGGGCTTGGGTGAGCGGATGGATCACCACCCCTCGCAACTCTCCGGCGGGCAGCAGCAGCGCGTGGCAATCGCGCGCGCTCTGGTGAACGACCCGAAATTGATTTTGGCGGACGAGCCGACCGGCGCACTCGATTCGCGCACCAGCGTTGAAGTGATGGCCTTGCTGCAAGGCTTGAACCGCGAAGGCATGACCGTGGTCGTGGTCACTCACGAGCACGACGTGGCGGCCTTTGCCAGCCGCGTGATTACCTTCCGTGATGGGGTGGTCAAAGAGGATCGGGCGAACGCCCCAACGGACGCGCGGAGCATGCTATGACCTTATTGGCTACCTTACGCATTGCGCTGATCGCCCTGCGCGTGAACAAGCTGCGCTCCACCCTGACCATGCTGGGCATCATCATTGGCGTAGGCGCTGTCATCACCATGATCGCGGTAGGCGGCGGCGCGCAGGCGCGGGTTGAAGACCAGATCAAGAGCTTGGGCTCCAACCTGATGATCGTGATCCCCGGCTCCACGCTTTCTTCTGGTGTGCGGATGGGCACTTCATCAGCGCAGTCGCTCACCGAAGACGATGCCTGGACCATCATGCGCGATGTGCCCGAGGTAGCCGTCGCGGCACCGAGCTTGCGTGGCACCGCCCAAGCCATTTACGGCAACACCAATTGGTCGACCACCGTGCAAGGGGTGACGATGGATTATTTTGAGGCCCGCGACTGGAAAATGATTGCCGGGCGCGGCTTTGAGCCGGGCGAGGTGACTGGCGCTGGCAAAGTGGCGATCATTGGGCAAAGCGCCGCCAAATCCTTGTTTGGCGACGAAGACCCGATTGACAAAACCATTCGCGTGCGTAAAACACCCGTCACCATCATCGGTGTGCTCGACAAAAAGGGCCAGAGCATGATGGGCCAAGACCAGGACGACGTGCTCTTCGTGCCGCTGGCCACGCACCGTAACCGCATCTTCGGCACTCAACAGGGCAAGCTGCGCCGCGTGAGCGTGATTACGGTCAAAGTGCAAGACGGCGTGAACATGAAGTTGGGCGAAGACAATGTGCGCGAGCTGCTGCGCCAGCGCCACAAATTGCAGCAAGGCCAGGACGACGACTTCACGATCCGCAACCTGACCGAAATCTTGCAAGCGCAGGAAGCATCCTCAAAGATTCTTACCTATCTGCTGGCGGCAGTCGCTTCGGTGTCATTGCTGGTGGGTGGCATCGGCATCATGAACATCATGCTGGTTTCTGTCACTGAGCGCACCCGTGAAATTGGCCTGCGCATGGCGGTGGGAGCACGCGGGCGCGACATCCTCACCCAGTTTTTGGTTGAGGCGGTCACGCTCTCACTGATCGGTGGGTTGCTGGGCATCGCGCTGGGCGCGTTTGGGTCTTATGCCCTGGGCAGTTTTGCGGGCTGGCGCACTGAGCTTTCAACGTCGGCGATTGTGCTGGCGGTTGGTTTTGCCGCGTCGATTGGCATTTTTTTCGGCTTTTATCCGGCGAAAAAAGCTTCACAACTTTTACCGATTGAGGCTTTGCGCTATGAGTAAAACTGTTCTTATCACCGGCGGCAGCCGTGGCATTGGCGCGGCTACCGCTTTGCTCGCAGCTCGGCATGGCTACGCGGTGGCGATCAACTACGCCAGCAACGCTGCTGCCGCGCAGCAGGTGGTCGATCAAATTATGGCGAACGGCGGCACAGCCTTTGCCGTGCAGGGCGATGTGGCTGAAGAACAAGACATGGCGCGCCTCTTCGGGCAGGTGGATGAACGCTTCGGCAGGCTCGATGCGCTGGTCAACAACGCAGGCGTGGTCGATGTCAAGGCAAGGCTCGATGAAATGAGTGTGGCGCGCTGGAAGCGCATGTTCGACATTAACGTGATCGGCTCGCTGATATGCGCACGTGAAGCGGTCAAGCGCATGTCCACCAAACACGGTGGCCATGGCGGCACGATTGTGAATTTGAGCTCTGCTGCGGCGAAGATCGGCTCAGGCGGGCAGTATGTGGACTACGCGGCTTCAAAGGGCGCAATCGACACGCTCACCATTGGGCTGGCGCGTGAAGTGGCGGGAGAGGGCATCCGCGTCAACGCTGTGCGCCCCGGAATTATCGATACCGAAATCCACGCCAGCGGTGGCGAGCCAGATCGCGTCGCGCAGTCACTCGCGATCATCCCGATGAAGCGCGCCGGTACGGCGGAAGAAATGGCTGAGGTGATCTATTGGCTTATGTCGGATGGGTCGAGCTACACCACGGGCGCGATTGTGGATGCGACGGGTGGGCGATAGGCGGTAAGTTCGTTGCGGTCAGGCATGGCGCTATCATCGTGGCTTGATTGACCCGTTGTTTTGGAGCTAACCCATGTGCCGACTGCTCGCCTACGCAGGTGAACCGATTTACCTCGAAGAGCTGGTGTGCAAACCCCAACACTCGTTGGTGCGCCAATCGCTGCAAGCTGAAGAAGCCGTCGTGGTCACCAACGGCGACGGCTTTGGCCTGGGTTGGTATGCTGACCGTCATGAGCGCGGCGAACGCAGCGAGCCTGGCATTTACCGCGAAGTCACCCCCGCTTGGTCAGACGAAAATCTGCTCAACCTGTGCAGCATGGTGCGCTCACATCTATTTTTCGCCCACGTGCGCGCTGCCACCGGTACGGCCGTAGCACGGCAAAACTGCCATCCGTTTCGCTATGGAAAATATCTCTTCATGCACAACGGCCAAATCGGCGGCTACCAGTTGGTCAGACGCGAGCTGGAAGCTTTGCTGCCCGACCACTTGTACGCCGCGCGCAAGGGAGCCACCGACTCAGAGCTGCTGTTTCTGCTGACGATTGCCAAACTCGAACAGGGTGCGGAACCGGTGCAAGCCTTGAGCGACACGCTCAGCCTTGCACAAACCGCAATGCGTGCGCGACAAGTCAAAGCGCCGCTGCGCCTGGTGGCAGCGCTCTCGGACGGCGAGGACATACACGCCTTTCGGTATGCCAGCGACAACCAGCCGCCGACACTGTATTTGCATCGCAGCCCGGCAGGTACGGTAGTGGCATCAGAACCGTTGGTGGATCGCGAAACCTCCAGCGGCGCGCCATGGATCACGGTTGCGCCCTCGACGGCGGTGTCGGTGTCGCACGGCAATGTACGGCATACGGCGCTGGCGATTCAGTGAGCGGCTGGCTTACCCCAAATTCGGGGCCAGCCATCGCTCCAACTCCGCCTTCGGCATCCCACGCCGTTTTACGATGTCATCAAGCTGATCCACCCCAATTCGCCCGACATTGAAATAAGTCGCATCTGGATGCGCCAGATAAAATCCGCTCACTGAAGCTGCCGGAGTCATGGCTAGCGAATCAGTAATCCCCATGCCGATTTCAGCGCAGTTGAGGTACTCAAAAAATGGCGCTTTCACCGTGTGGTCGGGGCAGGCGGGGTAGCCGGGCGCCGGGCGGATGCCGCGATACTTTTCCGCGATCAGGTCGTGATTCTCCAGTGTTTCGTCTGCCGCATAGCCCCATAGCTCGCGGCGCGCGCGCGCGTGCAGGCACTCGGCAAAGGCTTCGGCCAACCGGTCGGCCAATGCTTTGAGCATGATGCTGTGGTAGTCGTCGTGCTTGGCTTCAAACTCTGCGAGGCGCTTGTCGATGTTCAAGCCGGTCGTGACCGCGAACAGGCCAATGTAGTCGTCGCCATTGGGCGAGACAAAATCGGCCAGCGCGCGATTCGGCGTGTTCGAAGGTTTTTGCGTTTGTTGGCGCATGCCGTGCCAGGTGAAGGCCACCTTTTGGCGCGTCTCATCGGTGTAAATCTCGATGTCGTCGTCGTTCACTTGGCGCGCCGGCAGCAGGGCCAGCACGCCGTTGGCGGTTAGCCAGCGGCCTTCGATGATTTTCTTGAGCATGGCCTGACCGTCGTTTTGCACATTGGTGGCCGCTTGGCCTACCACTTCATCTTGCAAAATTGCCGGGTAGCTGCCGGCCAAATCCCACACTTGGAAGAACGGCCCCCAGTCGATGTATTGAGCCAAGTCGGCCAGATCATAGTTGCGGAACACTTTGCGCCCCACGAACTTGGGGCGTGCCGGTTTGGTGATCGACCAGTCGATGCGGTGCTTGTTGGCGCGCGCCGCGTCGAGTGAAATCAGCGTTGGCCCTTTTTTGCTCGCGTGCTGCTCGCGCACGCGTTCGTACTCCAGCGCCAGCTCGGCGACATACTTGTCGTGCTGGGTGTCGCTCATCAGGTTGGAAGCCACACCCACTGCGCGTGAGGCATCGGGTACATAGATGGTGGCGCGCCCGTAGTGCGGTGCAATCTTCACTGCGGTATGCACCCGTGAGGTGGTCGCACCGCCAATCAACAACGGCACAACAAAACCCTGGCGTTCCATTTCACGCGCGAGGTGGCTCATCTCTTCGAGCGACGGGGTAATCAAGCCGGAGAGGCCAATCATGTCCGCATTGACTTCACGCGCCACGTCGAGAATCTTCTGCGCAGGCACCATTACGCCCAAGTCGATCACCTCAAAATTGTTGCAGCCGAGTACCACGCCGACAATGTTTTTGCCGATGTCATGCACATCGCCCTTCACCGTGGCCATGACGATGCGGCCCTTGCTGCGCGCCCCACCGGCGGCTTTTTCAGCCTCGATGAAGGGCGTTAAGTGCGCCACCGCCTGCTTCATCACGCGGGCGCTTTTGACTACTTGCGGTAGAAACATTTTGCCCGCCCCAAACAGGTCGCCGACGATATTCATGCCGTCCATCAGCGGGCCTTCGATCACCTCGATCGGGCGCGCGAATTGCTGGCGCGCGGCTTCGGCATCTTCGACGATCCATTGCGTAATGCCATGCACCAGTGCGTGCGCCAGGCGCTTGGCCACCGGCTGCTCGCGCCACGTCAAATCTTCCACGCGAACCTTGCCCTGCGCCTTGTAGTTCTCGGCAAATTTGACCAGCGCGTCGGTGGCCTCACCGTTGGCATTGTTGCGGTTTAAGACCACGTCCTCGGCTTTGTCGCGCAGCTCGCGCGGAATATCGTCGTACACGCCCAATTGCCCGGCGTTGACGATACCCATCGTCATCCCGGCCTGAATCGCGTGGTAGAGAAACACCGTGTGGATCGCCTCGCGCACGGCCTCGTTGCCGCGAAACGAAAACGAGACATTGGACACGCCGCCAGAGACCTTTGCGTGCGGCAGATTTTGCTTGATCCAGCGGGTCGCGTTGATAAAGTCAACACCGTAGTTGTTGTGTTCCTCAATACCGGTAGCGATGGCAAAGATGTTGGGGTCGAAGACGATATCTTCTGGCGGAAAACCGATTTGCCGAGTCAAAATTTCGTAGGCGCGGGCGCAAATTTCGGTCTTGCGCGCGTAAGTGTCGGCCTGGCCTTTTTCGTCAAACGCCATCACGATCACCGCAGCGCCATATTGGCGGCACAGTTTGGCTTGGCGAAGGAATTCGGCTTCGCCTTCTTTCATCGAAATCGAGTTGACAATCGCCTTGCCTTGCACGCACTTCAAGCCCGCTTCGATCACGCTCCATTTAGAAGAGTCGATCATCAGCGGCACGCGCGCGATGTCCGGCTCGCCCGCGATCAGGCTTAGGAATCGCACCATCGCCGCCTGCGAGTCGAGCATCGCCTCGTCCATGTTGATGTCGATCACCTGCGCGCCGTTTTCAACCTGCTGGCGCGCCACCGCCAGCGCCTCGTTGTAGTCGCCATTAAGAATCAGCCGCGCGAATGCTTTGGAGCCGGTGACGTTGGTGCGTTCACCCACGTTAACAAACAGGCTTTGCGCCCCAATATGGCATGCCTCAAGGCCGGAGAGCCGCATCTGTAGCGCTTCTTCAGGCACTTCTTTAAAAAGACGAGGCGGTACGTCTTTCACTTTTTCAGCGATTGCCGCAATATGTTCCGGTGTGGTGCCGCAGCAGCCACCGATGATGTTGGCAAAGCCTGCCTGCGCGAAATCTTTGAGAAAATCGCTTGTCATGGTCGGTGTTTCGTCAAAGCCGGTGTCGCTCATCGGGTTTGGTAAACCGGCGTTGGGATACACGCACACGTAGGTGTCGGCGATGTTCGAGAGCTCTTCGATGTATTGGCGCATCAGCACGGCACCGAGCGCGCAATTCAGGCCCACTGTGAGCGGCTTGGCATGGCGCACCGAATTCCAAAATGCCTCGACCGTTTGCCCGGAGAGAATGCGCCCGGAAGCATCCGTCACGGTGCCAGAAATCATCAATGGCAAGCTGATGCCGCGCTCGTCAAACAGTTTTTGCACCGCAAAAATCGCCGCTTTGGCGTTGAGCGTGTCGAAAATCGTTTCGATCAGAATCAGGTCCGCACCACCATCTACCAAGCCACGCGCGTTGTCGTAATAAGCCGCGACCAGTTCGTCGAAGGTGACATTGCGCGCACCGGCATCGTTCACGTCGGGTGAGATTGATGCGGTTTTCGGGGTTGGGCCAATCGCGCCGGCGACGAAGCGCGGCTTGGCAAGCGTCGAAAATTTGGCGCAGGCCGACTTGGCGATGCGCGTGGATTCGAACGACAACTCGTAGCCTAACTCCGCCAGCTTGTAGTCGCCCTGTGCAATCGACTGCGCGCCGAAGGTGTTGGTCTCCAGAATGTCCGCGCCCGCTGCCAGGTACTGCTCGTGAATTTTGCGAATCACCTGCGGCTGAGTCAGCGAGAGCAGCTCGTTGTTGCCTTTCAGGTCGTGCGGGTGGTCTTTGAAACGCTCCCAATGCGCGCCGCCCGCGCCGCGAAACTGCTCTTCCGAGAGCTGGTATTGTTGAATCATCGTGCCCATCGCGCCGTCGAGAATCAGGATGCGCTGGGCCAGCAGCAAGGAAAGGTGTTCAGCAGTGGAGGGCAGGGCGGACATAGTTGTGGCAGTGCGACAGGGCTTCGAGATGTGGAGCGCCATTTTAGTTTGTGACTTGACCCAAGTCATGGGCAATCTTGATGACTGAGCGTCGCTCGACAAGCCGATTTTTCGACCACCCTTACAACCAACGCTTGGTAGCTTATGAAAATTGGTTATTTAGAGCGACTCAATACAAAAATATAATCAATTGCTCATATTGACTTTGGATCAGCCGCCTTCGCATGCGTCATTTCACCCCCAAACAAACTCACGCTTTCTTGCAGGAACGCGCTGATGCGGCCTTGGTCGATTGCCGCTCTGAGATCGAATACATGTACGTTGGCCACCCGCCAGGGGCGATGCACG
Organism: Burkholderiales bacterium; assembly: GCA_031362865.1. Lineage (GTDB taxonomy): Bacteria > Pseudomonadota > Gammaproteobacteria > Burkholderiales > JAEUOS01 > JANLTH01. Next base: position 3,312 of record JANLTH010000108.1, on the reverse strand, counting down.
TGGCCTGGCAGGAGTACCCCGATTGGGAGATCAATCAGCGCTTTGCCGACGAGGTGCTGCGCGAAGTGGGCGACAAATTACGCACCGTAGTGCTGATTTGCCGTTCTGGGAAACGCACCTTGGCCGCCGGGAAAATGCTTGAGGAAGCCGGTTTTGCCGATGTCATCAATGTGCTGCACGGCTTTGAAGGCGACCTGGACGACCAGATGCGGCGCAACACCCTGAACGGCTGGCGCTTTGATGGCCTGCCTTGGGAACAAATGTAGGGCAGGCTTTTAAGCTTACGGACGGGCAGATTAAATTGAAATTTGGTAATCCCTGCATCCGCGCTTCATTTTGGAGCCGGCGGCTTTTAAGCGGGCTTTGCCCGATTGATCCGTGTTTCGTTAGCTGATCACGCGCGCCGCCAACAACTGCCGCAGTTCGTCAACCCAAGCTTTGTTGCGCCCCTCGTCAAAAACCTTGGCTAGCCGGTCAAGCTCAACACCGAGTTGCTCACCAGTCTTGGTGCCTTCGATGCGCATACAAAACGGCTCGGACTGCATGCCGATCTTGGACTCGACAAACTTGCTCATAAAGCGGCGCGTGTCGGCAACCTGTGCCGGGGCCAGCCTGCTCCATGCAATTACGCCGGTGTCGCCCGTAAGCGAGACCGAGGCTGGCCGTGCCGCGGACGATGCCAACGCATCAGGCACTGCCACGGTTTTGTCGTCGGCGGCAGAAAATGCGCCCTTGCGCTGGATCAGTTCATTTTCAACCAGCGGCGCAAACAGTTCGGCAATTTTGTCGGCTTGGCCAAGCCGCTGTGCGACCTCACCCGCGCTCTTGATGCCATCAATCATGATCAACGCCGAGCGCGCCATGGGCGGCAGGCGAACACTTCGCTCCTGAAGTTGGGCGACGCCCTTGGAGCTTTTCTCAAATACAGCGGACGGGTCCATGAGGAGAACTCCTTGCGAAAGACTTACCGCAAGCTTACACCCACACGCACCAATTGGGGGCAAGCTGATTTTTTGATTCGTTAATTTTCGTCAAACGCAGCCAGCTTCGGAGCGGGGCGGCCAAACGAAACATAGAGCAGCCAGCAGGCAAACCCGAGCGCGCCATAGGCTGCCATCCCGCAGGCGATTGCAAACGCGCTTTTGGCCAGCAGTGGGGCCACCAAAGCGGCAGTGAGCGTGGAAACCGCCACCTGCGTAAAGCCTTGGAATGACGAAGCCAGACCGCGAATTTCGGGGAAGAGGTCGAGCGCCATCAATTGCAGCACCGGGGCGGCCAGTGCCACGCCAATGCCATAGATCAGAGTGGGTCCGACCGTGCCCACAATCAGCACGGTGCGCGGAACGGGGCTCAGCATGACGAATAGCTGAAAAATCAGATTGACCGCGACCCCCAAAAAAATGAACCCGTAGGCCAGCCACACTTGCCGCACCGTGGTGATGCGCCCCGCCAAGCGCCCCGAGAGAAACGCGCCGATCACCGTGCCACCAATCGCGGGCAAAAACAGCACGCCAAAGTCAGTCTCCTGCAATTTCAGATGATCCAAAATCAGCGCAGGCGAAGCCATGATGTAGAGAAAGAGGCCGGAAAAATTGAACGAGATCGCCCCCACCATAAACTGGAATTCACGCCGCTTAAAGACCCGCCAGTAAGACTTCGCCAGCGGCACCGGATGCAGGGACTGACGCTTGTCGACCGGCAGCGTTTCTGGTAAGCGATACCACGCCCAAATCAGCACCGTCAGCCCAAAACCGAACAAAAAGCCGAACACACTGCGCCAGCCGAAGGCGGCGTGTAAGTAGCCGCCAATCACCGGGGCAATGGCGGGTGCAATCGAAAAAATCATCATGATCGAACTCATGATCTTCTGTGCCATGGTCTGACCCGCAGCGCCGGTGTAGACATCGCGCACAATCGCGCGCGCCACCACCATGCCCGCGCCGCCTGCCAAGCCTTGCAACAGTCGCGCTGTAATCAATTGGTTGAGTGTGCCTGCGAACCAGCAACCCAGCGCCCCCAGGCAATACACGCCTAAGCAGGTGAGAATCACCGGGCGGCGGCCGACTGCATCTGAAATCGCGCCATGCCACAGCGCCATCACGGTCATCCCGAAGATATAGGCGGCAAGCGTTTGTTGCGCTCCCCAAGCATTGGTATTGAGCGCGGTCGCCACCTCTTTGAGCGACGGCAAGTAGGTGTCCATCGCGAACGGCCCAAGCATTGAAATCGTCGCCAATAAGGCGACAAAGCCAAATCCGGTGACTGCACGACCCGGAGAAAGTGGCACTGCCGATTGGCTGCTCACCCCTTCACACGGCCCCGATCATGCGCAGGGGCACCCAAAAAGTCAGGAACAGCACCAGCAGCAAAATCACGCCAGCCCACACCCGCATCATGGGGGTGATTTTCTCCGGCGTTTTCCAGGTCAGGGGGTCGAAGCGGTCGAGCCAGGGCATGTGCGCATTTTCTCAGTTTCGGGTGTTTCAGCACGCATGGCTGCGATGCGGGTATCGCGATCAAATCTTGATCGCAAATATCGCCCCGGAGTCATCAGTTTGCGCTACAGTTAACCTTTTTCGCGAAAACAATCCAATATGGCATCCTCCTCCAAAGCCAGCTTCCGCTGGGAAGACCCGCTGCTGCTCAATGACCAGCTAACCGAGGACGAGCGCATGGTGCGCGAAGCGGCCTACGAGTATTGCCAGACCAAACTGGCACCGCGCATCCTCGAATCATTTCGCCACGAAACCACCGACCCGGAAATTTTCCGCGAGATGGGCGCCATCGGCCTGTTGGGCCCGACCATTCCCGAGCAATACGGCGGCCCGGCGCTCAATTACGTGTGCTACGGCCTGATCGCGCGCGAAGTCGAGCGCGTCGACTCCGGCTATCGCTCGATGATGAGCGTGCAGTCGTCATTGGTGATGGTACCGATCCACGACTTCGGCTCGGAAGCACAGAAGAAAAAATACCTGCCCAAGCTCGCTACTGGTGAATGGATCGGCTGTTTTGGTCTCACCGAACCCAATCACGGCTCCGACCCGGGCTCGATGATCACCCGCGCAAAATCGGTTGACGGCGGCTTTCTGGTGTCGGGCGCGAAGATGTGGATTTCCAACTCGCCGATCGCCGACGTGTTCGTGGTCTGGGCCAAGAACGACGCGGGCCGGATCCGTGGCTACATCCTCGAAAAAGGCATGAAGGGCTTGTCCGCACCCAAGATCGAAGGAAAATTCGGCCTGCGCGCCTCGATCACCGGCGAGATCGTGATGGATGAGGTGTTCGTGCCTGTGGAAAACGAGCTGCCCCATG
>JANLTH010000100.1:0-9929 GCA_031362865.1 Burkholderiales bacterium | reverse complement strand
GAGCGCACCAAATTCGGCGGCTAGGGCCGCACCGCCTTGGTCACTCAACTGTTCTGCATGCAGCTTGACCGCCAGGCCGCGCGCCCTGGCAGCTTCAAACACCCGCCGCGTTTGCGCAGGCGTGAAGCCGATGTTGTCGCAGAACACATCGACCGCATCGACCAACCCGGCTTGATCGAGTGCGGGTAACCACTCGCACACGGCGTCGATGTAGGCGTCGTCGCGGCCAGCAAATTCAGGGGGGAGCGCATGGGCGGCCAGGCAGGTCGCGCGCACAGTGAGCGGCAATTCTGCGCCGAGCCATCGCGCGATACTCAGACAGCGCGATTCATGGTCGAAGCTCAGGCCATAGCCTGATTTGATTTCAACCGTGGTCACGCCTTCCGCCATCAGGGTCTGCGCGCGCTTGCTGGCGGCGGCGAAGAGTTCAACATCAATCGCGGCGCGCGTAGCCGCCACCGTGGAGCGAATGCCGCCACCCGCACGGGCGATTTCCTCGTAGGTGGCACCGTTCAGGCGCTGCTCAAACTCCAGGGCACGGGTTCCGCCATAGACCAAGTGCGTGTGGCAATCGACCAAGCCCGGTGTGAGCAGCGCGCCACCCAGATCTTCGGTGTGCGAAATGCCCGCGCGCAGGGCGGCGGGCAAATCAACCTCTGCGCCAACCCAGGCAATTTGCGCGCCGTCGGTGACGATGGCACCGCGTTCAATCAAGCCCCAGCCCTGCGGCTCTGCCAGCGTGACCAAGCGTGCGTTGCTCCATAAATGTTTCATGATGCGTCCTCATTCCATCCAAGCCACCAACCTGCTGGTGCGTTTATGTTCGCGTCACCTGGCGCGACACCCATATCAGGCTGAAACGCCCATTCGGCGAGCTGTGCGCCACCGCCAATCTCGCGTTGCTGCCATACCAAGGCCTGTGCGCTTAGCCGCAACGTATCTGTGCCAGCGTGCAAAACGCCGGGTACACGCGCGAAAAATCCGCAAACCGCGCCAGTGGCGATCCACGCAACGCTTTCGTGTACTGCGGTCATTTCGGCTGAACCCCTGCGCCACATCAGATTAAGGTCAAGCGTTGGCCCATCGATCAACCGACAAGACGGGGCCAACGCACCGTCAAAGCGCAATGGCGTGCTGGCCGACGTCATGGTGATGCTGGCGGGTGATTCAGGCTCGCGCGCAGGCCGGTTGACATCGCCGAACTCGAGCACCACGCCAGCACCCGCCACCACCGTGAAGTAGCGCCCCACTCCCGGATAGGCAGAAAATGGCCCGCTGGCACGCACCTGCGCCAAACTGACGCGCACCTGCCAGGCCTGCGCCGTTGGCCAAGCCAGCAGCTCGCGCGTGAGGCCACCACCATTGCGCCAAACCTGGGCTGCAATCTCACTGGCATGAACAATTTGCATGCTCATGGCTTGAACTGCCCTTCAATCACGTAGTGCGCGCCCGGGTGGACCAACCGCGCATAGGTAATTGGCACGCTGCGGCTCTCGGTGCGGCGCGTCACGATTAAACAAGGGTCGTGGCGCGCCAAGCCCAGCAAGCGCGCCTCGCGGGCCGAGGGTGCGCTGGCCTCAATGGCATATTGCGCCTGCCAAAGCGGTGCCACGCTCAGTAGATATTGGGTGGGTGTGATCCGGGTGAAATCGACCTTCAGGTAGTCGGGCGCTTGCGCGGGGTTGACAATCCGGTCTTCCACTTGCAAGGGCACGCCGTTCTCATGGTGAACGATCAGCGTATGAAACACTTCGCTGCCCGCGCTTAAGCCAAACTTGGGAGCCAGCGCAGCACTCAAAGGCTCAGCGCGCTTCAGGTGGACGACTGCGTCGTGGTGATGCCCGCGCGCCTCGATTTCATCGTGCAGATCACGAATCGTCAACCCGGCCGAGACGCGATGCAGTTGTGCCGCGAAGGTACCCAAGCCCTGCACGCGGTCCACGATGCCCTCCGCATGCAGCTCGCGCAGCGCACGGTTGACCGTCATTCGGCTCACCTCAAACTGGGCGACCAGTTCGGCCTCGGAGGGCATCAGCGCGCCCGCCGTCCAGCGCCCGCGCTCGAGCTCACCGACCAAGTAGTCTTTGACGCGGCGATACGGCGGAACCGCATTGCTGCCATTGGAAGGGAAATTTGCCATGCAAAAATTGTACTTGACTAGGGTTGTATAGACAACTAGACTTTATTCATCAAGCCGTTTTCAAGCAATCGTCCAGCAAGCTCGTTACCGCGTTTACTGTTCGATTCCTAAAAGGAGCCAGCATCATGACCGACCACTCGCAAATCGCCTATCTCCAACCCGCTGATTCGGCTGCGGTAACAGGCACGGAGCCTAGGGTTGTTAGAGCCGCGCGCGGCACGGCGCTCACCTGCCGCAGCTGGCTCACCGAAGCCGCCTACCGCATGCTCCAAAACAACCTCGACCCTGAAGTCGCCGAGCATCCTGCCTCGTTGGTGGTGTATGGCGGCATTGGCAAAGCGGCGCGCAATTGGGCCTGCTACGACCAAATTCTCGCCAGCCTCAAAACGCTGGGCGACGACGAAACGCTGTTGATTCAATCTGGCAAACCAGTGGGCGTATTTCGCACCCACAGTGAAGCGCCGCGCGTCCTGCTCGCCAATTCAAACTTGGTACCCAAGTGGGCCACCTGGGAACATTTCGACGAGCTGGATCGCAAAGGCTTGATGATGTACGGGCAAATGACCGCCGGTTCGTGGATCTACATCGGCAGCCAGGGTATTGTGCAAGGTACCTACGAAACTTTTGTTGAGGCCGCGCGCCAGCACTATGGCGGCAGTTGGGCTGGGCGCTGGATTCTCACCGCTGGTTTGGGTGGCATGGGCGGTGCGCAGCCATTGGCCGCGAGTTTCGCCGGAGCGACTTCGCTCAACATTGAGTGTCAGCAAAGTCGTCTCGACTTTCGCTTAGCCAATCGCTACCTCGATGAGCAGGCCACCGACCTGGACGATGCGCTGGCGCGGGTACAGCGCTACACCGCCGCCGGCATTGCCAAGTCGATTGGTCTGTGCGGCAATGCCGCCGAAATTCTTCCCCTGCTCGCAGCCCGCGCGCAGCAAGGCGGCATCAAGCCTGATCTGGTGACCGACCAAACCTCGGCCCACGATTTGGTTAACGGCTATCTGCCACCTAATTGGACGGTGGCGCAGTGGCAAGCCGCTCGCACCGACCCAACCGCCCACGCCGGGCTGCGTGCCGCCGCCGCCGTCGGCTGTGCTAGCCACGTACGCGCCATGCTGGCCTTTCAGATGCTGGGCATTCCGGTGGTTGATTACGGCAACAACCTGCGGCAAGTCGCGTTTGATGCGGGCGTGGCCGATGCGTTTAATTTTCCGGGTTTCGTGCCGGCCTACATTCGCCCGCTGTTTTGTCGCGGCAAGGGGCCATTTCGCTGGGTTGCGCTGTCTGGCGACCCTGAAGACATTCACAAGACTGATGCCAAGCTCAAAGAGCTGTTCCCCGATGACGCCCATCTGCATCGCTGGCTCGAGATGGCGGCCGAGCGCATCGAATTTCAAGGCTTGCCCGCGCGCATTTGTTGGCTAGGCTTGGGCGAGCGCGAGCGCGCCGGAGTGGCCTTCAACGCGATGGTGGCAAGCGGCGAACTGAAAGCACCGATTGTGATCGGGCGTGACCATTTGGACTCGGGCTCGGTGGCATCACCCAATCGCGAGACGGAAGCCATGGCTGATGGCTCAGACGCAGTTTCAGATTGGCCGCTGCTCAACGCCATGCTCAATACAGCGGGCGGGGCTACTTGGGTGTCACTGCACCACGGCGGCGGCGTGGGCATGGGTTACTCACAACATGCAGGCATGGTCGTAGTGTGCGATGGCACAGCTGCTGCTGCCAAGCGGCTCGAACGAGTGCTCTGGAACGACCCGGCCACTGGCGTAATGCGCCATGCAGATGCAGGTTACGCCGAGGCCCAGGCCTGCGCGCGCGAGCATGGCTTGAATTTGCCGATGCTCGCTAAACCTGCCAATCCAACCATCGCGGCGGCACAGTAGTGCAGATTCACCCCGGCAACCTGACCAGCGACGACCTGGCCCTACTGCACCAGGGCGGTCAGCGCTTAACGCTTGACCCAGCCGCCCTACCCGCAATTCAAGCCAGCGCCGACCTGGTGCAGCGCGCCGCCAATGACACCCAGCCGGTGTACGGAGTTAACACCGGCTTTGGCAAGCTGGCTTCAACCCGCATCAGCCGCAACGATTTGGCGCTGCTCCAGCAAAACCTGATCCGTTCACACGCCGTAGGCGTGGGTGAGCCGCTTACCGCATCCGTAGTGCGTTTGATGCTCGCGCTTAAGGCAGCCAGCTTGGCGCGTGGCTATTCCGGCGTGCGCCCGATCGTGATCGAAACGCTGCTGGCGGCCTACAACGCCAATCTCGTTCCCTACATTCCCGCGCAAGGCTCGGTGGGCGCTTCCGGCGATTTGGCACCGCTTGCGCACATGACACTCGCGCTGCTGGGCGAAGGCGAAATGCTCGTCGGGGGCGCGCGCAAGCCAGCCGCCGAGGTATTGCGCGCGGCAGGCATCGCCCCGCTGGCGCTGGAAGCCAAAGAAGGCTTGGCACTGATTAATGGCACGCAAACTTCCACTGCACTGGCGCTTCACGCGCTCTTAAGCTTTTGCCCAGTGTTTGAAGCGGCGCTGGTCACCGGCGCGCTGTCGGTTGATGCAGCCCGCGGTAGCGATGCGCCTTTTGACGACCGGGTACACCAGTTGCGTGGCCAACCCGGCCAGATTGAGGTGGCTGCCAGCTTGCGCAACCTGCTGGCCGGTAGTGAAATTCGTCGCTCCCACTTAAGTGGCGACGACCGGGTGCAAGACCCTTACTGCCTGCGCTGCCAGCCGCAGGTGATGGGTGCTTGCCTGGACCAGCTGCGTTACGCCGCACAAGTGTTGCTGCGCGAAGCCAATGCCGTGACTGACAACCCGCTGGTGTTCGCCGCCGACGGCGTTCTGCTCTCTGGCGGCAATTTTCATGCCGAGCCAGTGGCGCTGGCGGCAGACGCGATGGCCGTCGCCATTGCCGAAACCGGGGCAATCGCTGAGCGCCGCATTGCGATGTTGATCGACACGAGTGTGTCGCGTCTACCACCCTTTCTCACTTCCGACGCGGGCCTCAATTCCGGCTTCATGATTGCCCACGTCACGGCCGCGGCGTTGGCCAGTGAAAACAAGTCGCTGGCCCACCCCGCCAGCGTTGACAGCTTGCCGACATCGGCAAACCAAGAAGACCATGTGTCGATGGCCACCTTCGCGGCGCGGCGTTTGCAGGCGATGATTGCCAACACCGCCCACATCATCGGCATCGAGTGGTTGGCTGCGGCACAAGGCATCGAATTTTTGCGGCCGCTGCGCTCCTCGCACGCTCTTGAAGAGGCTCATGCACGGCTCAGAATTCATTGCGCGACGATTCCAGTGGATCGTTATCTGGCGCCTGAGCTGGAGCGCGCCTGCGCACTCGTGCTGGCAGGTGAGCTGGCAGGCGAACTAGCAGGCATTGGCGCGCCTGGCCACGAAGCTTCGGCGCAGCAAAACCAGGTTGGCAGCGGTAGACTCTTTTTCTTTTCCTCACCTTGATTCACCACCTAACGAGAGACATCATGAAAATCACTTATTCCTTGCTTGCCCCGGCCATCGCAGCCGCGTTTGTGTTCAGCGGCAGTGCCGTCGCCCAAGAAACCAAAGTCGCTATCGGCATGTCCGGCTGGACTGGCTTTGCACCGCTCACTTTGGCCAAGGAAGCCGGCATCTTCAAAAAGCACGGCCTGGACGTTTCGATCAAGAAAATCCCGCAGAAAGACCGGCATCTGGCGATTGCTTCAGGCGATATCCAGTGCGCTGCAACGACGGTTGAAACCTGGATTGCCTGGAACGCCAATGGCGTTGCCACCACGCAAATTTTTCAGCTCGACAAGAGCTTCGGCGCTGACGGCATGGTGGTCAAAGCCGGGATCAACAAAATCAGCGACCTCAAAGGCAAAACCGTGGCCGCAAGTGCGCCTGGCACCGCGCCCTACTTCACGCTGGCTTGGATGCTCAAGAAAAACGGCCTCTCGCTCAAAGACGTAACGATCGTCAATTTGGAGCCGCAAGCCGCCGCCAACGCGATGATCGCAGGCACCGCCAATCTGGATGCGGCCATGACCTACGAGCCCTTCCTCTCAGCCGTGCGCGCCAAGCCAGAAGCAGGCAAGATTCTCGCCACCACGCTCGAGTACCCGATGATTATGGACACCTTCGGCTGCACGCCAAAATTTTTAAGCGAGAACCCGAAGGCGGCTAAAGCCTTGGCTGATGCCTACTTCGACGCACTCGCGATGATTAAGTCAGACGCGAAAAAGAGCTTCGAGATCATGGGCGCTGACGTTAAGCAAACTGGCGAAGCGTTCGAAAAGAGCCAAGCATTTTTGCGCTGGCAAGACCGCGAAGCGAACCAGAAATTCTTCGCCGGCGAGCACCTCCAATTCAGCAAAGAAGCTGCCGATTTGCTGCTTGAAGCGGGAATCATCAAGCAGATTCCTGACTTGTCAAAATTGGCTGACACGCGCTTTTTGAAATAGTTCGGACCGCCATTCCCAGGCCAACATCGTAGCCGAGAGCCTCGTTTTGAAGCCGCTCACACCAGTCGACCCGGGCACCAAGGTGGTGCTCGGGGTCGCATTTTTTGTGCTGTTCTTTGTTGTTTGGGGAATCGCCACTCTGGGCGGGTTCGTCAACAAAACCTTTCTCGCCGACCCGATCACCATGGTCAAGTCGGGCTGGATTTTGATCACCCAAATGGGTTTTCTCAAAGACATCGGCATGACGGTCTGGCGGGTGGTTGGCGGATTTTTGATTGCCACAGTGCTTGCGTTGCCGCTCGGTGTGATGATGGGCGCTTACAAGCCGATTGAGGCGTTTTTTGAGCCCTTTATTTCCTTCGCGCGCTACCTGCCGGCCAGCGCCTTCATTCCGCTGTTGATTTTGTGGGCGGGGATTGGTGAAGCGCAGAAGCTGGCGTTGATTTTTATCGGCAGCTTTTTCCAATTGGTCTTGATGATCGCGGTGGTGGTCGGCAACACGCGCCGCGACTTGGTTGAAGCGGCCTACACCCTGGGCAGCAGCGACAGCAGTTTGGTGCGCCGCGTGCTGATTCCAGGCGCGGCCCCTGACATCGCGGAAATTTTGCGCATGGTGCTCGGCTGGGCTTGGACCTACGTGATCGTGGCTGAATTGATTGGAGCATCATCAGGCATCGGTCATATGATTACGGACAGCCAGGCGCTATTGGCCACCGACCAAATCATCTTTGGCATTATCGTGATCGGCCTGATCGGGCTGTTGAGCGACCTGTTCTTTAAATGGGTGAATCGCCGCATGTTCCCGTGGGCGGCGCTTGGGCGATGAACATGTCCACTAGTCAGGATTCTCGCCCCGGTACTTTGAGCGTGCGCGCGGTCTCGCGCAGCTTCGCCGCCAACGCGGGAGGCGCGCCCACCTTGGCTCTTCAGGCAACCGACCTCGAAGTAGCAGAGAACGATTTCATCACCATTCTTGGCCCCTCCGGCTGCGGCAAGAGCACGCTCTTGCGGATTGTGGCAGGCTTGGACCGGCAAACCTCAGGCGAAGTGCTGCTCGACGGCAAAGTGATCGCCGGGCCCAGCGCTGAGCGTGGCATGGTGTTTCAAAGCTACACGCTATTCCCATGGCTCACCGTGCTTGAAAACGTGTGCTTTGGGCTTCGCGAACGAGGTCTAGGTCAGTCTGAGCAGTTGGCAATCGCGCATGACTTCATCAAAAAAGTAGGCCTGGTTGGCTTTGAGCAGCATTTTCCCAAGCAACTTTCGGGCGGTATGCAGCAACGCACCGCCATTGCGCGGGCTCTCGCCAACGGGCCGCGCATTTTGTTGATGGACGAGCCTTTCGGCGCGCTCGATCACCAAACTCGCGAGCTCATGCAAGAGCTGCTGCTCTCGATTTGGGAGGCGGAAAAAAAGACCGTGCTATTCGTCACCCATGACATCGACGAAGCCGTGTTTATGGGTAGCCGCGTGGTTGTAATGAGTGCCAGACCTGGGCGCATCAAGCTGGACCGCACAGTCTCGTTTGCCCACCCGCGCCACTACTCGATCAAAACCGGTACTGAATTCGCCAGCCTGAAGGCGGAGTTAACCGAGCAGGTGCGGATCGAAGTGATTGCGGCGCAAGCGGGAGCGGCGCTGGCGCATTAGAGGCAATTCGGGCAGATGGGTGACCAAGTGCGTGACCAACTGCGCGACCAGGTTCAAGACCGATTGCATCGCCCTCGCTGTCATTCCTGCCAAAGCGGGAATTCGGAGTGAGCCAAAACACCGTGCAGCCGGTTGATGGAACCGCCTTCATTCTCGCTTTTGCGGCAAAGGAGCCAGGGCATGGCAAAGAGCGCTCTTGCGGGCTGGGGGCGTGAAAACCGCGTTTTTGGGGAAAACGACTTCAGCACTGTCTCGCGAGAAGCGCTACTGGAGCCATTTTTCTGGCATATATTCCTGAACAATGGCTCTGGTGGCTGGTTTTCAATGGCATCAACCCTGACCCCGATTTTCACTCAGCTCGGTCGTCGATGGCTTGAATGGCTTTCCCGAGGCGATCAACACGGTGTTTCCCAAGGCGCTGGTGCAAACGTGCATCGTTCACCTGATCCGCAATTCTTTGGCCTTTTGCGCTTGGAAAGATCGTAAAGCGGTCGCCGCTGCACTCAAAACGATCTACCCAGCGCTCGATGCGGATGCGGCTCAAGAGGCTCTGCAAGCTCTCGCTGCCACCGAATGGGGCCGCAAATTCCCGTCCATCGTCAAATCCTGGCAGCGCCAGTGGCAGGAGGTGATTCCGTTCTTTGCCTATCCACCTGAGGTGCGCCGCATTCTCTATACAACCAACGCAATTGAGTCTTTGAACATGCGATTGCGCAAAACCTTGAAGTGCCGAGGGCAATTCCCCAGCGACAAGGCCGCCCTCAAACTAATCTTCTTGAACTTGCGCAATATCGAGAAGGAGTGGAAGATGCCCGCAACCACTTGGGCTGCCGCTAAATCAAGCTTCGCCATCTTGTTTGGCGACCGTTTCACTGATGCACTGAAGTAAACAAACTACCCGTTCTTAACCGGCCTTTACACAGAATTCTGGATACGTCCTGGCGAAGACCTAATCCAAGGATGCTGCACCTTACAAGGTGCGCACTTGCTCAAACGTTAACCCGGTCAATCCAGCAACCTTCTCGACGCTCAAACCGTCCACCCGCATCGCGGCGGCGACGCTTAACCTTGCGGTGAGATCGCCTTCTGCTTTGCCTCTCGCTTCGCCAATCGCCTCGCCCTCGGCCCGCGCATCCCCTAGCGCACTGGTCTCGATCCGCGCGACATCCAGCGCTTTGTGATACGCCGCCAATTGCGCTTCGGTGTAGGCGGCAGTCTCGACCAACTCCACCGCCTGCGCGATGCTGGTGTCCTCTGTCAGGGCCGGGTCGATGACTTGCCGTTCTTCTGCCCCTACTTCGCGCAAGAAGCGCAGCCATAAGGTTTGCAGGCGCTTCTGCGTGCGGCTTTCGGGTTTGAACTTGGGTAGCTCAATGAAGACGAATTCGAGCCCCTTGAGTGTGTGTGCGGTCTCGGGTGTTTGACCGACGTTGACGATTTTGTAGTGGTGGTAGTACTCGGGGGTGTCTTTGCGGTACACCTCGTCGATCAGTGCCAGGGCGTAAACGGGCTTGAGTTCGCGGTAGTCGCGTCCTTTGCCCAGTTGTTTGACATAGGCTTGCGATGCGCCGAACACCATGCGCGCTTCGAAGCTGGCAGTCCACATCATTTGCATTTCGACGATGAAGATGCGCCCCTGTTGGTCGGTGCATTTGACATCGACGATGGAGTGCTTGAACAGGCC
>JANLTH010000158.1:0-15972 GCA_031362865.1 Burkholderiales bacterium | reverse complement strand
CTTTTTGAATTTTCCTGGCTTGTCTTTGGATTGATAAATTTTGTCAGTGAGCGTGACATAGACATCGTCTGCGCCGCGAATCACGTGGGCGTTGGTCATAATGTAACCATCGGCGGAAAGCACAAAGCCGGAGCCCACACCGCGCGGAACCTCGCGCCCCGGGCCTTCGCCCTGACTGCCGCGCTCGCCTCGCTCCCCTTTATCACCGCGCTCAGGCGTTGGATCGCCGCGTCGGTTTGGCGGGATCATGCGACGGAAAAATTCGTACAACGGGTCGTTTTCGTCCAATTCAGGCATGCCGGGAAAGAGCGACCCAGCGCCACGGCGCACGGTCTCGGTGGTGCGGATATTGACAACCGAGGGGCCGTTCTTTTCGACCAGCTCAGTAAAGTCGGGCAGGCCGCTTTGCGCCACAGCAGCGGGCACAAAACCTAGCCCGGGGACAAGAGCAGCGCAGAGCAGCAAAGCACGAATTTTCAGCATGGAGAGGTTCCGTGGACAGAAGTTAAATTTAGGCGAATCAAGATCAATTGAAATGGCATGACTACTTAGCGGGCGGTTTAAATTCAATCGCGCGTGCCATCTGTTTGATGCACAGTGGCGGAGCCTCGCCAACCACGGTCACCATGTGGTCCGCAATCCGGCGCTTGTAGACGTTTACCGCGCCGTGGGTGGAGACGCTATCAGCGAAATTCTCGCGCCAAAACTCGCGCACGGTCGAACGGGGGCGCGAAGCTGGCTCAATGAAAACCGAGACGGTGGAGAGACCATCAGAAAACACGACCTGCCCCACGCTGCTTTGGAGCTGCGCGCCAGCGGGTGCCTCGTCGAGCACCCGGCGCACCTCGGCCACTTTGCGGTAGCCCGGCATGTTGGTTCCGACCGACCAACCCGCAGCGGCGAAATTGGCATCGACCAATTGCGCGCTATGGATTTTCCAGTCAGGCCCACCCAATTTACCTTTGAAATAGCGCTCCAGCGCCGCGGGCGAGGCACCGATTTCGATCTGGGTGAACGCAGTGTGCTCGGCGATCTCGCCTTTTTCGTTAAAGCTTTGTGCCTTGACCAGCAAGCCAGATTGCATGTCGGCCCACAGTTTGTGGCTGTAGCGCATCCCGTCTTTCGGTTCGAGCAAAATCACCTGACAATCGACCCCGGCGATACGCTGCGTGTCCCATTTGCTGATTTTGTAGTGCTGCGCGAGTATTTGAGGTTCGGCGCCCACCAAGGCCGGAAAGCTCGACTGCTTGTTGCGGCGCTTGTCGACGACGACGGTTTTGCTGTCGGGGTGAAAGGTCTTGATCTCGTCGTCGTGGCGAACCACCACCTGGGGCGCGCCATCCAAGGTTTCGACCCGTGCCCGAGCGCTAGTCCCCTCGACCACGTGCGTGACCCGCGAAGTTTGAACCGCGCCACCGGCTTGTTGGTAGACGAAAACACCGGAGTAATTGAGCTTGGCCGCAGCGGTTTGCATTCGCGCCAGCCACACCAAGGGGTCAAGCTGGGGATTGGCCAGAACCAATGCAGGAATGCAAGCCGCCATCAAGACCAAGGCCAAGCCAGCGGCGCGGCGCGGTGCACCGGCGGACCAGCGCAATCGTAGGACCGACGAGCGCGTCATCACTTCTGCCCGGCACCACCGGCTGCCGACACGGGAAAAGCCGCGCGGGTGTAGCCCTGCAAAGCCAGCCCACCAGAAAGTTGGCGATGCGCCACGAGGTATTCGTTAGGGACAGCAGGCGCAATTGTCGTGATATCTGGAATCGACGCCGTGGTGGCGGCTACTGGCACGCCGGCAGGTGTGGTAGCGGCCAGCGTTGTTGGCGCGGCTGGCGTTGCCGGCGTGGTTTTGGCCAACTGCGGTGCAGCGGCATCCGTTCCACGCCAGACGCTAACGGCTCCATAACCGACAAATGCAACCGCGGCCACTGAGGCGGCCACGGAGAAGCCCATCCAGAGCGGCTTTCGGAAGGGTAATGTCTGAAGAGCCTTGCTGGACAAGCTTCTTGCGCCACTCGCACCGGGAGCCAAAATCGTCGGTTCGCGTTCAAGCGCGGCGGCCATGCGCAGATTGAACGCGGCCGACAACAAGGGCGGCTCGCCCATGCGCAGCGTATCGCCGACCAGATGATGGGTATTCCAGGTGCGGCGCTGTGAGCCGCCTTGCGGATCCGGCAGATCGGTGCGGATGGCCGCAAAAAGCGCATCGAATTGGGCGGCGGTCAGTTCACCATCGCACGCAGCCGAGAGCATTTCATCGCGCGACAGCGCACTTGGCTCTAGCATTGCCTGATCGACTGATACCGCACTGGATGACATCGCCATGATTTTCAATCCTGAAAAAACCTGCACCAACCAAACCAACCAAACTCACTCTAAAACACACTACCAGCGCTGATCCACCGAGGTGCCCAACAGAGGCCGAAGCTCCAGCGCGATCGCTTCGCGCGCCCGGAAAATCCGCGATCTTACTGTTCCGATCGGGCAATTCATCAACGCTGAAATTTCTTCGTAGCTCAATCCCTCGATCTCGCGCAAAGTCACCGCGCCGCGCAACTCTTCAGGCAATTTTGCCAACGCCCGATTGACCGCTTCGCCCACTTGGCGTGAAGCCATCAGCGACTCTGGCGTATTGATGTCTCTTAGTTGGTCGGCATCGTCGAAAGTTTCCGCTTCTTCGGCATCTTTTTCAGTGACCGTGGGTGCGCGTTTGCCCTGCGTCATCAGAAAATTCTTCGCGGTGTTGACCCCGATGCGGTAAAGCCACGTGTAGAAGGCGGCATCTCCGCGAAAATTGGGCAGCGCCCGGTAGGCTTTGATGAAAGTTTCTTGCACCACATCTTCCATCTCCGCTTGGTCGCGGATCAAGCGGCCGACCAGGCGGGCAAGCTTGCGCTGGTACTTGAGCACCAGGAGTTCGAAGGCACGTTTATCGCCTGCCTGCGCGCGCAGCACGAGCTCGTGGTCAGCGGCGCGATCACCGCCCGCTGCTGTACTCATCGATGGACTCAAGCCACCTTGGCCTTCAATCGCCAATCGCCTACCCTTTGCGGTTTTTTGATTCCGGCCCACCCATGTTTGCCGAAACTTTTAACTTTGACAGCACGCCGCTATGCAGCGTGAGACCCGGTCTGAGATGCCAAGTTCCCGCGTCGCTGCATCAAGCGTCCAAGCCCTAGGCGCAAGCGCCTGAAATCGTTGGTTGCAAGCTGATCGGGCCAGATCACCAAGCTGCGTGCGCCCCGCCCCATCACAGGCTCGCTCAAGCCAAGCCTGACCAGCCAAGGCAGCACCACCGAACCACTCCCCAGCTCGAACTCCAGGTCTCGCGTGGTATTGCTGGTCGCGCCGGGCGCGGCCACAAAGCGTAGGCCGATGTCGCCATGCGGGCTCAGCCGAATGCCGATTGGCACGGATTGCCCAGCTGAAGCGCCAAGTGGTCGAAGCGCCCAAAGCATGCTGGCCAGCACCAAACCGCAGAGTGCGGCACGCCAAATCGCCTCGACCGGGAGAAACCACGCTGCAAGCAATGCGCCAGCATGCATGCTCAGGCCGAAGCACAGGCGCAGGCGTGACGCGCGCAGTGGGATCAAAGCCGGTTAAACACCAAAGTGCTGTTGGTACCGCCGAAGCCGAAGGAATTCGACACGGCGACATCAATCTTCATCTCGCGTGCGGCATTGGCGCAGTAGTCCAAATCGCACTCAGGATCTTGGTTAACGATGTTGATGGTCGGTGGTGAGAGCTGGTTGTTTACCGCCAAGACCGCAAATACAGACTCGACTCCGCCTGCAGCCCCCAACAAATGCCCGGTCATCGACTTGGTTGAATTGACCACCAGCTTTTTGGCATGGTCGCCAAAGGCTAGTTTGAGTGCTTCGGTTTCATTTTTGTCGCCCAGCGGCGTGGAAGTCCCGTGCGCATTCACGTACTGCACCTGGTCCGCATTGCGGCCAGCATTGCGCAATGCTGCGAGCATGCTGCGCCTAGGGCCGTCGGTAGAAGGTGAGGTGATGTGGTAAGCATCGCCCGACAAGCCATAGCCAGAAAGCTCACAATAAACCCGTGCCCCGCGCGCCTTGGCATGTTCGTATTCTTCCAGCACGAGCACACCCGCGCCTTCGCCCAGCACAAAGCCGTCGCGGTCTTTGTCCCAGGGCCGGCTGGCGAGCGTCGGATCGTCGTTGCGTGTGGACATGGCGCGAGCAGCTGCGAAGCCGCCAACTCCAAGCGGCGTGACAGCGGCCTCCGAGCCCCCGGCGATCATCACGTCGGCATCGCCGTATTCGATCAAGCGGGAAGATTCGCCAATACAGTGATTACCGGTCGCGCAGGCTGACACGCAGGCCAGGTTGGGGCCGGTCAAACCCTGCATGATCGACAAGTGGCCAGAGATCAAATTAATGATCGTGCCGGGAATGAAAAAGGGCGAAATCCGCCGCGGGCCGCGCTCGGTCAGAACTTTGTGGTTCTCTTCGATCATCGACAAACCGCCGATTCCCGAACCGACATTGACCCCAAAGCGAAAGCGATTTTCGTCGGTAGCAACCAAGCCTGAATCGCGCCAAGCCTGCACGCCGGCAGCAATGCCGTAGTGCATGAAAAGGTCCATATGGCGTGCTTCTTTGGGCGACAAATACTCGTCCAGCTTGAAGTCTTTAACCTCGGCGGCAATTTGACAGGCGAAAGCGCTTGCATCAAATCGGGTGATCTTGCCAACCCCGGATTTTCCCGCCGTGAGATTGGCCCAAGCTTGTGCCACTGAATTGCCAACCGGGCTGACAATCCCAAGACCAGTGACGACGACGCGACGTTTTGCCATGCTTTATGCGAAATTAGGCTTTTTTGTGGGAATTGATGTAATCGACCGCTTGTTGCACCGTGGTGATTTTCTCGGCTTCTTCATCCGGAATTTCGGTCTCGAACTCGTCTTCAAGTGCCATCACCAGCTCAACCGTATCGAGCGAATCCGCACCCAAATCATCAACAAACGAGGACTCGTTCTTGATCTCGCCTTCATTGACACCCAATTGCTCGGCAACAATTTTTCTGACCCGCGCCTCAATATTCTCAACCGCCATGACTAAGCTCCTTCCCAAGAATTCATTCGAATGACAACAGCGCAGAATTTTAGCAGGGCCGAAATCCTCCCGCGCGCATAGCGTGCGTAAACTACTTCCCAGACGAACTACCAACCCAGTTGCTCTTTCATCCGAAAAATCGATGTCCAGCAGCACCCACCTGCCCTACGTTGTTGTCGTTGAAGACGACGAACCAATTCGACGCTTGGTGACACTCCATCTTGAGCGCGCCGGATTTCGCGTCTCCGCTTACGGCTCGGCCGAAGAGGCACTGGACCAGCTTTACACCGTGGTGCCGCAGGTGATTGTCTCGGACATCACGTTACCTGCCAAATCGGGCTACGACTTGCTCGAAGCGGTGCGCGCCCAGCCGCATTTTTCTGAAACGCAATTCATTTTTCTCTCGACGAAAAATTCGCGCCAGGAAATTCGCCAAGGCATGGAGTTGGGTGCAGACGACTACATCACCAAGCCGGTGGATGCGGGCGAACTGGTGTCGGCTGTGCAGTCGCGCCTGGAGCGGGTAGCACGCCTGCGCGAGCGGGTCGCCACCGACTTGGGGCTGCCCCCTGACATTGGCGGCTACTCGGTGGTGCGCCGCTTGGCCGTGGGCGGCATGTCCGAAGTTTTTTTGGCGCAAGACCGCGAGCATCGCACCGTGGTGCTCAAAGCGGTGGCGACCGACATCGCCACCAACAGCAACAATGTGCGCCGCCTGATGCGTGAATTCGAATTGGTGGCGACGATTCGCAATCCGCAGTTGGCGCATTTCCACTCCTGCCAGGTCACCGACCACAAAGTCTTTCTGGTAATGGAGTATTTTCCGAGTGGCGACATTCGCCAGTTGATTAGCACCGGCCAAGCGTCCAGCGTTGCTGCGACGATTCTGGAGGACGTGCTGCGCGGCCTTGCAGCGCTGCACGAGCGCGGCTTGATCCACCGCGACGTGAAGCCCGGTAACGTGATGGTCCGCAAGCAACCCAACCCTAATTCGGCAGGGGCGTACTCGCTGTGCGATTTTGGTCTGGTGGTGTTGCAGGATCATCCTTCTGCACTGACCAAAACCGGCGAGGTGATCGGCACGCCCTTTTACATGTCGCCGGAGCAGTTGCGGGCCGACCGCCTCAGCCCGGCTTCAGACCTGTTTTCCACCGGGGTTCTGTTTTTCGAAATGCTGACCGGCAAGCGGCCCTTTGTCGGCAACAATGTGCAGGAATGCTCTTACCGGATCCTCTCGCAGCCCTTGCCTGCGCTACCAAAAGCGCACCGGCAGTATGCGCCGCTGCTCGATGCGATGACGACCAAAGACGTGGCGACGCGCTTAAAGACCGCTGATCAAGCATTGGCGATGCTCGAAGAGCTGCGCCAGATTTAGTGTAGTGTTGCAGATGGTCTGCCTGAAGACGCTTACCAGATAAGCGTCTTCAGGCATTCGACCACAAGAAACGGAACCCTTAATTCCCGCACTTACGGCAACAGAATCGCGGAACCGGTAGTCTTGCGGCTGCCCAAGTCTTCGTGCGCCTGTGCCGCATCTTTGAGGGCGTAGCGGTGATTGATGTTGATCTTTACCTTGCCACTGCCCACCATGTCGAACAGGTCGGCCGCCATCTCATCGAGCCACGCGCGATTTCCCGTAAAGGTCATCAAGGTCGGGCGCTGCACGTATACCGATCCTGCGACTGAGAGTGTCGCCAAATTGACCGGCGGGACTGGGCCCGAGGCGCTACCGAAAGAGATCATCGAACCCAAGGGTTGCAGGCACTTGAGCGAGTTTTCCCAAGTGTCTTTGCCAATCGAGTCGTATACCGCTGGAACGCCCTTGCCACTGGTAATTTCTTTGACCCGTGCCGCGAAGTCTTCCTTCACGTAATTGATGGTGTGGGTGCAGCCGTGGGCCACCGCCAGCGCCGCTTTTTCATCTGATGAGACGGTGCCAATCACGGTCACGCCCAGCGATTTGAGCCACTGGCAGGCAATCAAACCCACGCCCCCGGCGGCGGCGTGAAACAAGACCGTGTCGCCTGCTTTGACGGCGTACGATTTTTTAATCAGGTAGCGCACGGTCATGCCTTGCAGCATCATGGCGGCGGCCGTGTCGAATGGCACACTGTCAGCCAGTTTCACCAACACGTTGGCAGGCATCACGCGCGCCTCGGCATAGGCACCGGTGCCACCGCCCGCATAGGCAACGCGGTCACCCGGCTTGACGTGGCTTACGCCCTCGCCCACGGCTTCAACCACGCCGGCGCCTTCCATGCCCACACCGCCTGGCAGCGCTTGTGGATACTGGCCGCTGCGAAAGTAAATGTCGATGAAGTTCACACCCACCGCGTGGTGCTTGACCCGCGCCTGCCCTGGGCCAGGGTCGCCCACGGTTACGTCTTCCCATTTCATCACCGAAGGTGCGCCAACTTCATGCATACGGATTGCTTTAGTCATTTCATCATCCTATTCACCAAAAAACCACTGTCAAAAAAGTACAAAGTAAAGCCCCGGAACCCTCCGCATTCTTGCGGAAAGCCCGGGGCTCGGGTATGTCGACAATCAAGGCTGCGGTTTACTTGCCCGCAGGTACGGTTCCTTCGACCCCTTTGACGAAGAAATCGACTTTCCCTTTCCAATCATCATCGGCCTTGACACCGGCTGCGAGGCGCTCTTTGCCCGCGTTGTCGGTGATCGGACCGGTGAAGACTTCAAACGTGCCTTCTTTCAGGCCTTTCTTCAACTCTTCGACCTTGGCTTTGGTTTCGGCAGGCACGCTGTCGGCGATCTTGATCAGGTCGTTTTGCCCTTCTTTCACCCCCCAGCGAGTAACGCCAGTTTTCCACGATTTATCCATCGCCTCTTGAACGGCCTTCTTGTAGTAGTTGCTCCAGTCGACAATCGCCGAGCCCAAGTGCGCTTTCGGCGCGAAAGCCGACATGTCCGAGTCCCATCCGAAAGCAAACTTGCCGTTGCTTTCGGCAGTTTTCAGCACCGCAGTTGAATCGGTATTTTGCAGCAGCACATCGGCGCCACCGTTGATGAGTGCTTGCGCGGCTTCAGTCTCTTTTGGCGGGTCAAACCAGGTGGAGACCCAGACCACCTTGGTCGTCACCTTCGGGTTGACGCTTTGCGCACCCAGCGTGAAGGCGTTGATATTGCGCAGCACCTCAGGAATCGGGAAGGAACCCACGAAGCCCAGTACATTTGACTTGGTGACCTTGCCCGCAATCACGCCAGCGAGATACGAGTCTTGATAGAAACGCGCGTCGTAAACCCGCATGTTCTCAGTCGTTTTGTAGCCGGTGGCATGCTCAAACTTCACGTTGGGGAACTCTTTGGCGACTTTGAGCATGGGCTCCATGTAGCCAAACGAAGTGGCAAAAATGATTTGGTTACCTTGGGTTGCCAAATCGCGAATCACGCGCTCGGCATCCGGGCCTTCTGGCACTTTTTCTACAAACGAGGTTTTGAGCTTGCCGCCCATCGCCGCTTCAACCGCCTTGCGGCCATTGTCATGCGCGAAAGTCCACCCCGCGTCGCCCACTGGCCCGACGTAAATCCACGCCGCTTTGAAAGGTTCTACGACCGGTGCTGCTTTGGCTGCTGATGCAGCTGGGGTTGCCGGTTTCGGCTCTTCCTTGCCGCAACCAGCCAAACCAGCTGCGAGCGCAGCGGCAACTGCCGTGGCTTTGAAAATCAATCGCTTGCTCACATCCATCATCACTCTCCTAAAAGGTAAATCAGCACCGAAACAATCAGAAATTTTAAGGGTAGAACGGCTTGCCGATGGAGGCTGGCATATTCAAACGAATCCACGCCGGATCACGTGAAATCAACACCAACACCACAATCGTTGCCAAATAGGGGAGCATACTCATGAATTGTGCAGGCACTTGCACGCCCATGCCCTGCAAGAAAAGCTGCAAAATTGTCACACCGCCGAACAGATACGCTCCGAGCAATACGCGTGCTGGACGCCAGGTGGCAAACACGGTTAGGGCCAGTGCAATCCAGCCTCGCCCAGCGACCATTCCTTCCACCCACAGCGGCGTGTAAACCACCGACAAATACGCGCCTGCCAACCCGCAAAGCGCCCCGCCCGCCATCACGGCGGCCAAGCGAATCAGCCGCACCGGATAACCCAAGGCGTGCGCCGACTCAGGGTTTTCGCCGACTGCGCGCACCACCAAACCAGCACGGGTGCGGTAGAAGAACCATGCCAGGCTGGCGGTCAGCGCGATCGCAATGTAGACCATTGGATGCTGCCTGAACAGTGCCGTGCCCACCAGCGGAATGTCACTCAAGAACGGGACCGCAAAGCGCTGCCCCTGTGACAGTTGCTTGCCGACAAATTCCACGCCAACGAAGGCTGAGAGCCCGCCACCAAACAGGCTAATCGCCAAGCCAGTCGCGAACTGATTGGTGTTGAGCCAGATCGCTAACAGGCCGAAGACCATTGCTGCAAGCGCGCCTCCGAGCATGCCCGCTGCAAAGCCGATCCACGGATTGCCTGTTTTGAAGGCCATCGCGAAGCCGGCAACTGCGGCGATCAACATCATGCCTTCGGCCCCCAGATTAACCACACCTGCTTTCTCGTTGATGACCAGGCCCAATCCGGCAATGGCAATCGGCGTGCCGGCGGCGAGTGTTGCGGCGATCAGCAAGGCCAGTTGTTCGCTCATGCTGCTACCGTCCCTGCCTTAGGCTTCCACCCGACCCAGCGCACCCGCGAATGCACCAAAGTGTCGCACGCCAACAGCGCAAAGAGCAGCACACCTTGAAATACCCCGGAGAGCGCTGATGGCAAGCCGATGCGCGATTGGGCCAACTCGCCGCCGATCAAAAACATCGACAACAGTAGCGCCGCAAGCACGCAACCCAGGGGATGCAAGCGCCCCACGAAGGCCACGATGATCGCCGTAAAGCCATAACCTACCGACAAATGTGGGGTGAGTTGCCCGGAGGGGCCGGTGACATCCAACCCGCCCGCCACCCCCGCCAGCGCGCCCGACAACAAGAGCACAGTCCACAGAGCGCGCCGTGCCGAAAAGCCTGCATAGCGCGCCGCCTGCGCGGCCAAGCCGCCCACCTGCAATTGATAGCCCCGGTAAGTGCGAAACAGGAACACCCACATCAACCCAGCGGCCAGCAGTGCTACCACAATGCCCCAATTGAGACGAAAGCCCGTCACCAATTTGGGAATGCCCACCTCAAAACTCACCGTTTGCGGAAAGTTGAACCCCGCCGGGTCTTTCCATGGCCCAAACACCAGGTAGCTCAAAATAAAATTAGCAACATACACCAGCATGAGCGACACCAGAATTTCGTTGGCGTTAAAGCGGTCGCGCAGAAATGCGGTAACTGCCGCCCACACCGCCCCACCGGCCGCGCCCGCCAGCATGGCCAGTGGCATGAACCCCCAAGGCCCAAGCTTGATCTGGTTCATGGTCAACCACATCGCTAGACCGCCTGCAAACACCGCGCCCATCAAAAACTGGCCTTCCGCGCCGATGTTCCACACATTCGAGCGATAGCATGCCGCCAACCCCACCGCGATCAAAATGAGCGGGGACGCTTTGAGCAGCAACTCGGTGATCGCACGAATGCCATTCCACGGCTCGAAGAGGAAAATTTGCAAGCCGCGTACCGGGTCTTTACCTAACGCCAAGCACAGCAGCGCTGCCACAGCAATCGTGAGGGCGAGCGCAACCAATGGAGAGGCGAGACTCATCGCAACGGATGGTGCCGCACGGGCCTCAAGCTTGAGCATGGGCAGCCTCCGTAGTTGCGGTGGTCGTGGTGGTCGTGGTCGTCGTGGCCCGGTCCGGCCACAGGCCGCTCATCCATTCACCAATCTGCGTCACAGTTGCCTCGGCCACCGGTACGGAGGGTGACATTGCACCCTTGGCGATGACATGCAGCCGGTCGCAAATCTCGAACAGTTCGTCCAGTTCCTCACTCACCACCAGCACCGCGCAGCCAGCGTCGCGCAACGCCAGAATTTCGCCGCGAATCTGGCTGGCCGCGCCGACATCCACGCCCCAAGTTGGCTGGGCCACAATCAAGAGCTTCGGATTCGCATCAATCTCGCGCCCGACGATGAATTTTTGCAAATTGCCGCCCGAAAGCGACTTGGCCGCAGCGCCCGGCCCACCCGCCTTGACGGCAAAGCGAGCGATGATGGACAAAGCCTGGCGACGGAGCACTGCCGTGCGAATCCACCCACCGGAAATTCGGCCCGGCGCAAGTGCCTCGGTACGCGTCAACAACAGGTTTTCAGCCAACGAGTGCGGCGGCACCGCGCCCCGCCCGAGCCGCTCTTCTGGCACGAAGTGCAGACCCAAGCGCCGCCGCTGGCGCGGCCCCAAGCCCCCGGAATCGGTGGCGGCAATTCGCACCGCTGCAGGCGCGGCACGCGCATCCTCGCCCGACAAGGCGCGCAGCAATTCCTGCTGCCCATTGCCCGAAACACCCGCGATACCCACCACTTCGCCCGCGCGCACGGCAAAAGAAACACCGTTTAGATCGACCCCAAATTGGTCGTCCTTTAGCAAACGCAGGTCGGCTACCCGCAACACCACCGCCCCAACTTGCGCAGCCCGATGGGTCAGCGCCGGTGGTTCCGCACCAATCATCAGGCGGGAGAGCGAGGCATTGGATTCGGCGCGCGGGTCGACCACGCCAGTCATACGCCCGCCGCGCAACACCGTGCAAGCGTTGCACAGGGCGCGAATTTCGTTCAGCTTATGGCTGATGTAAAGAATACTGCACCCTTGGTCGCGCAATTGGCGCAGGGTGACGAAAAGCGTTTCGACCGCTTGCGGTGTGAGCACCGAAGTCGGTTCGTCAAGAATCAGGAGCTGCGGCTCGGTCAACAGGCTGCGAATGATTTCCACCCGCTGGCGCTCACCCACCGAGAGCGTGTGTACCGGGCGCTCCGGGTCGATTGGCAAACCGAAAGCGCTCGCCTTGGCTTCGATCCGCGCGGTAACCTGCGGCAGCGACAATTCACGGCCCAGACCCAACCAAACGTTTTCCGCGACGGTCAGCGTATCAAACAAACTGAAATGCTGGAACACCATGGAGATGCCCAACTGGCGTGCTTCTTGGGGGTTCTTTATGGTAACCGGCGCACCATTGAAACGCACCTCGCCAGCATCCGGCTTGACCGCACCGTAGATGATTTTCATCAGCGTGGATTTGCCCGCACCGTTCTCCCCCAGCACCGCGTGAATCTCACCGGGCTGGACCGTCAGCGACACGCCATCATTCGCCACGACCGAAGGGTAGCGCTTGGTGATCTGCGTCAACTGAAGGCGGGGTGGGGGTGCTGGCGTTTCCATGCGAAATCAAGGGTGACGGACGGTGATAAGAGGTGGTCAGGTCATCGAAAAGATCGAATCGACGATTCCAGCAACATTGCGAGCAACAATGCGGGCAAGAGCGGCACGATGAAGTCTATCGCCTTGCTGACCGTCCGGCGGATCGGGTACGCAAGGATTTGGAATCGCAAGTAATTGGCGCAGGGTGCGGAAGGCCGCGCGACAAGAGTACCGCGAGCAAATTCTGAATATGGGCTGCCCCACGAGCAAGCTGAGGCACTAAAAAAGCCACGCAAGTGATTGATTTTTCGATGAATTCATGTCATAATCTTAGGCTTCGCTGGTTTCCCAGCGAACCTTGCCGCACCGGCTTGCGGTTGGCTTCAATCGCCAACAGCTTGACTTGGGCGGCCTTCGTTGAAGGTTCGACACGACGTTCACAAGGAGTTTGTTAATGCGTCATTACGAAATCGTTTTTATCGTCCATCCGGACCAGAGCGAGCAAGTGCCCGCCATGGTCGAGCGCTACCGCTCGTTGGTCACCGCTGCCGGCGGTACGATCCACCGCGTGGAAGACTGGGGTCGTCGCCAGATGGCTTACCCGATCAACAAAGTATTCAAAGCCCACTATGTGCTGATGAATATCGAGACCGACCAGAAAATTCTGGACGAACTCGAACACGCCTTCAAGTTCAATGATGCGGTTCTGCGCCACTTGATCGTGCGCATGAAAAAAGCCGAAACCGGCGCATCACCGATGATGAAGGAAGAGAAGTCGCGCAACATCACCGACGCGAAGCCTGCCGATAAGCCCGCAGACAAGCCTGCTGAAAAAGTGGCGGCTTAAAGCTTTCTACGCGAATTCGGTCATCGAGCACATGCCTTTTCAGTCCGTTTGAACCAACTTGAACTCACCGGCACATTAATCGCCATCGAACCTGTGCGTTACACGCCAGGGGGCATTGCGATCGTCAACCTGACCGTCAGCCATACTTCGGAGCAATCGGAAGCAGGCAACAAGCGGCAGGTGCAGTGTGAGGTGCAAGTGGTGGTGGCGGGCGACAACGCCCTCCTGTGCAAGCGGGCCAAACTGGGCGAGCGTTACCGGCTCAAAGGTTTTCTGGCTGCTAAGGGAAAATCGAGCAAGGCGTTGGTGCTGCACGCGACAGAATTCAACTTCATTGAACATTGAACATCGAACCAATTTAGAAGGAAATCATCATGGCATTCGGACGCCCCAGCAAGAAATTCGACAAAAACAAGAAAAAGCCGGAACGTGGCAACAATCTCTTCAAGCGCA
Organism: Burkholderiales bacterium; assembly: GCA_031362865.1. GTDB lineage: Bacteria > Pseudomonadota > Gammaproteobacteria > Burkholderiales > JAEUOS01 > JANLTH01. The sequence goes on along the minus strand of JANLTH010000158.1, from coordinate 2,281 downwards.
AGAAGTTTTGCCGCTTTACCGTCGGTCATGTCGAATATATCGACTACAAAGACGCTGAGCTGCTCAAAGACTTTCTGCAAGAAAACGGTCGCATCATGCCGGCCCGCGTGACTGGCACCAAGGCCGGTTATCAGCGTCAGGTCACCGAGGCAATCAAGCGCGCGCAATTCCTCGCGCTCCTGCCTTACACCGACCTGCATTAAACCGCTGACCATTTAGGAGAACTCACATGCAAGTTATTTTGATGGAAAAAGTGATCAACCTCGGCGTCCTGGGCGACGTGGTCAAGGTCAAAGACGGTTTTGCGCGCAACTTCCTCTTGCCGCAAAAAAAGGCCAAGCGCGCGACCACCGCCAACAAGGCGGAGTTTGAAGCGCGTCGCGCCGAGCTTGAAAAAGCCCAAGCCGACACGCTGACAGCCGCCCAAGCGGTGCAAGCGAAGATGGACGGCCTGATGCTGCAAATCACCGCCAAAGCCGGCGTGGATGGTCGTTTGTTCGGTTCGGTCACCAATTTCGACATCGCTGAAGCGCTGGGCAAGCAAGGCTTCAAGGTTGAAAAGGGTAATGTACGCATGCCAACTGGTCCGCTCAAGATGATTGGCGACACCGATTTGGTAGTGGCCTTGCATACCGATGTCACCGCGACTATCAAGGTCTCGGTATTGGGCGAAGCTGCCTAAGCAAACCCGGCACGCTCGTTTCCTGTATCGAAAAAAACCGCTCCCCGGAGCGGTTTTTTTATACCACAAGCACCTCAAAATGAGCGCAAAATAAGCGGTTCGCTCACGTCCTCCTCACGCCATCTACACAGTCAATGAACGCCGTCGTAACACCCTTCCCTTCACCGCCCGATGCCGATCTGCTGCACTTAAAAGTGCCGCCGCACTCGATCGAGGCCGAGCAAAGCGTGTTGGGTGGTCTGATGCTCGACAACGCCGCGTGGGAAAAAATTGCCGACCGCGTTAACGAGAATGACTTTTACCGCTACGACCATCGCTTGATTTGGGCGGCGATTGCCAAGCTGGTCGATGCCTCGCGCCCAGCTGATGTAATTACGGTTTTTGAGGCGCTGCAAAACTCAGGGCAGCATAACGAAGTCGGTGGCTTGGCCTACTTGAATGCGCTTGCGCAAAGCACACCGTCGGCGGCCAACATCTGGCGCTACGCCGAGATTGTGCGCGAGCGCTCGGTGCTGCGCCGCCTCATCACCGTGTGCGACGAAATCGCCACTGCCTCGTTCAATCCCCAAGGCCGCGCGGCGCGCGAGTTGCTCGACGAAGCCGAGAGCAAGGTCTTTGAGATCGCTGAAGACATCGCCAAAGGCTCGCAAGGTTTTCAAGAAATTCGCCCGCTGCTGGCCCAAGTGATGGAACGTGTGCAATATTTGCACGACCAAAATAGTCCTGATGTCACCGGAATCGCCACCAATTTTTACGACCTCGACGCACGCCTTTCTGGCTTGCAGCGGGGCGATCTCATCATCATCGCTGGGCGGCCCTCGATGGGCAAAACGTCGCTTGCGATCAACATCGCTGAAAACATCGCGCTCGAAGGTGGCGTGGTAGGTGTTTTTTCGATGGAAATGGGCGGTACGCAGTTGGCGATGCGGATGCTGGGCTCGGTTGCCAAAATCGACATGCATCGACTGCGCACCGGCAAGTTGGACGACCGCGAATTCGGCAAGCTGGCCGACGCGCTGGAGCGGCTTGATCCTGCAAAAATTCATATCGACGAAACCGCCGCGCTCAATTCGATTGACCTGCGTGCCCGCGCACGGCGGCTGCACCGGCTCTACGGCAAACTTGATTTGATCGTGATTGACTACTTGCAGCTGATGAGCTCGCCCCGGCAAGGTGAAAACCGCGCCACCGAAATTTCGGAGATTTCACGTTCGCTCAAGGCGCTGGCGAAGGAATTGAACGTTCCGGTGATCGCACTTTCGCAGTTAAATCGTGGCTTGGAGCAACGCCAAAACAAGCGCCCGATGATGTCTGACCTGCGCGAATCAGGTGCGATTGAGCAAGATGCCGACGTGATTCTCTTCATTTATCGCGACGAGGTGTACGACCCCGAGTCGAAGGACAAAGGCAAGGCCGAGATCATTATCGGCAAGCAACGTAACGGCCCGATCGGCATGGTCGAGCTCACCTTTCTGGGGCAATACACCAAGTTTGAAAATTATGCAGGTCCCCCCTCAAATTTTGGCGGTGACTATTGATTTTGACGGCGGAATCGGTTTATAATTTTGGTCTCACGCGGGAGTAGCTCAGTTGGTAGAG
>JANLTH010000071.1:0-3440 GCA_031362865.1 Burkholderiales bacterium | reverse complement strand
GCGCGGGCGGGTCCGCCGCCGAAGTCGCGGACTTGCGCGCGGGAGGGATCGAACATCGCCGATGTCGCTTACCGATAGTCGTGCTGACTGTGGTGCTTCGCTGACAACAAAATGAGCAGCCTCGCATCGTAGGCATACTTGACGGCGAATTGATCGAAAAACCATTCCCGCACAATCAGCGCGCCGCCGACAGGCCCGAGCAGCCCGAGCAGCAAGACTTGCTCCGCAGGTCGGGCTCGCAATGGCAGTTCGAGCCGCGTGCCGATACCTGGTTGGCGCGCCAACAGCGGGACAATCTGTTCACCGAGCGCTTCAGTAAAGCCCAAGAATCGCGTACCAGCGCCGGGAAACAGGCCGCGCTGATCCTCATAAAACTGCGCCATCGCATCGAGTGAGGCGGCAAAATTTTCCGTGACCACAACCTTAAGCACAGAGGCCTGCCCTAAGTCGCAGTCGTCGCTGCGACACCGCCATCAAGCTCGGCTACGCGCTTGGCGCGCGCGCGCACCTTACCCAATTTGGGCCGGAACTGCTCCCACGTCATCACGCGAGCCTCGCGCCAGTCTTGTAGCCCGGTGATCACGTCGCGCAGCGCTGCAAGCTCTTCGCGCGCCTTCAGCACGCACAACTGATCGTAATCCGCCGCTGAAATAATCGCCACATAGCTCTCGCCGTTGCGCGTCAAAATCTTGTCGCGCCCATTTTTGGCGACATCTTCAGCCAGCTCCGTCAGTTGGGCGCGGGCGCGGGTGATGGGGATGATGTCTTCGGTGGCTAAGGCCATGGCAACTCCGGTGGAGAGAATTCAGCAGTATTGCGCCACACAAATGCGCTACACAACAGTGCCGCAAAACTATGCAGCGTTATTACGTAGCACTATTATGCCCGACTCAATCTCTGACCGCTAGGAGCCTGTCGGACTTAAGGCATCGAGCTCTTCCCAGCGCGTCAGTGCGGCCAATAACTCATCCTCGATCACCGCGTACCGCGTCTGGGCAGTGGTTTGCTCAGCGGCGGGTAGTTTGTAAAACCCTGCGTCTGCCATACGGGCTTCGAGGATTTTCTGTTCGTTTTCCAGGTTCGCGATGGTCGCAGGCAGTGCCTGCAATTCGCGGCTCTCTTTGTTCGACAGTTTGAGCAATGGCTTAGTAAGAGCCGCTGCCTGAAGAGGCGCATTAGTATTGGCTTTTCGGGGTGCAGCGCCTGAAGAGGCTTTACTGGTGGCGCTTTTGACGGCATCAGCCTGAAGAAGCGCTTCAGACGGCCTTCTTGAGAGATAGGTCTGCCAATCTTCATAACCACCGGCGTTATCGATCCAAACGCCCTCCCCGGCCTGCGGGTCGTGCGCGAGCACTTGGGTGACGACGTTGTCGAGAAAGGCGCGGTCGTGCGAGACCAGCAGCACGGTACCGGCATAGTCGAGTAGCAGTTCTTCGAGCAACTCGAGCGTTTCAATGTCAAGGTCGTTGGTCGGCTCATCGAGCACCAACAAATTGGCTGGTCGCGCAAACAGGCGCGCCAACAGCAGGCGATTGCGCTCGCCGCCAGAAAGCGTTTTCACTGGAGCTTGGGCACGCTCAGGCGAGAACAGAAAGTCACTCAAATACGTCATCACATGCTTGCGCACGCCGCCGATCTCGATCCACTCTGAGCCTGGGCTGATGGTTTCAGCCAGCGTTGCATCGTCATTGAGCTTGTCGCGCAATTGGTCGAAATAGGCAACTTCGAGCTTGGTACCCAACTTGACTTCGCCCGTGTCGGGCGCCAAATCACCCAGAATCATTTTGAGCAAGGTCGTTTTGCCAGCGCCGTTGGCACCGATAAAACCGATCTTGTCGCCACGCAGCACGCGGCCTGAGAAGCCGCGCACAATGCAACGCGTACCAAACGACTTGCTCACCTCGGTCAGCTCCGCCACCAGCTTGCCGGAACGCTGCGAGTCGTCAATCGCCAAATTGACTTGACCGGCGCGCGACTTGCGAGCCTCGCGCTCTAGGCGCAAGCCCTCAAGCCGCCGCACTCGGCCTTCATTGCGGGTACGGCGCGCTTCCACGCCTTTGCGGATCCACACTTCTTCTTGCTTGAGCAACTTGTCGAACTTGGCGTTTTCAACCCGCTCAACTTCCAACTGCTCAGCTTTACGCACACGGTAGGCGGTGAAATTGCCCGGGAAGGAGCGCAAGATGCCGCGCTCCAGCTCCACAATCCGCGTCGTGACTCGATCCAAAAAACGCCGATCGTGGGTCACGAACAGCACGGCCCCGTTGAAACCAACCAGCAGGTCTTCGAGCCACGCAATCGAGGCAATATCCAGGTGGTTAGTCGGCTCATCAAGAATCAATAACTGCGGCTCAGCCACCAGTGCGTGCGCCAGCGCGACGCGCTTTTTTTGCCCGCCCGAGAGTTGCGCGACCGGCCTGTCACCATCCAGGTCCAGCCTGGAGAGTGCCGCTTCAATCCGCGATGCCAAACCCCATGCGCCAGTGCGTTCAAGTTCAGTCTGCACCTCGGAGAGCCGCTCCAATTGCGCCTCTAGCGATGTATGGCCTGAAGACGATTGCTCAGCGCCGGTTTCCAAGGCATGTGCCAGAGCATGGTATTCCGTGAGCAGCGCCTGCTCGGCTGAAAAGCCTTCCGCCACCGCCGCGAACACGCTTGTGTCCGCCGCAAAGCGCGGCTCTTGCTCGACCACCCCAACTGAAAGCGCCGGGGTGCGCCAGAGCACACCATCGTCGAGCTTGTGATCGCCCGCAATAATTTTGAGCAGGGTCGATTTGCCCGCGCCATTGCGGCCGATCAGGCCGACCCGCTCGCCAGGTTCGAGCACGAATTCCGCGCGATCGAGCAGTGCGACATGGCCAAACGCAATACTGGCGTTTTGCAGTGTGAGGAGCGGCATGCGGCCCTACTCCTGCCAGCGCTCGCTGATTTCGATCAGATTGTCGTCCGGGTCGCGCAGGTAAACCGAGCGGATCGCAAAGCGCGCACCGGTACGCTTGGTGGGCCCCAATTCAATCGACACGTTATTCATTTTGAGTGCAGCAATCACCTCATCAAGCGGCACCGCGGCCAGTAGGCATAGGTCAATCGCGCCAGAGGTCGGCGTTTTTGCGTAGATGTCAGTAATGGTTTTGTCGCCCGCTTGGTGCAAATTGAACTTTTGGTCCCCAAAACGCAGCGCTTTGCGGTGATTGGCCCCGAAAGTCTCTTCGGTCATGCCCAGTACGCGGGTGTAAAAATCAATCGTTGCTTGCAAATTTTTGACCGTGAGAACCAGATGGTCGAGGCTTTGAATTAGCGCTTTGGGGTGATTAGCTGACATGAATGGCGCATTTTCCAAGAGTAAAGGCTGCAAAAGCTGTGAGCTAAAATTTTACGTGCCAACCCCGCTGTTTCCAACTCCCGCCGTAGTTCAATGGATAGAACGAGCGCCTCCTAAG
>JANLTH010000023.1:0-21599 GCA_031362865.1 Burkholderiales bacterium | reverse complement strand
CAGGGTCGATTTGCCACAGCCGGAAGGGCCGACCAAGACGATGAACTCACCGTCGCGGATCGCCACGTCGATGCCGTGGATCACCTGCAGCGCCTTGGGGCCCGCGCCGTAACTCTTCTTGACTTCCTTGATATCAACAGTTGCCATGGCTATTTTTCAGTGTCCACAAGACCTTTGACGAACCAGCGCTGCATCAGCACCACCACCAGCACCGGCGGCAACATCGCGATCACGGCGGTGGCCATCACGTGGTGCCACTCGGTGGCGGCATCTGCACCCGAAATCATGCGCTTGATGCCGATCACGGCGGTGTACATTTCTTCGCGCGTGGTCACGAGCAGCGGCCAGAGATATTGGTTCCAGCCGTAGATGAACAGAATCACAAACAACGCCGCGATGTTGGTGCGAGAGAGCGGCAGCACGATGTCTTTGAAAAAGCGCATCGGCCCTGCACCGTCGATCCGCGCGGCCTCGGTCAGCTCGTCGGGAATCGTCAGAAAGAACTGGCGAAACAGAAAGGTGGCGGTGGCAGAAGCGATCAGCGGTACCGTCAAGCCTGCATAGGAGTCGAGCATGCCCAAATCGGAAACCACCTTGAAAGTGGGCATGATGCGCACTTCCACCGGCAGCATCAGCGTGACAAAAATCATCCAGAAGAAAAAGGTGCGCAGGGGAAAGCGGAAGTAGACAATCGCAAAGGCCGACAGCAGCGAAATCGAGATTTTGCCCAACGCAATGATGGTGGCAGACACGAAGCTATTGAACAGTAGCTGCTTGAGCGGTACGCCTTTTAAGCCATCGACCAGCACGTAGCGGTAGTTTTCATAGAGCTGCGAACCGGGTATCAAGGTCATCGGCACGTTCGTCACTTGGTCGGAAGTGAGCGACGAGGCGACGAAGGTCAGATAGAGCGGAAACGCCACCACCGCTACTCCCATGAGGAGCACGGCGTGCGAGATGAAGACCAGCCAAGGTCGATTTTCAACCACGGTTAATACTTCACTTTCTTCTCGACGTAGCGAAACTGGATCACCGTGAGCGTAATCACGATGAACATCAGCACCACCGATTGCGCCGCCGAGCCACCAATGTCCTGGCCCTTGAAGCCGTCGTTAAACACTTTGAAAACCAGAATTTCGGTGGCTTTGGAAGGCCCGCCGGAGGTCGCCGCGTCAATCACGCCGAAGGTGTCAAAAAAGGCGTACACCACATTGACCACGACGAGGAAAAATGTGGTCGGCGAGAGCAGCGGAAACACAATTGTCCAGAAGCGTTTTGCAGGGCCAGCGCCGTCAATCGCCGCCGCTTCTATCAATGATTTGGGAATTGACTGCAAGCCGGCCAGAAAAAAGAGGAAGTTGTAGCTGATCTGCTTCCAGGTGGCGGCGAGCACCACGAGAAGCATCGCCTCGTCGCCATTGAGCAGGTGGTTCCATTTGTAGCCGAAGACGGTTTTAAGTGCCCACGGTATCACCCCGATGGAAGGGTCGAACATGAAGACCCAGAGCACCGCTGCAATCGCCGGGGCGACGGCGTAGGGCCAGATCAACAGGGTTTTGTAGAACGCTGCGCCGCGAATCACGCGGTCGGCGAACACCGCCAGAGTGAGCGCACACGAGAGCCCCAAGCCCGCCACCGCGAGGCTAAAAATGGCAGTGGTTTTGAACGATTTCAGGTAGAACTCGTCGTTCCACAACGCCACAAAGTTATGTAAGCCAACAAACTGTACATTCGTGCCAAACGCATCTTCTAAAAACAAGGATTGAAACAACGCCTGACCGGCCGGCCAAAAGAAGAACACCAGCGTGACCGCAATCTGCGGCGACACCAGCGCATAGGGCAGCCACCAGGAGGTGAATGTGACGCGCTTTTCCATCGCGGCTTAGCGCAGGCAGTCGCGCACGGCTTGGAGGACGGCGGCGGAAATCTTTTGCCTGCTGATATCGCTGCTCACCAATAACTCCTCATCCCGATTCAAAATTACGCCCGCCTCTAACAGTATGGCGGGCATCGTGGCTCGTCGCAGCACGGCTAAATGATCGAAGTAGTGTACGCCGTTGGGCTCGTCGGCGAAAGCACGACTTTCGCCTAACTCTGGGTCGGCGTGGTAGCGCGAGGGTGCAAAGCCTTGTTTACGCAACTGCACGCCCAGCGCCGAAGCACAAACGAGGCTGGCAGCCAACTTTGGGGTTTCGCGCGAAACAAAGATGGAAAAGCCTTTGAAACGGTCGTCCAGATAGGGCCGCTCCACGCCGTCTACCACCCAAGTTTTGAGGAAGCGCGCCTTGGCCGAGTCATGATGAATCGAGATAAACAGATCCGCGCCAAGCGCCTTGCGGGGCCGCGCCGCCAATTCGCGCTGCAGCCCGTCCGCGCCGATCAAAATGGTTTGCAGGCCATGACCGCGCAAGTGCTGGTCAATACTTGCAGAAAGCGCGCGGTTGAACTCAAATTCGGGCACGCCGCGCGCGCTGATCGCGCCGGGTTCAGCCAGAAAATGACCGACGTCGAGCGCAATCGTCTGCGCTGCGGCTGCCTGGGTGAAAAAAAACGCCACCGCGAGGAGGTGGCGTTTTCTTAAGTGCGCAAGAAAAAGCAAGCGCTTAGCCTTTATTGACTTGCTGGAACTTGCGCAGCAGTTCATTGCCGCGCCGTACCGCGTCATCCAGCGCTTCTTTCGGGGGCTTTTTGTCGGCCCAGACGGACTCGAGTTCTTCGTCGATCACGTCACGGATTTGCACGAAGTTGCCCAAGCGAATGCCCTTGGAATTGCCGGTTGGCTTCTTGGCGGTCATTTGCCGCACCGAAATGTCGGTGCCCGGGTTTTTCTCGTAGAAGCCGCTCTTCTTGGTCACGTCATAAGCAGCAGTGGTCAGTGGCAGATAGCCGGTGGATTGATGCCATTCGGCTTGCACGTCGGTCTTGGAGAGGTACTCGAAGAAGGCTGCTACGCCTTTGTATTCAGCCGGCTTCTTGCCAGCCATCACCCACAGCGACGCGCCGCCGATGATGGTGTTTTGCGGTGCGCCGGCCACTTCGTCGTAATAGGGCAATTGCACCACACCGAAGTCGAACTTGGCGTTCTTCTTAATGTTTGCGTAAGCCGCTGACGAGCTGGTCAAGATGCCGCACTCGCCGCCAAAGAATTTGGCTTCGGCTTCATTGCGCCGCCCGCCATAGGTGAACAACCCGCTTTTAACCCACGAAGAAAGCAGCGCAATATGGCGCACTCGCTCCAGATCGTTGAACACCAAGGTGGTGTCCAAGCCGCCGAAACCATTCTCTTTGGTGGCCAGCGGAATGTTGTGCCACGCGCTCATGTTTTCCAGATGCACCCACGACTGCCAGCCGGTGGTGTAGCCGCAGGGCAACAGCGCGACGTTGCGGATTTTGAGCGCGGCGTCTTGCACTTCGCGCCAGGTTTTTGGTGGCTTGTCTGGGTCCAGGCCCGCCTTCTTGAAAGCGTCACGGTTGAGGTACATCACCGTGGTCGAGCTGTTGAAAGGCAGTGAGAGCATCTTGCCGCTCTTGTCGGTGTAGTAGCCGGTGACTGCCGGAATGTAGGCGCTGGCGTTCCACTTCTTGTCATTTTTGCTCATGATTTCGTGCACCGGCACGATGGCACCTTTGGCCGACATCATGGTGGCGGTGCCCACTTCAAACACTTGCAAAATGTGCGGCGGATTTTTCGCGCGGTAGGCGGCGATTCCGGCTGCCATGGTCTCGGCGTAGTTGCCTTTAAACACCGGCACCACTTTGTAGTCTTTCTGCGAGGCGTTGAATTTAGCCGCAAAATCGTTGACACGCTCACCGAGCGCGCCGGTCATGGCGTGCCACCATTGCACTTCAACTTGAGCCTGCGCCAGGCTTGAGCCCAGTGCAAGCGCCGCAGCCAGCGCGGTCTTGGCGAACAGTTTCATTGGTCAATCTCCTCAGTTGTCTTGGACATGCCGCATGGCCGGTTTGCAATGCAGGTTCAAACGATTATAGAAGCAGAAGTTATCGCCTTAGAATGACTCTTTGATGACGCACTGATGACGCGGGTTCCCGCCATCAACCGGCAGGCTTGCGGTACGATGGCTGTCAAGCAAAGGAAAATTTCCGATGAAAAAACGCACCCGCAAAGAACCTGAATTTGAGTTGCATATCCACGGCGAAGTACGCTTGCGCGCCGATGTCACCTTGCAACGCCTCGAAGAAGCGCTCATGCCGATTCTCGATTACGTGAGCGCCGCTTCGTTCGACGATGCCGCTTCGCGCTACGACGAAGAGCCTGGGATGGACTTCGACGCACGTGAGCACACATTACGCATTTGCTGGACTGCGGAAGTGGACCGCGACTTTCACTCGTGCGTGGAAACCGCATTTTCCACGCTCAACGAGTTCACCTCTGAGGCCACGGCGATTGAGCTCTCTTATTACGAGAACGATGACGATGCCGAGGGCGAGCATGACGAATTCGGACTGATGTTTGTCGGCCCTTCGCCGCAAGCCATTCTCGAAGCGCAACGCCAGTTCATCGTCGAAGAAGTGCAGGCCGTGGTAGCACCCCAGTTTGACGAAGCCGAGACGGCAGAGTTGATCGAGGCGGTCAATCGCATCTTCGCCAAGAAGAGCGCAGCGCTCGACACGTTCAACAAGATTGCCTGGGGTCAGGGCAGCATGAACACGACCGGGCATGCGGGCAGTGCGGCTGCACACTTGCCACCTGGCAAGCGTCGCCATCTGCATTGAAACCGGTTCAATAACAGCGAGTATGGGGCGTATGGAATGCCTGAAGAAGCGCTCTGGAAGTGCTTCTTCAGGCACCTAGATAGAGGTTTCGTACCAACTCGTTGTTTTCGAGTTCGGCAACGTTCTTACTCTCGAAAGCAATTTCGCCGTGTACCAGTACGTAGCCGCGGTCGGCGATTTTGATGGTTTGGTGAAAGTTTTGCTCCGCCATCAGCACGGTCATGCCGTGCTTTCTATTGAGCTCGCCAATCTTTTCAATCGTCTGGGAAACCAAGAGTGGCGAAAGTCCAACCGAAGGTTCGTCAACCAGCAGCAGTTTGGGCGCAGACATCAGGGCCCGCCCAATCGCCACCATCTGCTGCTGCCCGCCCGACATGCTGCCGGCCAGCTGCTTGCGGCGTTCTTTAAGCACTGGGAAAGTGGCGAAGCAAAACTCCAGATTCTCAGCCAGCTTGGGGCGTGCTGCGGCACGGTAAGCGCCCAAGCAAAGGTTCTCTTCGACCGTCAGTTTGGGAAACAACCTGCGGCCTTCGGCCACCATCGCCACGCCGAGATCGACAATCTCTTTAGTACCGCGCCCGATCAGATTGTGGGTCACGCCGTCGATGGTGAGCGTGATCGTGCCCGCGCGCGGCTTAACCAAGCCGGTCAAGCATTTCATCAGCGTGCTTTTGCCATTGCCATTGGTGCCCAGCAAGGCCACGGTCTCGCCCTGACGCACATTGATCGAGACATTTTCGAGCGCACGCACCGCGCCATAACCTGCCGAAAGCCCTTCGACTCTTAACTCAAGGGTGCTCGTGGCGCTCATCCGCTAGGCCCCCAGATACGCTTTTTGCACATTCGGATTTTTCACAATCTCCGTGGGCATGCCTTCGGCGATCAACTTGCCTGCGTCGAGACAGACAACGCGTTCAGAAAAGCGCATGATGGCATGCATGATGTGCTCGATCATAATGATGGTGATGCCTGAAGAACCAAGCCTGAAAAGGATCTCCAGCACTTCGTCGCATTCGGTGTTGGACAGGCCAGCCATCGCTTCATCAGAAATCAGCAGGCTCGGTTTGGCCGCCATCGCGCGCGCCAATTCCAATTTGCGCAACTCCACCTGCGAAAGCTGCGAGCAGGCGATGGTCATTTTGTCGCCCAAGCCCATGTCGCGCAAAATCGCTTCGGCTTCGCCACGAATATCGGCCTTGGGTTGCCCACTGCGGCCGCGCCCGCGATGCGTCACATACTCGAGCGGCACGGCAAGGTTTTCAATCGGGGTCATGCTGTGAAACGGGCGCGGAATCTGAAACGAGCGCGCAATGCCGCGCCGCGTGCGCTGGTGCGGGGCCAGGCCATTCAGATTTTCGCCCTTGAAGACTACCGTGCCGCCGTCATTCTTCAGCGCGCCTGAAATGCAGTTAATGAGGGTGGTTTTTCCCGATCCGTTGGGGCCAATCAACCCCAAGCGCTCGCCTTGGCGCACGGTCAGATTCACGTCGTCGAGCGCGGTGAAGCCGCCAAAGCGCTTGACCAAGCCTTCTACCTTAAGGAGCATCTCGGTCATTTGGTTTGGGCCGAGGTTTGGCCCCGGGTTTGGCCTGTGGGTTGCACTTTGGGTGCGCGCAGCTTGCGCACCAGACCCAAAATTCCTTCGGGTGCCACGACCACGAAGAAGACCAGCAACACACCCACGATCAACACGTTCAATTCCGACGAAATCGTCACCGTGACCACCTGCTGCACCGTGCCCAGCAGCACCGCGCCGATGACTGGTCCCAACCAAGATGACGTGCCGCCGATAATCGGCATGGCCAGCGCTGAGACTGAGTAATTCATGCTGAAAGCGCTAACCGGCTCGATAAAGCTCAGGTACATCGGCAAGGGCGCACCCGCCGCACCCATTAGCGCGCCTGAAATGACGGTGGCGATCAGCTTGAGTTTGAGGGTTGGTACACCCACGCATTCAGCCGCCTCTTCGTTGTCGCGAATCGCGCGCAGGCCGCGACCAATCCATGAATTTTCGATATAGCGTGCGATTGCTACCGCTCCCAGCGCCATCAGCAGCATCACAAAGAAAAGCATTTTGGTGTAGCTGGTAAAAGGCACCATCGGCTCAGGGCGCAGCACCTGCAAACCCTTGGCCCCGCCGACGAAATCCCAGTTGGTGATGACGGTCTCGAAGATGATCGCAATGGCGACGGTCGCGATAGAAAAGAAAATTCCGCGCAAGCGCAATGAGATCAGGCCGATCCCCAAGCCCAACAGCCCGGTGAAGCAGGCTGCGACCACAATTTGTACGCCCAAAGGCAGCGCCAGCCATTTGAAAATCACCAAGGCGGCGTAGCCACCCAAGGCGAAAAAAGCACTGGATCCGAAATTCACATAGCCCGCGTAGCCGCCCAAAATGTTCCAGGCGGTGGCGAGCACAACGAATTGCAACACCACGTAGGTGGCGAAGAATACATATTCGTTGGTCACGGTCGCCATCAAAGCGAACGCTAGTGCCAAGACGATGGCACAGCCGATCAGAAAATGTTTGTGGCCTTGGTGCATTTGCTTGAAGGTTCCGCTTCGTTTCTGATGAGTGCTGGCTACCGACCGAACAAACCTTGCGGGCGCACGCCCAGCACGATCAGCAACAGTCCAAATGCAACCGCCGGAGCCCATGAAGCACCGAAGAAAGTCAGCACAATGCTTTCCGCCACGCCCAAAATCAGCCCGGCTGCCAAGGTGCCGCTCATGCTGCCCAAACCGGCCAACACCACCACACAAAAGGTGCGCCCGATGTAGACCCGGCCCAACTGGGGGTCCACCGGCCCAACAATAATCAACAGCGCGCCTGCGATTGCCGTGACTGCTGTGGCAATGCCAAATGCCCACTGTTTGACCTTGACCGGATCAGCGCCCATTAGTGCCAACGCAATTTGATCCTGGGCGACGGCCTTGATGGCGCGGCCCATAAAAGTTTTGCCCAGATAGAGCATCAGGCCGATGGTGAGCAGCAGCGCCGCACCAAATGCCACCACCAAGCGCAGCGGCACGCGCAGGTCGCCAGGCAGCTCAATGCTCTTGCCAATGTAGCTTGCCTCGACCAAGCGCTGGTCGACACCAACTGCCAAAATCAGCGCCACTTCGATGATGAAGGCAATCCCGAAAAAGAAGGCGAGACCGCGTAAACCAGCATCGCTGCCCCGGCTCTCAAACATCGCGTAGTAAACGCGGTACATCACCACGCCCAGCACGAAAAATACCGGCGCCAGCGCTAAGCCTGCCAGAATCGGGTCCCAGCCAAAGCCACCCAGCCACCAGGTGCCGTAGGCCCCAGCCACCAGAAACGCGGGGTGGGCAATATGCGGCACATCGAGCAGCCCAAATGAGAGCGAAAGCCCGATGGAAACCGCCGCATAGAAACACCCCAGCAAGAGACCGAAAACCAAAGCCCCGTAGAGCAAGTCCCAAGAAAACACGAAAGGCGCGCCGACTGCTTGATCGACTAGCGCTACTTGCGCGACTTCTCAAACGGGAACTTGAGTTCGCCCGTTTTCAGGTTTTCCGGGTACAGAATCACCTGTTTGCCAGGTTGACGGAACTGCTCGATGTCTTTGTCTTTGATGCCGGTGAACTGGGTCATGATGACGCGCCCGATTTTCCACTCGCCAGTGCGGCCATAACTGATCGGGCCGACGATGGTTTTGTGCTCGTTTTCACGGATGTACTTGGCCAGCACTTTTTGATCGAGGCTCTTGGTAGCAGTGATTGCCGCTTCGAGAATCTGCCCGATGGCGTAGTTGAACGGTGGCAAGTAGTAACCGAGCGGATCGACTTTTTCCGCTTTGGCGCGCACCGCATAGCGGGTGAGAAAGTCTTTGATGCCGGGGTATTCCATCGATTTTTCAGGCACGTAGGCGTTATAGTTGACGATGCCATTCAATTGCGAACCCAGGCCTTCCATCAGTGGCGCAAACTGCAAGCCCACCATGCCGCCACCAAAAATCTTGACCTGCTCGCCCACACCAATTTCGTTGACGGCACGCACAATACCAGCGGACTCACCGGGGTAGGAAGCGACAAACACGATGTCTGGTTTTGCGGCCTTAAGCGCGCGGATCATCGCCGAAAAGTCGGCGGTATTGGGTGGATACTTTTGGTCGTACACCGTGGTCAAGCCCTGGTGCTTGGAGAGGTTTCGCGCGCCGGTGGCCAAATTTTGCGAAAACTCGCCATCAGCCGCGAGGAAGGCGATGGTTTTAGCGCCGCGCTTTTTGCCCATTTCGACAAAGCCCTGCGACCAGCTCACCGCGTCGTTCCATGGTGCGTTGTTAAACCACATGTCGTGCTGAATGTTTTCGTTCACTTCAAACGAAAAATTGCCCATCAGCAACAGACCGCGCTGCTTGACGAGTGGCATGATCGGTGCGGTAGGGTTAGTGGCATACGGCGCAATCAGCAAATCCACTTTGTCCACGTCCAACAACTTGGTGTAGATGCCGGGCGTAGTCGCCGGGTTGGACTGGTCGTCATAGGTAATGAGCTCGACCTTGCGACCCAGAATGCCGCCACGGGCGTTGACATCATCGCGCCAGATTTGCAGGCCCAACAGAGCCGCTTTGCCGCCACCGCCCAAGGGGCCGGTTTGCGCCATCGAATGGCCAATTTTGATCGGCGCGCCTTGCGCTGCAACACCTGCCGAAAATGCCACAGTGACCGCCGTGGCGACCGCCCAAGCGGCCGCTACCAGCGTGCGGCGTGCGATCGAAACTGAACCTCTAGAACTTGCCATTTGTGCGTGTCTCACTCGATTCTCCTTTGGAGGAAATTTGCATCCGTTACACTCTGACGACGTGTCGCCGAAAAGCGTCTGGACGGAAATATAACAAGAAGTTATTCCGGTGAAGCTTGATTTGTGTCGCCTATTTGCTTATGAAGGAGTTCCAATGTTGCATCGATTGATTGCGGGAATCGGAATCACCTTGATCACTTCCGTAGCCGCAGCGCAAGGCTTTCCGACCAAGCCGATTCGCTTTGTGGTTCCGTATCCCCCCGGCGGCTCGCTCGACCAAATTGCGCGGGCGCTGGCCGACAAAATGAAAGACGGCCTGGGTCAGCCGGTGCTGGTTGAGAACCGGCCGGGGGCCGGCGGCAATATCGGTGCCGATGCGGTCGCCAAATCGGCACCGGACGGGCATACGATTGTTATGGGCGCGGTCGCCACGCACGCGATCAATCCGGCGCTTTACCCGAAAATGCCCTACGACGCGCTCAAGGATTTTCAGCCGATCACCCTGGTGGCTTCAACGCCCAATGTGCTGATCGTGCCGCCGGATTCACCTTGGAAAACTCCGAAAGACTTGATCGACTACGCCCGCGTTAACCCGGGCAAGCTCAATTTTGGCTCCGGCTCCAACGGCAGCACCGGGCACTTGGCCGGCGAGCTAATGAAGCAGCAGACCAAAACCTTCATCGTCCATATTCCCTACGCAGGCGGCAATCCGGCCTTGCTCGCTTTGATGGCGGGGCAGACCAATTTGATGTTTGACAACTTGGCCAACGCCAGCGCGCAGATCAAAGCGGGCAAGGTGCGGCCGCTCGCGGTGACAACCAAGCTGCGCTCCAGCTTCGCGCCCGAGTTGCCGACCATGGCTGAATCGGACCCGCGCCTGAAGGACTTTGATTTAGATACTTGGTTTGGCATTTTGGCACCGGCGAACATTCCATCAGCGGCGCTCGACCGCCTGCACAGCGAGATCGTCAAGGCACTCAACACGCCAGATGTCAAAGAGCGGCTGGTGCGCATGGGGGCGACCGCTGGAGGCAATTCGCCGCAGCAATTTGCTGACTTCATCCGGCGCGAGAAGGAAAAATACGCGCAGATTGTCAAGGTGTCGGGTGCGAAACTCGACTAACTCAACGGCGCTCAGGGTGTCGGGCTTGAGCTAAGTCAAGCGAAGCGTGAATGCATGCTTTTTTTCACCCGCTTTCACAAATTCGCGCATCAGAAGACAAAGCCAAAACCTTGCAAAGCCCGCTACTATCTGCGACTGAACTTATTTCGCTTGACTTTTTCTAGTGGGGAGACAATGAAGATAAAAGACTACAAAGACTTTTACTCCGGGATGATGTTTTTGGTCATCGGAGTATTGTCGGTGTGGCTCTCACAGAGCTACAACTTGGGCACCTCGGCACGCATGGGGCCGGGCTATTTCCCCACCGTGCTGGGCGGTATTCTGGCGGTAATCGGCTTCTTGGTCGCGCTCAAGTCCTTGGGCAAAGTGGAAGGCGATCACAGCGAGGCCAAGGGCGCAATCGGGCCGATCGTGGTGTTTGTGGCGATGATGGTGTTTAGCATCATCGCCGGACTGCTTGGCGCCTCGCCCAATATGTCGCTCGCGCTGGGTACGGTTGCTGGCTGTGTATTGGCCTACTTCCTGGACATGAAGGCGCTTGGGTTGATTCTGGGTGCCATCACCGTGTTTGGCTTGGTGCTCAAATTAGTCGGCTTAGTGATCTCAACCGTAATGCTGGTCGCAATTGCGAGCCTGGCAAGCCATGAGTTGCGCCGCAAAGAGGCCGTGATCAGCGCCGTGTTGCTCGCCGCGTTCGCCGTTGGGGTCTTTATTTACGGCATCAAGCTGCAAATCCCGATTTGGCCAGATGTTCCCGAGATTCAGCGTACATTTGCCCCAGCCCCTGCCAAGGTTGAAGAACAGAAGGAGAAGAAATAATGGGTGCCATCGACGCACTGGTCAACAACCTGAGTTTGGGTTTCGCGACCGCGCTAACCGCACAAAACCTGCTGTACTGCTTTCTGGGTGTCGTTCTGGGCACACTGATCGGCGTGTTGCCGGGCATCGGTCCGGTAGCCACCATTGCGATGCTCTTGCCAGCCACCTACGCACTGCCGCCGATTGCCGCACTCATTATGCTGGCCGGCATCTACTATGGCGCGCAGTATGGCGGCTCGACCACGGCAATTCTGGTGAATTTGCCCGGCGAGGCCAGTTCGGTGGTGACCATGCTAGATGGCTACCAAATGGCGCGACAGGGTAAGGCGGGGAAAGCCCTCGCGTTGGCCGCTATCGGTTCGTTCATTGCAGGTACGGTCGGCACCTTGGTTTTGGCCGCATTTGCCGCACCGCTGGCTGAATTGGCCTTCAAGTTTGGCCCGGCAGAATATTTTTCGCTCATGGTGTTAGGCTTGATTGGCGCGGTCGTGTTGGCCTCAGGCAGCCTGCTCAAAGCCATCGCGATGATTATCTTGGGCCTGTTGCTAGGTTTGGTGGGCACAGACGTAAACACGGGCACTTCGCGTTTTGCGTTTGGCATTCCTGAGTTGTCTGACGGCATCGGCTTTATTACCGTGGCGATGGGCTGCTTCGGTTTTGCCGAAATCATCGTCAACGTCGAGAAAACCGAGCACCGCGAAACCTTCACCAACAAGGTTGAAGGCTTGATGTTGAAGTGGGATGACTTCAAAGAATCGGCAGGCGCAATCGCACGTGGCACTGCGGTCGGTTCGCTGCTCGGAATTCTGCCTGGCGGCGGCGCCTTGCTGGCCTCGTTCGCCTCCTACACGATTGAGAAGAAAGTCGCCAAAGACCCTTCGATGTTCGGCAGAGGCGCACCGCAAGGCGTGGCCGGCCCGGAATCTGCGAACAACGCGGCCTCGCAGACCTCCTTCATCCCGCTGCTCACGCTGGGCATTCCGCCCAATGCGGTGATGGCGCTGATGGTGGGTGCGATGACGATCCACAACATCCAGCCCGGCCCGCAGGTGATGACCAACAACCCGGCGCTGTTCTGGGGCTTGATCGCTTCGATGTGGATTGGCAACGTGATGCTGGTGATCTTGAATCTGCCGATGATTGGGGTTTGGGTCAAGCTCTTGGCCGTGCCCTACCGCCTGCTCTACCCGGCGATTTTGCTGTTTTGCTGCATCGGCGTTTACTCGGTCAACAACAACTCGTTCGACGTGCTTCTTACCGTGCTGTTCGGCGTGCTGGGGATTATCTTTGTCCGATTAGGGTGTGAACCCGCGCCACTGATATTAGGCTTTATTCTGGGGCCGATGATGGAGGAGAACTTGCGACGAGCGATGCTGCTCTCGCGCGGCGATGCCACCGTGTTTTTCACGCGGCCTCTGTCGGCCACGCTGTTGGGCTTGGCGATTCTGATGATGGTGATCGTGCTGCTGCCCGCCGTGAAGAAGACCCGTGAAGTAATGAAAGAAGACTGATCGTTGGCGGCTTTGACTTCGGTCAAGAGGGCGTGAATCACTAAGGTTCACGCCCTTTTTCTTGGTTGGTATAGATTGGTGTCTGGCGCTAAGATTGCAGTCTGCCCTCAACGCTCACGGAAAATTTTCCATGCTCCTTCGTTCGCTGACGCAACCCCTCTTGGCCAGCGTGCTGGCACTGTGCCCTGCCCTGCTTTTGGCGCAAGCCTGGCCCGCCAAACCGATCAAGATCGTCGTCACCTTCCCGACCGGCGGCGCGCCGGACACGCTCGCGCGCATCTTCGCTGAAAAGTGGCCTGCCACCTTGGGGCAGGCGGTGATCGTCGATAACAAGCCCGGCGCTGGCGGCAACATCGGCGCGGAGAACGTTGCCAAATCGCCCAACGACGGCTACACCATCGTGATGGGCACGGTGGGCACACATTCGATCAACGCCGCACTCTACGGCGCAAAAATGCCCTACGACATGGTGAAAGATTTCGTGCCGATTTCGCTGGTCGCGTCCACCCCAAATCTGCTGGTGGTGAACAACAACCTGCCAGTGAAAAGCGTGCAGGAGTTGATCGCTTACGGCAAAGCCAATCCAGAGAAGCTCTCGTGCGGCTCGCCCGGCATCGGCACGTCAGTGCATGTTTCGTGCGAACTGTTCAACACCATGGCGGGCATCAAAATCCAGCACATCCCCTACAAGGGCCGCCAGTTTGCGATACCCGATTTATTGGGCGGGCAGATCAACACGATGTTTGACAACATGCCCTCGGCGCTGCCAGTGGTCAAAGAAGGCAAGTTGCGCGCGCTGGCCCAGTCTGGCGCGAAACGCTCAGCCGCCGCGCCCGACATCCCCACCGTAGCGGAGCAGGGTCTGCCAGGCTTTGAAGCAACCTCCTGGTTTGCCTTGTTTGCACCAGCTAACACGCCTAAAGAAATCGTCGCCCGTTTGCAGGCCGAGGTCGCCCGCACTCTGAAATTACCCGATGTCAAAGAGAAGCTCGACAAGCTGGGGCTGGAATCAATCGGCTCAACCGCCGACGAGTTGGCTGCCTATCAACGCGCCGAGATCACCAAGTGGGCCAAAGTGGTGAAGGACTCTGGCGCAAAAGCGGAATAGAGAGAGAAGCGATGGAAGCGAACCGGCGGGGCATGGTTTTGGGCGCGGCGGGCTTGGGTCTGGGGCTCGGGTTTGCATCGCCCAGGGGCTTTGCGCAGGCTGCCTACCCGAGTAAACCGGTTCGGCTGGTTGTGCCATTTCCAGCCGGTGGTGCGACCGACATTCTCGGGCGCGCGATGGCGCAAAAACTCTCCGAAACACTCGGCGCACAGGTGGTGGTCGACAACAAACCTGGTGCAGGTGGCGCAATCGGCTCTGACTTGGTGGCCAAAGCCGCGCCTGATGGCTACACCATTCTTTTAGCCACCACTAGCACGCACTGCATTGGCCCGATTCTGAACAGCAAAACGCCGTACAGCGTTGACCGCGACTTCGCGCCGATTGCGTATGCCGCGAATGCAACCAACGTGTTGCTGGTGCCGCTCGAAACACCGGCCAAAAATCTGGCCGAGTTCATTGCCTACGCAAAAGCGCGCCCGGGCCAACTCAATTTCGGCACCTCGGGCAACGGCACTATTGGGCACCTGACCACGGAATACTTCGCCAGTGCCGCCGGGCTGCGCTTGGTGCATATTCCCTACAAAGGCACGGCTCTGGTGATCCCTGATTTGATCGCCGGGCAGATCAACTTGATCTTTGACTCCATCGTTTCCGCGCTGCCACATATCAAAAACGGCAAGGTCAGAGCCTTGGCGATTTCGAGCGCGAAGCGTTCGCCACTGGTGCCTGATTTACCCTCAATGCAAGAGGCGGGCATGCCCGGTTTCGAGTCCGGTACACGCTTTGGCTTTTATGCGCCGGCGGGCACGCCTGCCGCGGTGCAGGCGCGCTTGAATGCCGACATCAACAAAGTATTGCCCGACTTGCGCGAGCGCTTGGCATCACTGGGCGCTGAACCGGTCGGTGGAACACCTGCCGACCTTGCCAACGCCATGCGTGCAGACACCCAAAAGTGGGCAAAAGTGGTGAAAGAAGCAGGCGTCAAGGTCGAGTAAGCGAGCCACGGGCGAAGGCTCCGGCCCAATCCCTGATCCTCCGATCCTCCGATCCTTTGCTCCCCGCCCCGTCAAGCCTATGACCGAGCTGGTTCTCTTCCCGTGGATTCGCACCCACCCGTGGGCTTACCCGGCGCTGGAGGTGGTCCACATCGTCGGCATTGCGCTGCTGCTGGGTAATTTGGTGTTGATCGAACTGCGCGTGTTTGGTTGGGGTGCCACCTTGCCCGCCAAAGACTTGGCGCGCCTCGGGCTGACGCTGGTTGCCATCGGGTTTGGCTTGGCCGCCTGCTCCGGCCTGTTGATGTTCTCTTCGCAGGCGGGTGAACTCTTGACCAATCGTGCCTTCACGCTCAAGATGCTGCTCTTGTCTGCGGCCGCAGGCAATGCCGCTTGGTTTCACGGGCGCGATTCCATCGTTAAACTGGATCGCGTGGCTAAAGTGCAAATGCTGACCTCGACCATCATCTGGATTGCTGTTATTGCCGCAGGCCGTTGGATCGCTTACCGATAAGGAACTCTCATGCTACGACGTTCATTTAATTTCGCCCTGCTGGCCCTGCCCGCCTCTGCGTGGGCGCACCACGGCTGGAGCAGTTTCGACAGTGACCAGCCGATCTACCTCGAAGGCAAGGTCACCAAATCGACGTGGAAAAACCCGCACGCCGAATTGTTGATCGAGCTGCCCGCCGAACTCAAACTGCCAGCCGACCTGCTCAGCCGTGCCACGCCCGTGCAAACCGCCGGGATCGACGGCAAGGCGGTGCTCGCCAAGACCAAGCTGCCGCCGCGCAAGCTCAAGGCCTGGGAGCTGGAACTGGCCCCGCTAACGCGCCTGGAACTGTGGAAACTTGATCCGATCAAGCCCGGCGCACAAGTCTCGGCGGTCGGCTACATCCTCAAAGACCCCAAGGGCGAAGCGGTGATGCGGGTCGAATATTTGTGGGTTGACGGCAAGGCCTATTCCTTGCGCTCCAGCCCGGCCAACCTCTAGGGAGCCTGCCATGGCACAGTGCGCGCGTGACGGTTCGCCGTTAAAGAACACCCTGTTTCGCGGGGTCGCCGTTGGGCGCTGCCCGGACTGCATGGGCGTGTGGGTCGATGGCAAGGAGCTGGCAACCCTGGTAGGCAAACTTTCCAATGAAGCGAATCCACAGGCCGCCACCCACGCCACTCTTGGGCAAACCAAGCCCGGTGCGCTCGCCTGCCCGCAATGCGCAGGCGGCGTGCATATGATGGCGGTAACCCGCCAAGGAGCCGAAATCGACGTTTGCCCGCAGTGTCGCTCGGTGTGGATGGACAAGGGCGAGATTGATCGAGCGTTTCCGGGCCGCGCGGGCAATCCGCGGGAGCTGGCGTTGGCCGGTGCGGGGGTTGCAGCGGTAGCCGCTGGCGCGGCGGCGTTTACCTACTTGCCAACGGAAGAAAAAGCCGTCGCGCTCGCCGAGCAACATCAGGGTGCCAGTAGCAGTGTCACCGACTCGCTCATCAGCGGCGCGGGTGAAATCGCCACCGAGGGTGCAGCCGATCTTGCTCTAGGTTTGATTGATGCCTTGTTCGAGGGCATATTCAGCTGATCTCATGGGAACATTCATCCGGCAACTGACAATTCCCTCCGCCGAAGGCCATTGTTCTCCCGCCGAATGGCAGGCCCGCATCGACTTGGCGGCGTGCTATCGCCTGGTCGATCTGTACGGCATGAGCGACATGATGGCGAACCACATTTCGACTCGTGTGCCCAGTGAGCACGATGCTTTTCTGCTCAACCCCTACGGCATGATGTACGAAGAGATCACCGCCTCGTCACTCATCAAAGTAGACCATGCAGGCAAAGTTTTGTGGAAGCCTGATTTCGCCACCCATAACGAGGGCGTGGACTACGGCATCAACCGGGCCGGCTACGTGATTCACAGCGCAGTCCACGAAGCCCGCCCCGAAGTTGCCTGTGTGATCCACACCCATAGCTGGGCCTCGATGGCGATTTCGGCACTCGAATGCGGCTTGTTGCCAATTACCCAAACCGCGATGCGCTTTTTGAAAGTCCGCTATCACGACTACCAAGGCGTGGTGCTCGACGACCAGGAAAAAGTCTCGCTGGTTGCCAACTTGGGCGCGGGTGAAGTGCTGATTCTGCGCAATCACGGCGCGCTGGTGGTCGGCAAAACGGTGGGCGAGGCTTTCAACTGGATGCACCGCGTTGAACTTGCGTGCCGCTCGCAGCTGGCCGCCATGGCCTGCAATACGCCCCTGGCAAGCGTGTCGCGGCAGGTGCTCGAAGACACCTGGAACAACTACCAACCCAGCACCCGACGGCCTTACGGCTTGATGGAGTGGCCCGCACTGCTGCGCAAGCTCGAACGGCTCGACCCTTCTTACCGCTCCTGAATATCCCCACCTATGTTGAAACGCATTGCCTTCATCTTCTTCACGCTGCTGCACGGGTTTGCCAGTGCACAGAGCACGGCTTGGCCGACCCGCGAAGTCAAAATTGTGATCGGCTTTTCAGCCGGTGGCACCACCGACATCATCGCCCGCATGCTCGCCCCCGAACTTTCCAAGCTCTGGGGCCACGCGATTGTGATTGAAAACCGCGCCGGGGCCGGTGGCAACATCGGCGGCGATTTGGTGGCCAAAGCCCGGCCCGACGGCCACACGCTTTTTATGGGCTCGGTAGGGCCGCTGGCGGTAAACGCGAGCTTGTACAAAAGCATGCCGTTTGACAATCTCAAAGACTTGACGCCGATCAGCTTGGTGGCCGACGTGCCCAATATGCTGGTGTTCGCCCCGAAGGCCTTGCCGATCAACAACTTTCAGGAATTTCTCACGCAAGTCAAAGCTAATCCAGGCAAGTATTTTTATGCCTCCACCGGCAGCGGCACGACCTCACACCTCGCGGGTGAATTGCTCAAGGCGCAAGCGGGCTTGGCCATCACCCACGTGCCCTACAAAGGTGCAGTGGCCCTCAATGATGTGCTGGCGGGTGAGTCAGTGCATTTCATGTTTGCCACGATTCCTTCGGCGATTCAATTCGTCAAGGCAGGCCGCCTCAAAGCGATTGCCGTCACCAGCTTGAAGCGCTCGGCCGGCGTGCCTGATGTGCCGACGATTGCCGAAAGCGGCATCGCGGGGTTTGATGCGTCGTCCTGGTTTGGCCTGACTGGCCCGGCGGGCTTGCCGCCAGAAATCGCCAACAAAATTTCCGCCGATATCGCCCGGGTGTTAAAGCAGCCCGAGATGCGCGAGCGCTTCATTGCGCAAGGCGCGGACCCAGTCGGCTCGACCCCGGCAGAGTTTGCCGCTTATATGCGGGCCGAGACAGAGAAATGGGCCAAGTTGGTCAAGGCGAGTGGCGCGAAGGCGGATTGATATGCATTTGGTTGAACAGTTTGCCCAGTACGCAGTCGAATCGCGCGCGCGCGCCCTAACGCCACAGGTGCTGCACCACGCCAAGCGCGCGGTGATTGACTGGTTTGCGGCGCTGCTACCGGGTGCGGAGGTGCCGCCCGCCACTTTGATGCGCCAAGCGTTTGCGAGTGAATTGCGACTGCACGAAGGCGGAGCGCGACTAGCCCCCGGAAACCCGGGCGCGCCCGCCCGACTCGCCGCCCTAATCAATGGCACGGCCGCCCACACCGCCGAGGTAGACGACATCTTCCGCGACGGCATTTACCACCCCGGCGCGCCGACCATCGCAGCGGCACTGGCGCTTGCCGAGGAACGTGGTGCCAGTGGGGAGGATTTCCTGCGCGCAGTCATCGTGGGCTACGAAATTTCCACCCGAATTGGCGCCACGATGGGCCGCGCGCACTACGAATATTGGCATAACACCGGCACGATTGGCTGCTTCGGCGCGGCAGCTGCAGCGGCGGAGCTTTTGCAGTTGGACGAAACCCGCTTCGCCCATGCACTGGCCACCGTCGCTACCTTTTCAGCTGCCTTGCAGCAAGCCTTTCGCATGGACTCGATGAGTAAGCCCTTGCACGCAGGCCGCGCGGCGGAAGCGGGCATTACCGCTGCACTGATGGCGGCCGAAGGCGTGACCGGCTCGCTGGATGTGCTCGAAGGCGCTGCCGGTTTTGGCAAAGCACTCACCGCAGGCAGTGTGGGCGTAGATTGGTCGAACACTTGCGCCACGCTGGGGCAAGACTTTCACATCACGCGTATGACCTTCAAAAACCACGCCTGCTGCGGGCACACGTTTGCCGCGATTGACGGGGCCTTGCACCTGCAGCGCACGCACGGCTTGACCGCTGACGAGGTTGCCAGCATCGAATTGGGTAGCTATCGCGCCTCGGTCGAAGTGTCCGGTGTAGAAAATCCGCGCACCCCGGCAGAGGGGCGCTTCTCGATCAAGTACGTGGTTGCCACCGCCTTGCGCTATGGCAGCGTGCGCTTGGCCGCGTTTGAGCGCGCCCAGCTGGACGACCCCGCCACGCGCGTCTTGATGGGCAAGATCACGGCAGGCGTCGATGTTGAACTCGATGCCGCCTTCCCCAAGCAGCGCGCCGCGCGCGTGCGCATCACCACCACCGATGGCCGGGTGTTGACACACTTGCAAGCCACGCGCAAAGGCGACCCAGACGCGCCCCTCACCGATACTGAGTTGGACGACAAATTCCGCGAACTCGCCACCCCCGCGCTCGGGCCTGTCCGCACCGGCGCGCTCTTGCCCTACCTTTGGCAACTGGAAGCGCACCCCACGCTGGCGCAACTGTGGCGGCTGAATCAAGCGCAAGCTGCATGAGCACACCCGACTCTGCAAGGCTGGCCCAAGCACTCTTCGCACCCAAAACCATCGCTCTGGTTGGCGCATCTGGCGACCCCAAAAAAAACACCGCCAGGCCCCAGCGCTACCTCGTCAAGCACGGCTACAGCGGGCGCATCGTGCCGATCAACCCCGCGCGCGATGAAATTCTCGGCCTGCCCGCATACGCCACTTTAGGCAACGCATACGCTGCAATAGGCCAGATTGACCACGCCTACATCATGTCGCCCGGTGAGTCGGTTGAGGCCGCGCTGGAAGACTGCGGCGCGTGCGGCATCCCAATCGCCTCCATCTTCAGCGATGGTTTTGCCGATCTGGGTGAGGCTGGCAGTGCGCGCCAAACTCGCCTCACCGCACGTGCCCGCGCCCTCGGCGTGCGTGTGCTCGGGCCCAACAGCATGGGCGTGATGAACATCGCCGGGCGCACCACCGTCTCGGTCAACGCCACGCTGGAAACTGACACACTGTTAGCAGGCACCACCAGCGTGATTTCGCAAAGCGGCACGATGCTGGGCACGCTAATGTCGCGCGGTGCGGCGCGCGGCTTGGGCTACGCCAAGATGGTCTCGGTCGGCAACGAAGCCGATTTAGGGGTGGGCGAATTGCTCGATCTCTTGGTGGACGACCGCGATACCGAGGTCATCCTGCTGTTTCTCGAAACGGTGCGTGATGCCCCCCGTCTGGCTGCTGCCGCGCGCCGCGCGCATGCCGCCGGTAAGCCCGTAGTGGTCTACAAACTGGGGCGCTCGGCGCTCGGCGAAGCGATGGCGCGCTCGCATACGGGTGCGTTGGCGGGCAGCGACCGCGCGCTAGATGCCTTCTTCCGCGATTGCGGCATCATCCGCGTGGAGATGCTGGAAACGCTGATTGAGATCGCGCCTTTGGTGGCCAAGCGTAGGCCTGCTCTGGCCTGCGGCCCGCGCCGCGTCGCCGTCGTCACCACCACCGGCGGAGGTGCTGCCAGCGTGGTGGACCGCTTAGGCCTGGCTGGCATTGAGACCATGGTGCCCAACGCCGCCTTGAGCGACGCGCTGCAAGCCCACGGCGTGCGCGTCACCGACTCGCCCATCATCGACTTGACGATGGCCGGTTCCGGTGCGCGCTATGCGGCGGTGTTGCGCACTTTAATCGACTCCCCCGAGTGCGATGCGGTGCTGGCGGTGGTCGGTTCATCCGCGCAGTTTCACCCCGATGTCGCCGTGCAGCCGATTGTGCAAACTCCGTGGGCAGTGAAGCCGGTGGTGGCTTTTCTCACCCCACACGCTGAGGCTTCGCTCACGGTTTTGGCGAAACAAGGCATCGCCGCATTTCGCACGCCCGAAGCCTGCGCCGATGCATTCCGGGCCTATTTTTCGTGGCGCGCGCCCACCGCCCGCGGCGCCGAATCCGCCATCGTATGGCCACGCTCCGTGCCTGCGCACGGCAGGCTGGACGAACATCAGGCGCTGCAGTTGTTCGCATCGCTCGGCATTGTTACCGTCGAGCGGGCGGTCGCGATTGCCCCGGCGTTTTCCCATTCCATGGCGTACCCGGTGGCGGCCAAGGTCCTGTCGGCCGATCTTTCCCATAAAACCGAAGCCGGCGGCGTGACGCTGGGCATCGCCGACAGCGCCGCATTCGATGCAGCCGTCGCGGCAATGCGCGCGGCAATGAGCTCGGAAATGCGCACCGACCGCATCCTGGTGCAGAAAATGGAATCGGGAGTGGCCGAGGCCATCGTCGGCTATCGCGACGACCCGCTGCTGGGGCCGGTGGTGATGGTTGGTGCGGGCG
>JANLTH010000007.1:0-2150 GCA_031362865.1 Burkholderiales bacterium | reverse complement strand
CGGTGCCAGCGGCAATGCGCGCAGCGTCACGCGTGCGGCCGCAGCCAGCAGCAGCCTTTTGGCAGAGAGCGCACAACGGGATGCCAGCCAGAGTATTGCCCAAGCGACATTTCAGGTAGAGCGCTTTATCCAAGCCGCGCGCGAGTTGGTCAATGAGGCTTATTACGGCACGGCGCAGGGGCGGGGGGCGAACAACTCGCCGTTGGGGAGTGTGGTGGTGCATCGAACAAGGTATCCGGCCTGCCGAAGAAGCACTAGTGATGCGGCTTTCAAGAGGTATCGCCTGAAGAGGCAATACCAGCAATCGTCTTCAGACCTCTGCCATCGATCACTCTCCGTCTTTACCCCAGTGCTAGCCACTCGGCGTGTTCGATCACCGCGTCGCGTCACCGAAAGCCGCTGATGTTTCGCGCCCCGCAACCGCCTTTCGCCTCACTGAACCCCAAGCTGGATCAGTGGGTGCAGCATGTTTCGTGGGTAGGCAAAGTGGGGCAGGCGGTTTGTCTGGCGCTGATGATCGTGGCGTTCTTCACCTTTGTGATGTATCCGCATCAGGTGCAGGTGTTATTTGATACGGGAAAGCCGTTGACTACCTGGGTGTACGACTCGCGCATCGGGCAGCGCCTTCTGGAGATGCGGGAGTGGAATGAAGAGCGCTACCAGCCTGCGCGGATACCGACTGCGCTCTACCACTCGGTATTCTTCGTGTTGATGCTTATTTATTGCGCGCTGGGTGTGCCCAGTCTGATGCTCCAAAGTCTGCAACGCTTGCCACTATCGGACCTCAAGCAATTGCCCTCGACTTACTTAAACGTGATGGGAACGGCCTACCTGATTCCCGGCGCGCTCCAATCGTCCGCCATCGAACGGTCGCCTTACTTCCTGAACCGTCACGAGGACCGAGAGACCATACTCATGGCGACCTTGGTTTGCGAAGATTTCGGTGAAGATTTTTTTGGCGTGCGGGAACGCTTTTGGAGTCGTTTTACTGTTTGCTTGGCGATTCTTTGTACCCTCGCATATTTTACGATTGGCGGAGTGTTTGCCCCGGAGCGACAATTTTCACTAGCTATGAGCCAAATCAGCAGCGTGGTTATCTATTCACTAATTCTTTCGCTAGCCGCAAACTGGCTGATCGCGCTATCCGTGCATTTTCTTAGGAGGTAACCATGTCCGTTCCCAATCAATCCACCGAAGAACAACGCCAACAAAATTGGCAAACAGGTGTAACAACGGCGGGGGCTGCTGCTGGCACTAACGTCGGATTAGCGCCAAAAGTGGTCGAAGGCGCAGCAATCACGGACGGTCTATTGAAATACGCTGATGCGATCGAGCAGGCCGACTCCGGTGCGGCATTCACGCGCGCGATTACTCGGGAAGGGTTCGCCGTTCTTATCGGTAATGGCACATCCGTGGTCGTTGACCGCCGACTCCACCAGAGCGGTGCCTCGTCGCTGACCGCCGAAAGCACTGGTGTTGGGGCTGGATTCGGAGCCAAATGGTCGTATGTCAGGATCTACGACACCGCCGAACGCCAAGGTGTCGAATTCGCAGATTCCCTCGACTACTTCGGCTTTCGTCCCGGGGTGGGTACGTTCGACCCGACGTCGAGCGAATTTGACCTCGCTGAAGCACGTCGCGCCCGCATCAACCGCGATCTCGATGCGCAGCTTGCCGCCAACCGCCGCGCCCAGCAAAACCGCACCGAACCCAGCTCAGGCTGGGATGCGGAAACCTACGAACAACTCCAACGTGAATGGGCCGCCCGCGCACAGCGCACTGCGAATAGTGCGCCGGACCTTGATGATCCGACCAACCCGTGGAACCAAAATCGCTTCGACCCCGCCACATCCAACGGCACGGTCAACAGCGGCTGGGACTTGGCTGGTCAAAACCGCCGCCTAGCCGAAGCCCTCGGCCTGACCGAGCCGCGCCGTGGTGGTGATGGCTCCGGTGCCGCCAGCCCTTCCGGCAGCAGCGGCGAGAGCCCCTCCGGCAGCATGGGCTACCTGGCCCCGTGGCAGGGACTGCCGCCCGCCCCAGCACCCGCATCTGCCTCGTCTGCTTCATCGGTTTCAGCAGCCTCGCCCAATTCATCGGGCAGCAACACCACCGCCGACGACCCTAACCGCAGCAGCACCGCCGGGGTG
>JANLTH010000006.1:0-10952 GCA_031362865.1 Burkholderiales bacterium | reverse complement strand
GCCTCCAAAGTCTGTAAACCTTGGAAGCTACCGGGAAAACGAGATTTCATTTTCAAATCGGCACCAACTTATTTCGCCTCAAAACCCGCGACAGTATTGGTTCTCCTTGCAATATCCTATCCGTTAACCGGACGCTACTGTTAGAAAGTGCATTTTCAGAGAAGAGAAACGCGATAGATGCTGATTAGCATTGCACTGCCAAGAGTTTCTTGTGGTGGACATTAAGGTCACTGGAGTTTTCGGTTCACGGCGTTTTCAGTCGTAGTTTTGGAAAATGATGCGTGTGACCCGATCTCAGACATCAATCAATCTTGATCCCGGTCGCCTT
Organism: Burkholderiales bacterium; assembly: GCA_031362865.1. Lineage (GTDB taxonomy): Bacteria > Pseudomonadota > Gammaproteobacteria > Burkholderiales > JAEUOS01 > JANLTH01. Next base: position 10,624 of record JANLTH010000006.1, on the reverse strand, counting down.
CACGATCGGTGTCCAGCGCGCCAAGTCTTGCTTGATCGTAGCCAGGAGTTGATCCGGCCCCAGAGTCCACGGCACGGCACCCAGTGCATCGAGCCGTTCGCGCATTTCTGGTGTGTTGAGAATAGCGACGACTTCGGTATTGATGCGCTGTGTGATGGCTGGGGGCAGGCCTTTTGGGCCGATGATGGAGTACCACGTGGAAACGCTCACTTGCGCGGTTTTCGATTCCATCATCGTTGGTACATCGGGTAGGGGTTTGATGCGGGCTGGGCTGGTAACCGCGAGCGCTTTGAGCCGTGCGCCCTTGAGGTGGCCAACGATGGAGGGGGCGGAGGCGAACACCATGTCCAGTTGCCCGCCGATTAAGTCGGTGACCGATGCCGCCACGCCTTTGTAGGGAATGTGGGTCATGTTGATCTTGGCGGTTTGCTTGAGCAATTCGGCAGCCATGTGATTCATCGTGCCGTTGCCTGCCGAGCCATAGTTGAGCATCTTGGTTTTGGCCAGCGTCACGAACTCGTCGAGCGTGTTGGCCGGTGAGTCGGTGCGTACCACCATCACCAGCGGCGTGTCGGCTAAGCCCACGATGTTTTGAAAGCTATCGATCGGGTCGAAGGGGATTTTTGGGTAGAGCGCTGGATTGATGGCGAAGCTACCCACATAGCCGATCAAGAGCGTATAGCCGTCCGGTGCGGCTTGGGCCACTTGGCCGGTACCGATGTTGCCGCCTGCGCCTACCCGGTTTTCCACAATCACCGATTGCCCGAGCCGCGCGGTCAAACGTTCCGCGACGGAACGCGCGAGGATGTCGGTTGTGCCGCCGGGTGCCTGAGAAGCGACCAGCACGATGGGCTTGGCAGGCCAGGCTTGCGCGAATGCAGGCAGAGCTGAGGCAGCAGCGCCTGCGACACCGGCTTTAAGAAGGGTACGGCGATTGATGGTTTTCATGGAGGGTCTCCGATTATTTTTTAAAAGATTGATGCTTGAAGAAGTCCGTCTGTCAAGGTTCTTCAGGCATGCTTTCCGAAATGCCGTGCTGCTGTTAGGCCTTGCCGGTGCTGCCAAATCCACCTGCGCCGCGCTCGCTCGCAGCGAATTCTTCCACCACATTGAGCGCCACTTGCACCACGGGCACCACGATCAACTGCGCGATCCGCTCCATCGGTTGCAGGGTGAAGGCCGCTTGCCCGCGGTTCCATAGCGCGCACATCAGCTGCCCTTGGTAGTCAGAGTCGATCAAGCCCACCAAGTTGCCTAGCACGATGCCATTTTTGGCACCCAAGCCTGAGCGCGGCAGCACCATCGCAGCGTACCCAGAGTCGCTCACGTGAATCGCCATGCCAGTCGGGATCATGCGCGTTTCGCCCGGTTGCAGAATCAACGCTTCGTCAATGCAGGCGCGCAGATCAAGCCCCGCAGAACCGGCCGTGGCGTAGGCGGGCAGATTTCCCTTCAAGCGCGGGTCGATGATTTTGATGTCGAGTGATTTCATCGTCAGAATTGTATGCCGCGCCGTGGGGCATCTGGCAAACTGCGGCTTGTCTTCCATCAAACAGAGTGAACATAGCAACATGAAAATTGCCATCCCAGACGACTACCAAAGCTGCGTACGCAGCCTCGATGGCTTTGAAAAACTAAAAGGCCATGACGTGCAGATTTTTCACGATGCCGCAAGCGACCTGCCAACTCTGGTGGCGCGCTTTCGCGACGCAGAAGTGTTGGTGCTCACGCGCGAACGCACGCGTATCACACCCAAACTGCTTGATCAGCTGCCCAACTTGAAGTTGATTAGCCAAATCGGCAAAGTGTCGAATCATATCCATGTACCCGATTGCACCGCGCGCGGGGTTGCCGTGGCCGAAGGGGCGGGTTCGCCCACCTCCACCGCCGAGCTCACGTGGGCGCTACTGTTGGCTTCCAAGCGCCATTTGGTTGACGAGGTTAATCGCCTGAAGAACGGCCTCTGGCAAGGTTCTCTGGGCACTACGCTGAAAGGCCAGCGGCTCGGCGTGTACGCCTACGGCAAGATCGGCGCGATGGTGGCCAACTATGGCAAAGCGTTCGGCATGCAGGTGTGGGTGTGGGGCAGGGAGGGTTCCACTGCGGCAGCCCGCGCCGCAGGCTTCGAAGTCGCGCCCTCACGGGAGGAATTTTTTGCGCAGAGCGACGTAGTGTCACTGCACATTCGCCTCAATGCGCAAACCACCGGAATCGTCACGGCGGCTGACTTGGCGCTGATGAAGCCTACCGCCACGCTGGTCAATACCAGCCGCGCTGAGCTGGTGGCGAGTGGCGCGCTCGAAGCGGCACTAAAAGCAGGCCGCCCCGGTGCTGCGGCGGTTGATGTCTACGAAAGCGAGCCGATTTTTGGGGCCAACCATCCGCTGCTCAAGCTGCCCAATGCGCTATGTACGCCGCACTTAGGCTACGTCGCGCGCGACAACTACGAGGTCTACTACGGCACGGCGTTTGACAATGTGGTGGCATTCGCTAGCGGCAAGCCCACCAACCTTGCCAACCCCGATGTGCTGAAGCCTTCCTAAGCGCCGCAGCCGGGTTTTTCCAGTGCGCTCCACCCTCGAGATCGTCCTCATCTTCTTGGCCGCCTCAGTGGTCATTGTGGGCTTGGCACGCACACTCAAACTGCCACCATTGCTAGGCTATTTGTTCGCCGGGATTTTGATCGGGCCGCATGGTTTGGGTTGGGTGCCAGACTCGAAAGAAGCGCGTTACCTAGCCGAGTTTGGCGTGGTGTTTTTGATGTTTTCCATTGGGCTTGAGTTCTCTCTAGCCAAGTTAAAAGCGATGCGTTCCACGCTCTTCGGCTTAGGGCTGGCGCAGGTGGCCTTGAGCGTGGTGGTCACGGTTGCGGGTGCGGTACTGTTGGGCTTTGGCTGGAAGGCGGGCTTCGCACTGGGCGCGGCGCTGGCGATGAGCTCGACTGCGATTGTGGTGAAGTTGCTTGCCGAACGGCGCGAGTTGGAAACCCCGCACGGGCGCGACATTTTGGGGGTGCTGCTGTTTCAAGACTTGGCGGTGGTGCTGATTTTGATCTTGCTGCCCGCACTCGAAGCGGCACCCGACGAGCTGGCCTTTCGCATCGGCTTAGCCGCAGTCAAGGCTGTGGTCGCGCTCTCGCTGCTGCTTTTTTTCGGGCAGAAGCTGATGCGCCGCTGGTTCCACTTTGTCGCCAAGCGGCAGTCGCCTGAGCTTTTTATGATGAACCTGTTGCTCATCACCTTGGGGCTTGCGTGGTTCACTGAAGAAATCGGCCTTTCGCTGGCGTTGGGCGCGTTTGTGGCTGGCATGTTGATCTCCGAAACCGAGTATCGCCATCAGGTGGAAGAAGACATCAAGGCTTTTCGCGATGTGCTGCTGGGTTTGTTTTTTGTTGGTATCGGCATGCTGCTCAATGTGGGCGTGGTGCTCCAAAACGCGCCACTGGTCTTGTTCTTGGCCGTAGTGCCCCTGTTGGCGAAGTTTGCATTGATCGTGGTGTTGGGGCGCGCTTTTCGGCGTGAGCCGGGCACGGCGGTGCGGATTGGTTTGGGGCTGGCGCAGGCCGGTGAATTCGGCTTTGTGATTCTTACCCAAGCGGGGGGCTTGAAGATCATTAGCGAAGAGTTGCTTGCCTTGGTGCTGGCCGCGATGATTCTCTCGATGGTGGCAGCGCCATTTTTGATCGTCTACAGTGAAGCGATTGTCGCGCGGCTCACCAACAGTGGCTGGGTCGAAAACGACCTGACCTTGCATGAAATTGTTGCCAAAACCATGCGCGTGAGAAAGCACGTCATCATCGCCGGCTACGGCAGGCACGGCCAGGCTTTGGCGCGCATGCTCAAAGCCCACAAAATTGACACCATCGCGCTTGACCTGGAGCCAGACCGAATTCGCGAAGCCACCGCTGCCGGTGCCGTGGTGGCCTATGGCGATGCCAGCCGACGAGAGACCTTAATCGCCGCCGGTATCTCACGCGCCTCAGCCTTGGTGGTTTCTTATGCCGATACCGAGGCTGCGTTGCGCATCCTGCACCACGTGCGCGAGCTCAAGCCCGGCATGCCGGTGGTGGTGCGCACCCGCGACGAAACCGACCTCGAAATTTTGCTGCAAGCCGGAGCTGCCGAGGTGGTGCCCGATGCGTTTGAAAACAGCTTGATGCTAGGCTCGCACGTGTTAGTGCGAGTGGGCGTGCCAGTGCGCGAAGTGGTGCAAGCCGTGCAGGCCGCGCGCGACTCGCGCTATGGCTTGATGCGCGGCTTTTTTACTTCAGAGGAAGAGCAAGACGACCGCACCGCGCGCCTGACCCAATTGCATGCGATCACACTCACCGAAGGCCATGCGGCAGTTGGCAAGACAGTCGATGCGCTCGAAGCGGAGGCGCTCGAAGAGAGCGGCGTGGAACTGGAGTCAGTGCGGCGCGTGAAGAGCAGCGATGCGCCAGGCGCGCCCTTGCGAGTGGGTGATGTGCTGGTGCTCAAAGGCTTGATGGAGGCGATTGTTCGAGTTGAGGAGCGCTTGACGCGGGCGGTGCGATGAGCGCCTCGCATGCGGAAAATCGGCAAGTCTTGATCGTCGGCGCAGGCCCGGCGGGTTTAGCCTTGGCGATCGAGTTGGGTTCACGCGGCATCCGCTGCCTGGTGGTGGAGCGTAACGACCGCGTGGGCTTGGCCCCGCGCGCTAAAACCACCAATGTGCGCACGCGCGAACACCTGCGCCGCTGGGGTATCGCCGATGCCTTGCGCGCGGCCTCGCCGTTTGGGGTGGACTACCCGAGCAATGTGGTCTTCTGCACCCGGCTGGGCGGGCATCAACTCGCCAAATTCGAGAACGCGTTCAACTGCGCGCCGGGGCGCAACCCGCTGTACGCCGAGCACGCCCAATGGATCGCACAATATGCGTTGGAAGAAGTGCTGCGCGCGCATGCGCAAACGCTGGCTACGGTGCAATTGCGCTTTCAGTGTGAGTTGGTGGAGCTGACACAAGACGAGCGCGGTGTTCAGGCCACGCTGCGTGACCTCGCCACCCAGACGGCAGAGACGGTGGCTGCTGACTATCTGGTTGGTGCCGACGGCGCGCGCAGCCGGGTGCGTGAAGCGCTGGGTATCGCGATGCACGGCGTGCGCGCGCTCTCGCGCAACTACAACATCGTGTTTCGCGCGCCCGGTTTGGCGCAGGCGCACCGACAAGGCCGCGCCATCATGTACTGGCATGTGAACCCTGATGCGCCGTGCTTGATGGGGCCAATGGACCGCGACGACGTGTGGTTTTGCATGCCCACCAAATTGCCCGAAGGCGGCAAGCTGTCAGACGATCAAGCGCGTGATTACATCCACCGCGCCACCGCCTTGACTCTACCCATCGAAATTCTCAGCGCCGACGAATGGACCGCCAGCCGCCTGCTCGCTGAGCGTTATCGTGAAGGCCGCGCGTTTTTGGTGGGCGATGCCTGCCACTTGCATCCGCCATTTGGCGGCTACGGCATGAACATGGGCATTGGCGACAGCGTAGACCTCGGCTGGAAGTTGGCCGCCGTGCTGCAGGGCTGGGGCGGCACGGCGCTGCTGGCAAGCTACGAAATCGAGCGCCGCCCGGTGCATGAAATGGTGATGAACGAGGCCGTTGCGAATCACGCCACGCTCGGTGGCGACCTCTGGCAGCCGGGGCTGGAAGACGACACCGAAGCGGGTGCGGCGATGCGGCGCGCGGTGGGAGAGCGCGTGCGCCTGGCCAAGTTGCGCGAGTTCAACACCCTGGGCGTGGTGCGCGGCTACCACTACACGAATTCACCCGTGATCGCCCACGAAGCGCAGCCTGCGCCGGCGGCCGACTTCATCAACTACCTGCCCAGCGCCGTGCCCGGCTGCGTGGCCCCACACGCCTGGCTGCACGACGGCAGTTCGCTCTACGACCATTTTGGCAGCGGCTATACCTTGCTCGACACCCGCTGCAGCACCGAAAACATGTCTGAAGAGCCGCCACCAGAGTCATTCTTCGAGCACATAAAGTCACTCGGTGTACCGCTCAAAGTACTCACCCCGGGCTTGCCGGTGCTGCGCGACTTGTATCAGGCGCGCTACGCGCTGATTCGGCCGGACCAGCATGTCGCGTGGCGCGGCGATCTGCTGCCGGAGGATGCCGCCTTTCTGGAGCCGCTTGCTGGTCGCGCCTGACGGTACTTGGTTGGATGACGTTCACCCGAGACTACCGCTTCGGCGTGTCGCAAAAATTGGGGACAGGCCCCTCCCATTGACTTCCACGGTTCATGACAAGCATGGGGACTATCCCCAGTTTTTTCTCAGGGCAGACGGCATCGCTAAAAGAAAAAAACGGGACCGTTTTTCTCAGGGCAGACGGCGACGCTAAAGGCGAAAAACTGGGATAGACATCATGCGGTACGAAGACGGTGGGAGTTCTCGAAAGATGTCTGTCCCTCTTTTTTGCACACTCAGATGCCCAACGGAGTGGGGGCCAAGCGATCTCGAATCCTTGCCAGCTTAGCGCTCCCGACCCGCCTCTTGCGCGGCCTTCTGCACCGGCGAGAGCAGATACTCCATCACCGAGCGCGTGCCCAACTTGACTTCGGCCACCACTTGCATGCCAGCGGTAAGCGGGTGGCGCTTGCCGCCATATTCGATGTGTGCATGGTCCAGCGCCACCAAGGCTTTGTAGTAGAGCGGAGTGCCGACTGGCTGGCCGATTTCCTGATTGCGGCGATCTGCTGACAGCTCGGGCTTGTCGCTCGCGTCGGCGCTCACGGTGCGCACCGTGCCGGTGGCAAACCCGTATTTTTGGAACGGATAGGTGGCCACTTTCACCTTGACCACTTGGCCTGCTTGCACAAAGCCTGAATCCTGATTCGAGACCCACACTTCTGCATGCACTGGCTCGTCATCGGGAACCAGTGTGACCAGCACCGTGCCCGGCGTAATCACGGTGCCCGGTGTATGGGTGGCAATGTCTTTGACCACGCCAGATTGGGGGGCTTTGAGCTCCAGCAGCTCGTGACGATAGGCTTGTTTGCTCCAGTCTTGCGCAAGCTTATGGTGCTGCGCGCGCACTTCGACAAATTCGGCGTGCAACTGGCTGGCATAGGCGCTACGCAGTTGAACGATGCGTTTGGCCACCTGGTCGATCTGCGAGCGTAGTGCCGCCAAATTGTGGGTCTGGGTGCGCAGGTCTTGCTCTTTTTCCATGCGCTCGCGCGATTTTTCTTTCAGCAGCAAGGGGCCGGCAAAACCGTCGCGCGCCAGTTTTTCGAAGGCGGCTTCACTTTCGCGCAGCATAGGTACGACTTCTTCGAGCTTGCGTTGCACCGCCTGGGCGGCGGCGAAATCACTATTCGCCCGGCGCAGGTTCGCCTCTTCCGTGGCCAGCGTGTCGGTGAAGGCGGTTTTGCGAGTCAGCCATTGGCGCGCAACTTCGCCGAACAATTCGGCTGGGTCACCCTCCAGGCGGGGCACTGCCGCGCCGCCAATTTCAGCTTCGATGAAGCGCGCTTGAATGCCTTTGAGCTTCAAGTCGCGCTCGAGGGTGCGGTTGTCGGCATCCGAAAAATGCTTGTCCATGCGCGCCAGCACTTGGCCCCGGCTCACGCGCATGCCCTCGCGCACCAGAATTTCCTTGACCATGCCGCCTTCGGCTGGTTGCACAATTTTTACGTAGGTTTGCGGTGTGAGCTTGCCCTGCGCCACCGCCACAATGTCAAGCCTGCCCAGTACCGCCCAAACCAGCAGCGCGACGAGCAAGGTGGCGATGATGTAGAGCGTCCAGCGCGGCAAGGGCGCTGGTGGCCTCGCCTGAATGCGCACCAGCGCAGGTGCAAAGTCCAGCGGGTCAGCGCGCAGGCCGGTGAGTCGGTCAAGCGGGCGCATCGCTTCAGACCAGGCGCAGCGTGTCCGCTGGCCCGCCGTTGATTTCACCCCAGGTGCGCAAGCTCTGCGCGGTTGTGCCAAAGCCTGAGGCCGATACGCTCGACTGCGCCGCGCCCAGTGTGAAGCCGGTCAGGCCGCCGTTGCTGCCGTAGCGGTAGGCCAAATCACCGCCCAGCGCCGCCGTATCGCTGCTGCCCAAATGGCGGTTAATCAGCAGGTCGGTGATGCGAATCCGCGAACCATCGGTGCTGAGCAGGCGCTGCACATCGGCATCCTCAATCAAGCCATTGAGGTCGTAGACCGACACATGCGCGTTGTTGCGCACGTCGCTGCCGCCAGGGTTGTAGTCGAGTCTGCCGTCATTGATGGTTTGCAGGTAGAGGCGCGGCACCGTAGACCCGGTTGGGCGCGGGGCATACCAGTCCTCGATCTGAATCTCATCACCCGTGTTGGCATTGATTTGCAAAAACAAAATGTTGCTACCGGCGTAGCGGGTGAGATAAACATCGTCCAGCCGGATGCCCGTGCCGAGCGAAAACGTAATCGTTTGGGTGTCGCTCGCGAGCCGCACGGTGTCGCGACCCTCGCCACCGTTGAACGCGATCACGTGCGCACCGGCATTGATGTCGAAACTGTCCGAATCTCTACCACCGGCGAGGAAATCACCCGTGGAACCGGTGATGAAATCGTCGCTGCCCCCGCCACCACTGAGCACATTAATGCCGCCAGTACCGTCGAAGCGGTTGTTGGTAAAACTCGTGTGGCCTTGCGCCACATTAATGCCCGTGCCCAGAGCACCGTTGTCTCCCAGGATGTAATCGTTACCGGCTCCCGCATCGAAGCTCCATTGCCCGCCTGGCCCCACCATCACATCGTCGCCTGGCGTGCCAACAATGACATCCTGCCACAAGTCATGCGGGTCGTAAAACCCATCATCCAGCTCGATGCGCATCGGAATGCCGACGTAGTGAACCGTTGAAGCACCGTTGTTCCACCAGAGCAACAGGTCATCCGGTTCATGCACGCTGTCGTTGAACTGACCGCCCAACTGCAACTGGCTGCGGGTTACGCCATGCAGGCGCAGCGTATGGGTGGGCAGCGTCAGGTCCAGGGCACCATGCGGTACACCGTCACCAATCACTCTATCGCGGCCAGAACCGATGGCGGTGAAGGTGTAGAGGTTGTTGCCGCGCCCGCCGCGCTGCAGGTCGTCGCCTGCGCCACCAATCAACTCGTCGTCTTTGTCGCCGCCCTCAAGATCGTCGTTGCCCGCGTGCCCAATCAGGCGAAATTTGCCGTGCCCGCTGGTGCGCAGCACGTCGTCGCCACTCGTGCCTTCAATCACGATGAACCGCGCAGCCACATCGTCCAGCCCGCCTTGGTTGAGCAGCATTTGGTCCCACGTGAAGACCCCGCCATCGGCGAATACAAAGCGCTCAATGCCATGGGTATCCGCGTTGAGCACTTTGATGGAGTCACCCGTGCCATAGCCGACATAAATCTGCGCGATACCGTTCTCATCAAACGCCCGGCGAATCCGCACACTACCCGCTGTGACCCCTGCGCCGAAGGCGAAGGTATCTGTGCCTTGCCGGTCGTCCACCGTGTCTTGGCCATCGCCGGCAGAAAACTCATAACGGTCGTCGCCCCAACCGCCGCGCAGCAGGTCTGCACCCGTGCAGCCATGCAACACATCATTGCCGGCCGTGCCCGCCAGCGAATTCGCGGCGGCGTCACCCGCTACGAGCGCACCTGAGCTTGCCACCAAATCAGCGTAAGAAACAACCGACCCATCGGCGAATTCAAACTCCTCGATCGTGCCCATCGCACCGTCATACAGAGTCAGGCGGTCACCGCTACCCAAATCAATCGTCACGCTATCCGGGTACATGTCACCCGTGACGACCCGCAAGCGCACGTTTGCGCGCGTGATGCCCGCGCCAAAGCGCACCCGGTCGATGCCCGCCGTGTCGTAGATCGCATCTGCCCCAGAGCCACGCCCGAAGAGGTAGGTGTCGTTGCCTTCATCACCCACCAGCCACTCGTTGTCAGCGCCTCCTACCAAGGTATCGTCGAGAGCGGTGCCTGAGACCAAAATACTCGGTGGACTAAACGGCGCTGGCTCAGGCGTGAGGTCAGAGCTTGGCGGGCACGGCGGTGGCGGCACGGGCACGGGTGGTGGTGGCACGGGCACGGGAGGTGGAGGAACGGGCACAGGCGGCGGTGCGGGCGGCTCCACCGGTGGCGGCGGGCTTACCGGCGGTGGCGAAACCGGTGGTGGCGAAACGGGCGGCGGAGGCGGGCTCACTGGCGGAGGGGAGACCGGTGGCGGCGGGGGCGGCGGTGGTGGTTCCACTGGTGGTGGACTCACCGGCGGTGGTGGTGGGCTGACCGGTGGCGGCGAAACGGGTGGCAGGGGCGGTGGCGAAACCGGTGGGGGCGGCGGGTTCACCGGCGGCGGAGAAACCGGCGGTGGCGGCGATACGGGTGGCAGTGGCGGTGGCGACACCGGCGGCGGTGGCACCGGCCCCGGCGGCGTCACACTCCCAAACGGCGAAGCCGACGGCGCTCTACCCTGCGCACTACCGTAGTAAGCCTCATTAACCAAATCCCGCGCGGCTTGGATAAAGCGCTCTACCTGAAATGTCGCTTGGGCAATACTCTGGCTGGCATCCCGTTGTGCGCTCTCTGCCAAAAGGCTGCTGCTGGCTGCGGCCGCACGCGTGACGCTGCGCGCATTGCCGCTGGCACCG
>JANLTH010000184.1:0-13056 GCA_031362865.1 Burkholderiales bacterium | reverse complement strand
GGCGCGCCGCAGCAGCAGGTAGTGCGACACCAGCGCTACGGGCCAGAGAACCATGCCTGCGCCCCACCAGAGGTGACCCAAACTCGCACCGCCAGCCAGATGGACTGCGGCAAGTATCAGCAAGGGCAGAAAGCCCCCGATCAAAGTTTGCAGGCGTGGCCACACCAGCTTGCGGCCAAGGGCATGCACCAGCCACGCGGTGAGCGAAAAAAAGGCCAGCAGGCTTGCTTCGTCAATGCCGTGATGGGTCCACAGGGAGCGCGACTCGGCAACCCCAGCCACGAGCCACGCCAGCACGCCGATCACAAAGAACCCGATCGCTGCAACCTGCTCCGGCGCGCTCACGCCAGCGTGCGCTGACTCAAGTACCCGTGCGGTAAATAGCGCGCTTAGCGCGATCAACATCAGGCCAAGAAAATTGGCGTTCAAGAGTGGTACCGCTGCATGCGAATCGCCCAGTGTGCCGAAGAATGCGACGATCCCAGCCACCTGCACCAGCGCCCCGAAGAGCCTTGCCAGTAGCCGGTTTTGCCGCACTCCCACCCAGATCACCGCCGCGCCTTCAAGTGCCCAAGCGGCCGAAGTCCAGCGCCCATCCAGTGCCAGTGGCAAGGCCAATGTCGCAAAAATTACGCCGAGCGCCAAGAAACATTCGGCGAGCAATTCAAAGCGCTTTTCGCTTAGCCCCGCATCACGTCTTTTAAGCCAGGCGGCCAGCAGCAAATACACGGCTGCCAAGGCCACTGCGCTAAAAGCTGCTGCGAATGGGATGCCCTTGACCAATGCCGCCTGCAAGCCGAACCCGGCGATTGGCGTGCCAAACACGATGGTGGCATCGACCGCCGCCTCTTTCGGGCTTGCCACATGGCGCGCGAACAGCACTGCTACGGTGATGTAGAAACCAATCGCCAAGAGCAGGAAAGGCTCGGTGGTGGCAAAGTGTTCGGGCTGGTAGGCATTCGCGCCCCACAGCGCCCCAATGCCAAAGGTGAAGCCAAAGCCCAAGAGATTGAGCACACGCCACGCCTTGAACCACGCAATGCCGAGTATCCCCACCGAGAGCAAGCTGTAGTAGGAGAACAAGGCCACATGGCTGCCGCCGCCGGTGGAGGTGAGAATTGGTGCCAGATAGCCGCCCGAAGCGCCGATCACCGCCAGCCACAGCGCGTTTTGCTTAACGGCCAAGAGGCCCGAGAGCCCCACGATCAGCAGCATCAAGCCAAACGCCATGCCCGCTGGTAGCAGGTGATACAGCTTGAAAGCGCCGAAGATGGTGAGGTAGAGCACGCCAATTGCCGTGCCTTGCAAAATCTGCCCAAAGAGCGCGTTTTTGGCGCGTAGTTTCCAGCCGGCGATCAAAGTGCCGATGGCTGCAAGCGTAACGGCAGCAAGGCGCAATTCAATCGGCAAAATTCCGCGATCTGAGGCGTACTTGATCAAAAAGCCCACGCCAAAAAAGAGGATGATCGCGCCTACCTTGGCGACCGTATTGCCTGAGAGAAACCAGGCTTTGATCTTGTCCATCAAGTCTGGCGCGCGCGAGATTGCCTTCAAGTGAGGGGCGCGCTGCGGTATCGGCTCGGCCATCACAGGATCAAGCGATGCTTTGAAGACCGTTGATGGGGGCAGCTCTTCAGTCATTGCCTGTGAAGAAGCTTGATCGGTAACGATCTTCGGTAAAGCACCTTCGGCGCCACTGGTCGCAGCTGCGCTGGCCGCTACCAGCGGTGATTGCGCCAGATGCTCGGCATCTTCAAGCCGCTTCAGGCGCCAATGAATATCACCCAGCGCGGCATCGACCCGGGCTGACTGTACCGCCTGCTCCTGCGAAGGCGCGTCACTACCGCTAAGTCGGCGCGAGAGCGACCAAATCCAGCCCAGTAAAAAGCCGATTGCCGTCCAATGAACCACATGACTGCCAAAAATTTCGCGCAGATCGCGATTGAACTGAACCACCAGACCAACGATGAATCCTGCGAGCAATCCAAGCCATTTCATCGCCATCTCCCGGTAAAACCATCAGAAGCTTGAGTGTTGCACAGGCCGGGCCGGGCGGCAAGCTTGGCAGGCTGCGGGCGCAGCGCTTGCTACCTTGCGTAGCAACGCGTTGAATCAGGCTCTTTGCGCAGCCGGGGTCGAGGGCGCAATCGCTCCACTCGACGTCTCATTAACAATCGAGGTAATCGCGCGATCGAGCAGCGCCGCGCTTTTGTCGACAATCACCGCCAAGCCTTGGCGCAGGAAGTTGGTGAATTCCTTCTCGTCCATCTTGCGCGGGCCATGCACTGAAGAAGTGAGGAGAAAGGTGGTGCGCTTGGGTGAAATCCAGGTCAGGCGATAGCGCTTTGAAGCAGCGTCATCGGTGATGTCGATCATCGCGCCTTTTTCGATGGTGGCGGCCACTTCGGCAAACGGGTCCATGTTGTTGGCGACCTTGCAGGCCTTGGAAAAATCGAGTTCGTCTTCCGCCAGTAGGGCTGCTGCAGCTTGAAATTTTTTCTGCGCGCGGGTTTCAGGCACGGGCGGCGGTGCAGGCGCAGTCACCACTTGCGCGCCTGATGCGCCAAATACGATGTCTTCAATCGCGGGTGGTTCGGGCGGGGGCGGGGCGGCAACTTCCGGCTCAATTCCGCCTTGCACCGCTTCGCCTGGCTTGAGTTTGGATTGCTGCACCGTGCCCGTGTGGTGCTGCATGAGCGATGTCATAAACGCTTTTTTCGGCTCGTCGGGCATGCCGAGCGCCGCAACGCCCTGCACCAGGCTGCGCACCAGCTTGGGTAGCATCGCCGCAAGCTCGGCGATTTCGCTCTTGGTTTTGGGGCCCACGCTCCAGACCAAGGCATCAACCACGCCCAAGCGCTGGGCATATCCGTCTTCTCCTTGCAAGTCTTTGAGGTAGGACTCAACTAACGCTTTAGACCACCAGTCGGTCGTGAACAGCACCACGAAATCGGGCGTATTCGCAGTTACCCGGCGGCGCAACTCAGAGCGCACGGCGGCTTCGGCCACCATGCGGCGCTCTTCTTCTTCAAGCTTGACCGCTTCGACCGAAACGCGGCTGTCGGCGCGCGCCTTTTCGTTGGCAACGGCCTCATCGACCTTGCTCAAGGCGGCTTCAAAAACGCTCAGCTCAGTCTCAAAACCGACCACCAGTTCATCAATGATGCCGCGCAGTGCCACGATGAAGGGCGCGGTCGGTGCGCTGTCAATCTCAGGGTCGTTGCCCGCGTCAGAAATACGGTCGAGCAGCAGGCGCATCGGGTGCTGGCGGCGCGCAAAAAAACTGCGGTCCAACAATGCCGCACGCACCGCCACAATTTGCAGCCGGGCGATCAAGTCTTTGATCGTTTGCGGCAGGTTCTTGTCTTTGAAAATGAAGTCGAACACCACCGTGACGATTTCCATCGTCAATTGGTCGAGCGGATTGCCTTTTTTGCGGATTTCCGGCTGTAGCGCGGCTAAAAATCCGGGCGCAATCGCCCCGCCCGCCAGGCCCTGCTCATCAACCTCAAAGCTGCCCAGATTGACTTGCGACTGCATCTCGGCCAGTGCGTCCATCAGCGCGCCGTTAGCGGCGACTGCGCCCTGCCCCTCGGGGAAACGCATCGGATCAGCCAACAGCCGCGCGCTCTGCGCACGTGCCTGGTAAGAAGGCGCTTCCATCCCGCCTTGCAACAGGCTATTGAGCAGCGCCGAAACTGAAATCGCCTCGCCAGCGCCGGGGCCACCGCCGCCCAGCCAGCCGGAGCGCTCAGCCCCCGCCATCGCCCCTAAAGCGCCGCTCAGCGCCTGGAAGCCACCACTGCGCGCCAAGGCATTGAGCGCCTGATTGTTACCCGTGCGACCCAAGGCCTGATGATTGCCGGTGCGCCCCATTTGCGACTGCGCCAGCGCCGTGAGTTTTTGCGACACATTCATCTGGTCGGCACCAAAGCCACCACCGCCGCCGTGGCTGCTCGGCGAGCGAACCTGGTGGCGGATCTTGGGCAATACCTGATGCGCAATCAAATTCGCATTCACCGCTTTGTAAATGCCGCCCATCTTGGCCGACAAGTAGGGCGCGAAGGCTTCGAGCAGCTTCGATTTCACCGCCTCTTCAGTGGCTACTTGATCAACCGAGAGCTTGAGGGCTTCAAACACCGCCTCGGGGAGAATCGGGTTTTGGTTATCACCGAGCGCATCCATCGCCAGCAAATGACCGAAGCGCGCGCGGATGCCATTGAACTCTTCAGGGTCAACCGTGTTTTTGACCTTTTGGGCCAGCTTGTCGATATTGATCTCGTCTTGCACTTTCGAGTCTGACACGAGCGACAGTTCCAGCCCACCCCACTCGTTTTCTTTCGGCAGCGGCGGCGCTGTGCCACCCGAGCCGGTCAGCTTCTGACCGAAGATGTCGCGAAAATATTTATCGAAGCCCGAATGGATCTCGTTGCGATGCTTACGCACCCGCTCCATCGCGTCGAAATAGATGCGCTGCTCGTCGCGCGAAAAAGTCTTTTCGGCGTGCTCAAACAGGTCGTTGTCAATCTTGTCGAGCGCTTCGCCGATGATCTCCGCTACGCGCTTGCGCACCATTTCGTGCGAATCGACCAAGAGCTGTGGAGCGGCCATGCCCTGCTGTAAGGCGGAGAATCGACCAGTCAAACCGGGAGATGGATAACTCATAGTCCAATAGTGTAGCCCGATGCACGAAATTTTTGGGTGAATGGAGCCGAATGAAGCACGCTCAACCGCGAATCCACGGAACCACAAGCGCGCAAAGTGTTAAGGTTTGACAGATTATGACATTGGAATACGATTTTGCGGAAAAAGCGGAAACGCAAAATCGGCAAGAGCCCGGCATTTGCGTGACTTTCGCAACACTTCCCGACAAAATGGGTCACGCCGGTTCACTTTTTTGGAGATGCGCGATGAAACACCTAAGCGGACTCGATGCCACTTTTTTGCATCTGGAAACACCCGAGATGCCGATGCATGTCGGCGGCCTGAATGTCATCAAGCTACCGCCGGGCTACCAGGGCGATTACTACGAAGCGGTGAAAGCGCACGTCGCCTCGCGGATGCATCTGGCACCTGTCTTCACGCGCAAGCTCGAAACCATGCCCTTCGATCTGGCCAACCCCATTTGGGTGGACGACGACGACATCGACATGGAATACCACGTGCGCCGCATCATTCTCTCCAAACCAGGGTCGATGAAGCAGTTGGAAACCTACCTTGGCCGCCTCCATTCAAGCTTGATCGACCGCAGTCGCCCACTGTGGGAGTTCTATGTGATTGAAGGCTTGGACGCACAGGATTGCGGCGGCGAAGTCGCGTTCTACGGCAAACTGCACCACGCCGCGATTGATGGTCAGGCCGGGGTAGCGCTGGCCAACGCGATTCTCGACTTGACACCCGTGCCGCGCGACGTAAAAGCACCCACCCCGAAAAAGCGCAATGCCAGTTACCAATTGGGTGTGGCCGAAATGGTGGGGGCCGCGCTGCGCAACACGGTGATGCAGTACGTCAAGCTCGCAAAAATGTTGCCGGGTGCCGCCGGGGCGATCAAAACGGCGGTCAAGGCACGCAAGAACAAACCGGCCGAGAGCAAAGGCTGGAACATGGGGCCGCGCACGCCGCTCAATGTGGCGATTACCAACCAGCGTGCCTTCGGCACGACCTCGCTCTCGCTGCGCGCAGTCAAAGATTTGGGCAAGGCAACTGGCACCACGCTCAACGATGTGGTGATGGCGGTGGTGGCAGGCGGTCTGCGCCGCTATTTGCAAGACAACGGCGGCGTGCCAGCCAAGCCCTTGATCGCGGCCGTGCCGTTCTCGTTGCGTGAAGCAGGCAGCACGGTGGACGCAAAGGATTTGGATAACCAGTCGTCGATGATGCTCATTCCCCTGGCGACGCAACTGGCCGACCCTCTCGAACGCCTGCGCGCCATCAATGCGGCAGCAATGTCGGCCAAGAGCACGGCGGGCACCTTCAAAGGCGTGATCCCAACCGACTTCCCCTCGCTGGGCGCGCCGTGGATTCTGAGCGGACTGTCGTCGCTCTATGGCCGCTCAAAATTGTCGAACAAGATTCCGCCTTTCGCCAATGTGGTGATCTCGAATGTGCCAGGCCCGCAGTTCCCGCTCTATCTGGCCGGTGGCGAGTTTGTGAGCTACTACCCGGCCTCCATCATCACCCATGGCATGGCGCTCAACGTCACGGTGCAGAGCTACAACGGGCGGATTGACTTTGGCCTTACCGCGTGCCGCCGCACGCTGCCGGAAGCGCGTGAGATCGCGCAATCCATGCACGATGCCTTCGAGGAGCTGGCCCTGCTCGTAGCCAAGGTAGCGAGCGGCGAAATTGCGCCGCCCGCACCCAAACCGGTGGCGGTCGCCAAGCCGGGATTGGTTAAGCGCGCCCGTGGCGCGGTAGCCAGTACGGTGAGTGCAGCTACTGGCACGGTGAAGGCCACGGTGAAAAATTTGGCGGCGCGCCGTCAGGCAAAAACTGCGCCCGTGCCCGCAGCCGCGCCCCCCGCAGCGCCGGCAAAACCCAAAGCCAGGAAAGCGGCAGCGAAGCCGATTGCGGCAAAGCCGATTGTGGCGAAAAAAGCCGTCGTAAAAAAACCTGCTACCAAGCCCGCAGCCTTGCCGAAGAAGCGCGCCAGATAAGCTTCTTCAGACAGGTCTATTTCCAATCGCCGCGCAGCGCGTAGACGCTCTCTTGCAGTTTTTCCGGCGAGACATTGGCCGGGGCAACTGGCTCACCCACCACCAATTCGAGGCGGCTAAAAACCCCGCGCCGCATCGGGCGCGTCATCGCTTTGCCGTGTTTGCGCGAGAAAAATGAACCCCACAGGCCACGCAAGGCCATCGGAATGACCGGCACCGGCGTGCGCTCGACGATCTTCTGAATACCTTTTTTGAACGGATAGATTTCGCCGGTATCAGTGATCCGCCCCTCGGGAAAGATGCAGACCAAATCACCTTCTTCAAGCGCTTTGGCGATCCGGTCGTTGGCTTTTTGCAGCATCTCCGGGTTTTCTTTCAGCGGTGCAATCGCAATCGCCTTGGCGTGGCGAAAGAAGTAAGACAGCACCGGAATCTTGAAAATGGCGTGGTCCATCACAAAGCGGATCGGGCGCGGGCTAGAACCCATGATGACCACTGCATCGACGAAACTGACGTGATTGCAGACCAGCACCGCCGCGCCTTTTTCAGGGATGCGGTTGATGTCGATGGTCTTGATGCGGTAAATCGTGTTGCACAAAATCCACGCCAAAAAGCGCATCAAAAATTCTGGCACCAAGGTGTAGATGTAGATCGCAACAAACGCGTTCAGCACGGCCGTGACCAAAAACAATTGAGGGATCGTGAAACCTTTGGAGAGCAGGGTGGCCGCCAACAGCGCTGAGACAATCATGAAGAGCGCGTTGAGAATATTGTTGGCGGCGATGATGCGCGCCCGGTAGTCCGGCTCGCACCGCGTTTGAATCAGCGCGTAGAGCGGCACAGAGTAGAAACCACCGAACATAGCGACCAAAAACAAGTCAGCCAAAATTCGCCAATGCACGGGGTTGGCCAGAAAGCTGCCCACGCCCATCAAGTTGGTTTGTGGCAGCAAATTGTGGCTGGCGAAAAAGAGGTCCGCCGCGAACACCGTCATGCCGATCGAACCAAATGGCACCAGACCAATTTCAACCTTGTGGCCAGAAAGCTTTTCGCACAAGAGCGAGCCGATGCCGATGCCTACTGAAAACACCGCGAGCAACAAAGTGACGACCGACGGATCACCGCCAATCACTTTTTTGGCAAGCGGCGCGAAGGAGGTGAGAAACGTGGCACCAAAAAACCACAGCCACGATATGCCCAGCATCGAGAGCCAGACCGTGCGGTTGCTGTAACCAATTTTGAGGTTTTGGTGGGTCTCAGTAATCGGATTCCAGTTGATCTTAAGGTTGGGCACGGCAGCTGGCGAATTCGGGATATAGCCTGCCGCGACACGCCCCGCCACCGCCACCGCTATGCAAGCAATCGCCACATACCAAGTGCCGCCTTCTGCCGCCGCCAGCGCCCCGCCGAGCATCGTGCCCAGCAAGATGGAAACAAAGGTACCCATCTCCACCAAGCCATTACCCCCCACCAGTTCATCGTCGCGCAAATGAGCGGGCAAGTAGGAGTACTTCACCGGGCCAAACAGCGTGGAATGCAGGCCCATCATGAAGGTGGCGAGATAGAGAATCGGTGCGCTGTACAGCACGAAACCGAACGCGGCCACCGCCATGATGCCGATTTCCAGATTTTTCACCAGCCGAATCAGCCGCGACTTTTCGTATTTGTCTGCCAATTGCCCGGCGGTGGCCGAGAACAGCACAAAGGGCGCAATAAAAATCGCGCCGATCAAAAATGCCGCCTGATCCGGGTTCACCCCGCCGAATTTGGCCGCTTGATAAGTCACCAAAATGGTGAAGGCAAACTTGAACACATTGTCGTTGCCTGCGCCCAAAAACTGGGTCCAGAAAAAGGGTGCGAAGCGCCGCTGCCCCAAGAGGCTGAACTGGCTTTGTTCTTCAGGCTTAGGAGCAGATGACGTGGTGGTCGCTGAGGTCATGGAATATTCGAAAATTCGAAAAGGTTAGGAATGACGAGTTTTCAAAAGCACGCCAATTCAGTCCGACCGATTTTGCTTTGCTTGCATCCCTGCAAGCCAGACCGGTGGGTAAAGTCTATCCAAAAGCTACCGCGCGTTGCGCGTCAAGCTTGACGCGGTGGTGATCGTTAAGCTGGCCAATCCTTGATGTAGCCCTTCAGCATGCGGTTCTCAAAGCTTTGCTCTTCGAGCACCGCCTTGGCGACATCGTGGAAAGAAATCACACCCAACAAAACGCCCTGGTCCATCACGGGCACGTAGCGCTGGTGCTTTTCGAGCATCAACTGGCGCAGTTGATCCACTTCCATGTCTTGCGTCGCGACCGCAGGGTTCGCGTCCATCACGTCACGCACCTTGATTGCCGCCATGGTGGGAGTTGGGCCGACGCGCTCCTCTTTCTGCCGTGCCGCAAGCACTTTGAGTACTTCGCGAAACGTGAGCATGCCGGAGAATTTTCCTTTCTCCATCACCACCAGCGAGCCGATGTCGTGGTCAGCCATCGAAACCACCGCGTCTGAGAGCGGCGAATCTGGTGCTGCAGTGAACAGCGTGCTGCCTTTGATTTTGAGGATTTCTTTGACCAGCATGGTGAACCTCCCGTCAATGGCACATGGTGGGAACTGCGAATGCAATCGGCTGCAATCAAACGCAATCGAGTGCAAAAATCGCGCTACCCGGGCGCGTCAGCCCAGACCACGTAGCGGTTGCCGCCCTGCGCACTTGCGGCATGGCTTGCATCATAGGCGCGGCGCATGAATTCGTCCACACTCGAAATCGTGGAGTCAAGCGCCGCCACGCCCAGGCTGACAGTGACCGACTGGCTCGCGGCTGTCAATTGGGCATCGCCCACCGCACGACACAGGCGCGCCGCCGCCATGCCCGCTTCGATCACGCCGGTATCGACGCAGACCACGCCAAAGCGCTCGTCACCCATCCGGCAAACCACATCTTGCATGCGCGCGGTTTCTTTGAGCACGCGGCCGACCTGCATGGCAGCTCCGGCGGTATCGGTTTCAATCGCCACAAACGAGAGCACGCCGCCGCGCCGCCGCGCCGCCGCCCATTCAGTTTCCAGGCGCGCAATCGCGTAACGACGGTTGGCCAGACCAGTCTCTGCATCGGTGGTCGAGTTTTGTACCAAGTAGTGATAGACCCGCGCCAGCTCGGTGGCGAGCGCTTCGGTATCGGCCGCCAGCGGTTTAGCGGCAGCAGCAACGTCCCAGGGCAATTGCAATGTGTGGCCCACCACTGCACCCCAACCGGCGAGCTGCTTGAGCAGGTCTGGCAGCATCGTGCGCACAGCTGCTGGATCGAGCCCAAGCCGCGCGGCACGGTTCACCAATTGTGTGCGCCCACCCTCCGTTTCGAGCGTGTTGTGGCTCATCCACTGCCCAAGTGCGACACATTGCGCCACTAGGGAAACGCGGTCACCATCAAGCGGCGGGGTCAGGCTTAACTCGCGGTGTTGAAGAATTTCGGCACGCAGCTCAGCGTCCGGAAAAGCCTGCGTAGCCGGCGCATCTTCGGGAGTCGCATGATCGAACAACCAGGCCGCGAACAAGGCGGCCTCCGGGTGCGATACCGGCACGCGCTGCGCGATCAACTGAGCGGCCAAACCTGCCATCAGCCCGTTGAATGCCAGACCTTGACGCGCAAGCGTTAGGCCCCGAGCGAGCGACTTGACCGTGCCCATGCCCAACATGGGCAGCAAATCGGCTGCCTCCAGCTTGCGCCGACTGCCCAGCGCGGGCAGTGCAGCGGCGCGCAACATCGCCTGGGTGAGATCGGCATGCTCGTGCCAAAACGCCTCGGCCTTGCTGTCAGCCTGCGGATCGTCAACGTCGATGGAGAGTAATGAGAGGAGCGTTTTCATGCGAATGGAATAAGTTCTTTCACCGATTTTTGCACAAATGGAAACGTCCGCCCTTGCCAGAGCACAATTCCTTCGCGTGGTAGCATCATTCTGAGTTTGCGGCGCTTTCTAGCCAATTTCAACCCACTTTTGATGACTGACCTGCTGAGCCTTCGATGAGCGCCCCCAATTACCCCGGATTTGACACCCTTGCATTGCACGCTGGTGCCGTGCCCGACCCTGAAACCGGCGCACGCGCCACGCCGATTTACCTCTCAACTTCCTTCGTTTTCAAAGACTCCGACCATGCGGCCGCGCTCTTCAACATGGAACGGGCCGGGCATGTCTATTCGCGCATTTCCAACCCAACGAATGCGGTTTTCGAGGAACGGATGGCTGCACTCGAAGGCGGGGTCGCCGGGTTAGCGGTGGCAAGCGGGCAAGCCGCCCTGCACCTGGGGCTTTCGACCATGGCCGGAGCAGGTTCGCACATTGTGGCGTCGAGCGCGCTCTATGGCGGCTCGCACAACTTGCTGCACTACACACTGGCTCGCTTCGGCATTGAAACTACTTTCGTGAAGCCGCGTGACATTGATGCCTGGCGCGCCGCGATCCGCCCCAACACCAAATGCCTGTTTGGCGAAACCCTCGGCAACCCGGGGCTGGACGTGCTCAACATCCCGGTGCTGGCGCAGTTGGCGCATGAGCACAAAATCCCCTTGTTTGTCGATTCCACCTTCACCACGCCTTACTTGATCAAGCCTTTCGATCTGGGCGCTGATTTGCTCTACCACTCAGCCACTAAATTTCTCTCTGGGCACGGCACGGTGGTGGGCGGTGTGCTGGTCGATGGCGGCACTTTTGATTGGCTGGCCTCCGGCAAATTCCCTGAATTGACCTCGCCCTATGAGGGCTTTCACGGCATGAATTTCGCCGAAGAAAGCACAGTCGCACCCTTCAGTTTGCGCGCTCGCCGCGAAGGCCTGCGCGACTTCGGGGCCTGCATGAGCCCGTTCGTCGCTTTCCAGATTTTGCAAGGCATGGAAACACTTTCACTGCGCATGGACCGCCATGTGAGCAACACCCGCAAAGTGGTCGAATTTCTCTCCAAGCACCCCGGCGTGGAATCCATTGCCTACCCCGAGCTACCCGAGCACCCGGACTACGAACTGGCCAAAACGCTACTGCCACGCGGTTGCGGCGCGGTGTTCAGCTTCAACATCAAAGGCGACCGCGCTGCGGGCAGGCGCTTTGTCGAATCGCTCAAATGGTTCTCACACTTGGCCAATGTGGGCGACGCCAAATCGCTGGTGATTCACCCGGCTTCCACCACCCACTTTCGCATGGACGAAGCGGCCTTGCAGGCAGCAGGCATTAAAGGTGGCACGATACGCCTTTCGATTGGCTTGGAAGACGTGAGCGACTTGCTCGAAGACTTGGGCCGCGGCCTCAAAGCGGCGCAGAAAGCCTGACCTATGGAACTGACCATCAACAGTAAAACGGCTTACGCCTACCTGGGCGGCAAACCCGCCTTAAATGCGGCCCAACCCACCGTCGTTTTCATCCACGGCGCGGAGCACGATCACAGCGTTTGGATCTTGCAATCGCGCTATCTGGCGCACCATGGCTACAACGTGCTCGCGGTCGATTTACCAGGGCATCACCGCAGCGAGGGCCCCGCCTTGCCCACGGTGGAGGCGATGGCCGATTGGCTGATCGCGCTGCTCGATGCAACCGGAGTGCAGCGCGCCGCCCTAGTAGGCCACAGCATGGGTTCGCTGATTGCGCTGGAGGTGGCAGGGCGCTTTGCCGAGCGCGTCGAAGGCTTGGTATTGGTGGGCACCGCCAACCCGATGAAAGTGGGCGAAGAGTTGCTCAACGCCACCCGCGACAACGAGCCGCTGGCGCAAGACATGGTCAACATCTGGTCGCACTCAGCCTGGGCCCACAAACCCTCCAACCCTGGCCCAGGGTTTTGGATTCCCGGGCAAAATCTGCGCTTGATGCAGCGCATCGCCAAAACGGTCATGCACAACGATTTTGTCGCGTGTAATGCCTATGCTGCCGGGGCCGAGCGCGCGGCACAGGTACGCTGCCCGACGCTGGCGATACTGGGCAAGCGCGACCTGATGACCCCGGCGAAATCAGGGCGGGCGTTAGCAGCGGCGATCAGCGTTGCGAAGCTTGTGGAGATTGCGCACAGCGGACACAACTTGATGGCGGAAGCGCCGGATGCGGTGCTGGAGGCGTTGCTGGGGTTTTTGGCGATGGCAGGCGCAAAGCAGGCTGCTTGAGGGCGCGCAGGCATCGTGCTCTTGGCGGCCGATGGATTCGACAACTACGACATTGGCGAAATGCTCGACGGGGGCCGGGTGCAAGCCGGACGTTGGCGCCGCAGATATGCCGCTGGCGGATTTGCTGCCATCGAGCGAGACTTGCCGCGCGGCGGGCGCAAACCGAAGGTGGATGCAGGCGAGATCGTGCGCCCGATGACCCAGACACAACCAGAAGGTGCCATGCAGTGGAGCACCTGCACGCTGGCGGGGGTGAGCGACACCACCATCCAGCGC
>JANLTH010000151.1:0-3266 GCA_031362865.1 Burkholderiales bacterium | reverse complement strand
CGACCCCAGCATGACCTACCCACACATGACCACCTGCGGCCTGCTGCAACTGGGCTTGATGATTTATGTGCCGCAGCTCACGTTCATCTTTCTGATCAACATGTTCATCATCTTCCTCTTCGGCGTAATTCAGTTCAGCCGGCGCGGAATTATGATCGGGTGGGTGCTGGTAGCACTCGGCTCCTTTGTGGTCTTGAGCGGGCACGACAAGCTGCCCGTCGCGTTAAACAGTCGCCAGGAAGTGCTGCTGCTTTGGCTCTTTTTTGTGATGGCGGTCGCGCGCTTTTTCTTCACCAGCGAGTACGTGAGTGGTCTGCGCGAAGCGATTCGCAAGCGCAACCGCGAGCTGCATGTGATGATCGAGAAAATCGAGAACATGGCGCGCCATGATGAACTCACCCAAGTCTTCAACCGCCGCCATTTTATGGAGATGCTGCGTGCGGAGGAGGCGCGCGCCCTGCGAACCAAGCGAGGCTTTTGTGTGGCGCTATTTGATTTGGATAAGTTCAAATCGATCAACGACCGCTTCGGCCACTTGGTGGGTGATGCCGCGCTGAAAGGATTTGCCCAGGTCGTGCAAAAAGGCTTGCGCGACACCGACGGCTTCGCGCGTTATGGCGGAGAGGAGTTTGTGATGCTCCTGCAAGAAACCACGGCCCCTCAAGCACTGATTCCCCTGGAGCGGGTGCGAGCTGCCACCGAGAATTATGACTGGAGCGGTGCGCATGCTCAATTGCGCGTTACCGTCTCGATTGGTGTGGCTGCGTGGCAGCCTGGCGACGCACTTGAAGTGCTGCTGGAACGCGCCGATCAAGCAATGTACGCCGCCAAGGAAGGCGGCCGCAACCGGGTGACGGCCGCCGCGTAGTGCCTGAAGACGCTTACTGGTGGCCGCTCTTCGCGGCACTACCAGTGATTATCGCGGCACATAGGCGGTCGCTTCGACCTCAATTAGCACGGCATCAGAGGGCAGCATGCGCGACACCTCCACAATCGTGGAAACCGGCGGATCTTGCGGGTAGAAGAGCCTGCGTACCCGGTTGTAGTAGGGGTAGTGACGCAGGTCGCGGAAGTATTGCACCAGCTTGAACACGTCGGCCATCGTGCCGCCCTCCTCTTCAATCAAGGCTTCGATGCGCTTGAGCACAAACCAGCTTTGTGTGAGGATCGGCGCTTCAAAAATATCTACCGAGAGCTCGCCGGTTTCACCTAGCGCGCGGCGCGCGGCTTCGGGTAGATCGGCATAGCGCGACACCACGCTGCCTGACTGCGGATCGACCGCGATCACACCGGACATAAAAACGAAATCGCCGACGCGCTTTTTAGCCGCGTAGCGCGCCAGTGGCTGGCCGGTAGTCGATAGCTTAGCGCTTGGGTTCATCTCAAATCGCCTGAAAAGTTTTGGTCACCCGCGCCAGAAAACGCTCGCGGTCTGCCAGTGTGACATTGTTCATATTGTGCAGTTGCAGCCACTTGGTTTTGCACAGCGGCGCACAAATCGCGCGGATGCCACGCAGCAGAAACGCTTTGCCAGGGTCGCCAATCCAGCGCAGCCACCACCAGGGCGAGCCCGACGTTGTCACCCCGATCAACAGACGGATATGCTGCATGCCGGGCCGCGCCGTCGCCCCTTTTCGCGCCGGCGGCAGAAACGCCAAGCCCGGCAGCCAAACGCGCTCAAACCAGCCTTTGAGCAGTGCCGGTACGCCATAAAACCAGGTGGGGTAAATGAACACCAGGCCTTCCGCCCAGCGCAGCAGGTCGATATGCGGCTGGACTCGTGCGGCAATCAACGCGGTGTTGTCGAGGTAAGCGGTGCGCTCTTCCAGAGTCAGTACCGGGTCAAACTGTTCGGCATAGAGGTCAATCACTTTGACCTCATGCCGCCGCGCCAGCGCAGCTTGCGCCGACTTCAGCAAGGCCGCGTTAAGGCTCTCTGGATCGGGGTGGCAATAGATGATGAGAAGTTTCACCTGCCACCCACGAGCTGACTACTTGCCGCCCAGTTTTTGCTTCACATCCATGCCCAATTTCTTGTTCACAAACTGGGTAGTGGCAACCTTGCTCAAATCGACTTCACCGGCTTTGTACAAGCCTGCCTTGACCATCTTGTCGTGGAAGTCTTTGATGCGCGCCTCACTCATCGCGCCGATCCCGTTGGTCAGCGCCTCGCCAGAATCAACGATGCCCAGTTTCTTCATCAGCGCGAGCGATGCATCGAGCAATTCGTCGGTCGCTTCCGGGTTCGATTTCTTGATGAGCTCGTTCGCCGCTTTGCGGTCGCCGTAGAGGTAATTGTTCCAACCGATGATCGAGCCTTCGACGAACTTGCGCACAGTCTCAGGCTTGGTGCGCACCAAGTCCCAGCGCGTTTCAATCGTGGTCGAGTAGGTTGAAAAACCTTGGTCTGCGAGCAAATGCACTACCGGGTCAAATCCCGCGGCTTTTTTGATCGAAATCGGCTCCGAGATGCCATAGCCTTGCTGCACCGATTTTTTGTCGGCCAAGAACGGACCGGAATTGAAGGTATAGGGCTTTAGCTGCTCATCTTTAAAGCCGTGATCGGCTTTCATCCATTGCCAAAAGCTGAATTGCCCGTCTTTTGAGATGAATGCGGTGGGCGCTTTTTTCAGGTCGGCCCACGTGTCGTAGCCCTGACCTGGGTGGGCGATGATGACTTGCGGATCTTTCTGAAAAATCGAGGCCACCACCACGGTGGGCACACCATTTTTGACATGGTCAAACGAAAGCAGCAGATTGCCTGCCATCAAAAAGTCGATCTTGCCGGCCGCCAACAATGGCCGATTATTGACCTGTGGCCCTCCCATTTGAATCTCTACATCGAGACCCAATTTTTTGTACGTGCCGTCGGCCACTGCTTGATAAAAACCGCCGTGCCCGGCTTGCGCTTTCCAGTTGGTGGCAAAAGTGACTTTTTCTTGCCCAAACGCGCCGCTGGTAGCAGCCAGGCCCAAGCCAAGGCCAAGGATGGATTGCAGTAATTTCATGGTGTCTTCTCTCCAGAAAAGTAAAAACTTAGGGTGTCGCCATGGCGACATTCCAACCGCGTGTTTTGCCAGGATTCATCAACCCGTGCGGATCAGCAATCTTCTTGAACTCGATCTGCGCTAAGTCAATTTCTTTCATCCCACCATCTTCAATAGTGTACACGTGGGGGTTAAAAACAAGGCAGCCGTCGGCTTCAAACTCGGCGATGATTTCGTTCAAACGCCCAGCATCAAAATAGGCCACCAGCGGCAACCCGA
>JANLTH010000176.1:0-51599 GCA_031362865.1 Burkholderiales bacterium | reverse complement strand
GATCACCTGAATCGCCAAGCTGATGCGCGACAGTTCTCCACCTGAAGCGACCTTGAGCAAGGGCCTGGGTTCAACGCCCGCATGGCCGGCCACGAGGAAGTCAATCTCTTCCATACCGTGCGCCACGCCTTCGGTCAGTGGCCGCAGCTCAATCGCAAACTTGCCGCCGTCCATCGCCAGGGTTTGCATCGATTGCGTGACATTGCGCGAGAGTTCCAGTGCCGCCTTGCGGCGCGCAGCGGTCAGCGATTTAGCTACCACCAGATACGCAGTGTGGGCGGCGGCTTCGACCCGTTCGAGTGCTTCAAGATCGGCCGCGACATCAAGCTCAGCGAGCCTGGCCTGAAGGCGCATGTGCTCGGCCGGCAGTTCATCGGGCTTCAGGCGAAATTTGCGCCCGGTCGAGTGCAGTTGCTCCATGCGCGTGCCGACTTCGCTCAAGCGCTCGGGGTCCAGGTTGGCGCGGCGCAGGTAGGCGTTCAACTCACGCCCGGCTTCTTGCACTTGGATGCGCGCCGGTTCCACCATCTCCAGCACGGCTTTTAATCCAGCGTCGTAGCCGGTCAGTTGCTCCAGTTTGGCCGCCACAGTGTTGAGTTGCGAAAGTACCGCGTGGTCACTGTCGCTCAACGATTCGAGCGCGGCTTGCGCGCCTTCAATCAGGCTGGCGGTGTGGGTCAGGCGCGAATGTTCAGCCGTCACCAAGTCCCACTCACCGGGCTGCGGGTTGAGCTTGGTGAGCTCTGCGGCCTGCCATTCGATGCGTTCGCGCTCGGCTTGTAAGGTGCGTGCGTTGTTCTGCGCGTCAACCCGAATTTTCTTCGCCTGAACCAGCACCCGAAAAGCTTCGCGCACCCGGGTCACTTGGTCGCCCAAGCCCGCATGCTGGTCGAGCAGCGCACGCTGTGCATCTGGCTTCAACAGCAGTTGATGGGCGTGCTGGCCATGAATGTCAACCAGTTGCTCGCCCACTTCCTTCAGTTGGGCCAACGGTGCAGCACGCCCGTTGATAAAAGCCCGCGAACGGCCTTGCGCGTCGATCAAGCGGCGCAGCACGCAAGATTTCGCATCTTGCGCGTCATTCAAGGCATGTTCGGCCAACCACTCCTGCAATTCGGTGAGCGCTGCGACATTGAATTCGGCGCTGATTTCGGCGTGTTTCGCACCTTGGCGTACCCACCCGGCATCGCCGCGCGCGCCCAAAATCAGGCTTAGTGCATCCACCAGAATCGATTTGCCCGCGCCGGTTTCGCCGGTGAAAACCGTGAAACCACCGGCACTCAGATCGAGGTCCAGTTGGTCAACAATGACAAAATCACGAATCGAGAGAAATTGCAGCATGGCGCTTACGAGCCCAGATTTTCCGAGGGCAGCGCACTCCAGTTCAATTTTTGCCGCAGCATCTTGAAGTAGTCGTAGCCCACCGGGTGGAGGAAGCGGATTTTGTGTTCTGAGCGGCGCACTGTGACACGGTCGCGCTCTTGCAGCGTGAAGTGCGCTTGCCCGTCGAAGTGAGCGCCCGCATCGCGGCCGCGCGTGAGCACCATTTCAACGGTGCAATCGTCCGAGAGCGCAATCGGGCGATTCGACAGAGCGTGCGGTGCCACCGGAACCAGCACAATTGCGGCCAAGTTCGGATGCAGGATCGGGCCATTGGCTGACAGCGCGTAGGCGGTAGAACCGGTTGGCGTAGCCACAATCAAGCCGTCGGATCGCTGGTTGTAGACAAACTTGCCGTCGATGTGCACCGAGAGTTCGATCATCCCGCCCACCGCGCCACGGCTGACTACCGCATCGTTCAAAGCGAGCGTGTCGAGCAGCACCTGGCCCTGGCGCGTCACCGCTGCCTGCAGGATGTCGCGGTCTTCAGTTTCATACTCCCCGGCCAAAATCGCGTCGAGCGCAGGCTCTTTTTCGCGCATGGCAATATCGGTCATAAAGCCCAAGCGCCCCTGATTGATGCCGATCAACGGTACTTTGTCGGGGGCCAAAATACGCGCAATCGAGAGCATCGTGCCATCGCCACCGACCACGATGCCGACATCAATTGCCTTTCCCAACTCGCTCGCGGGCACAGAGCGATAGTCTTCCAGCCCCACGTTTTCTGCGGTGTCGCGCTCAAGCACCACCTCATAGCCACGCTCGCGCAAGTGATTGGCGATCTCCGCGAGCGTGTCGGCCAAGCCAACGCTTTGATATTTACCGACCAGGCCGATGCGCTTGAAAGTGGAGGTGGTGGAAGTAGTGGAAGTAGTGGAAGTGGTTGTCATAGGCGGGATTAGACCACGGCAATTTCTTGGTATGTGCAGGCAGTGCAGTCGATCAGCGCGGCGCGCACCGTTTTTTGGGCGTAGAGGAGCGCAACCGCTGCGGCGTATTGCTCGATTTGCGCAGCGTAGGCCGCAGCGCTTGCCAGGGTAAGGCGCAACTTGTAGTCCAGCACCCAAATCGTCTCGGTGGTATGCACCAAACGATCAATCCGCAACAACTTCCCATGGGCAACCAATTCGACTTCGTTGTGAGCCTGCACGATGTTTGCATCGGTGAAGAAGAGAGACAGCGCAGGTGCGGTGATGATTTCGTGGGCACGCCGCCATGCCAGCTCGATTTCAGGCTTGGCGAGACCGCGAGGAGATGCCTGAAGAAGCACGATAGGCTTGCCTCTTGAGGCAATGTCGAGAGCTGCGTGCAGGGCTTCACCGGCGCGGGTGGCAGCCGTGGTTTGGAAGTTGCTGCGGCTGCCGATAGGGGTGGCGGCGGGCTTGTTGGTGGCGGCCACCGCGCGCCCCGCGCTCCCGGCAAGAGCGGGGAGTTCGTCTGCGGCGGCCTCAGAGAGCGGGGCGAGTTCATCGGGGCCGCTGTCGGATGTCTCGGCAACCACCTCCGCCACCCGCGCATACCAGCTCGTGCCTGCCGCCTTTTTTCGCGCCACGCCGCTCAACACCAGCAGATCACGAGCGCGCGTCATGGCGACGTAGAGCAAGTTCAAATTCTCCCGTGCCGCCAGCTCCTCTTCGCGCGCAAACCAGGTGGCCGCAATGCCCGCTTTGGGCTTGGTGTCGAAGGCGACGAACCTGGTGGGGCGCGGCTCCTTGGGCAACCACTCGACCAGCACATCGGCATACTCGGCAGGTTTGTGTTGGCTGTTGGCACCAACTAAAAAGACGATGGGCGCTTCCAGCCCTTTGGCGGCGTGAATTGTCATCACCCGTACGGCGTTTTCGCGGGTGTCTTCACCCTCGTCGGGGGCGGAATTGGCATCGCTGGCATAGCGTTTAAGTCGCTCGATAAAGCGTGGCACACTTGCGTAGCGGCCTGATTCCACTTCCAGACTGAGTGCGATGAAGGCTTCCAGATTGGCCTGCACCTGAGCGGCCCGCCACGGCGGCACGCTGGCACGATAGGCGTTGATCGCGTCGGCTTGGTGATAAATACGGTCGAGCAAGTCGTGGGTGGGCAAAAGCCCGGTCAAGCCCAGCCACTCGCCCAACAGTTGCCGAGCGCGCAGCAATGCTGCAGAAGGGGCTGCCAAGGCTTGCAGGCAAGGCCACCAATCCTGCACATCAGGTTCACCTTTCAGAGCGGCCGAAGCGAGTGCCACCAGGTCGTCATCAGCAGCTCCGAACAGTGGCGACTTCAGTGCATGGGCCAAGGCCAGATTGTTAAACGGCGCGATCAAAAAGCCCAGCAGCGCTTGCAGGTCTTGCGCTTCGAGCGTACTGGTGAGACCGCCGCGCCGCGCCGAGATTACCGGCACATCGCGTGCGGCCAGCGCCGCCTCCAAGTGATGCACATGGGTGCGGCTGCGCACCAACACGAGCACATCGCGATACTGGGTGGCACGCGGCCCGCCCGGCGCTGCGTGATCAAGCGTGTGTCGGTCTACCAGCGCCTTGATTTTTTCGGCAACCCCGCTAGCTTCGTCCACATGCAAGCTGGGCGCTTGGTCGGGAGCTGGCATGCTCAAGGGCTGACGCAGCGTTTGCGGTTCGGCTGGCGAAGCACCATCGATTGTGCTGGTTTCGCCGTCAGCCGTAGCGACCGCCAAGGGCAGCACGATGACTTCACCTGGCTCGCTACTGCGCGCAGTCGTGTGGGCGACAAAATGGGCAAACTCCCCGCTCGCCTCCAGCGGCTCGAACACTTGGTTGACAACATCGACCACGGCTTGCGCATTACGCCGAGTGTGCTGCTGAATCAGGGTGACCGCCCCAAAATCGGCTTCCAGCAAGCTTCTTGCGGCATCGAACACACGCGCATCAGCACGCCTGAAGCGATAAATCGCCTGCTTGGGGTCGCCCACCAAAAACACCGAAGGCTTGGCCGTATCCGCCCCGTAGGCGGAAAGCCAGTTTTGCAAAATTTTCCACTGCAAGGGGTTGGTGTCTTGAAACTCGTCGAGCAACAAATGCCGATAGCGCGCGTCGAGCCGCGCTTGCACGTAGGCGGCGCTCTCGTCGTACGCGACCAGCGTCCAGGCGCGCCACTCAAGGTCGGCGAAGTCGTGCACGTTGCGCAAGCCCTTCAATTGTTCGAGCTCGTAAAGCACGTCTTGCGCGACGCTCAGCACCAGCCGGTTGAGCTCCCACTGCGCATGCGCGGCAATTGCGGCCTCGATCTCCCACATGCGCCCAGCCAGCGTGAAGTGCAAGGTTTCAGCCGCGCTCTCGCGCTCAGCCCCACGCTTTTTATCTTGCGCGGCTGAGCGTTTGAAGACCCGCGCCTCGCCGTCTTTGCGCAAAAAAATCAGCCGCAGCTCATCCCACCACGCGGCGGCGGGCGCGCCCTCTTCCACTTGCAGCACGAGTTCGCCCAGCGCCCCCGCCGTGGCGGCCCAGGTATCGCTGCGGTCTTGTACCAGCTCGATGTAGCCGCGTAGCTGGGCGAGCAAGGCGGTATCGCGATTCAGTGCGTCTTGAGGCGCTTCGTTAGGGTCAATCTCCAGCGCATCCGCCAACTCCTGCAAGGCGAAGGTTTGCGCCTCTTCAGGGCTGGTGCAGTGCTCGGTGAAGGCCTGCCATTCAACCCGCTTGGCCAAGCAGGCGTTGACCAGCTTTTCTGCCTTGTGAACCCCCACCAACGCACAGAGTTCGCGAAACGCCAGGGTCTGCGGCGTGCGGCTTGGGCCTGCGTCTGGCTCCAACTCCTGCGCGTCAGTCCACAATACCCAACGCGCCCCGGCGCGCCGCCAGGCTTCGGCATGCAATTCGTCACCCGCTTCATCGAGCGTGGAATCATGTGCATAGGGCGAAAAGAGCGGCGCGCGGGCGATCAAATCGCCAAACCAGCTGTGATAGGTGCGCACATTCAAGCCAGGCTGCGCGGTCAAGAGCCGCGTGTAAAGCCCGCGTGCCCGTGGCAAAAGTTCGGCCACACGCTCGCGCGGCACAGCCCGCTCCAGCAAAAACTCGGTGGCGGTTTGGTCGTCGCATTCGGCCAGATGCGCGCACCAACTGACCAGCCGCTCTTCCATTTCGCGCGCAGCTTTGTTAGTGAAGGTGATGGCGAGCAACTCAGGCGGGGTCACGCCTTCGAGCAAGAGGCGCAGCATGCGGGAAGCGAGCAGCCAGGTTTTGCCACTGCCCGCACAGGCTTCGACAATCACCGAACGCGCGGGGTCGAGCGCAGTGGCGTAAAAATTTGCGCTGCTCGGTTCCAGGCTCATGCAACCTCGCCGGATTGAAGTGTCTCGCCAAACTCGTCCGCCTCGTCGGTGAAAGAGCGGCGGCACACGCCACGCATCTCACAGACCGCACATACTGTAGCGGCAGCATTGGCGGGCATTGCCGCACCCGCATGCAAATACTTGAAGAGGCTTACCAGGCGCGCCTCTTCAGCCATGCCATCGAGCATGTCAGTGGGCAAAAAATGCGGCTGGTCGAGCTTGCCGTCTTTATCAGGGCGCAGCGGCAGGTAGAGCGCTTCGGTCACCGGCTGCAGCCCGCACTGGAGCAGCGCGTAGCTGCTGAGCTGGACATCTTCACCGGCGTGCTTGGCGCGTCCGCGCAGGGTTTCACGCCCTTGGGTTTTGTAATCGAGCACCGCGACTTCACCAGCGCCACTATCGGCAGTGCGTTGATCGACCCGGTCCAGCCTGCCATAGAGCGAGACGCGGGTTTGCTCGTCTACCTCAAAGTGGCACTCAGCCTTGATTTCACCTTGCGCGAAAGCCCAGCCCGCCGCTTCGCGCTTGACTTGCCATTGCGCATAGGCCGGAAACGCCGCCGTAAAGCGCGCCAGCCAGCCCAGCGCGAGGTATTGTGCCCCCACCAAGTGCGTCGCTTCTTCGCGCGCGAGTGACGAAAACCGAGCCTGCAAATCCGTCAGCGCCGAGCCAGTAAAGCGTGGCACTTGGCTATGCAAGCGATTCAGTACCCGATGCAGCAAGAGGCCGACATCGCGCTGATCGGCATTGAGGCGAATCTCGTCCTCTTCACGCAAACGCAGCAGGCTGCGCGCAAAAAACTGGTAGGGGCAGGCGATCAGGCTGGCATAGCCGCTCACCGAAACCCGTGTGGGCAAAAGCGCCACGGCACTTGGCGCAGCGCTCTGCGTCGGGCCGCCTGGCATGGCAATTGGGTCAACTGCCGGTTCGCCTGCCGCGCTCAATAGCGAGAGGCCGAAGCAGCGCCGATGCGCGCGCTCCAGCAGCTCCAGTTCTGCGGCCATTGGCACAGGTCGCTTGCCGCGCTGCGCTTGCCAGGTGAAAGTAAGTGCCCCTGCCGAGGCGACCAGCCAGGCGAGCGTTGCGCGCGTCTCGGCGCGATTTTCATCCGCGCCTGGCAGGCCAAAATCGCGGCGCACGCTGGACTTAACCAGTGGCAACTCCGGCGGCGGGGGCAAGAGATGCGCGCCGTCGGCCCCGACCACCAGCACCGCCTCAAACTGGCGCAGGGGCATGGCATTGAGTTGGGTAAGCTTGATCGAGCTGGAAATGCGCGGGTCGCGAAATTCGGTGGTCTCGAATAGTTCGGCAACCAGATCGCGCCATACAGTCAGTGGCTGGACCGCAACTTCGCCGCTTAGGCCTTGCAGTTGCACGGCGGCATCATCGAGCGCTATCAGCACCTGCTGCCCGGCCACGTCTGCTCGCAGCGTATTGAGCATGCCCAGCGACTCCAGCGCCGCCTGGCACTGGCTAAACCAATCGCCTAGCGTGCTGCTGGCGCGGGCGCGCCGGGCGAGCACGCCAAACTGCGTGAGCACCGCTTGCAAACGCCCCAAGAGCCGCTCTGGGATTGACTCTTCAGCCATTTCCCCAGAGTGATGGGGGTTTCCGTAGCGGACCGCGCGCACCGCACCTACCATCGTCGCCAAGCCGGTCGAGGCCTGCGCCTGCGTAAGCGCGCGCTCAATCACCTTGAGCGCGGCCGATTTGTGCGCCGCCTGCAGGTCGGCAAACACCAGCGGCGATTTCAATAAATCGAGCACTTCGCGGTAGTCGGCCCGCGCCACCCCGACGTGGGCCAAATCAATCAGACGCATCACCGCCGCCGCCGCGCTGGTGGTGGAAAGCCGCCACCCGCCTTCGTCTTCAAGCAGTATCTGGTCGCGCTCCAGCAGCGCGCGCAACCGCCTGGCCGACGCGCGATCAAGCGCGACGATGGCAATCTCGCGCAGGCCGGCCGCCAGCCAGGCGTGGATTTGCTGCACCCCGGCGCGGGCTTCGGCTTCAAGGGAGCGGGCGGCGAGTATGCTGACTTGGTGCAAGGCGGCCCCAGAGGTAGGGGTGAGTGCGGGCCCGCCATTCCAAGCGCAATCAAGCAGCACTGCGCTCGCGGTCTCTACCGGCGCGCTGATGATGTGCACCGGCGCACGCATTTCGTAGCTGGCGATCAAGCGCCGCTCCACCGCCGTGAGCGCGGCCGACGCATGGGTGAGCACGAAGAGTGGCGCGTCGGCATCTGGCTTGATCTGCTCCAGCGCGCGCAGACGAAACGCCACCGGGTCCGGCGCTTGGGCATCGGCAATCAGGGCTTGCCAGACGGAAAACACCAGCCGCGACTCAGCTTCCAACTGGCGCTCGGCGACGCTGGCGGCGCTGCCGTAGGCGAATTTAAGGCGCGTCAAAAATGCCTCC
Source organism: Burkholderiales bacterium (assembly GCA_031362865.1). Classification (GTDB taxonomy): domain Bacteria; phylum Pseudomonadota; class Gammaproteobacteria; order Burkholderiales; family JAEUOS01; genus JANLTH01. The sequence goes on along the minus strand of JANLTH010000176.1, from coordinate 43,519 downwards.
ACGTCAGCAGCATCGGCACCACTCCGGCCACGCGCCCAAGCCGCTTCGGTCAGTGCATCGACCAAGCGCAGCACCCCGCGCGCAAGCCGCCAACTGCCGCGCGCTTGCGCCGCTGCGTCGCCTGGCAACAACCCAGCGCGCTGCAAATGGCGCGCCACAAATGCCAGGCGAGCGAGCGTGGTCATCGGCGAGGGCTGGCCTGCGGCAGTGAGCGCAACGCCCAACTCCTCCGCCCAGCCGCGCCAGGTGCGTACCTGCGGCGGCAGGATGACTGCAAAGCCTTGTGCGGCGGCCGCGTTGGCACAGGCTCGCTTAACTGGTGCAATCAGCCGTGCATGCGGAACCAGCACGTTCACGGCACTCAAATCGGGCAGAGCTGCCCCACAGGCCGCAAGCAGACGTGCCCCCATGCCGTCTAACAGCGTGACAGATGGCAGCGCAACTGAATCGGGTATGCTCATGGGCCGCCAGTCTACCCGCCAGCAATCTTCCCTGCATGCTCACACTTGACCCCAACGCCACCCTGATTTTGATCGACCTGCAACAAGCGGTTGACCACCCCAGCTGGGGGCCGCGCAACCACCCGCAGGCTGAGGCAGTGGTCGCCACGCTGCTCGCAGCCTGGCGTGCGGCCCAGCGGCCCTTGATCCACGTTCGGCACGACTCAGTCGAGCCGCAATCGACCTATCGACCAGGTCAGGCTGGGCATGCTTTCAAGGCCGAAGCGATGCCGTTGCTGGGGGAAATGGTAGTTCCGAAGCAGACCAACAGCGCCTTTATTGGCACCAAGCTTGAAGAGCGCCTGCGCGCCGCCGGGGTGCGCCAGCTGCTCTTCGCCGGGGTGAGCACCAGCAATTCGGTCGAGGCCACGGTACGGATGGCAGGCAACCTGGGCTTTTCGGCCTGGCTGATCGAAGATGCCTGCTTTACTTTTGCCAAGCGCGACTGGGGCGGCACCTTGCGCCACGCCCAGGAAGTGCATGATTTATCGCTGGCAAACCTGCATGGCGAATACTGCACCGTGACCACCAGTACGGCAGTTTTCAACGCTCTATAGACTGCCTGAAGAAGATTACTGGGCGGGCTTCTTCAGCCACTCATCTCAAGTGTGTCGTCGGCCCGGCGCGCGCGCCGGAAGGTAGCGTAACTGGCCGCAATCTGGCGGTTGCAGGCATCAAAGGCGTAGCGCCTGGCACCCATTGGCTTGTGCACATCGATCTCAAACCATTCTGAGAGAAAGTTCAGTACCTTGAAATCGAGGTGGCGCATCGAGTCGTCGGTATGCAGCGTGCCGTAAATCCAACCTGTGCCACGCAGGATGTCCGGTGGCAACGCCATCAGCAATTCCAGCTCACCGCCGGTCAGATCGAGGTGGATGACGTCAGCGCGTTTGACACCAAACTCCTTGAAGGCCGACTTGATCTCGCGAATCTGAATTTTCTGCAAGCCTGATTTGCGCTCCAGGCGGCGATTCACGCCTGCTCGGTCTACCGCGACCAACGGTTCGTCAGCGCCCGTTTCAGTGTCGCCAACCCCCGGCGAAGAAACGAAATACTCTATATTTTTCGGCCCTAAACCAAATGGGCACACCATGATGCGACGCTGCCAGCCCGCGTTGCGTTTAAGGATTTCGAGGTGGCCGGGAATCGCTTCAAATGCGAAGACCCATGCCTTGGGGTAGCGGTGCGCCAGATAGCGGCTACTCAGGCCGACCCCGGCCCCGATGTCAAGAATCACCTTCGGATCGAGCGAGCGCGGCAGCCAGAGCGGATCACCATCGGCGCGCGAGAACAGGAGATGGAACACCGCACCAATGTCTTCTTTGGTTTGCCGGTATTGCACCAGCTTCTTGTCGCCGCGCCACCATTCCACCTTGCCGGTGGCCCATTCGTCCTCGGTTCCGCGCATGACCTTTACGTAGTCGCGCGTGAAGCTTGGCGAGCGAGTTGCCTCCAAAATTTGCGTGCTGCGTGAGACCAAGCTAGCCATGCCCGTCGAACCCCGCTGGTGGTTGTAGCAGCATCAATATATCCGCGTTTGGGCGAGTTGGGGCGACTTGGGGTAGCGATGCCGCGCCACCAGGCAAATTGTTGCAGTGACAACCCACCCGCCAAGGTACAGTGCGTTGCCGCAGTTTCGCCGTGGCGCTTGCGGTAAAGTGCTCGGTCCGACTACTACCCCGAGGCCCGCTTCCGCCATGAATTTGCAACTCAACCAAAAAACCGCGCTCGTCACCGGCGCTTCGACCGGGATCGGGCGCGGGATCGCCTTGGCACTCGCGCGCGAAGGTGTGCATTTGGCCGTGGCAGCGCGCCGCCGTAACTTGCTCGACGAATTGAGTGCAGAAATTGTCGCGGCGGGCGGGGCCAAGCCGATCGTGATTGAGGCGGACAATATGCAGGAAGAGTCGCCCGCGCGGATCGCGCTAGAAGCGCTGGCGGGCTTGGGTTCGATCGATATTTTGGTCAACAACGCCGGTGGCAGCCGCCCGTTTGGCAAGGACGCCAGCGAGGACCAATGGCTAGAAGCGATGACGCTCAACTTTACGCGCCACCGCCAACTCACCGGCCACCTGCTGCCGCAGATGATGGCGCGCAAGTGGGGGCGGATTCTCAACATCACCGGCAAATCGGAGCCGGACAATGTAAATGGCGCGTTTTGCGCCAAAGCGGCGATCCACTCATGGGCCAAGGGCTTGTCGCGTGAAGTCGGCAAACACGGCATCACGGTCAACTCGCTGCCGCCGGGACGCATTGAGAGTGAGCAGATTTTGCGCAACTACACACCTGAATACCGACAATGGCAGGCCGAAAACGAAATTGCCGTGGGCCGCTACGGCAAACCTGAGGACATGGCCGCGATGGTGTGTTTTTTGGCATCGCCGTTGGCAAGCTACATCACGGGCACAGTAATCCCGGTCGATGGCGGGTTGCGCCGCTACCAGTTTTGATCCAATTGACGAAAGAAATTCGATGACTTCATTTCGTACCCGCCGCACATTGTTGCAAATCACTGGCGCGCTCGCTGGCGCACCAGCCTTGATACCTTCATTCGTTCGGGCGCAAGCGGAATGGCCCACCAAGCCGGTGCGCTTGGTGGTGCCTTTCGCCCCCGGCGGCACCTCCGAGATTGTGGCGCGCGCTGTGGCCGTCGAGTTGTCGCGCCAGTTGAATCAAAACGTGTATGTGGAAAACAAGCCGGGCGGCGCGGGTACGGTGGCAATGACCGAAGTTGCCAAGGCCGTGCCCGACGGGCATACCCTGATTTTGGGCCACGTCGGGACCCTCGCCGTCAACCCCTACATGCTCCCGCCGCAGTCTTACGAGGTAAATCGCGACTTCATGCCCGTGACCTTACTGGCCAAAGTGCCCAATCTGTTCGTTTGCCATACCGATGTACCGGCCAAAACGCTACCCGAGTTCATCGCTTATGCAAAAAAGAACCCGGGCAAACTGGCCTATGGTTCGGCCGGCAACGGCAGCGCCGGGCATCTGGCGTTTGAGTACTTGAAACTGGTGGCGGGCATGTTCATCCTGCACGTGCCGTATCGCGGCACCGGCCCACAGTTGACCGACTTGATCGCCGGGCGCACCCAGGCGGCTTCCGCTGGTACACCCGCGCTGCTGTCACATGTTCGCTCGGGCAAACTACGTGCGCTCGCGGTGGGCACGGCGCAGCGCATCGCGGCGCTGCCCGATGTGCCAACGGTAGCCGAATTGGGCTACAAGAATTTTGAGACTTCGCAGTGGTACGGGCTGATGGCACCAGCGGGAACGCCGCCTGCGGTCATCAGCAAGCTGCATTCGGAGTCACAAAAGGCCCTGCGCTCAAGCAGCGTGACCGAGCGTTTTGCCAATGACAACGCCAGTGCTGGTGGCAACTCGCCAGCCGAATTTACGGCATTCATTCAAAGCGAGCAGCGCATCTGGAGTGACATCGTCAAGCGCGCCGGGATCAAGCCCGATTGAGTGAAAAGCACTACGCTTCGATCTTCAGCTCCGCAATTTTTCGGGTGATGGTATTGCGGCCCAGACCCAGCAGGGTAGCCGCCTCAATCCGCCGCCCATTGGTGGCCGCCAAGGCACGGCGAATCAGCGCCGACTCGAAACTGCGGGTGAGCTGATCGCCAATCGACTGACCGCCCTCGGCCACCTGCCGGTCCACCTCGCGCTCGAGCAGTGCCACCCAATCGCCGCCGACCAGTCGATTCGAGTGTTCAGCACTTGACGCAGCGATTGGCACGGCGGCCAGGCTGACAGCTCCAAGCGGGGTGCCTGTGCCGCCAGAAGTAGTGGCTTGACGAGATGCCTGCGAAATCGCCTCGCGCAGCTCGCTAGGCAGGTCAGCCACTTCCACCGTTTGCGCAGGGGCCATAACCGTAATCCAATGACACAAGTTTTCGAGCTGCCGCACATTGCCGGGCAAATCGAGGCTGCCCAAATAGCGCATCGTCGGCTCAGAGAGCCGTTTCATTTCAGTGCCCAACTCCTTCGCACTTTTGGCCAGAAAATGACGCGCCAAGAGCGGAATGTCTTCGCGCCGCTCGCGCAGCGCTGGCAGCTTCAAGCGAATCACGTTCAAGCGGTGGAACAAATCTTCGCGGAACAGGCCCTCGCGCACCCGCTCTTCCAGATTTTGATGGGTAGCCGCGATCACCCGCACATTGGCCTTGATCGGCTGATGCCCACCGACGCGATAGAACTGCCCATCGGAAAGCACCCGCAAGAGTCGCGTCTGCAACTCGGCCGGCATATCGCCGATTTCATCTAAAAACAAGGTTCCAAGATCGGCCTGCTCAAAGCGCCCACGGCGCATGGTTTGTGCGCCGGTAAATGCTCCGCGCTCGTGGCCAAACAGTTCGGACTCGAGCAAGTCTTTCGGAATCGCGGCGGTATTGAGCGCAATGAAGGGCTTGCCCGCACGCGGACTATGGCGATGCAGCGCGAGCGCCACCAATTCTTTGCCCGTGCCCGATTCGCCATTTATCAGCACCGTGGCATGCGACTGGCTCAAGCGCCCGATCGCGCGAAACACTTCCTGAATTGCCGGGGCCTGGCCGAGCATTTCGGGGGCGACCACCGGTGCTTCAACCGCGCTCACTTCGCGTTGCGATTCTTCCAGCGCGCGGCGAATCAGCTCAAGCGCATTGTCGACATCAAACGGCTTGGGCAAATATTCAAACGCACCGCCCTGAAATGCGGCGACGGCGCTTTCAAGGTCGGAATAGGCGGTCATGATGATGACCGGCAGGCCGGGGTGCTTTTCTTTGACTTTTTTGAGCAACTCCAAGCCCGACGGCCCGGGCATGCGGATATCGGAGACGAGAACCTGCGGCGGCTCGACCGCCAATGCTTTGAGCGCTTCGGCGGCGGACGAGAAGAGCCGATACTCAATGTTTTCGCGGATCAGCGCTTTTTCGAGTACCCAGCGAATCGATTTGTCGTCGTCAACGATCCAAACAGGTTTCATGCAATTCCTTTGGTTTGACCGAATGCACCGACTTGGTGCGGTCAGATCTTAGGCCAAGGGCAGCAGAATCCTGAAATCGGTGAACCCGGTACGCGATTCAACTTCAATCACGCCGTGGTGAGCCTGCACGTAGGTTTGTGCCAAGGTCAGGCCCAAGCCGCTGCCGCCTTCACGCCCGGATACCAGTGGGTCGAAAATCCGGTCACGAATCGATTCCGGGATTCCTGGCCCGTTGTCGATGATATGCAAGTCCAGTGCCAAGCGATGGCGCACGGTAGCGAGCGTGACCTGGCGGGCGATGCGCGTGCGCAAGGTGACTGTGCGGATCTGCGGGACAATCAGATCGTCTCCGACCCCCATCGCTTGGGCCGCATTGCGCACAATATTGAGTACCACTTGGATCAATTGCTCTTTGTCACCGCGCAGTTCAGGCAGGCTGGCATCGTAGTCACGCACCACCGTGAGCCCCATTGGAAACTCGGCGCGCATCACACTACGCACGCGCTCGAGCACTTCGTGGATATTGACCGCGCCAATCGTGGGCAAGCGGTGCGGGGTGAGCAGGCGGTCCATCAGACCTTGCAGGCGATCCGACTCTTTGATGATGACTTGGGTGTACTCACGCAGCTCCCGGTTTGGCAACTCGTGCTCCAATAATTGCGCGGCCCCACGAATCCCGCCCAGCGGATTTTTGATTTCATGGGCTAAGTTGCGGATCAGGTCGCGATGCGCGCGCGCTTGCTCCAACAGGCGGGCCTCGCGCTCGACCTTTAACTGCTGATCAATCGGGCGCAGCTCAATCACCACCCGTGCCCGAGTGCGCCCTTCCAGCACCGGGGTAATGACGCAATGCACTGTCATCGACTCATGCGCGTGTACCTGGGCTTGCGTATGCGCGTCACGCGGGGCAAGCGTCAGCGCGAGATTTTGTGCGCGATGGCTCCACTCTTGGTTGAGCGCCGCACGCGCGCCCTCGATCAACGCCGCAGGGTCGCTGAAGAGCCGCTCCAGTGGCGCGTCTTGAAGGGTTTTGGTAGAGACTGCAAAGAGTGTTTCAGCCGCCGGATTGGCGTGGACGATGCGAAATTGCGCATCGGTGAGCAATACCGCCGTGGAAAGCAGCGCCAGACCATCAAATGCTGGATCGCGCTTCGCTGGGGGGGGTGGTTTACGGGGTGCAGCCTTGGGCATGAGGTGGGAAGAATGTGACTCGATAGACACAAAAAAGCCGACGTTGCCGTCGGCTCTGCTTGGATGCAACCGCAGGCTACCTCGCGACTTTAGCCCAAGCGCTGCAACTCACGCTGCAAGTTTTTGATGTTGCTGTCGGTGCGCTCGATATCTTCTTTCATGCGCTGAACCCGCTCTTGATACTTCTGAAAATTGCGCTCGTCACCCTGGCGCTCCGGCTCGCCGCCGTTGTATTCTTTCTTCAACTGGTCAAGTTTTTTCTGTTCGGCGCTCAGTTCGTCTTGGAAGATTTGCTTGCGATCCGTATCGCGGGCGCGCTGCTTGTCTCCCTCAGCTTTGCTGGCACCGCCGGAGGGGGCCGCTGCCGCACGTGGGCCCGACTTCGCGGCTGGTACTGTGGTGACATTCCCACCTTCAAGCTTTTTGCAGCCTTTGGAGTTGGCCTGGATGTTGTGATAAGTCTTGGCACCGCTTACCGCATCTTCGCAGACCCAGACTTCGGATTGCGCCCAACCACTCGTGGCAAACGCACAGAAACCGATCAGTGCGATGCCGAATTTGATTTGAGTTCGCATAAAAATCTCCCGCTGATTCAATAACTTAGAGTCTAAACCCAAACCAAGTTCTTGGCAAACACGGCGCCCCTGATGCCCTGTGTAGGCTACGGCTTGCGATAGACGGCCGCGCCATCAATCGAGTTGGTCGGAGTGACGTTGGTGCGCCGGATCGAATACACCAAGCCCAGGCTAGTAGCCGCAGTGCCGGTGAACCCGCCTTCTACGCGCGCGGCACAGGTCGATGCCGTGCATGGCTGGCCACCTTGAATCGAGCCACTCGGAGAACTGACCCCAACTGAGCCAGTCAGGCCATTGCCGCTCACGACCAAATTGCCCTGGGCGAGATAGCTCACCGAACCAAAGGTGGTTGTAAAGCTGGTGGCCGCAGTGCGTTGCGCAAAATTGACCTGCATGCTGGTGCTTGAGAAAGTGCCAGGCGCGAATGACCCGTCGAAGGTGGTGGGCTTGGTGGCCCCGGCCAGCACATAGAGCACGCTGCCCGAGCTTGGCATGTTGGCGAGCGGCGTCTGAACGCCGTACACCGTGTGTACCCCTTGGTTGGCGGTCAATTGGCGAGTCGTTTGGTCGAGCAGTACGCCACCTTGAGTGCTAGATGCCACCAAGCTGCCATTGGTGAAGCGGCCCCAGTAAATCTCCTGATTGAAGGTGCCGCCTTCGGCGATGCTGGTACCGACACCACGCACAACAGTTTGCGTAATCGTCGTACCGGAACCGCTCGTTTCACTTCGAGCAAACAGCGTGGGGTTCAGCAAGTTGTCGACCGCAATGCCTGGGTTACCGGTCGGGTCTCTAGGTGCCGTCATGGTGGTGAAACCCGGGAGAAATTCGATTCCGACGACACCAACGTTGATGTTGCCAGCCACCGGCGAAGAACTACTCACCTTGGAAAGGTCAACGCCTACCACCGCCCGAGCTTGAGTGCGGCGATCACCCGCGCTTTCGGCTGGGGTGTCGCTTTGCGTCGTTTGCGCGGTTTTTTCATTGCTGCCAGCCGTACTCAGCTGCGGGCCTTGCGCAGTGCGCTGCGGCGCGCTAACCCGTCCAGCTGAAGCACTTTGCCCGGCACCAACTTCAATCGAGCCAAACTGATTGGTGAGCGTCCAAGCACCGCTCGTCCCGCGAATCAGGGTCTCAGTATCGGTGACTTGAATTTCACCGCCCGTGCCACGAATCCCCACCGTTGCCGTGGGTGTGGTGATGCGGTATTTGTCGCGATTGACCCGCCCAATCAGGCCTGAGACGGTGCGCAAAGCGCCCCGCAGAATGCTGTACTGCGCCACTTCCGTGCCGTCGGTACGGCCTTCAAATTTGAAGTTGTCAATCGTGAACTGGGTGTTGGGCACAATCGACATATAGGACTCATCGGTCATGCGCAATTGCACGCGCCCGTCGCCACCAGTGCGAATCGTCTCGCCGGTATTGATCTCAGCGCCTTTGAGCAGCGGTCGTTCAGCACCGGTGCCCACGCGCACGAACACCTGACCGGCCGAAAAATCGACCCGACCCGCTGCCGCTTGCACCGCACCCGACCAGGCGACAGACAGCACGGCGACTGCCAGCAAGGCAGTTGCGAGAGGTTTGATTTGTTTAAAGTTCATGATGTCACCCGGATCAGAAGTCTTTGCGCACGGTGGCGGAAAGCGTGGTCTTTGAATAGGACGAGATGACCACATTGGAGGAATTGCGCGAGTAGCTGGCGGCTGGCGACAGACTCCAGGCAGGCGCGAATTTCCAGGTGGCACCTAAGCGCAAATCGGTCGTGCGGTCACGCCGGGTAACGGCCCAAAGCGCGTCAAATCCAGAGTACTTGCGCTCCTCGTAGCCAATGCTGGCGAATACGTTCCACGCGCTTGCGGGTTGAATTTGCACGCCCACCAGCCCACCCAGCGGCTTGTGGCCCAAATAGCGAAATGCGCTGTCGGTGGTCCGTTCCCGGCCCGCGTAGACGCTGGCGAACAAATAGGGACTAAGACTCCCACTGAAGGATTTGCCAGCGTTGACACCCAAGGTGTCGCGCCGGGCATCGCGAATATTGGCACCGGGGTAACGCAATTTTTGCGACTGCAACACCAGCCCAACCTGCGAAGTCTCGCTCAGCTGATATTGCCACTGGGCCAAGCCGCCTGCGGCGCGACGGCGCGACTTGCCGCCTGGGTCATCGACCGAGGTTTCGTTGGCGGTCAAGGCGAGTGTCAGCGCATGCGGGCCGCCGGTTTGGTCCCAACGCACACCGCCGCGCAGATTGCCGCTCCAGGTGTCGTAGCGTTTGGAAATATTGTCGCGATAGCTCACGTCACCGCCACCCACCAGCGACCACGCGCCGCTGATCGGCAAGGCTCCGTCGAAGCCCGCGCCCAAGTTCCAGTAGCCAGCACGCTGCTTGCCACCGGTGTAAGGCACGACGGCGTTGAAGAGCGGCACAAAAATCGAGCTTTGCCCAGTGGCACTATTGATATTGGAATCATGGCCCAAGGTTGCGGCCACGTAGGCATTGAGGCGGCGCTCTGAATTGGCAGCCAAGGCACTCAAGTATTTGTCGATAATGGCGCGCGCATCGGCGGTAGGGCTACTGCTGCGTGCCGATTCCAACTCCTGGCGCGCATTGGCTTTGTCGCCCACCTCGTAGAAGGCTCGGCCAATCGCAGCACGGGCCGGGCCGTTATTGGGCTGCACCGCGAGCACTCGCTCAAGGGCGAATATGGCGCGCTGCGGATCACCTGCGTCGAGCGCTGCAAGACCGAGCAGAAGGTCGAACTCCGCGTCGCCCGCGCGCTGCGCCTCGAGTGGTAGCAACAACGCAAATGCGTCTTTGCCTTTTTGGGTATCGAGCAGTTGCTTGGCGCGGTCGGTGATCGCATCTGCGGACGCTTGCGGAATCCACGCCAATGAGCTTCCCGTCAAGGCCAAGGCCAGAGCTAATTTGTTCAGTTGCATTTTGTTGTTTTCCCTTGGCGCGATGGGCACGTTTCATCGCAATGAGCCCATTTTAGTCCACGCATCCAAGCGCACGCGACGATGCCGATGATGCTCAACAAAAAACCCGCTGGCCCTCGCGGGCAGCGGGTTTTTGGGTAACGCGGAATGTCTGTTACGTATTACGCCGAGTAGTACATGTCGTACTCAACCGGGTGCGTCGTCATGCGATAACGGGTGACATCAGCCATCTTCAATTCGATGTAGGCATCAATCATGTCTTTGGAGAACACCCCACCGCGGGTCAAAAACTCGTGGTCAGCTGCCAGCGCTTCGAGCGCTTGGTCGAGACTATGGCAAACGGTTGGAATTTTTGCATCCTCTTCCGGTGGCAGGTCATACAAGTTCTTGTCAGCCGGGCCACCTGGATGAATCTTATTCTGCACGCCGTCCAAACCGGCCATCATCATTGCAGCAAAGCCCAGGTATGGGTTCGCCAGCGGATCCGGGAAGCGCACTTCGATGCGACGCGCTTTATCAGACTGCACAAACGGAATGCGGATCGATGCGGACCGATTGCGCGCCGAGTAGGCAAGCTTCACGGGGGCTTCAAAGCCTGGCACCAAACGCTTGTATGAGTTGGTGGTCGGGTTGGTAATCGCGTTGAGCGCCTTGGCGTGCTTGATGATGCCGCCAATGTAATACAGCGCAAATTCAGACAAGCCCGCGTAACCGTTGCCCGCGAACAGGTTTTTGCCGTCTTTCCAGATCGACTGGTGTACGTGCATGCCCGAACCGTTGTCGCCAACGATGGGCTTGGGCATAAAGGTCGCAGTTTTGCCATAGGCGTGGGCGACGTTTTGTACCGTGTACTTGAGGATCTGGATCCAGTCAGCACGCTGCGTGAGCGGTGCAAACTTGGTGCCGATTTCGCATTGGCCTGCGTTCGCCACTTCGTGGTGATGCACTTCGACTTCAACGCCCTGCTCTTCGAGCAACAGGCACATTTCATTGCGCATGTCTTGGAAAGAGTCGACCGGCGGCACGGGGAAATAGCCGCCTTTGACCGGTGGGCGATAGCCGTTGTTGCCGCCGCCATCGCGACGCGCATCGGTGTCCCAAGCAGCTTCTTCGGAGAAGATTTTGCATGACGAGCCGGACATATCGACCGACCAAGCCACCGAGTCAAAAATGAAAAACTCTGGCTCTGGACCGAAGTAGGCCACATCGCCAATGCCCGACGATTTCAGGTAAGCCTCAGCACGGCGTGCCAGCGAACGCGGATCGCGGTCGTAGCCCTTGCCGGTGGAAGGCTCATGCACGTCGCACGAAAGGATCAGCGTGGTTTCTTCCGAGAAAGGATCCATGCGGGCCGAGGTCGGGTCCGGCATCAACAGCATGTCGGAGGCTTCAATGCCCTTCCAACCAGCGATCGACGAGCCGTCGAAGGCGTGGCCTTCGGTGAACTTTTCGTCGTTGAATTGCTTGACCGGCACGGTAACGTGCTGCTCTTTACCTTTGGTGTCGGTAAAACGAAAGTCCACGAATTTGACTTCGTTGTCTTTCGCCATTTTCAATACGTCTTTGGCGCTCGCCATGCTTCTTTCTCCTGGTTGAACTTCAATCACGACTCAAAATCCACAATCGTTGGGCTAAAACTTTCACTGTCTCAGCATATTTTGTGCCACCAGCGGCGAGCAAAAAATGTCGCCACGCCCCGACGAAGCGCAACATTTTGCCATGAATAACGACGCCCTCACGCGACTTAACCGCACCACTATAGTGCATCAAAGTGTCTGGGCGCACCATTTAGGTTCATTTCGAGTCACCTCGTCGAGATCGCTTGAATGCTGCATAATTTCCACTGGTGCAAGCGCCTTCTCATTCCATTTCTAAATCATTACGAGATTAGGCGTACCGACGACGACAGTGCGCGTAGCACGGCTAGGAAGGGGCAACGACATATCGTAATGATTTAGAAATGGAATCAGACCTACTTTACAGCAACTTTTCGTCCCTGGAGACAATATGAAAACCATCTGGAAACCCTTACTGGGCGCGGCTCTTGGGCTAGCCTCGTTGAACCTGCACGCGCAAGAGGTCACGCTTCGCATGGTCAGCGCTTTCGCTGAAAACAGCTACTACGTGTTGCATTTGCAAAAGTGGATCACCAAGGTCAATGCCGGAGGCAAAGGAGTGGTGCAGATCAATTTTATCGGCGGGCCAAAGGCGATTCCCACCTTTGAAGTGGGCAATGCGGTCAAAACCGGCGTGGTCGATTTGGGCCTTGCAACCGGCGCTTTTTATACCAATGTGATGCCCGAAGCGGATTTTTTGAAGCTCACCCAGATCCCCATCGCCGAGCAGCGCCAAAATGGCGCGTTCGCCGCGATTAACGAAATGTGGAACAAAAAAGCCAACATGATGTACCTGGCCCGCATTGTCGAAAACCAACCTTTCCACGTGTACCTGACCAAGAAGGTAGACAAGCCCGATCTCACTGGCTTGAAAATCCGCATCACGCCGGTGTATCGCGATTTCTTCCAGGCATTGGGAGCCAACGTGGTCACCACGCCGCCGGGTGAGGTCTACACGGCACTGGAGCGTGGCGTGGTGGACGGCTACGGCTGGCCGATTGGCGGCATTTTTGATCTCAACTGGCAAGAAAAAACCAAATTCCGCATCGACCCGGGCTTTTACGATGCCGAAGTGTCGATCCTGATGAATCTGGACAAATTCAAGGCGCTCACTCCCGCCCAGCGCGCCTTTCTGCAAAAGCAACTGCTGGCGCTCGAAGCGCAAAACCCGGCGGTGTGGAAAAAGTATGCCGCCGAGGAAACCGCCCGCCAAGAAAAAGCCGGGATTCAAACCATCAAATTTGATGCTGCCGGCACCAAGGTCTATGTCGATAAAGCCTACGACGCGGGCTGGGCGGCGGCCTACAAGGCAAACCCGGATTTTGCCAAGAAGCTCAAAACGCTGACCTCGAAATAGCGGCCAGGCTGACCCATGGAGCGGCTCGACGCTGCCATCGGCGCACTCTCCCGCGCGCTGGCACTGGTCGCCAGCGTGCTCTTGCTGCTGATGCTGGCAATCATTTGCGCGGACGTGCTCACCCGCAACGTGGCGCTGCCCGGATTGCCGCGTGGCTTGGCTTGGAGCAACGAGGTCAGCGAATTGCTGCTCTACCTCATCACCTTGCTGGCCGCGCCGTGGCTGTTGCGGCGTGGCCAGCATATCCGGGTCGATATTGTGCTGCGCGCCATTCCCCCGGCGAAAGCTTGGGCCTGCGAGTGGCTAGCCGATTTTCTCGGCCTGTTGTGCTGCCTTTGGATGGTTTGGTACGGTAGCCGGGTTGCCTGGAAAAGCTATGCTGAGGGCGCGATGTCGATCAAGACTTTGGTCACCCCCGAGTGGTGGTCGCTCGCGCCACTGCCGCTGGCGTTTGCGCTGTTGGCACTAGAAATGCTGCTGCGCATGCGCAGGCTGGCACTCGGGCCACGAGGGCCGCGCAGTGAAGCGGTGAGTGCGGCTTGAAACCAGCGCGCAGACCTCAATGAGTTGGCAACTCGCAGCCTGGTTAATGCTGGGCGGCTCAACCATCCTGCTCTTTCTGGGTGTGCCGGTCGCCTTGTCATTTCTGGTCATCAACTTGGTCGGCGCTTTTTTGTGGATGGGTGGCGAGCCGGGCTTAATGCAATTGGCACGCAATTCGGTAAGCTCGGTGATGAGTTTTTCGCTCACGCCGATTCCGCTCTTTGTGCTGATGGGCGAAATCCTGTTTCATACCGGCATCGCGGTCAGAGTGATCGACGGGATCGAGCGCTTGATCCGCCAAGTACCGGGACGGTTGGCGGTGGTAGCCGTGGTCGCGGGCACGGTGTTTTCAGCGATTTCTGGCTCCACGATTGCCACCACCGCCATGCTGGGTTCGCTGATGCTGCCGGTGATGCTGGCGCGTGGCTACCACCCCACCATCGCCACCGGGCCGATTATGGCGATTGGCGCGGTCGATATGCTGATTCCGCCCTCGGCGCTGACCGTGTTGCTGGGCTCGCTCTCGGGCATTTCGATTTCCAAATTGCTGATCGGCGGCGTTTTGCCGGGTTTGATCCTGTCGCTCGCCTTCGTGGTGTACATCATCGTGCGCGTCAAGCTCACGCCCAGTTTGGCCCCGGCTACAGCGGTCAAAGCCTTCAGCGGCTGGGAGAAGTTTCGCCCGTTGGTGCAGTATGTGCTGCCGCTGATGTCGATCTTCGGCTTGGTGGTGGGCGCAATGGCGGCGGGCTGGGCCACGCCCACTGAATCGGCAGCGGTTGGGGCCTTCGCCACGCTCGTCTTGGCTGCGGCCTACCGGGCGCTGACGGTCACGGCCCTAGTCAAATCGCTACAGGGCACGGTCGGCATTTCGGCGATGATTCTGTTCATCATTTTGGGGGCTACAACCTTCGCGCAAATTCTCTCGTTTTCAGGCGCGAGCAACGGCTTGGTGGGCATCATTACCGGGCAGGGCTGGCCGGTTTGGGGCGTGGTGATGGCGATGATGGGCGTGCTGATTTTTCTCGGCATTTTTGTCGATCAGGTCAGCATGATGATGATCTGCCTGCCGATCTTCATGCCGGTGGTGCAAGCGCTGGGGATCGACCCGGTGTGGTTTGGTGTGCTCTTTTTGATCTGTATGCAACTGGGCTTGTTGCTGCCACCCCATGGCCTGTTGTTGATGACGATGAAAGGTGTCGCGCCGCCCGAAGTGACGATGGCGCATATTTTTCGCGCCGTTGTGCCCTATGTGGTGCTGAGCTTGCTGCTGCTCTTGCTGGTGTTCTTCGTGCCTGAAGTCGCCACTTGGTTGCCTAAACTTCTCGGCTAGGTTTCCCCACAACTGCCCAAAAAGTCAGCACTGCTAGAATCGTTGCATCTCAAACCTACCGTCAGCCTTGCCGGTTCCGATCAAACCCTGCCCGCGCCGCGAATCCTTGTCGCCCCGCCGGTTTAATCCCCTCTCCCACGAATGTCGTTTGCCTCATTCGGGCTCTCGCCCGAAATCCTCAAAGCAGTAACCGATCAGGGCTACACCGAGCCCACTCCGATTCAAGCGCAGGCCATTCCCGTGGTGCTGCAAGGCGGCGACGTGATGGGGGCGGCGCAAACCGGCACCGGAAAAACCGCCGGTTTCACCTTGCCGATTCTGCAACTGCTGCAGCCCCACATGACCGCCAGCCCTTCGCCCGCGCGCCATCCGGTGCGCGCGCTGGTGCTGCTCCCCACCCGTGAGCTGGCGGTGCAGGTGGCTGAAAGCATCAAGACTTACGGCAAACACTTAACGCTGCGCTCGGCAGTGGTGTATGGCGGGGTCGATCAAAAACAGCAGACCATTGAACTGCGCGCCGGGGTCGAGATTTTGATCGCCACCCCAGGCCGCCTGCTCGATCACCTGGAGCAGAAAAATACCAACTTGAGCCAGGTGCAAATTTTGGTGCTGGACGAAGCAGACCGCATGCTCGACATGGGCTTCATGCCCGACATCAAGCGGATCGTTGCACTGTTGCCGCTGGAACGGCAAAACCTGCTCTTCTCCGCCACCTTTTCGGAAGACATCAAACGCTTGGCGGGCGGCATTTTGCGCAACCCGAAGATGATTGAAGTGGCGCGCCGCAATGCCACGGTCGAGTCGATCCGCCAGGTAGCCTACGCCGTGCCCAGCGGCGCGAAGGAGGCGCTGCTTAAGCACTTGATCGAAGAGCAAAATATCACTCAGGCGATCGTGTTTTCCAACACCAAGCTTGGCACCGCACGGCTCGCACGCCACCTCACGCGCGACGGCATTTCGTGTGATGCGATTCATGGCGACAAAACCCAGCAAGAGCGCATGATTGCGCTCAACAAATTCAAGGCAGGCGAAATCAAACTCTTGATCGCCACCGATGTCGCTGCGCGCGGCCTCGACATTCAAGAAATGCCCTGCGTCATCAATTACGATTTGCCGCACGCGCCGGAGGATTACGTGCATCGCATCGGGCGCACCGGGCGCGCTGGCGCGGAGGGCGATGCGATCGGCTTCTACTACGCCGACGAAGAGAAGTACTTGCTCGATATCGAAAAACTCATCAAAAAAACGGTTACGCGGGCCAAGCTGCCCACCGATTTCGACCCAGTCAGCTCCACCGCGCCGGTCGGGGGCCGCGAGCGCCACGGTGACCGATTTGACCGGGCCGGGCGGCAAGGTCGTTCGCAGCGCAATTTTGAAGCGAGCAGCTTCACACGCAGCCGAACTTCCAACTACGCAGCACCCAAAACACCAGCGGTCGATCCGTGGTTTTCCAAGCCCTATGAGGCGAAGGAATCGACCAATCCGGAACCTGATGTCGCTCCTAGAAATATTCGCAGTGCCCCAAGACCCGCCGGGGGCGCGCTTCTTGGGGCATTGCTCGGTGGTAAAAAATAGTCCGGGGAACTTTTGACAGCGAAATTCAGTCTGTATTTTTGTGTTGGCTGTGCTATGCTTTGACGGCAGACTTTCTTCCTTGACTTGAATCCAGATCCAGATCCAGATCCAGATCCAGATCCGTATCCGTACTCGTATTGGACCGCAATCCTTTCATCTACTGCATGAATCCGTTCACCAAAGCCCTGCGTCGCCTCACCGCCCTTCTGGGTCTGGTGGCGTTTGTATTTGCGCAGAGCGTGGTCGCGGCAACCATGAGCTTTCCGGTTACGCTTGGTGGATCAGGTGAGGCATCTTCCTTCCGCGCCGCCGATGGTCTGGAACAGGCGCGCGCGCAAGCAGTGGCACCCTGCCATGATTTGCTTGCAGAGGTTGCCGCCAATCTTGCAGCAGTATGCAAGCAGCACTGCCAGGCTGATACGCTGACTCTCGACCACGCCGAATTGCCACCCTTGGTAATTGTCCCGCTGATCGCGTGGATGCTTGAAGAACCACGCCAGACGACCTTCTCCAAGGTATCTACTGCTGCGCTTGCAGCTCGCGGCGGAGCTCCGCCGCTGTATTTGACATCCGCGCGCCTGCGCGTCTGATTTCTTCTCCTGCTGTTTGATGATGGTCTGCGGTGTCCTTGGCGATGCCGCAGTAATGTGTCATTCATTCGGGAGAGGCTCATGCCCCTGGTTATTGATTCGAATTGTTTGCGGCACGCAGCGTGCCGCCTGCTTGTCCCGGTCTTCGCAATACCCCTTGCAGCCCTGGCGCAATCACCTGCGCCGCACCCGGCAGACCCGCAGGCCCGTGTGTCGCCGCCAGGGTATTCGTCAGCTTTCGAAGGCTTTCAGCCCTTCGGCAGGGAGAAGCTCGGCAACTGGCGCGACCTGAACGATACCGTCGGCGTGCTCGGCGGTCACAATGCGCACCTGCGCGACGTGGCAAAAAAGGTCGAGATGCACGGCACGCTACTCGAGACCGACCGCGCAGCCAAGCGCTTGCGGGTCGAGCACGATGCTATCCGGGAGCTCGGCTGGCCCGCACTCACCGCCTTCTGGCAAATTGAGGAGCGCGCCTTGCAGGCCCTGACCGCCAATCCCGGGGTACGCCTACGCTTCACGCTTGAAAAAGCGCCCTCGGGCGAGGTCTACGTGATTACCGGTGTCGCACCCAGCGACCGCCCCGTACCTGCCGCGCCAGCCAAGCCCGCGACCGACGGCAAGGGAACCCATGGAGGCCACAAATAATGAAACCCCTGATCACACTTGTCGCGGTTGCGGCACTGGCGGGAGGTTGTGCCTCGGTCGGCCCGGACGGTGGCTTTGGTGTCGTTGCCGACGTCGCCCGCGAGCGCTTGGGCAAGGAGACCCGCTGGGAGCGTTCCCCCGAGGAGGCCAAACAGAGCCGCGCGGATGTGCAGCGCTTGCTTGCCAAGCCGCTCTCGGCGGACGACGCGGTGCAAATCGCCCTGTTCAACAATCGCAATTTGCAGGCGGCATTTGCTGAGCTGGGCATCGGCGAAGCGGCGCTGCTGAGCGCGGGCCGTCTGCCAGGCCTGCATCTTTCCACCGAACGCATCCGTGAACGTCCGGGGCCGGATATCGACATCAAGCATCTGGTGTCCTTCAATCTGCTCGCGCTGCTCACGATTCCGGCACGAGTGGAAGCGGAGAAACAACAATTCGCGCGTACCCAACGCATCGTGGCAGGCGAAGTCGTGACGCTCGCCCATGAGACACGGCGCACCTGGCTCGAAGCGGTAACCGCGCAACAGGGCGCAAGCTACATGGCCCAGGTCCAGGAGGCCGCCGAAGCGGCCTCGGAACTGGCCCGCAAAATGCGCCGGGCCGGCAATTTCAACACCTTGCAACAGGCGCGCGAGCAATCTTTTTACGCTGATGCCACCACCCAATTGGCCCAAGCGCGTCATCGCGCGGTTGCCGCCAGAGAAAAGCTCACCCGGCTGATGGGTCTGTGGGGCGACGATCTGGCCTACCAATTGCCGGAGCGCTTGCCAGACCTCCCCAAAGAGCGCGCCGCGTATGCCAACATCGAAGCACTCGCCATGAGCCAGCGCCTCGACATCGCAGCGGCGCGGCTGGAAACCGATGCCGTTGCGAAGGGCCTAGGGCTCACGCGCGCGACCCGTTTCGTGGATGCCATCGAACTGGGCGGCTTACGCGAGCGCGGCAGCACCGGCTCGCCGAGGACCGGCTATGAAATCGGGGTGCAGATTCCGCTGTTCGATTTCGGCTCCGCCAAAGTAGCACGCGGCGAAGCGCAATACATGCAGGCGGCGCAGCGCCTGGCGCAGGCGGCGATTGATGCCCGCTCAGAAGTGCGCGAAGCCTGGAGTGCATACAACACCACTTACGAGATCGCGCGCCACTACCGCGTGGAAGTCGTGCCGCTCAAGAAGCGCATTTCCGACGAAATGCTCCTCAAATACAACGGCATGCTGGCTTCGACTTTCGATCTGCTCGCCGACGCCCGCGCCCAGGTGATGGCAGTCAACGGGGCGATGGAGGCAGAGCGCGATTTCTGGATTGCTGCGGCAAATCTGCAAACCGCCCTGACCGGCAAGCCTGGCAGCATGGGTATGGCGACCGGCGGTGGCATGAGCGGCGCTGCCGAGCCTGCGGCCCACTAAGCCCCGGAGCCCCCGGGCAACTCAAGCGAGCCATCGACCAAACATCCAATCAGAGAACATTTCATGACCGAATTAACGAAATCGCGCAGACAATTTCTCGGGCAAACCGGCATGGCCATGCTTGGTGTCGCCGCTGTCTCAAGAGCCGCCATGGGGGCGGTTCCCGAGGCACCGATCCAGACCAGCGCAAAGATGGCACCACCACTCGCGCCACCTTCAGGCCGCCCCTACAACCCGGTCGTCACACTGAACAGTTGGACCCTGCCGTGGCGCATGAAAAACGGTTGGAAGGAATTCCACCTGATCGCCGAGCCAGTGGTGCGCGAAATTGCTCCCGGAATGAAGGCCAATTTGTGGGGCTACAACGGCCAGTCACCGGGGCCGACAATCGAGGTTGTGGAAGGCGACAAGCTGCGCATCTTCGTCACCAACAAATTGCCTGAACACACCACCGTACACTGGCACGGGCAGCGCCTACCCAACGGCATGGACGGCGTGGGCGGGGTTAACCAGCCGCAAATCAAGCCGGGGCAGACCTTCGTCTATGAATTCGAGGCGCGCCGCCCCGGCACCTTCATGTACCACCCGCACGCCGACGAGATGACGCAGATGGCGATGGGCATGATGGGCATGTGGGTCACGCACCCGAAAAACCCGCGCACCACGCCGAACTACCGCGAGGCAGACCGCGATTTCTGCTTCCTGCTCAATGCCTACGACATCACGCCTGGTGCCGCCACGCCGAATCCGAACACGATGCTCGATTTCAACCTGTGGACCTGGAATTCGCGGGCTTTTCCGGGGATTGACAATCTTGTCTGCCGCCTGGGTGACCGCGTACGTATCCGGGTGGGTAATCTGACCATGACCAACCATCCGATCCACCTGCACGGGCACGAATTTGTCGTCACCGGCACAGATGGTGGCTACACGCCTGCAGGCGCACGCTGGCCGGAAGTCACCACCGATATCGCGGTCGGCCAAATGCGCGCGTTTGAATTCGATGCCACCGAAGCAGGCGACTGGGCCTTCCATTGCCACAAGTCACATCACACGATGAATCCGATGGGCCACACCGTGCCCAACATGGTGGGTGTGGACCATCGCGGCACCGCCAAGAAAATCATGAACCTCGTGCCCGAGTACATGGTGATGGGCGAGCGCGGCATGGCTGATATGGGTGAGATGGAAATGGCAATTCCTGACAATACCCTGCCGATGATGACCGGTCAGGGGCCTTACGGCTCGATCGAAATGGGCGGCATGTTCTCGATGGTGAAGATACGCCAAGGACAGGCGCGCAACGACTACACCGACCCTGGCTGGTACAAACACCCACCCGGCACCATGTCTTACAACTGGACGGGCGAGAGCCAAAACCCGGTGCGTGCGCCAACTTCGCGAATGACTGACATCAACCCGGCGACCGGCAGTGCGACTGGTGGGCGCAGCGAAACGGTGTTCACCGTGCGCAAGCCGCGTCCGGGTCATTCGGGGCATTAAGAAACTCGGCCGCCATGCAATCTTCCAATCATCCCACCGTACCGGAGTCCAATCCGCCGTCACGCTTGCGCGACGTGCTGACTGATCTCGCGCCAGGCGCAAAGCCATCTGTCGTCCTGCAACGCTACAGCGCCATGGCGGCAGGCTACGACACCACCTGCGGCCGCATCATCAGCATCCGCGCCCGCGCCACCAATGCGCTGGCGCTGCGTGCGGGGGAGACCGTTGCAGACGTAGCTTGTGGCACCGGTGCCACGCTGACCGCAGTGGCCGCGACAGTGGGCGGCACCGGCCGTGCCTTGGGTATCGAACTTTGCCCGGCGATGGCGGCTCAAGCTGCCTTTCGAGTTGAGCATGCCGGCGTCGGCGGCTGGACCGAAGTGCTGGTCAGCCCGGTCGAAACCTTCGCCACCGATTGCCGGTTTGATGCCTTGCTCTTTTGCTACACCCACGACGTATTTCAATCGGAAGAAGCACTCACCAATCTGTTCCGGCATGCCAAACCGGGAGCGCGAGTCTCGGTGGCAGGCATGCGCTTTCTGCCTTGGTGGTGGGGATTTGGGCACAACCTGTTCACTGGTTACCGGGCACGCAACTATCTCTCCACCTTTCATGGCCTGCGTGAGCCGTGGCATTTGCTCAAGCGCTGGTGTCCCGATTTTCGGGTGATCCATACCGAGCATGCCGGTACCAGCTACCACGGTGTCGGCACCGTTTCCCGTCTGTCGTCGTAGTCGCGTTGTTCAAGTCGCTTTTCTGGCCTTTCTAACTTCACGGAGAACCATCATGTTGCAAAAATTTGCTTTCGCCCTCGTGCTGGGTGCCGCCACTCAAGCGATGCCCGCGCTCGCCCACGGCGACAAAGCTCACGACAAGCCTGCCGCCAAGAAAAAAATGTCTGCTGACCAGCATGCCTGGGGGCGCGAAGGTGATCCGAAAAAAGTCACCAAGACCATCACCATCGGCATGGCGGACACCATGCGTTTTACGCCCGACAAGCTTGAGATCAGGGAAGGCGAGACGGTCCGGTTTGTGATTCAGAACAAAGGCCAGGTGCTGCACGAACTGGTGCTGGGCTCGGAGGACGAACTCAAAAAACACGCCGAAGTGATGAAGAAATTCCCCAACATGGAACATGAAGAACCCTACATGGCGCACGTCAAACCCGGCAAGCAGGAAGGCATGGTCTGGCAGTTCAACAAGACCGGCACCTTCACCTATGGCTGCCTGATTCCTGGTCACTGGGAGGCGGGGATGAAGGGCACCATCGTGGTTGCAGCGGCGAACCCCAAAAAGTAGCAAGACTGGCCGTATTCCCTTTGACCCTCCCCCACTATTTTTCAAGGATCTCCCTATGAAACGCAATCTCCTTCTCGCCGTCGCTCTCACCCTCGCCTCGGCCTCGGTGCTGGCTCACGATCATCCCAAAAAAGAGTCAGGGCACGCCGGTCACGGCACACCAGCGAAACCGGCCACGGCAACCACCACACCAGCCACACAACCGGCCGCCACCAGCACCGTTGCCGCCACCTACATGGCCGAAGGCGAAGTCCGCAAAATTGACAAGGAGCAGGGCAAGGTCACGCTCAAACATGGCGAGATCAAACACCATGACATGCCAGCCATGACCATGGTATTCAAGCTTAAAGACCCGCAGATGCTCGACAAGATCAAGGAAGGAGATAAGGTCAAATTTGATACCGACAGAATGGACGGTGCCTGGACTGTGACCAAAGTTGAGGCGGTCAAATAGCGAATCCCCGCGTTCGCCACACTTGACAGCCACTCGATGCGAAGACTAACCTAATCCAATGTTCACCCGTTCCCTGCGCACGGCAGCCGCTTGGTTCTCATTGAGCCTGTGGTTGTTCGCCTTTGGCATGATGTCGGCACAGGCCTGCGTTTCGATGACGATGCCTATGCAGCCCAGGCTTGAGGCAGCCGCCACCGAAAGCCCGCCGCCCTGCTTTCTGGGCAGCGTGGTAGTGGCGCAAAATTTATGCAAGCAGCACTGCCAAACTGCGCAACAAACCTTGGATGCCCCCGAGCTGCCGAAAATTCTGGCAGCAGATTTCTCGGGGCTTCTGACTGAAGAAGCGCACCAGACCTGGCTCTTCAGAAGTCATCTCACCAAGACCGCCGCCCATGGCGGTTCTCCACCGGTCTACCTGCTCTCCGCGCGCCTGCGCGTCTGATCACCTCCGCGATTTGTCGCTTTGCAGCGCCCGCACTCGCAGGCGCTGAAGACATTCGCCGGAGGCTGCCATGCAACCACTGTTCACCCATGCGCCGGATCGCATCCGCGCGCTGGCAAGCTATGCAGCGCTTGCCGATTCCTATGATTCCACCTGCCTGCGCATCAAGGATGCTCGCAACATGGCAGCCCACCTGTTGCACTTGCAGGACGGCGAAACCGTGTTTGATGTGGCCTGCGGCACCGGGCCGCTTTTGCCCACGCTGGCCGACCTGGTGGCACCATCCGGCTCGGTCGTGGGGATCGAGCAGTCGCAAGCCATGGCGGCGATTGCCTTCGAGCGCGGCGCACTGTGCCGCAATGCCGAAGTCATCATTTCCCCGGTGGAGGAGTTCACGACTACAAGGCGCGCCGATGCCTTGCTCTTGTGCTACACCCAGGACGTATTGCAGTCACCCGCAGCGCTTGCCAACCTGTTCGCCCACACCAAGCCAGGCGCGCGGGTGGCAGTCGTCGGCAGCCGCTTTGTCAGTTGGTGGCTGGCCCCGGTCAACCTGTTCACCGCCTACCGCGCGCGCCGCTATACGACCACTTTTCGCGGCTTCCGGCACCCATGGAAGCCGTTGCTTGGCTATTGCCCGGAGCTGCAGGTGGTGCGCAGCTACCACGCTGGCACCAGTTATCTGGCCACCGGGATTTTCCGCCCGCCCTGCGATGGCCGATGGGCAGCACAATCATGAGATGTCTTGTCACGCTAGTTCTTGCCGCACTGCTCGACGGTTGTAGCGCACTCTCGGTGTCCATGAGTCCCGAACCAGACGTGGCGCACCCGCCGCGCGCGGAGAACGAACTCGTCCCGCGTCGCGTCGCCCTAGTGCTGTCGGGCGGCTCGGCGCGCGGTTTCGCCCATATCGGCGTGATTCGCGTACTCGAAGAGGCGGGCATCCGCCCTGATCTGGTGGTCGGCGCGAGCGCGGGTGCCATCGTCGGTGCGCTCTATGCTGGCGGGTATGACGCGCGGGCGCTGAATGCGGCAGCCGAAGAAACCGGCTGGGAGTTGTTCGGCGAGATTGAAATGTCGTGGAACATGCTGGGCGTGGTGCGCGGCACGCGCATCCAGTCATTCGTGAATCGCCATCTTGGCAACCGCCGCTTTGAACAATTGCCGATCCCCTTTGTGGCCGTTGCGACTGATGTGAATAGCGGTGAACTCGTGGCCTTCAACCGTGGGGATGTCGGTAACGCGGTGCGCGCGTCTTCGGCCTTGCCGGGCATCTTTGCGCCCGTCACCATCGACGGGCGGCGCTTCGCCGATGGCAGCATCGTCAGCCCCTTGCCAGTGGCAACCGCGCGTCGCCTCGGGGCAGAGATCGTGATCGCAGTCGATGTGGTTTATTCGCCAATTGACACCATTCTGACCGGCCCGGTGGCGATGGTATTCCAGACTTTTTTGATCCAAACCCACCGCCTCAAGGAATTTGAGGCGCGCGAGGCGGACATCGCGTTTGGGCCGACCTTGCGCACGTCAGGGCAATACACCTTCGCTGACCGCGCCTACCTGATTTCTGAAGGCGAGCGCGCCGCGCGGGCCGCATTGCCAACAATTCTCGACCTGATCGCCAAGTCGGCGCAAACCAAGTGAATCACTTCTGCACTTTCCCGCGTATCTCCATCAGGCTTCCATCAACCGCCATGAGTCACATGACCCCACCACCCCGCCTGCTTCGGGCATTCGGCATCGGCCTGATCGCGCTGACCGGTTTCTGCTCCAGCGGGTTCGCGCAATTCGTGGCAACCATGCCAACTGCGCAGGTGCCGACCCTTGGCCTGCCGGAAGCCTTCCGTATCGCCTATGGCAACGCGCCCCAGCTCGAGGCCCAGGCCGCTAATGCAGACGCGGCGCGCGCCATGGCGGCGGCAGCCCAGGAGTTGCCTGACCCCAAGCTCAAATTCGGTGTGGAAAACCTGCCGCTTGAAGGGCGCAACAGGTTTCGCATCGACCGCGACGATTTCACTTTCGCCAGGATCGGGGTGTCACGCGACTTCCCCCGCGAAGAGAAGCGCAAGCTGCGCGCGGAGCGCTTGGGGATTGACGCGGATCGCGAAACGACAGCGGCTGACGAACGCCGCGCGCAAATCCGCCGCGACCTGACATTGGCAGCGATGGAGCGGCACTACGCGGCGCAGTCACTCGCCTTGGTGCGCGCGCTGACAGGTGAAGCGCGGGTTCTGGTCGATGTGCTGATTGGTCAGGTGCGCGCCAATCGCGCCAAGGCGCTGGATGCAGGTGGCGCACAGACCGCATTGCGCGCCCTTGAAGACCGCGAGGCCGAAGTGGGACTCAAAGCGGCTCGCGCCAATGTCATCCTGCGGCGCTGGTTGGGTGACGCGGCAAGCCGTCCGATCACGCCACCTGCATTGCAGGCGCTTGATGTCGGCCACGTGGTGGATCAGTTGGAAAGCCATCCGCTGCTGGTTAATGCGCAGCACCACCGGCACGCGGCTGCAAAAGATGCCGAACTCGCCAGCGCTGCGCGCCAGGCGGACTGGAACCTTGAGGTGTCCTACGGGCAGCGCGGCAGGCCCTACACCAATATGCTGTCGATCATGGCCACCGTGGACTTGCCCGCGTTCGGCGAGAAGCGAATCGATGCGGAGCTGCTTGCCAAAAAACGCAATGCCGATGCGGCCGGTTTCATGCTTGCCGAGCAGCAGCGCCAGCTCGAACAGGAACTGCGCCTGCAAGCCGCGGAGTACGAGGTAGCGCTAAAGCGGCTGGCGCTGTTTGACATGAATCTGATTCCTTTGAGCGAAGAGCGTGCCGCACAGGCACTCTCCGCCTACCGTGGCGGCCAGGGTTTGCTGACTGACGTGCTCGATGCCCGTCGGCAGGTGCTGGAAGTGCGCCTGACGCGCGTGCAGATGGAGGCTGACGCGGCGCGCGCGTGGGCGCAATTGGCCTACTACCGCCCCGAAAACATCGTGTTGGGGGGCTTGAAATGAGTCCGAAAACGGTATTGGCAGCCTTTGGCATCGCGCTGCTGGTGGCTGTAGCGGCGGGTGGCGGGTATTACTACGCCGCCACCAAGGCTGAAATGGCCGAGTATGACCGGCAGGCGGCTGCGGCGATTCCTGACGGCAAGAAAGTGTTGTATTGGCACGACCCGATGTACCCGCAACACAAGTTTGAAAAGCCCGGCAAATCGCCTTTTATGGAAATGCAGCTCGTGCCAGTGCTGGGGGATGCCGATGGCGACGGCAAATCGGTGCGGATTGATGCCCGGCTCGAACAGAATCTGGGCTCGCGTGCCGCGCCAGTGACCCGACGCAAGCTGACGAACACCGCCAGCGCGGTTGGCACGGTGGGCTTCGATGAGGGCGCGGTGCAAATCGTCCAGGCGCGGGTTTCAGGCTGGGTTGAAAAGGTCTTCGTCCGATCACCGAATGACAGCGTCAGCGCGGGTCAAGCGCTGGCTCAGGTGTTTTCACCCGAATGGCTCGCAGCCCAGGAAGAGTATCTGTCCTTGCGCCGGGCAGCACAGCCTGACCTGATCGGTGCCGCGCGCACCCGACTGACTTATCTGGGCATCCCCGAAGCGCAGATTGTGCAACTGGAGCGTGACAACAAAGCACAGCGCAGTACCACGCTTTATGCAACCGCGAGTGGTGTCGCACTGCCACTGGCAGCCGAAAACATGGGTACCGGCGGCCCGCTGATGTTTGCCCGCGAAGGCATGCAGGTCACACCGGGGATGACGCTGTTTCGCATCGCCAGCCTGGCGCGGGTGTGGGTGCTGGCAGACGTGCCCGAAGCGCAGGCCGGGCTGCTCGCCATGGGTCAGGGCATCGAAGCGGAAACACAGGCCCATCCGGGCCAGGTGTTCAAGGGAGCCGTCGATGCGATCCTGCCAGAAGTGAGCACTGCGACGCGCTCACTCAAGGCGCGCATTGCCGTGGCCAACCCCGGCGGCGCACTTCGCCCCGGCATGTTTGTACGCGTGCGCCTGGCCAGCGGTGCGCCGCGTGAGGCGCTCACCGTACCGTCTGAAGCGGTCATCGCCACGGGGTCACGCAAAGTGGTGATGGTGGCGGGACTCAAAGGAAAATTCGGCGCGCGCGAGGTTGAAACCGGCACGGAGCAGCGCATCGACGGCCTGGAAGTCACGGAGATCAAAAGCGGCTTGAGCGAAGGCGAAATGGTGGTGGTCTCCGGTCAGTTTCTGCTCGACTCCGAAGCCAGCCTCAAAGCGGTTGCACCTTCCAAGCCCGCGACAACCCCCGTTGAATACAACAGTGATGCCCGCATCGCACCCAAAAGCGCGGGCAGCAAATGATCGCAGCGCTGATCCGTTGGTCGATCAAAAACCGCTTGCTGGTACTGATTGCCACCGTGCTCTTCACCGCCTGGGGCATCTGGTCGGTGCGCCAGATTCCTCTGGATGCGATTCCCGACCTCTCGGATACACAGGTCATTATCCGCACCACCTACCCCGGTCAAGCCCCGCAAATCGTTGAAGACCAGGTCACCTATCCGCTGACCACCACCATGCTCGCAGTGCCGGGCGCAAAGACGGTGCGGGGCTACTCATTCTTTGGTGATTCCTTCGTCTATATCTTGTTTGACGACGGTGTCGACCCCTACTGGGCACGCTCGCGGGTGCTGGAATACTTGAATCAGGTGCAGGCGCGCCTGCCGCGCGATGCTAAACCAGCGCTGGGACCGGACGCCACCGGGGTCGGCTGGATCTACCAGTATGCGCTGGTGGACCGCAGTGGTCGCAACGATCTGGCGCAATTGCGCGCCTTGCAGGACTGGTTTCTTAAATATGAATTGAAGACCGTCGCCAATGTAGCGGAGGTGGCTTCCATCGGCGGCATGGTCAAGCAATATCAGGTGGTGCTCGACCCGGAACGGATGCGCGCCTACAACCTGACCCATGCGCGCGTCGTCGCGGCGATTCAGGGGGCGAACCGTGAAACCGGCGGCTCCATCCTCGAACTGGGCGAAGCCGAATACATGGTGCGCTCACGCGGCTACCTCAAGGGCTTGGACGACTTTCGCAATATTCCGCTGCTTGCCAGTGAAACCGGTACGCCCGTCTTGCTCAAGGATGTCGCGCGCATCCAGGTTGGGCCGGAAATGCGCCGCGGGATTGCCGATCTTGACGGAGAAGGCGAAGTTGCGGGCGGCGTGGTCGTGATGCGCTCGGGCAAAAACGCGCTCGAGACCATCGCCGCGGTCAAAGCGAAGATTGCGCAACTTAAACCAAGCCTGCCGCCCGGTGTCGAACTGATAGAAACTTATGACCGTTCGCAGCTGATTGAACGCGCAGTCGTTCATCTGACGGAAAAACTGCTGCAGGAGTTTGCCGTGGTTGCCGCAGTCTGCCTGTTGTTCCTGTTTCACCTGCGTTCGAGCCTGGTGGCGATCATCACGCTGCCGATTGGCGTGTTGATGGCCTTCATTGTGATGCGCTACCAAGGAGTCAATGCCAACATCATGAGCCTGGGCGGAATCGCCATCGCCATCGGCGCGATGGTGGATGCCGCGATTGTGATGATCGAGAACGCGCACAAGCATCTCGAACAGTGGGAACATGCCCATCCGGGAGCCAGCCTAAAGGGCGAAGAGCGCTGGAGTGTCATCAGCAAAGCGGCTGAAGAAGTAGGACCAGCGCTGTTCTTCAGCTTGTTGATTATCACGCTGTCGTTCATTCCGGTGTTTGCACTCGAAGCGCAGGAAGGCCGCCTATTTGGCCCGCTGGCGTTCACCAAAACCTACGCGATGGCAGCTTCTGCGGCTCTTTCAGTGACGCTGGTACCGGTGCTGATGGGCTACTGGATTCGCGGACGCATCCCGAAAGAAGAAGCCAACCCGATCAACCGCTGGCATATCTGGCTCTACCGACCCATGGTGCAAGGCGTGCTGGCCTGGCCGAAGACCATCTTGCTGACCGGCGTTGCGGTCGTGCTGCTGACGCTTTGGCCAGTGACGCAATTGGGCGGCGAATTCCTCCCGCCACTCGATGAAGGTGACTTGCTCTACATGCCATCGGCCCTGCCCGGCCTCTCACCGGGCAAGGCTGCTGAACTATTGCAGCAAACCGACCGGCTGATTCGCCAAATCCCCGAAGTACTGAGCGTTCACGGCAAGGTCGGGCGCGCCGAGACCGCGACCGACCCGGCACCGCTCGAAATGTTCGAAACCGTGATCCAGTTCAAACCGAAAAGCCAGTGGCGGCGCGGCCTCACCCCGGAAATGCTGATCGACGAGTTGGACCGCACGGTGCGCCTGCCGGGCCTGGCGAACATCTGGATTCCGCCGATTCGCAATCGTATCGACATGCTGGCCACCGGCATCAAGAGCCCGCTCGGCATCAAAGTAGCAGGGGCTGACCTGATGGAGATTGATCGGATCGCCGCCGACATCGAGCGCGCGGTGCGCAATCTTCCCGGCGTATCGTCGGCGCTGGCGGAGCGCCTGACCGGCGGTCGTTATATCGACGTAAAAATTGACCGCGTGCGCGCCGCGCGCTATGGCCTCAATATCGCCGAAGTACAAAGCATTGTTGCAGCGGCGGTCGGCGGCGAGAACGTCGGTGAGACCGTCGAAGGTTTGCAGCGCTTCCCCATCAACGTGCGCTACCCGCGTGAGTTGCGTGATTCGGTAGAGAAGCTGCGCAACCTGCCGGTGCTCACCGAGCGCGGCGCCTACCTGACCTTGGGCACCATCGCCGACATCACCGTGCAGGACGGCCCGCCGATGCTCAAAAGCGAGAACGCGCGCCTGTCGGGCTGGATTTATGTGGATATTCGTGGGCGCGACCTGGTAGCGGTTGTCAACGAGGCACGAGCTGCGGTTGCAAAAGAAGTGAAGTTGACACCAGGCTATTCGGTCACCTGGTCAGGGCAGTTCGAGTACCTGGAACGCGCCAAGGCGCGCCTTGCCATCGTGATTCCGTTCACCTTGCTGATTATCTTTGTGCTGCTTTTCATCACCTTTGGCAGCGTGGGCGAAGCGCTTTTGATTATGGCAACGCTGCCGTTTGCGCTGGCCGGTGGCGTATGGCTGATGTGGCTTCTGGGGCACAGCGTCTCGGTGGCGAGCGCGGTTGGGTTTATTGCCTTGGCTGGGGTTGCCGCAGAGTTCGGCGTCGTGATGCTGCTGTTCCTCAAAAACGCGATTGCGGCGCATCAGCCAGGGTCAGAGCGCGCACTTGACGCAGCCCTCGAAGAAGGCTCGGTACTGCGGGTACGCCCCAAGACGATGACCATCACGGTGATCGTCGCCGGGCTGATTCCGGTGATGCTCAGTTCGGGTACCGGCTCTGAAATTATGCAGCGGATTGCTGCACCGATGATTGGTGGCATGGTGACCGCACCCCTACTCTCGATGCTCTTGCTGCCGGCCGCGTACAAGCTGATGCGGCGGCGCGCATTGCCAAAGTCAACCCAACCGGAGAACTGAAATGGATCAATCACGCACTGCCTCGATTATGTCGTTGTTTACCAGTGGTGCCACCCTGCTGTGCTGCGCTCTGCCCGCCCTGTTGATCGCCTTGGGGGCGGGTGCGGCATTGTCAACCCTGTTTGCCGCCGTGCCGCAACTCAATTGGTTTGCTGAGCATACCGGCAAGGTGCTGTCAATCGCCGCCTTGATGCTGATTCTGGGCGGCTGGTTGCCATGGCGCACACGCAATGCGCCCTGCCCTGCCGACCCTGCGGTCGCCGCCGCGTGCATGCGTACCCGCCGCCGTTCGCTTGCGGTGTACACGGTTTCGGTTGGACTCTTTTCCATTGGCACGGCGTTCGCCTTGCCAGCACTTTGCGGTTAACAATATGACTACGCTCATTCTCGAAAGCACCCTGACCTGCCCCATCTGCCGCCACACTGTCACGGAAACCATGCCGACCGATGCCTGCGTGTTCTTTCATGTCTGCGAAGCGTGCGGTACTCGGGTCAAACCTCTACCCGGCGACTGCTGTGTGTATTGCTCCTATGGCGACGTGAAATGTCCGCCGATTCAAGCGGGGCAGTCATGCTGCGCCTAGGCCTGCATGCCAGGCGGGCGACCGGAGCCGCGCTCGCCGCAATCCTGCTGTCATCGACACCCGCTTTCGCGCAGACCCAGCCCGACGAAACACCCGAAATTCGCGCGCTGCCACCTGTCGTTGTACGCCCGTGTACCAACGTAGTCGCAAACTTCACCGCCACCGATGACCCTTATCGCACCGAGGTTGAGATCGCCGAGCGGGCTCGTACGCTGAAACTGCCGCAGCCATTCACCGTGGCACGCAAGTTCAGTGAGCAAAGCCGCTGCTTCCTGCTGGGCGACCCGGATCCGGCGATGTGGGTGCTGCAAGGCGGCATGCCGGAAGTGATCGTGCGGCTGCGTTTCGACAAACTGGTGCCTTATGAACGCAATCTGAATGACAAGATCAGTGAAGGGGTGCGCGGCTACATCGAGAGTTACACCGCGTTTGTCGGTATCAAAAGTGAGGAAGGCCCGCAACTCCTGGCTGAAGCGAGTATCACTGCATCGATACTGTGCCCGCGCACCCGCGCCGAAGTCAAAACGTTCACTCTGGCTGACCGCGATCCACCAAAAATCGCGACCAATCTGCGCGACGGCAAAAGCACCACGGCGCACCAAAACGCCAATCGCGTCGAGCGTATCGTGGCACGCCTGCATGACGAATTGCGCAACCTGTTTGCTGCCGGGTCACCGTGTGGCAGCGTGGTTTCTGCAAATCCCGCGACATCGGCGATTGCACCCGCGGAGTCCGCTGGACTGAAAAGCGCCACCGCCCTGGGTTCACCCGACTTGCCTTCGTTGCCCGTCATCACACCGTCCAATCCACCCAAACAGTAAAGGATAAGCACCATGCGAACCACCAAGAACCGCGCGCTCTGCAGAACGCTCTTGACCGTCAGCATCCTCTTTAGCACCGGTCCGGCCCCAGCCAACCAGACAGCGGCATCCTACGCCGGACAGGAACAGCGCTCCATCAAAGCCTTGTCAGAAGACGAAATCAAGGGCTTTCTCAGTGGCAGCGGCGCAGGCTATGCACGTGCCGCCGAGTTGAACAGCTACCCCGGCCCCATGCATGTGATCGAATTGGCTGAGCGCCTGCGCCTGAGTGAGGCGCAGCTGGCGGCGATGCGCGAGCTGATGCACAGCCATAAGGCAGAAGCCCGGCAACTCGGTGAGGAAGTGGTGCAACTGGAGCGCGAGCTTGACGCGCTGTTTGCCAGCCGCAGCGCCACGACCGAAGCCGTGCAGACCAAGGCGCGCGAAGCGGGCATCGCCCTCGCCCGCTACCGCGCCTCGCACCTGACCACGCACATCACGGCAACCCGTCTGCTTGAACCCGCCCAGGTGGAGCGCTACAACAACTTGCGCGGCTATCGCGGTGGTGCCGGTTATCCAGTCGGCAACCATCATCACTGAAACATCTGGCGCAAGGGCAAGCCCTACAATCATTGACCATGATGAGAATTGGAGACCTCGCCCGCCAGACCGGTACGCCGGTGGCAACCATCCGCTACTACGAAAGCATGGGTCTGCTGCCCGCCGTGGCACGCACCGATGCCAACTACCGGCTGTATGGCACCACCCACGTGGAACGACTCTCCTTCATCCGCAACTGCCGCAGCCTGGATATGACGCTCGACGAAGTCGCCTCCCTGTTGCGCTTTAAGGACACGCCGGATGCCGACTGTGCCGCGGTGAACACCCTGCTGGACGAGCATCTCGGGCATGTGGCGGAACGCATCCGCACGCTGCGCAGGCTCGAACTGCAACTCAGGAGCCTGCGCGAGGTTTGCCGCGAGACCCAGGCGGCGGAACACTGCCAGATTTTGGCGCACCTTTCCCGCGTGCCACCACGAGAGGCAGTTGATACCACGCGGGTTGCGCACACAGGAGGACATGTTCGCGGAACCCATGGCCATCAGGCAGTCATGCCGGCCAAGTCGCCGAAAGCAGCGAAGACCGGGGCGAGATTGCCGACCAAGCGGGCGAATGCGATGCCTGCATTTTCGACTGCCGGGCGCAGCTCAGCCAGATGACGAGCTTGCCGCCCGGTGTTGGCGCCGCTTTGCTTGCAGCGCTCCTGTTTGGAATCGGTACACCGCTTGCCAAGCTGCTGCTGGTTCTTGCCGACCCGTGGCTGCTGGCGGCGCTCCTCTATCTGGGATCAGGACTGGGGCTTGCTGTGTTTCGGCGGTTTCAGGGGGCACCTCGCGTCCGCCTGGCACACGGCGAAACACGCTGGCTCGTGGGTGCAATACTTTCGGGCGGCGTGATTGCCCCCATTTTCCTCATGCTCGGCCTTTCCGCAATGCCTGCTTCCGGAGCCTCGTTGCTGCTCAATGCCGAAGGTGTTTTTACGGCACTGCTCGCGTGGATGGCATTCAAGGAAAATGTAGATCGGCGCATCCTGCTCGGCATGGCCTTTATTGTGGCAGGAGCATGCGTCTTGAGCTGGCCTGCCAGTGGTGCAGTGGAATTCAATGCGCTTTGGCCAACGCTGGCGGTGCTCGCCGCCTGCCTCGCCTGGGGGATTGACAACAACCTCACGCGCAAGGTTGCGTTAACGGATGCCAGCTGGATTGCCATGGTCAAGGGGCTGGCGGCTGGTTCGACCAATCTGGCACTCGCGCTGGTGGCGGGTGTCGCTTGGCCCGGCGCTCTCACCGTGGGCGGCGCAGCGCTGGTCGGCTTTTTGAGCTACGGCCTGAGCCTGATGCTGTTCGTGGTGGCCCTGCGCCATCTGGGAACGGCACGCACGGGTGCCTATTTTTCGGTGGCACCGTTTGCTGGCGCTGTGGCGGCGCTGGTCCTGCTCAACGAAGCGCCGACCGCTAACCTGGCCGCAGGCGGTGTGCTGATGGCCATCGGGGTTGCCTTGCATCTGCTTGAAAACCACTCGCATGCGCACACCCATGAGGCGCACGAGCACGAGCATGAGCATGTGCATGTTGCGGACGACCCGCATCATCAGCATGCGCATGAAAATACAGTCGCCTCAGGTATCCGCCACACCCATCGCCACCACCACTTGCCGTTGCAACATGCGCACCGGCATTTCCCGGATTCGCATCATCAGCACAACCATTGATTCCGTTTTCAGTTTTTTCACGGATTTCATTGACTCTCATTCAACTGGAAGTTTTGTAATGCGGTTTACAGGCGATGCATGCTAGGCCCGAAACATTTTGTTCCCCAGATATGTCTGAAGAACCAATACAGATAAGCTTGTTCAAGCATTACCCAGAAACTCAAAGCAGGTTTGCGTATAATCCGGCCACTTTATGAAACGCCTGTTCTTCTTTTTTCTGATCACTCTGCTGCCGCTTCAGCTTTCTGCTGCGCTGCTGGAGGGCTATCAAAATTCAGAGATGGCACATTCCGCACAGACGCAGCACGTCGAGCATAACCACACCACCAGCGTCGCAGCCGACCTTGCACCACTGACATCCGCAGTCGATGATGCCACTGCGGATCATGCGCCTGACAACGGCTGCGCGCATCTCGAATGCGGCGTGTGCCACCTTGCCTGCTGCCCGATTCTCCCCGGCACGCGATCCTTGACCAGATTCGTGCCCTTGCGCACGCTCGCCGTTGCGCAAGGCATCGCCGAAAACTCGATTCCGCAAGCACCTCCCTATCGCCCCAACTGGTAAGCGCTGAACCGCTCCAGTCGCAGTTGCCGCAACGGCAAGCCTTGAGCGACTGGTTTAGACCCGGTTCAGCCAGTTCGGCGCTCCCCAAAATGTTCGTCAGCGCTGCGTCTGCTCGATTCCGAGCAGACGCAGCCGCCCGGAGCAGGCCGCCTCGCTGAATTTCCTGTGCCGTTTCAAGGAGATTTTGATGCAGCGTTCCGTATTGATTTTTGCCCTGCCGCTTTGCGGGGTTTTGTCCGTGGTGCCGGTGATGCCGGTGTTAGGGCAAACCGCCAACCTCGGGCCAGCCACGGCGGCTACTACAGCCGGTTCGGGCAACTTTCGCGCCGTGCTGGAACTCGCGTGGAGCCGCCAACCTGCGGCCCGCACCGCTCCGGCCAAGGCTGACGAATTCAGTTCCCGCCGCAAGGCTGCCGAGGCATTCGCACCGGATGCTCCCAGCCTCACACTGGCCCATCGCACTGATGCGGTAGTCGGGCGCAATTTGGGACAGCGCGAGTTCGAGGCCGAGGTTGCCGTGCCCCTCTGGCAGCGCGGTGCCCGTGCCGCGACTCGCCAGGCTATCATCCAGGACGAGGGCCTTCAAGATGCGCTTCTGGCGCTTGCCAAATGGAAGCTGGCAGGCGAGGTGCGTGAAGCGATCTGGAACCAGCGCCTGGCGGCCAATGATGTCGCTGTCACCACCCGCCGCGAGGCCGAAGCTGCCAGCCTCGCCGTCAGCGTGGAACGACGCGTCAAGGCAGGAGACCTGGCCTTGGTCGATTTGAATCAGGCGCTGGTCGCGCGCGCGCAGGCACAGGCTGCGCTGGCTGAAGCGCACGTCAAATCGGCGCGGGCGATGGCAGGTTTGCGCGCCTGGGGGATTGGCGAGCCACCCGCTGGCCTTGAATCTTTGGCGGTTGCGACAGGCGGCGCGACCAATGCTTCGTTAAAGATCAGCGACTCCCACGCAGCACTGACCGCTTTGCGGCGGCAGATTGAGGCCGCGCGCGCGCGCATGGGCCTGGCCCGTGCCACCGCGCGCGAGCCAATGGAAGTGGCCCTTGGGTTGACCCGCGAGCGCGGCATCGCCGGAGATCCTTACAACACCTCGGCCCGGGTGGCGCTGAAAATCCCCTTTGGTGGAGAGGCCCGCAACGGCGCGCGGATCGCCCAGGCAAACAGCGAAATGGTCGAAGCTGAAGCGCTGCTCGCGCAGGAACGGCTACGCCTGGAAACAGAGGGTGAAGCCGCGCAGGCCGAATTGAATCAAACCCGCAGCGCTATTGTGATTGCCACCGAGCGAGCGCGCCTGTCAGCGCAGAGCCAAGCCTTGTTCGACAAGGCTTTTCAATTGGGCGAAATCGAACTTGCCACCCGCTTGCGCGCCGAAAACGAACGTTTTGATGCCGACCTGGCCCTTAGCCGCGCCACCGTGGAAGCCGGGCGCGCCATTTCCCGTTTCAACCAAATTCTTGGAATCCTGCCATGAACTTCAGAATCCCCCTGCCTTCCCCAGCTTTCTCAGGAATTTTCCGGGCATCAGCCATTCTGTTCGCCACCCTCTCTCTCTGGATCGTTGCACCTGCATCTGCCGGTGACGGGCACGACCACGGCAGCGAGAAACCGGCAGCAGCAGCCACTGCCAGCCCGCGGTTTGACGCGCATTCAGACACCTTTGAAGTGGTCGGCATGCTCAAAGGTGGCGAGTTGATTGTGACGGTGGACCGCTTTGCCACCAATGAGCCTGTATTGAATGCCAAAGTCGAACTTGAGTCGGGTAGCACCAAGGCTTTGGGCAAATTCACCGCCGAGACCGGTGATTATCGATTCGCTGGCGCGCCGTTTGCCAAACCAGCGAACCATCCAATCACGCTCACGATTACTGCGGGGCAGGACATCGACTTGCTCAGCGGCAATCTGCAAATTACCGATCCACACGCCGCGCATGAGCATGGCCATGACAGCGGGTGGGCTGTCTGGGGCAAGTGGGCTGGCATCACCGGTGGCGCAGTCGGCGGCTTGCTGGTGCTGGCGACGCTTGTCATTGCCTGGCAGCGCAGACGGCAACGTACGGCATCTGTAACAGCAGTCATCGGGACTATGGCGGCAGTGTTGATCGCCGCCGCTGCCAGCGCGATAGCGCCCGCAGCACTCGCCGGGCCGGGCCACGACCACGGCGACGCTGCGCCTGCCGCGACCGGTGACGGCCCGAAACGCGAGCCCGACGGGCGCGTGTTTTTGCCCAAGCTGTCGCAGCGGCAGTTGGCCGTGCGCACCATTCTCAGTACCCAGGTGGAGCACCCGCGTGCCTTGGAACTGATTGGCAAAGTGGTGACGGATCCGGCAGCCGCAGGCAAGGTGCAACCCACCGTTGCCGGGCGCGTCGAGGCCCCGAAGAATGGCATGCCCAGCCTGGGTCAAAAAGTCACCAGGGGCGAATTGTTGGTTGTGATCCGCCCGTCCGCAGGTGTGCTCGAGCGTGCCCAGGCGGGTGCCCAGGTGGCCGAATTGCGCGGCCAGATTGGCTTGGCGGAGAAACGCCTGGCGCGTGCCAAAGCCCTTGAAGGCACGGTGCCACAAAAGGAAATCGACATTGCCCAAGCCGAGTTGCAAAGCGCCCAAGCGCGTTTGAGCGCAGTCGGCGGTGGCCTGGCTGCCTCAGAAACGTTGCGGGCACCGGTCTCAGGCGTGATTGCGGTGGCCAACGTGGTCGCAGGCCAGGTGGTGGATGCCCGCGAAGTGCTGTTTGAAATCATCGATCCGGCGCGGCTGCGGATTGAAGCGATCCTGCACGACACCACGCTGGTCAACAGTATCGAGTCAGCTTCGGCTTCTGCCGATGGCGGAAAAACGGCACTTGCCCTCGATTTCATCAGTGCGGGCAGGATGCTGAAGGAACAGGCGTTGCCAATCCTGTTCAGCCTAAGGACAGTGGCTGGCAACCAGCCACCATCAATGATCTTGGGGCAGTCAGTCAAGCTGGTGGCGCTCACCCGGGCGCGCATCAACGGGGTCGCGTTGCCAACCCGCGCGCTGGTCAAAAATCCGGCCAATCAGGACGTCGTCTGGGTCCATAGCGATGCCGAACGCTTCACCCCGAAAGCAGTGCGCTTCGAAACCCTGGACGGTGCCACGGTTGCCGTAACCGCCGGGATCAAGCCGGGCGAGCGCGTCGTCGTCGACGGCGCTCCTCTCATCAACCAGGTGAGGTAGGCCATGTTTGAATGGATTGTGAACGCCTCTCTACGCAACCGCCTGCTCGTGGTTGCAACGTCGGTGGTGCTGATGGCATGGGGCGCAATGACGCTGACACGAACCCCGGTCGATGTCTTTCCCAGCCTCGACAAGCCGACAGTGACACTGATGACTGAAGCCGGTGGCATGGCCCCGGAGGAAGTCGAACAACTGATCACTTTTCCGCTGGAGACGGCAATGAACGGCATGCCCGGTGTGGTCGGCGTGCGCTCGATTTCCTCCGTGGGCCTGTCGTTTGTCTATGTCTCATTCGATTGGGGTACGGACATTTACCGCGCGCGCCAGATGGTAGCCGAGCGCCTCGCACTGGTGCGCGAGCAGATGCCACCCGGCGCGGTGCCTGCGATGGGGCCGATCTCCTCGATCATGGGCGAGGTGATGCTGATCGCGATTCCGATTGATCCGAAGAAGATCAGCGCGATGGCAACCCGCGAGTACGCCGACTTTGTGCTGCGCCCGCGCATGCTGACGATCCCCGGGGTGGCGCAGGTGATCCCGATCGGCGGCGAGGTGCGGCAATATCAGGTGCAGCCGGATACGGCACGGATGGCGGAACTCGGCATCACCCTGGAGCAGATTGAGCAGGCGCTCAAGGGCTTCTCGTCGAATTCATCCGGGGGCTTTCTCGAACTTAATTCACGCGAATACCTGATCCGCAACTTGGGGCGCACCTCGAAACTGGGCGACTTGCAGCAACTCGCGCTGACGGCGAAGAACGGCCAGCCGGTTTTGCTCAGTCAGGTGGCGAACGTCACCTTCGCGGCCGCCATCAAGCGCGGCGACGCTGGCCTGAACGGCAAGGCTGCCGTGGTCCTCGGCATTCAAAAGCAGCCCGATGCCGACACCGTGCGCCTGACCCGCGAGATTGAAGCCGCGCTGGCCGCCTTGAAGCCTTCGCTGCCGCCCGGCATGGAGTCGCCAGTGGTGACGATGCGCCAGGCCTCTTTCATCGAAGCTTCGATCAGCACGCTGCAAGGCAAGCTGCTCGCCGCAGCCGGGGTAGTAGCCGTGGTGCTGTTCGCCTTTTTAATGAACGTGCGCACCACGTTGATATCGCTGACCGCAATTCCGGTTTCCATTTTGATTACGGTATTGGTGTTCCGCTACTTTGGCTTTTCAATCTACACCATGACCTTGGGCGGCTTGACGATCGCGATTGGCGGCCTGGTCGATGATGCGGTGGTAGGGGTCGAGAATGTGCTGCGCCGCCTCAAGGAAGACCGCTTGAAACATCCAACCCACCGATTGGGGCCGCTGCAATTGATTGCGCGCGCCACGATGGAAGTGCGTTCCGCGATTGTCTACGCCACCGCCATCATCGTGCTGGTGCTGCTGCCGCTATTCTTTTTGCCGGGCATGGAAGGCCGCCTGATGCAGCCTTTGGGGATTGCTTACATCGTCTCGCTGCTCGCTTCGATGATGGTCTCGGTCACGCTGACACCGGTGATGGCTTACTACCTGCTGCCAAAAATGAAAAATCTGCATGACGGCGACGGCTGGCTGTTGGCGGCGATCAAAACGGTGTACGAGCGGGCGCTCAACTGGACGCTCGCGCGAGCCCGCCTGATGCTGACCCTGGGAAGCATCTCAGTGGTACTCGCGGCCTTGACCGTGCCGTTTTTTTCAACCACCTTCCTGCCGCCGTTCAACGAAGGTTCTGCCTTGGTCGGATTGCGCCTCAATCCTGGCACCACCCTGGCTGAAACGGTGCGCCTGGGGCAGCAGGCCGAAGTGCTGCTCAAGGGTGTGCCCGAGGTGGGCCATGTGGGGCGACGCTCAGGCCGCGCGGAACTTGACGAGCATGCCGAGGGCGTACACGTCTCCGAGCTCGATCTGACGCTCAAGCGTTCCGAGCGCAAGCTCGATGCGGTCTATGCCGACATGCGCGAGCGTCTGGCTTCGCTCCCCGCAGCACTGGAAATCGGGCAGCCGATCAGCCACCGGATTGACCACATGCTCTCAGGCGTGCGCTCGCAGATTGCGATCAAGATTTTTGGCGATGACCTCGATACGCTGCGCGGCACAGCAGATTCGCTGCGGACGCGGCTTGCGGCGATCCCCGGCCTGGTCGATCTCAATATCGAAAAACAGGTGCTGACCCCGCAAATCAAGATTCGCATCGACTATGAAGCGGCCCGGCGATACGGCGTTTCCCCAGCACGCTTGTTGGCGGAATTGCAGATTTTGATCGACGGCACCAAGCTCGCCCAGATTGTGGAGGGCAGCCGCCGCTTTGACTTGGTGATGCGCCTGCCGGAAGCGGCGCGCGCGGTTGGCGGCTTGGGCAATCTGCTGATGGAAACCCCCACCGGGCGCGTGCCCTTGTCGAAACTTGCGGTGATTGAAGAATCCGACGGGCCAAATGCGATCAGCCGCGACGATGGCAAGCGCCGCATCGTGATCTCGGCCAATGCGCAGGGGCGCGCGCTCTCTGAGATCGTGGAAGAGATCCGCCGGGCGCAGGCCGAGTTCAAGCTGCCGGAGGGCTACTTCATCACCTTAGGCGGGCAGTTCGAGGCACAGGAGCAGGCCAGCCGTCTGATTGGCTTGCTCTCGCTGGTTTCAGTGGCGCTGATTTACTTGATCCTGTTCAGCCGCTATCGCTCCCCCCGCTTGGCGCTCATCATCATGGCGAATATTCCGCTCGCCTTGGTGGGGGCAGTGATCGGCCTGAAACTTTCTGGCCAACCACTGTCGATTGCGGCGCTGGTGGGGTTCATCACCTTGGCCGGGATTGCGATCCGCAATGGCATTTTGAAAGTGAGCCACTACGTCAATCTGTGTGCTTTTGAAGGCGAAAAATTCGGCGTGCCGATGCTGATTCGCGGCTCACTGGAGCGCTTGACCCCGGTGCTGATGACGGCCCTGGTCGCCGCACTGGCGCTGGCCCCGCTGCTGTTCGAGGCCGAAGCGCCTGGCACAGAAATCCTGCACCCAGTAGCGGTGGTGATTTTTGCCGGACTCATCAGT
This sequence comes from Burkholderiales bacterium, assembly GCA_031362865.1. GTDB lineage: Bacteria > Pseudomonadota > Gammaproteobacteria > Burkholderiales > JAEUOS01 > JANLTH01. Next base: position 2,689 of record JANLTH010000176.1, on the reverse strand, counting down.
TCCACCTTGCTGGATACCTTCCTTACTCCTGCAATGGTGTGGCTGTTTGGCGAAAAGCCAATTGCCGACTTGGTAGAGGATTCGGGTGGTGAGGCGTTCTGACCTTCTTTTAGATCCGATCCGTTTGCTGTTTGTTTTTCTCGTGTTGTCGTTTCATTTTCCCTTGCTTCGGCTTTTACTTCTGAAAGGAAGCACCATGCATTTCAAATCACTTCTAGCAGCCGCCTTGGTCACACTCTTGTCCACCCTTGGTGCCAACGCCTCGGCCCACGGCGACAAGCACAGCCATGACCCCAAGCATGGCGGCATCGTGGTTGAGGTCAAAGACGTGGACTACGAGTTGGTTGCCAAGCCTGAACTGATTCAGCTTTACCTGCGGGACCATGGCAAGGCTGCCGATATCTCCAAAGCCAGCGCCAAGATTATCTTGCTCACTGCCGGAGAGAAATCGGAAGTTGAACTCAAACCGGCCGGCGACCGACTGGAAGCCAAAGGTGCGTTCAAGGTCGCCAAAGGCACCAAGGCAGTCGCGGTAGTCACCTCGGGCGGCAAATCCAGCACGGCGCAGTTCACGATCAAGTAGCGATTCGCTCTTTGGCCCAAGCCGGGCGCAGAGTCGGCGCGGTGACGGTGATGACCGTAGCAACTGGCGGTGAGCGGCTGACTTTGACCCCGCCACCGCACCGAGCAACTCGACATCCTATGGGCGCGTTTCTTCGTGCGTCGCCCTATCCGCCCCAAGTACCGTTGCCGCGGCTGCCGGACGGTGGATACCGCACCCTGGCCGGTCAGGCCGATCGAGCGTGGCCGTAGGTGATGCGAATGCGGGGGAAATCTGGTGAGCTTCCTGGGAATCTCTTTACCATGTTTGTATTGGATCAACCACGGCCCTTCCAGGGCACCACGCGGCGTTCAACAAAACGCACCAGATGGTCAAAGGCATAGGCGATCGCCGCGATCACCACGATGCCCATGATGACAATGGGCGTCTGCAAAAAACGAGACGCTGACAAAACCATATAACCCAAGCCGGAGGTCGCGGCGACCATTTCGGCAGCTACCAGTGTGGTCCAGCCAAATCCGATGCCAACCCGCATTGCAGTAAATATTTCCGGCATGGCCGACGGTAAAACCACGAGACGAATCACTTGCCAGCGCGTCGCACCAAACGAATAGGCAGCATGAATCTGTTCAATCGCCGCAGACTTGACACCTGCTCTCGCTCCCAGTGCCATGGGGGCCAGTACCGACAGAAAAATCAGCAAAACCTTCGACAACTCGTCGATGCCAAACCAGATGATCATGAGCGGCAGGTACGCCAGTGGTGGAATTGGGCGATAGAACTCAATCGGGGGGTCAAAAACGCCGCGTGCGAATGGGCTCATGCCCATTGCAATGCCAAGTGGAATACCAATGACACAAGCGAGCAAGAATGCACCAAAGACCCGCAACGTGCTGACCCAGACATGTTCCCAAAAGCTGGCGCCGGTAAAACCGTCTTTCAAGATGCCCAGAAAAGCGTCTATCACGCCCATCGGCGAGGGCAGGAAAAGTGGCTTGACAAAGCCTGCGTACGTGACGAGCCACCATACAAAAATCAGGCTGGCAATCACGACTGCGCTGATCTTGAGGCTTTCGCCCTGACCGGGCACGCCATAAATTTCACCGGGCTTGGCAGGTTTGGCTTTCATGAAACCACCCAGAAAACCCTTGCCACCTGTTGAACGGGTGTCACTCATCATGGGCTCCTGCTTCGTCAGTAAAAATGATCTTCAAGATTTTTTCCCTGAGAGCAATAAACTCCGCCGATGCCTTGATTTCACGGGCGTTGCCGGTCTCGAAATATTGCTTGCTAAAGGGCAAATCGAAAACATGTGAAATGCGCCCAGGGCGAGGCGACATCACAATGAGCCTGGTACCCATGAACAGCGCTTCTTCAACACTGTGGGTGATGAAAAACACCATCTTGCCGGTGTCTCGCCAGACTTTCAAAATCAACTCTTGGGCCCGCTCACGCGTCAGCGCATCAAGCGCGCCCAGTGGCTCATCCATCAACAAAATGGCAGGGTCACTGGTCAGCGCCCGGGCAATGCCAACGCGTTGTTGCATGCCACCAGACAACTCGTAGGTGGCCGATTGTTCAAATTGCTCAAGCCCGAGCAGCTTGATGAAATCTCTGGCGATTTTCTCGCGCTTAGCTTTGTCGTGCCCCTGAATTTTTAATCCAAACGCCACATTGTCCAGAACATTCAGCCACGGCAGCAAGGCGTGCTTCTGGAAAACAACGGAGCGATCTGCGCCGGGGCCGGTGACAACTCTTTCGTTGAGTGAAATTTCCCCTTCACTCGGGGCCATGAACCCGGCGATCAGATTGAGCAGCGTTGATTTGCCGCAGCCCGATGCGCCAAGCGCCACCACAAAGTCCTTTTCATGAATCTCAAGATTGATGTTTTGGAGCGCATGTACAGGCGGTTTATCGGGCACGGGATAAAACACCGACACATTTCGGATGGCAAGAGCAGTCATAGGAAGCCTCAAGGGAACGTGCGAAGTGCTGACCTGACCCGCGCAGGTCAGCACTTGCGGAGCAGCGCGGGCTTACTTGCCAGCAGCAGCTTTGGCAAAGTCGGCGTTCACAAACTTTGCATAAGTGTCAGCCGTTGTCTTGATGCGGCCGGCATTTTTCAGA
>JANLTH010000149.1:0-6324 GCA_031362865.1 Burkholderiales bacterium | reverse complement strand
CTGGCGTCGACCGGGCCATTGCCATCGCTCTCAGCGTGGAACTCGCTGCTGCCAACCGCAAAGGCCACGCTGGCATGTGGCCGCTCGCCAGTCTCGGAGTGTTGAGACAGCGGTAGAAGACGGTAATGTTCGATTTCGGCGGTCACGCTCTCGTCGCCCACCAAGGCCAGAATATCTTCGTCATAAATCTCGCTTTTACGGTCGGCCAGGTCTTTGAAGCGCGCAAACGCAGCATTCATTTCGGCCTCTGACTCGAAGGTGATGCCCAAATCTTGCAGCCGCTGCTTGAATGCATTGCGCCCCGAAAGTTTGCCCAGAACGATTTTGTTTGCCGCCCAGCCCACGTCTTCAGCGCGCATGATTTCATAAGTGTCGCGCGCCTTGAGTACGCCGTCTTGATGAATTCCGGAGGCGTGCGCAAACGCATTGGCACCGACCACCGCCTTGTTGGGCTGCACCACAAAGCCGGTGATTTGCGACACCAGCCGTGAGGTCGAAAGAATGTGTGACGGATCGATCTTCAGGTCAAGCCCGAAGTGGTCGCGCCGGGTTTTGAGCGCCATTACGACCTCTTCGAGCGAGGTGTTGCCGGCGCGTTCGCCCAAGCCGTTGATGGTGCATTCGATCTGCCGAGCGCCGCCGATGTGAACTCCGGCCAGTGAATTAGCAACCGCCATGCCAAGATCGTTGTGGCAATGTACCGACCACACGGCTTTGTCCGAATTCGGAATCCGCTCGCGCAGGGTGCGAAAAAATTCGCCATAGAGTTCGGGCACGGCATAGCCTACCGTATCGGGCACGTTGATGGTGGTGGCACCTTCTTTGATGACCGCTTCGAGCACGCGACACAGAAAATCCATGTCAGAGCGGTAGCCGTCTTCTGGGGAAAACTCAACGTCGCCGCATTTGTTGCGCGCATAACGGACCGCCAGCTTGGCCTGCTCAAACACCTCGTCGGGCGACATTCGCAGCTTCTTTTCCATGTGCAGCGCAGACGTGGCGATGAAGGTGTGGATGCGCCATGACTTGGCGTGTTCGAGCGCGTCGATGCCGCGCTGAATGTCGCGGTCGTTGGCGCGGCAAAGGCCCGCCACGGTGCAGTCTTTGATGATGCCCGCAATTGCTTTAACGGCTTCAAAGTCGCCGTTGGAGGATGCCGGAAATCCGGCCTCGATCACATCGACCTTGAGTTTTTCAAGTTGGCGCGCAATGCGGATTTTCTCCTCTTTGGTCATCGAAGCGCCGGGGCTTTGCTCGCCGTCGCGCAAGGTGGTGTCAAAAATGATGAGTTGATTGGACATAGTGTTTGAAGAGGCCTGAGGAGAGAGCGAATTGGGAAAATTTTGGCTGCCGCGCATGCGTTTTCGGGTCGCCTGAACCTTCAAGATTCACGCGGCTGATACGACCCGAATTGTGGGGAGGGGGTTTTTAGCGCGCGGGGCGCAGCAGCAGGCCGAGATGCCGAATTGAAACGGCAGGCGAGCTGAGAATGAAAATCTTGGCGAAGATTGAAGTTTCGCGGTGCATGTTCCGAAATATAACGCCACCAGAAGCCAAATGCAAGCGTTCTGCTGCGCGATTTAAGGCTGCCTCAGGCGCAAAAGCCAGTCAAGCAATGCCTGAAGAAGCAATCCCATCAAGCGTCTTCAGGCATCGTCATGCTAGATTTTTAAACACAACTTGCCGAAGTTTTCTCCGGAAAAAAGTTTGAGCAGCGTTTCCGGGAAGGTGTGAATGCCTTCGACCACGTCTTCCTTCGACTTCATTTTGCCCGCCTTGATATAGCCCGCCATTTCGGCGATTGCGAGGTGATAACGGTCAGCGTAGTCGAACACGACGATGCCTTCCATACGCGCGCGGTTGACCAACAACGAGAGATAGTTGGCCGGGCCTTTAACCGCAGTCGTGTTGTTGTATTGCGAGATCGCGCCACAGATGATGATGCGCGCCTTGCGGTTGATGCGGGTGAGCACCGTGTCGAGAATCTCGCCGCCGACGTTGTCAAAATAGATGTCCACGCCTTTCGGGCAATGCTCTTTGAGGCCCTCGCGCACCGAGCCTGCTTTGTAGTCGATGCAGGCATCAAAACCCAACTCTTTGACCACCCAGTCGCATTTCGCAGCCCCTCCCGCAATGCCAACCACGCGGCAGCCTTTGAGTTTGGCAACTTGCCCGACGGTTTGGCCTACCGCTCCTGCCGCACCTGAGACGACGACGGTTTCGCCTGCTTGGGGTTGGCCCACGTCCATCAGACCGAAATAGCCTGTCATGCCCGGCATCCCGAGCACGTTGAGCCATTGGGTTGGCGTGCCCAAGCGCGGATCAATTTTGAAGACACCAGCGCGCTTGATGTCGCTTGCGGCGAAGGTGCAATATTCCTGAATGCCCAGGCCGGCATTGACCATCTCGCCCACCGCGAAGCCCACATTTTTTGAGGCGATTACTTCACCCACGCCGACTGCACGCATCACCTCGTTGATGCCCACCGGTGGGATATAGGACTTGCCTTCGTTCATCCAGCCGCGCATCGCAGGGTCAAGCGAGAGCACGTGGGTTTTGATGGTGATCCCGCCTTCTTCGGGCGCACTAACCGCCTCTTCGGTAAAGCTCCAATTAGCGCGCGTGGGCGTACCGATCGGGCGGGCAGCAAGGCGGACTTGATGATTGACGAGCGCGGCGAGTGTGGTCATGGGGCGGCCTGTGGGTTGAGTGAAGCGGATCAGTTTATGCGTGTTTGGGGAGAGCGGTGCGTCGAACGCGATGTCATCCAGAGCACAATTAACGTGGCCGCGCCGAAAGCGACCGGCGGGGCCCAAGTGAGCCAGGCACCAGCGCCGTCCGTTTTGTGCCATTCGGCGGCGATGATGCCAATCCGGACGAAGGCGGCCAGCGCCAACAAAGCGAAGGTGAATCCCAAGTTACGGCCCTCGCGGCCGGTGTGCCCGTATTCGCGAGCCAGCGCCAGAACGGCCCCGAAAATCAGCGCCCACGCGCCCCCCGCCAGCAGCTGCCCGCTCACCACTGCGGCCAGATTCGGGGCGATTGGCAAGGCGACCAGCAGCAAGATTGCCGCCACCGCGCCGATGATTGCGGTGCGCGCGCCGCCTTTGGCCGAGGTCAGCATGGTGGCGGGTATCAAGCCCAGCGTGAAGCCAATCCAGAACACGCCCATCAGCCACGGCAATTGACCCGGCGCTGCAAATTTTGTGTAGAGTGGGGCCGAATTGATTGACGTGTGCAACTGAAACGCGAGCCCTGCCAGCAGCACAGCCACTGCGCCAAGAAGGCCAATGGGCAAGGGTTTTGGGGCAACGTTAGGTGGAGGAGGCGCATCTGCGGCGAGGCTGCGTTCACACCAGCGCAGGCCCAACACGGTAACCGCCAGACCAACCCCGGCAAGCGCAAACGGCAGCACCGGGTTTAGGCCGCGCAACTGCACGGTGAGCGCTGGCGCAACGGCTCCGGCCAAGCCGATGCCTACCATCGCCACGTTTGCCGCGCGTGGGAAGTTGCTGGCCGGCAGGTATTTCGCCAGCAGCAACATTGGCGGGGCGCGCAAGGCTGCCGATGTGATGGCCCAAACCAGCAAAGCCACCATCATCCATGCGCCACCTGACACCGGGGCGAGATGGGGTAGGGCGACGAAGGCGGCGATTGATGCCAGCGACAGCACTGTCATCCAGTTGGCGAGGCGGCCAAACAAGCTGGCGATTTTGTCGGAAGCCACGCCGAGCGCCGCGTCAGTCGCGGTGAAAATCAGTTGGTCGATCAGCAGGATGAAGATGACGAAGGATTTGGGAATGCCCGCTTGCGCCGCCAACTGCGGAAGAAAAACGACGTAGACCGTCCAGGTCGTGGCAAACCCGAATTGCAGCAGCGCAATGAGGGCTAGGTTGCGCATCGATGAGGTCCATTCCAGCGCGGTTGGTGCGAGCGGGGCGTGGATGCGTCAAAATTCATAACATTCCCGTTGTAAGTGCTCAGCAAGCCTATATTAGAAGTCGGCAAGCCGTTCATCAACCATTGGCGGCCATTGTCATTGTGACACTCTGCGGCATTGGAACACGACATTGGTGATGCATTTTCAAAACAAAAAATTCAAACTGACCCGTTTTTTTTCGATCTCCAGTTTGATCGGTGTCGGCGTCATTGCGGTTGCCCTCGTGTGGCTCCACCGCGCGGTGGCGCAGCGCCACCTGATCGCACAGGAAAATCAGGCCAACGCGGAGCTTACCCGAGCCTTCTTCAACGCCTTGATGCCCCGCCACGCACCCTTGCTCGCAAAAGGTAATCAGCCACCCAAATCAGCAGTGGATTATGCCGAAAGCCTGAAATTGCTGGATGCGGATGTACGCGTATTGCGCCACGGGCTCAAGGTGGCGAAGATCAAAATCTACTCGGCCGAGGGCCGCACGATTTTTTCCACCGACCCGGCCCAGATTGGCGAGGACAAGCGAGCCAGTCCCGGGGTGAAAGCAGCGCTCAGCGGCAACGAGATTAGCCACCTGACCCATCGGGGACAATTTGACACGTTTGAAGGGACGATTGCCAATCGCGATCTGATCGCGACCTATGTTCCAGCACGCCTCACGGCCGACGGTACTGTCCAAGGGGTGTTTGAGGTCTACTCGGATGTGACCGAGCTGTTAGCCCAGCAGGCGCTGGAGGCTCGTCAGATGGCGTTGGCGATCGTGGGAATGCTGGCCTTGCTCTATGGTTTTTTGCTGCTGGTGGTGCGGCGGGCAGACCACTATATTGCGTTCCAAGAGCGGGCTGGCGACGAACAGGCAGCGCTGGCGCATCACCAGGCCAAGCACGATCATCTGACGGGTTTGCCAAATCGCGCTTACTTCTTGGACTATGCCGCACAGCGGCTGCACGCGGCCCAGCGGACTCAGTCCAAACTGGCCCTGCTATTTTTGGACCTCGACCATTTCAAGACGGTCAACGACAGCTTGGGTCATGAGGGCGGCGACCGTTTGCTCAAGGCGGTTGCAGAACGGTTGGCCGTAGGTTTGCGTGATTCGGATCGCTTGTTCCGGATGGGGGGTGACGAGTTCACGATTCTGTTGCCCAAGGTCAGCGCTCAAGAAGACGCGGTCTTGGTGGCGCAGCGGGTCAGTAATGCATTGTTTGTACCCATCAAGCTAGACGGTCGCGATCTGACCATTGGGGTCACGATCGGTGTGGCGATTTACCCGGAAGACGGGCAGACTGTTGAAGACCTGCTCAAGAACGCCGATGCGGCCATGTACAGTGCCAAGGCATCGGGCCGCGGAACCCACGCGGCTTATGCGCCTTCAATGAATCAAGCCGCCACTGGCCGACTCGCGTACATTGAGGCCGTGCACAGTGGCTTTCGCGATGCGGAAATGTGCCTTTACTTTCAACCGATTTTCAGCGCTTCGAACGGGGAAGTGACCTCGGTCGAAGCGCTGATTCGCTGGCAGCGACCTGAGGTGGGATTGGTGTTGCCTGGGGAATTTCTGGGCACACTCGAAGAGTCCGGATTCATCCATTATCTGGGTGAGTGGGTGTTGCGTGGTGCCTGCGAATGCGTGGTCAAACTGCGCGGGCGCTTCGCAGATTTGCCGGTTGCCGTCAACATTTCACCAGCGCAATTTGTGCACGCAGATTTTTTTAGCATGGTGACCCGAGTGCTGGCAGAAGTCGGCCTCGATCCATCGCGACTGATCATCGAAGTGACTGAAAATGGTTTGTTGCGGCATACCTTACAAACACAGCAGACTATCGCTGCCCTGCGCAAGCCGGGGGTGCGCATCGCGATTGACGACTTCGGGACTGGCTACTCTTCGTTGAGCTATTTGCGGACATTGGAAGTAGATTTGCTGAAGATTGACCGTAGCTTCTGTGAGCATGTCGATACGGACGAGCGCGATTTCGCGATCGTCAAATCGATCTGCGAGGTGGCCAAAGTGTTGGGGCTGGCGGTGGTGGCCGAAGGAATTGAAACTGCACGGCAAGCCGAATGCCTCAAGCTGATTGGTTGTGACGGGTTGCAGGGATTCCATTTCGCCAAGCCGCTTCCTGCGTTGGAGTTAGCGCGGTTATTGGACGAAGGTGCGATTGAGACCAGCGCATTGAAACCTACGCTGGCCTAATCTGTACGGTATAAAACGCGATTGAAACATCGGGCAGCTAGTGTGGTGTTGCACGCTGTTAGCGACTTATAAAAATGATGGATTTTTCGTCGAATCGAGGCGCAAAGCACAGTCATAGTTCCACTATGACGAGCATTTGCAACGACGAGTCGGCGGAAAAGACGCATTTTTAAGTCGCATTAAGTGTGCAACACTACACTAG
>JANLTH010000159.1:0-39169 GCA_031362865.1 Burkholderiales bacterium | reverse complement strand
CGATGAGTTGGTTGTACTGCGCAACGGTCATTGGTGAACTTGCCTGCACCTGAACGCAGTGATTGAACCGGGACAGTTCGGTTTTGGTGAGATGGACTTTGCCATTGCTGACGATCATTGGACTCTCCTGATTTTCATCAGCCAAGTATGGCATGTAGAGGGCGTTTTGCAAGTGATGTCGTCGCGTCACTCGCAAAGCGGCTTTTGCGCTTCATCGCCGCCTCCATTTCGACAACCGCAACGCGGAATCGAATCACCCCACACGGGCATGAACCCGTTGGGGTTTGTGTTTTCAGTGCGGGTATTTCACTGGAGACATTATGAATAGCATCAAATGGTTTTTGGCTGCAATTATCTTCGTACTCTCGTCGCTGAGCACCTTTACTTTCGCCAGTACCATTACTGGCAAAAGCTGTGTCCACGAAGGCATGGCAGATGGCATGTACTCGCGGCAAACCAAAGCTGTGGTCGTGCTTGCCTATGATCCAGCGATCGCATCGAAGTCGCTAAAGGCGGCAGCACACACGTTTGAGTACGCGACCGTCCCTTTCGAGGATGGCAACGCTCGAATTGTCCTGTGCCTGACAAAGGGCGCGAACGAACTGGAGGTTCATTTTCCCGGTGCATTGCCGGTAACAGAACCGCTTCGTGGCAAGACCCACGGTGCTGTCTACGTCCAGGTAATGGAACTGTTGGCGCGTGCCGCAAACGGACCAATCCTTTGGCGCACGGCCTACCTGCCTCAGCGCAACAGCAACTTTCTTCGCGTGTCGGATGAGTCGCCCTCGGTGTATCGCCACGGTGGACAGATGCAGGATGTCCTGATTGGTGAAGTTGTATCGGTTCGTGACGTGCAACTCGCGGGCGATACCGTTGGCAAGGTTGTCGGTGGCGCACTGGGCGGGGCGACTGGCGGCGTTTTGAGCCACATGCTGACTCGCAAGTCCAAGTCGGGCGGCGTGTGGATCATCAACAGCGCCATTGCAGTGGCGAGCGGGGCTGCTGGAACGAAGGCTGGGGAATATCTGAGTCGCGATGAAGCGCAGGAAGTCATCGTCCGGCTGGAGAGTGGTCGCACGGTAGCCATCACGCAAGCGAAAGACTTCACTCTGCAACCCGGTACGAAAGTCCGGGTGATTGGTGTCAGTCCGGCGCGTGTGGTGCAACTGTGAGCGGCGAAGCGTTGCGGGTCTCAATTGCAGCGCTGAACCGATGCGGCATCAAGCGTTATGACTTTCGAACGCAGCGTCGCAACGGCACGACTCAAACAACGTGCGCGATCGTCGGCATGTTGGGGCATCCGCTTGAAGTCGATGTCGGTACAAAAACCCTGACCATCGACGATCCGGTCAAGGCACGGGAAATGGCGGCATATCTCGCCCAACGCGGTGTTGACTGCTCGCCGGAGCTTTTCTGAGAAGGAGAGGGCGCGTCAAGCGCCTTTCCTGTTGCCCACCTGAAGTGGTCATCAGGAAAGGTGTTTTCGAAGCCAATGGTTGGCATCGATTTTCTGCACCGCTCAACGGTGCGCTTGGAGAAATGGATGGAAGAGAGTCAACAGCCTGTCATCCTGCTCAGTCAGGCGATGTTCGCGGGAATTCAGGTATCCAAACCCTTGAAGTACCAGATGGTGGGCTACACACCAGACGGCCATTTGTGTGCTTGCCCGCTGGGTGCAGCGCTTCTGGGACTTGGTTGGACTGTAAAGCAACTACAGAACTGCATTAGCGATGAAAAACATCGCGAATTGCTGTCGGTGAGTTTTCCAATTCTTGACGTCGCCAATCAGACAGGATTTGTCCGGCTGTTGAAGGGTAATCCGATCTGGCAGCCCATGCCGTTGCGCCATTTGATTTCGATGGCAAACGACAAGTGGAAAGGTGTGACTCGGGAAGCAATCGCCAGCGCATTGCAGAAGTGTGGTGCGTGATGGGTGCAACCGAATCGTTGTTCGAAAAAGCAGGGGCGATCACCAAGGGCATCGGCGCAGTGCTGATGTCGCTCAACGTGACGTATTCGCCGTGGGCTTATGCCCTGTGGCTGCCTGCATCAGTGGGAATGCTCTACGTCGCAGTGCGACGCCGGGCATCGGACAATTTTTTATGTACAGCGTGTTCGTTGCCACCAATGCGGTAGGCGCAGCTCGCTGGCTATTTTGAAGGAATCCAAATTGAAAACCAAAAAAGAGCTTCTGGCGATGCTGGCGGCTGCTCCAGTTGTCTGTGCGGACATCGAGGGCGGTTGCTGTATCGAGGACATTCCATGGATGCGCGAAACGGCGGTATCTATGGGCTGGAAGGATGAAGGTGACAAATTCACGTTTGGGAATGGCTACATGCTGTATCCGAAATTGAACCGTCATCGCGAAGGCAAGTTCAAGCCGTCTTCCGCGAAGTACATGTTCGAGTGGGATGGGCGCGAGTCTCATGGCGACATCAAGAGTCTGGTCATCACGGGTGAAACCCTCAGCCTGACGATGTTCAACGGGGCTGTGATTCGCTACAGCGCGAAGGTGACGGCATGACCGTTACCGAGATGCTTAGGGCGGCATGGCAGTTAATCGACCAGCCCAAAAAATGGACGAAGCGGGTCTATTGCAGGGATGCGAATGGATTTTCCACTGGCAGCAATCCGATTTGCTTTTGCATGGTGGGTGCTTTGCAGCGAGTGGGAGATGGTCAAACAAGGGAAAAGGACGCGAGCGAATTTTTGCGCCACGCAATATGTGATGTTGATCCTTCTGCCAATCATGGTGGTCCCGTGACGACGTGGAATGACCGGCCCGAACGGAACCATGCCGATGTTGCTCGGGTATTTGCGCGAGCGATCGAACTGGCGGAGTCAAAGGCATGAACCCGGCAAATTCTGAAGAAGCCGACTTTCTGGAGGTTCTGCGCCGCTGGTGCAGTGACCGGCAAGTCCTCAAAACAATCCAATGGCTTAGCGTGAATCAACGCGATTCACTCTGTGCAGTTGCAGAGCGGGAAGCCGACATTCGCGGGCTAGTCAGCCTGCACTAAGGAAAACATGAAATTGACGATCAGTCGCGACCCAACTACGTGGGTTCCAACCAATAAGGATGTGAGTGCCATGCGCTATATCGGCGCTCGCTACCTGGTTTTTGCAACCACAGAGTCTCAGAAGGTAAAGCTGCGATGCGTAGCCAAAGTTCGCTTCGCCAAAAGTCAATCAGGCGGATCGGTATGGGCGGTCTTGCAGGTTTACAGCCCTGCAGCCCGCAAATGGATTAAGGCCAGCGGGAAGGCGGGCGGTTCGGGCTACAACCGTAGTTCGGCAGCAATCCTGGAGGCTATCCGAAATGCCGGAAATGTGGGCGATCTGACCCGTCTCGATGGAGGTGGCGACCTTGCCATCGAACAAGCCATTCGGGCGTGCGCGATCGCAGAAGGAAATACCTGTACTGGCGAATCGCTTTACCTGGAGGACTACTGAGATGTACGGTGTCTTTCTGAATCAGTGTGGCCACAAGTCATGCCTCGCACGGGGCTTTTGCTCCTACGACGAGGCCCAGCAGTGGATCGAGGAAAACCCTCTCGAACCATCTGACGGTGTCTACATCGACAAGGTGTCCCTGTGAAGGCGCTCGCAGGCTATCTCGTGCGCAAGCTGGGCGAATGCCGTGGCAAACGCCGACTGTGGCTGGAAGGGCAGTTCCTCGCCAAAGGAGATTTTCAGCCGGGCAGTCGATTCGATGTCGAATCCGCATCCTCGTGCTTGACTTTGCGTCGGGCCGATCAAGGATGTCGGTTGGTATCGAGTCGGGAGCGTCGCGGCAAAACCCTCCCGATCATCGACATTTCCAACGATATGATCGCTCAAACTTTTGGAAACGCCGCAGATGTGGTGATCATGATTGGCGATGGCGAGATCGTGGTTCGCTTGCGTGCGTCGGAGCGGGCAGCGAATAGCCGCGTCAATCGGCTGCTGGCCAAACTCGCAAGCGGAACGGCGCTCTCGGTCGGATCGGTGAGTCACGGCGGCGGTGTGCTTTCTTTGGCACTGCACCGGGGGTTTGCCGATGGCGGAATTGCAACGCATCTCGCATTCGCTAATGAAATTCGCGAAGACCTGGCTGCACAGGCTGAGGCTGTGAATCCAACATGGCAGTCCACCGCCGCTCTGGTCGCTCCAATGCAAGAACTAGCGTTCGACCATGAGGCAATGGCCATGCTGGGTGAGGTTGATGTGCTTGAGGCGGGAATTCCCTGCCAAGGCGCATCACTTTCCGGGCGCGCAAAAAACGCGATTGCCAAGCCCGAGGATCACCCGGACGTTGGTCATTTGATCGCGGCGTTCATCGCGATCTTGGCGCGGGTCAATCCTGCGGTACTCGTGTTTGAGAACGTGCCACCGTATCAAGGTAGCGCGTCAGCCGCGATCTTGCGGACAACCCTGCGCGAACGCGGGTACGAGGTAATCGAATTGCTGCTGGACGGCGCGGAGTTCAACGCACTCGAACATCGCAAGCGCTATTGTCTGGTGGCAATCTCGAAGGGATTACAGGTCGTTCAAATCGACCCGCAACTGCCAGAAAAGCGGGCGCGAACCCTCGGCGAAGTACTCGCGCACGTCCCTGACGAATCGGAGGCCTGGAAGGATGTGCCGTATTTGCACGCAAAACAGGTGCGTGACGAGGCCAGTGGCAAAGGATTCGCCATGCAGCTCGTCGATGCGCAAAGTCCCCGCGTGGGCACTATTGGAAAGGGGTATGCCAAATGGCGTTCCACCGAACCTTTGGTGAAAGGCAACCAGACGTATCCGAGCAAGCTCCGCTTGTTAACACCAGCGGAACACGCAGCGGTCAAGGGAATTCCGGCAGTACTCGTGGACGGATTGCCAGCAACGACCGCGCATGAACTGCTGGGCCAGTCGGTGCTCTTCGAGCCGTTTCGGGTGCTTGGCAAGGCAATTGCAGATGCATTGAACGGTGCGCGTCGATCGGCTGTAGCTGCGATGCCAGCAACGAGCCGGATCACTCGGCCAAGCGCGAATCTGGATTTGTTTGAAGGCGCAGCTTGACAGACCGATTTGTCAAGCAACTTTGGAACAGTTCCGCCGCCAACAGGGGGCGGAACGGAAAGGAACGATGGGTACAAAGGAAGCAACGAAATTTCACAAGGAACTGCTGGCATCGGTGGAGAAACTATCGGCAATTGCAGACGTACATGGCCCACAGACACTCGCGGACATCGCTTATCTGCAGCACGCCGTTCTGACCAATGGAAAGATTGAATCGAATTCGCCGGGTTCGGCGATCGAGGCGGTCGTCTCAGATTTACAGAGCGCTGACCGCTGGCTGAAGTACATCCGGCGCGAAAGTGACATGGCAAGCAAGCGCTATTGGGCTGTCTCCGGGCGAATACCCAATGAAGATGGCGATTCGATGTTGGTGTTTTTTGTGGGCACGCGGGAGGAGGCAGAAAAGGCTTTCGACCGTGCGATGTGGAAAGGACGGCGTAATGCGAAATCGGATCGAGATCACTTGCAGGTTAATTTCGGAACCACGACCTTTATCAATTCGATTGTGTCCTCGGCCAGTCCGATCAATCTCGAATCTGTGAAGTGAGTTTTCCGGTGCGCTTCAGTGCGCACCGGAAAGAGCACTTTCGTCGCCAGTCAATTGGCATCGAATCGACATCCTGCAAGGGGATGTCTGCGCAGTACCGGCGCGTTCTCCGGTCTGCAAGGTCGGCAATGAGCCGTCCATCTGAAATCAGTTCAATCCAACGCCAAGCGATCACCTCTGCGTGATCTGCGAAGGCTAACTACGAAGGAATCACTATGACAGTCAAGTATTACTTGGTGGCAGGGTCACGCCCAGACCAAGCTGAAGTCGAAGTTCACACGATGCAAGCCGCCTCGCAGCAAGGGGCGGTCGATACGTGGGAAAAAAAGGTGTACGAGAGTTTTGGGGAAGATGCGTGGGACGTGCGTCGGGCTGACATAAAGGCTGGTGTTAAGCCCCACATCCAACTGGTCGTCTCCTCCGAGTCGCCTATCACCATCGTCGATCAAGCGGGGTGAGCAAATGGAGACACAAACCATTGGAATTCCTCCCCTGATTGGTCAACTCGCACGCCAGTGGTGCAAGGTGAATCTGCCCGTGAAAGTGCTCCAGTCAGGCGCGGGCTGGTACTTGGGAACCTTCGACCATGAAGGCCCATGTTCGCGCGAAAGCCGGGAGTATTTCCCAAGCCGAGAGGCGGCGGAAGCCGCACTCAAAGCCGGGACGTGGACGCAAAGGAGCCAGCCATGAGCGGGGTTCCGATGGTTCCAACGGAGGGCATTGTGCTGACCCGGCGCGTGACTGCAACGGTACTCGCTGCCTTGCGTCTGTGGCAGGGGGCGCTCCAGAAGCCTGATGCGATTCCTCCTGCGTTACTGGACGTAGCGAATGACGGTGGAACGGTAAAACCGTTGTCGGATAGCGACGTTGACAGCCTTTGCCAGCGCTTGAATCGTGCGAGCCAGTAGCGGCCCGGTGTTCTGCAGCGATGCGGAAATCCTGGCGATGTGGACGCAAGCCCCGGTAGCATCAATTGCCGGGCATGCGTTCCCCACGGAAGGACGGCATGGTGAACTGGTGGCTGCGGTTTCGCAAAAGCTCGCCACGCCACGTGAGATCAAACATCCGAATCTTGGCATCGTGCATCTCACGCGCCAAGGAATCAAAAGCTCCGTCGCGCATGGACTGTCTCGTCTCAAAGTCGAGTGCTTCGAAGCGCTACCAGAGATTTTGGCAAACGGCGTGCTCGTTGCAGTCGAAACCAAGGATGCGCATGTCCAGGCTGCTTTCTTGGCAGCCAAGGTGCTGATCGGAGGTGCTGAATGCGTTACCGTCGCCCTGGTCAAGCGGAGCGAGTCAGGAAACTGGTACTACCTGCACGAAGTCACTTTCGCAGATGGTACGAGGTCGATGGGGCCAGCTCTTAAAAAGCAAATGCCCCGTGAACCTTCAATGACTTGTTCGGGCAGTTTGGTCGGAACCAATCAGCTTGCGAATCAAGGGAAGCACGGGGCAATGCGAAGCATACTTCAGCGCATCTTCTCCGTCAAGAATTGAAAGGAATAGGTACAAAGAAAAACCCCGCTTCGGCGGGGTTTTTTTCGTCTCGTCGCTACGAACTCAGTAGGAGGGTAGCCCACCTGAAACGCGGTCAATTGCGACGAGTTTCGGCTTGCCCTGATACAAGAGACGAACGACACCGGTCTGCCGTTGAAATTCGAAGGCGAGAACCTGCAAATCCCAATCGGCTTGTGCGGCGTGCAAAATTTCCTGACGCGAAATGTTGCTCCAGGTAAAGATGATCTGACCGTTCGGATTCAGGTGATCTTTCGATTCGGCAAGGAAGCGCTTGGCCAGTAGTCCATGAGGATCGGCGCCGATGCGATCAGATGTTTGCCCGGAGTCCGAATGGAAGTAGGGCAGATTGAACAAGATCGTGTCGAAGCGCAGATTGCGAAACTCCTGCGCGACAAACAAATCACTGACGAAGGTTGAGATTTCCACGGTATTGCGTTGTGCGTTGTTTTTGGCGCAGTGGATGGCGTTGACTGCTACGTCCGTGGCGATCACGGCTGCATTGCGACGGGCGGCAATCATGCCTAAAAATCCTGATCCCGTGCCCAAATCGAGTAAGGTGCCGGTGAAGCGTTGCGGCATATTGCGCGCAAAAAACGCCGAGCTGGAATTTTCGTGAGGGTGGTAGACACCTGGCACGGTATGCAAGGTGAGATCACCGTAGCGCGTTTCGTTGGCATGATCGTTGTGACGAACGAACGCCTGATGGTCACGCAGCAGGGCATCTGCGTTGGGCGTGATCGAAGCCAGCGCCGGTAGCAGGCTGGCGGCGACGAATTCGAGCGACGAAGCGGACATGGGTGTTGGTCTCCGGGGACATTGAGTTGCCATAGGGTATGCGTGGTGGTCTCGAAGAGAGCGTCGAATACCGCGCTGCGTGTGTGCGCTTTCGCTATCGTGTGGATTGCGGGTGGTTGATGGCAGTGACGACCGGCACCCCAAACAAGCGTCCCCAGATTTGAGCAGTGTGCTGCTGAATCGCGCGGACCTCAGCCCGATCCCACCATGCGTTGATGTGGACCGTGGCGACATCGCCCCTCGAAAATCCGCTGAGCATCGGCCATGCTGTCAACGCTTCAAAGCAGATGATCGGTGCAATCGACTGTCCATTGATCGACACAGTGCGGCCCCGCATTGACCATTGCCACTGCGCCCCAGCCTCAAAAAATGGAACGGGCTGGGCTGCGGCAAAAAAAGACTCCGACACGGAATCATGGGACGGCACGGAAACTCGCAGACCCTTGCGGTAGTACCCGCCGCCGCTGGAAGGCACTGGCTCTTGCACGGCACCCAAAAACACCGTTTGCTGGCGCTCCTTGAGCTTACGCAGCACCGGCTGCCAGATGAATGCGGCACCCGCATCCCACTGCCCGGCGATGTTTTCCGGCGTGATAAACACTGATGCTTTGGACGAAACGGCAGCTTGCTCCACCATCGAGGACACAGCCATGTGCCGCTCGGTTCGAGCCAACAAGTCAGCGCTATCTGGTAGCGGTGGCAGTTGCGTGTCGATTGCGTGCCAACCGCTTGGCAACGATCGCTTGCCGTACTGGCCGATTGCCGCAACGAGATTTGCACCAGTGGCAATCAAGAATAAGCCGCTCAGCAAGGTCAACCGAGGTGAACGTGGCGGTGCGCGCGTCACCAATCTCGCTGTACCCACCGCCGAACCAATGGCAGCAATCAGCGCTGCCAAACCTGCAAGGAGCAGAAAGCCCGCATAGCCGAAGCCGGGAAACCATGCGCCCGTGCTTGCAATGGGTGGTAACAGCAGCAAATAGCCTGCTGGTGGAGCCGAGGTCAGGAACAGGTATAGCGAAACCCGCGAGAACACCGGGATGCTTAAAGACGGTGAGCGCTTGCTGAGACGATTGATGATCCATGCAACCAGCCATGCGATCAGGGCGTGACCGGCAACCGTGGCGGCCAGTGCTCCTATCGCAATGACGAGTTCGGCCCCAAAGCCAAGTGCCGATGGCACGATGCGCCAAGCTGCTCCCACGTAAAAGCACGCCACCAGAGCGGCTATGCGGCGGGGCGTTTGCGCGAGTCCGACCAGAATGACCGGTACTACCGCCAGTCCGAGCCAGCCCACGTCGGGTGGTGCCCACGCGATGAACCCGGCAACGGCTACCGCGAAGGAAAAGATGACGTTTGACAGGGGACTTTTCCGATTGCGGGCTGACATTGGATTGGTACAACGTGCGGTGTTGATCGACATCGAGTCGCAAAAAAATGAATCAGGATGAGTTGGGTCAGTTGCGGGACAAATTGGCGGTCAATCGGGTCGTGTTTGTGCGCTATATCAGTAGCATCGCGATAGGCGCAGTGGGCCTTGCTCCGCAAAGCAGAAAGCTCTTGCTGGATTCGACAATGCCCATGCTGGACGGGTGCTACCCCTCACTGGATCGCGCAACCCAAATGTGCGACATCCTCAAGCCGCATTTCCAGAGCCAGGCTGAAGTACGGCGCATCCTCGCCTCGCTCGTCGTATTGGCTGCCGAAGAGGGGCGATGGGGTTCTGAATCGCTCACCCCGGATTGGCACCAAAAGCTGACTCGCCTCGGACTTCCCACGCCCATCATGCTTTAGCGAGTTCGCGCAATTGATCCGGGTTGCTGCTGACTTGCAATGCGGCATCGAGCGTGATTTGATTGGAACGCACCAGCATGGCAAGTTTGTCGTTCAACTGGGAAACGACCTGTCGGTCTTTTGAAATGGCGATGTAGGTGTTGACCTCACGAAATTTCCGTTCCTCGATCAACTTTGAGAGTTGCGGTGTGCCAATCAACACTTCGCTCGCCATCACAAAGCGCTTCTCCGTGCTTGCGGGCAGTAGCGCTTGGGTGCAAATGCATCGAAGTGACATGGCAAGCTGTTGCGCAACGTGCGACTGTTGTTCGGCGGGAAAAAACCCGACAAATTTGGCCAGTGCGCCTGCGGTATCGTTGGTCTGAATCGTCGCTAAAACCAAGTGCCCAGAGTCAGCCGCGAACAGCGTCGCCTGAGCCGCGTCACTTCCGCGAATCTCACCGACGAACAGGACATCGGGTTTCTGCTGGAGTGCCTGCTTTAGTCCTTCTTCAAACGTGGGGACATCGCTGCCAATTTCCTTTTGGCTGATGGCTGCTTTGTCCGGTTCGATGAGCACTTCAATCGGGTCTTCAATCGTCACGATGTGGCACGCTCGGGTGCGGTTGATTTGCTGCAAAAGGGCAGTGCAGGTCGTGGTTTTTCCGGCGCTGGTTGCTCCTGTCACCAGGATCAGCCCACGCGAATGGGTGAGGGCTTGTCCCAGAAGCATTGGGTGTTTCAGATCGGACAACTCCATAGGTGATCGGGGATGCAGGCGAATTGACATGGCCAGTGCATCTTGTGCATTGATCGTGTAGAGGTTCACGCGCATGCGAGCGTAGTCGAAGCTCTTTGTCCGGGATCCAAGAGCGGATTGCGTCGAATCACTGAGCCAAGTGTCATCCACTTCTGCGGCGAACTGGACGATTTGGTCCCGTTCTACGGCGATGGAGAGCTGTCCTGCCAAAGCGTCGGGAACCTTTGAGATTCCGGTCAATGGATGTCGCCAGCGCAATGGCTGGCCTTCGTGAACCAGGACATCGGAGAACGGTTCACCGGATTGCACCATTGCTTGGATGGTGCATGACAGTTCGCTAGGCATGAGTGTGTGTGGTTTTGGACGTGAACGTTCACTCTATGCAAGGGGTGTAGTTCTTTACACACGAAAGATGCCCTTGTAAGCGCTGCTTTTGATGCCGCAAAAGTATCACCTCACCCGACGATGCAGTCACGAAATGCGATGCGGTGCGAATGGTCGCCCGCCGCTTCTTATCGAGGAAAACAAGACATGGCAACACGAAAAGCAAAGCCCGGCGCTGAGCCGGGAGTGAACGAAGACCAATCCAGCGCAGCCCCGGAATTGGGTGGCCACGAAGCTGGTTCTCCAGAAGCGCAACCAGTTGCAGCAAACGACGACTTGGGTGCTGCTGATTCTGCAAGCGATGCTCAGGTGTCAGGTGCTCTGCAAGCGGATATCCCTGTTCATCCTGCACACCTCGAAACGACAGTCACTTCCGCGACGCCCCCGAAGGCATCCCGGTACAGCAAAGCCAACGCCAGGGAGCGAGCTGCGGCTCGCAAGCTCAACCTTCAGGCACTCAAGAAACAACGGGCAGGCACTGTCGCAATCCAGTTCCATTTGCAGGTGTTTCATGCGGGCACGAGCAAGGATCGTTTGCTGAGCTTGCTGACTCTGGTCGAACGAACGGCGGCGCAGATTCGGGTAGGCAACGGACAATATCTCGCGCCGAAAACGGCTGAGACGATGTTGACCGTGCTTGACAACGCGCTCGTGAAATTTAAAGAAGACGGTGACGAGGCGCAAATGCAGGCGTCTGCCCTTCGCAACGCGGCGCAAGCAGCTGCTACAGAAAAAGGCTTTGACCTAGGGCAGCCTGTTCTGGTGGCGGAAATCAGTGCTGACATCAACTGTACGGATTCAGCGACAGTGGCTACATGCCAGGCAGTGATGGGCTTCGATGCGGCCATGTTGGATTTGGAATTCTTGCAAGTGGCAACGGGACAGCGGTCATACAGCACACAAATTGCCACGGTTCGTTCGCGTTTCGTGACTGGCGTGCAAACCTTGAGCAAAGTTTGTGTTGGTCTCCTTCGCCAAACCGAAATCGCGCGAAGCACTGGCGAAGAACCTGCTGACGCGCCCGATGATCAGCAGGCTATGGGCTTCACCGGAGAGTAGGCGCGTAGCGGTCAAGGGGCGAAAGCAGGGCGAACGGCGTGTTGGAAGGACTCAACGACGAACAGCGTGAAGCCGCATTGTGCGAAAGTCACGCTGCCGTTGTTGCGGTTCCCGGCTCCGGCAAGACCAAGACGATGGCCGTCAAGGCCACACGTATCGTCGTCAGTGGCAAAAAAGTCGTCGCAACCTCGTTCACCCGCGAATCTGCGCGGGAACTTCGCGAACGGATCGAGCATCTGTGCGTGGCGCAAGGAGTGGCCCGCATTGACATCAAAAAGCGCTTGAAGGTAGGAACCTTCGACAGCTTATGCCTGCAACTGGTCAAACACTTGATCGGTGGCCGGGCCATCGTCCTGGATCGCGAACCCATCCTGAGCCAAGTGTTGCAGGATCACGTTTTCGAGATCGAATTGCGCGACGCTGCCGCGATCATCGAAAAAGCCAAAGGTTCCTTCGACCAGAGTGACCTGACGACAGAGGAGATCGAGTGCTCGGCGGCCTACGATGCTGCGTGTGAGCGTCGTAACGTCGTGGATGTCAAAGAACTGATTCGCATGTGCCTGACCGGATTTCAAGACGGCTCGGTCAAGACATTTCGCGCTGATCACTTACTGGTAGACGAGTATCAGGATACCGATGACATGCAGTACCGCTGGATCGCGGCACATGTCGCAGCCGGGGTTGTGGTGACTGTGGTTGGTGACGACGATCAGTGTCAGCCGGGGGAGACACTGGTTGAAACTCAGTCCGGCCCGGTGCGTCTGGATGCACTGCAACCGGGTCAAACGGCGATCCGGTGGGAGTACCCCCTTTCCGGGCGCTGGGGTTACACCACGGATTTTCGGATGGGAGCTTTTCCGTTCGAGGGTGCTGTCTACAAGGTGTATGCAGGGGGTAGATCATCCATCGCATCTTTTGAGCATCGTTGGATCTTGCGCGATGTACGTGATGGTGGCATCCGCGTATGTACGCTGCTGGATGCGCCGATTGGACAATGTGAAGTGCCGATTCGCGATGGCCTGACTTGGACTTGGTGCGCAGTGACCCGAACCGAGGTCGTTCATTTTTCGGGATTGCTCTGGAGTCTGGACGTCAAGCCGAGTCCGTATTACGTCGCGGATGGCATCGTCACCCACAACTCGATCTACGGTTTTCGCCGGGCGATGGGAAATGCCGGGTTTGAACGCTTCTTGAATGAACATCGCGGCGAACGCATTGTCCTGGGGCGCAACTACCGGTCGGTAGACGCAATCTTGAGGCCAGCGGATCGTCTCATCAAGCACAACTTGGCTCGCGTTCCCAAAACCCTCATCGCAGCGCGTGGCGATGGTGGTCGCTACAGCGTAGAAAAATTCGGATCCCGTGGAGATGAAGCGGAGGCAGCAATCACGTGTGGTGCTCAAGCGCTTCGGGATGGTTGTACCGTAGCCATTCTCGCCCGCCAGAATCGTCATCTGGATCATATGGAAGGTGAGGCACGTGCCCGAGGTGTGCCATTTATTCGCATGGGCAAGGGCGGTGTGTTCACTCGACTACCTGTCAAGGAATTCTTCGCTCTGTGTTTGTTTGTCTCGGGCGATGCAGGGGCAACCTTTGAAGGACCGCTTGCCTATGTCGGCATGGAATTGGATGATCGGCTTGCGTTGCGACAGCGCTTCAAAGGCGTGCAACTTTCCGATGCCCGCGCGGACATGAAGGAACTAGCCTTAAGCGAGAGCGGGCGAAAGATGTGGACAGAGTTTGTCCGGTTTTTTCGGGTCTGGGGCGAGCAATTGCGCAATGGTGCAGAAGCGTTGGCTTTGTCAGGTATCGGTGGATATGCGGCACGGGGCTGCAAATCGGCAATGGAGACGGAGTGGATTGAAATTGCCGTTCATGCCCTCTCGAAAATGTCTGGCACGATACAGCGCCGAATCCAGCTTCTCAGTGAGCCAAAGGATGTGGAAAGCAACCAAAGCATCGTGCTCGCAACACTGCATGGCTCGAAGGGACTGGAGTGGGACACCGTGTGGATCATGGGCTGTGAAACAGGCTCCTTGCCCGACGAAAAAAGCGCTTTAGAAGAGGAGCGGCGGCTCATGTATGTGGGCATGACGCGGGCGAAAAACGAACTGATTCTGAGCTATCGCAGCGACAAAGTGCCCAGTCAGTTTATCGCCGAGGCAGCATGCTTGGACGAACCGTCCTAGCGACCGGATTGTCGTTTCCCAACCGCAACCTCAAACGATGTCGATCCGCATCGGGACGGAACGAAGCAGCGCTTTGCCGTAGGATTTATCGAGTACCCGACGATCCAGAACATGTACTTCGCCTGAATCTGACTCCTTGCGCTTGAGTCGTCCACACGCCTGGCGGAAGCGAATACTTGCAGCGGTGAGCAGGACAGGAAATGTGGGCAGCTTGCGGCTCGCCAAATATTCCAGTTCGGCGGCAATCAGCGGATCGTCGGGCGATGGGAAGGGAAGTTTGGGTACGAGCACCATCGTGCAAAGCGCACCGGGAAGATCCAGCCCTTCGGCGAACGCAGCCAAACCAAACAGGATTGACGAACCGGTTGCGTTGATTCGGGCTTCATGCAGGCTGAGAATTTCCGCGACCGAACCATCATCCTGCGTTTGTACCAGCGAACGCAATCGTTCCGGCAGCAAATCTAGCACGGTAAGCATTTGTTGCCGGGAGGCGAAGCACACCAGCATGCCGCCTTGTAAAACACCGGCAAGCGTCTGAACATATTGCGCCACAAAGGCCGTATGGTCGTCGGTCAATGTGGGTAATGGCGCACTGGCAGGAATCACGAATCGAGTATCGGAGTAGTCGAACGGAGAGACCAAGGTCTGGGCTTTCAGGCGCTCTTCCGGGATCCCCAGGCTACGCGCCACAGCAGAAAACTCACCGCCATTGACCAGAGTGGCACTGGTCAGCACCGCTGAGGCGGCTTGCGACCAGAGCAGCATGCGCAAGGCGGGGCCAGCGTCGAAAGGCGAAACCTTCAGAATCCATCGGTCGGAGAACTTCTCTGCCCAGCGTGCGCGGGGCTTCTGACCGGTGTTAGTGCCGATATCATCAGCGCTCAAAACGGCATCAATCGTCGCCCGGTCTTCTTTCAACCGGGACAGCATTTGATCGCAAAGCTGCATCTGGCGCTGCATGGCATCACCGCGATCCGGCGACTTCGCTTTCACAATATCCAGCAGTCCTGTAACTCGTGAATGGACTTCGCCCAAAACCAACAAGGCTTCGCGCATCTTCTCTGGAATAATGCCGTGCGCAAAGCGGACTGCGTGGATCGATGGGCGGGCAAGCAATTTCAACTGCGCACCCAGTCGATCAAACAAGGTACTTGCAATCCGCGCCTCTTGAATAATCTCGCGCTTCGCATGCTGGGGTAACAGGTAGCCCAGTACGTTGGGCAGCGTCTCAAGAAACGACGCACTCAAAGTGAGCGACGATGACAGGATCGCGTTGGCTTTTTCGCCAAGATGGTGTGCTTCATCAAAGACAAAGAGGTTTTCGTCAAACTTTCCGAAGATGCCTTCATTGGTGCGGGCCAGCGACGTGAGTACCAGATCGTGGTTGGCGATGATGACGGTAGCGGTTTTTAGTTCGCTTTGGCGAACGTAGTACGCGCACTGCTTGAAGGAGGGGCAACGCTCTTTGGTGCAAGTGTGGCGCGTGTTGGCAATTGCACCCCAAGCATCGACGGGCAACGAAATCTGCAACGCATCGCGATCTCCACTCCACGTCCGGTCCATCAGCGCCCGATGCAGTGGTGCGTACAACTGCGCATGCGGATCGTGCGTGAATAAATCGGTGTGCAAAGACTTTTCCGCCAAAAGTGCATTGCAGACGAAGCGTTCCCGCCCTTTGGCGACGACGGCATTGACAGTCATGCCCTCAGCAGCAAGGGCACTGAGTACCGTTGGCATGTCTTTTTCAGCAATCTGACGCTGCAATGCTGTGGTGCCGGTCGAGACGATCAAGCGCTTTTTTCGAGTCGCGGCCAGAGCCACACCCGGAATCAGGTAGCCCAGGGTTTTTCCGACCCCTGTAGGAGCCTCGATCATAGCGAAATCGCCATCTGCAATGGCATTGGCAGTGGCCGCGATCATCTGACTTTGTGGCGGACGCGGCTTGAAGTCGGGAATGCCCTGCGCGATCCTTCGCCGAACTGCGCTGATGAGGTCTTTCTCTTCTTGTGTAAGCATGAACCCAGCTTACGGATTTCAGCAGGAAGTCAAGCAGGCTGCGGCAGAGCAGGGCGCGGAAGTGCTACGCGGTATTTGATAGCTTGTGGCTGATTGGGATACTGATGGCACCAGGCGACGGCACTCTCGAAGGTGAAATGCTCCTCCAAGTCCAACAAGAGCTTGAGGCGCAAGTAGTTCAGAAAGACCGAATATTCCAGGCCGTTGATCTTGTGAGTTCTTTCGATGGCCTGTTGCGCGACTGCGTGCGAAATCTGTACAGTGAGCATGTCGGCGCGAGCGATCCCGTTGAGGAGGCGACCGCACTCTGTCGAAATGAGGGCTACCTGGAATGGTCGAAATGCAACGTTTGGCGCAATCTGGCTCAATGACGTAATTGTCGAGACGTGGAATTCCAGATCATCAATCGCCATTTCGAGCGCCTGCAACCGCGCCTTGATCGACCATTGTCGGGACTTGTTACGGGCCGACACGAGCATCTTGACCGAGCAAAAGTAGAAATCCTTTCGCAAGGACGTGCGCCACAAGTGAGATGACAACTGCACGGTGCGCGAAATAACCAACCCGACGCTGATGCCTCTCTCACGTGCTTTTAGTAAACATTGCTGGAGGCGGTTGGTGCCGCTCACCGGTGCGAAGTCAACGTGGTGACCATCGGCTGAAATTTCGTCGCGCATGTCGCAAGGCTAAGGCGAGCACGGTCTGACAACAGAGTGAAAGCGGCACAGAAATCGAGAATTATCGACAACTCAAATTGGAATCATCGGCCTATGCTCACTCCATCAACTCCATGTCTATGGAATCGACAGATGACAACGCAGGAAGACTGCGCGACGTCATCGAAAAAGTCCTTGGATTTACATCTCAAGGCTCCGAACGGTCGTAGCGAATCGTTGTGGATATGTTCCGTGATGTGACGTTGTAGCTGCAACGTCGTGACGATGGGTTCTCAGATACGTCTGTGACTGTCGTCCCCGGTGATCCTGCCGGGAAAGACTCCGCAAAGGGGAAAAAGGGGCTAACGCCTATCTGCACTGGTTGCAGTGCTGGCCGCCTCTGATTCCTCCGTGTGGAGTGGATCGGGGCATTTCGTGGTGAGAAGGAGGGGGGCGTTTTTGGTGGAAACGCCCCCCTCTGTTGTGACGGTTTGCATCGAAAACGCCTGTCGTGATGGTCAAGTCGCTCTGACCTTCTGGCTCTTGTGGCCCAGGCGCTCTCCATGCAATTCGATCACCAGGCAACTGGATCGAAACACGTAGACGGCGAGTCGCCTGTTTACGAACCAAAGCGCTGTGCGGAATCTTCCGGCAGCGTTTTTTTTTTGGAGGTCAACACCATGCCTGATGGCGGTTTTGACGAAGACAACGATGGTGGCGCGCAGTGGTTTGCCACAGTCGGTCAAGAACAGCAACAACAGCAAGAACAACCAGCGGCAAATGTCGCAGAAAGTGAATGAACCATGAGTTTTGAATTCAAGAAGGCCGCGCGGACACTCGCACGATTGCGCCTTGGCATTACCGGCCCGTCCGGTGCCGGAAAAACCACCGCAGCGCTGAAGATTGCGCAAGGCTTGGGCGGGCGCACTGCGCTGATTGACACCGAACGTCGTAGTGCAAACCTGTATGGCGAAGCTTACGATTTCGATGCGACTGAACTGGCACCGCCTTACACGCCGGAACGCTATATCGAGGCAGTTCACGCCGCCGAACAAGCCGGTTACAAAAACATCATCGTGGACAGTATTACCCACGAGTGGAACGGCGTCGGTGGCTGCCTGCAAATCGTCGATCAGGTCGCAAATGCGTCCTTTCGCGGCAACACGTGGCCGGCCTGGTCTGAAGTAACTCCCCGCCATCAGAAATTCATTGATGTCCTCCTTGCATCGCCATCGAACATCATCATCACGATGCGCAGCAAGACGGAAACCGCCCAAGTGCAGGAGGGTGGTAAGGCGAAAGTCGTCAAACTCGGTATGAAAGCCGAGCAGCGAGATGGCATCGAGTACGAAATGACGGTAGTTCTCGATCTGATGCGCAATGGCCATTTCGCTACGTCCTCGAAGGATCGAACTGGCCTTTTCGAGGGCAAGGATGCGCAGCCGGTCACGGTCGAGACAGGCGAAATGCTGAGGGCGTGGCTGGAAAGTGCCCAACCTGAGCAACGCGATCCATACCAAGACAAGCTTCAGTTGGTTCGTATCAAGATGGCTGAGGCCAATGTCTCGGAGCAATCGATTCTTGATGTCTACGGACTTGAACAGCTCGAAGGTGCGAATGACGAAGGATTGACCAAAATCTCGAACCGGCTGGATGCGACGATCAAGCGTCGCAAGGAAGGTGCTAAACCAGTTGCGCCGGCAAGCGCCAACGATCAATTGCATGACCCGGTGGCCGCATGAGCAGCAGTCGTGTTCAACCTCTGTATCTGGACATTGAGACGGTTCCGACACAACGTCCTGCCATCATGGCGCAGATGCGAGCGGAAGCATTGGTGGAGTGTGAAGCGGCAATTGCTGCCATAGCGCCCCCTGGCAACCTGAAGAAGGCCGAGACGATCAAAGTGTGGGAGGAAGAGACAAAGCCGCTCGTCATTGCAGAGAAGCGCGCGAACTGCGAGTCAGAGTTCGATGCTGCGTATCGTAAAACAGCCCTGAACGGCACTCTGGGTGAAGTCGCAGTGGTCGGCTTTGCGGTCGGTGATGATGAACCGGATGCAGTGGTTCGGGACATGAGCAAGGCACATGGCGAAAAAGCCTTGTTGATTCATGCGTTTGAGTCGCTGCCCACGGGTCGCCCCTTGGTCGTCGGACACAACGTGGTCGAATTCGATCTTCGTTTCCTCTTTCAGCGGGCAATGGTGAATCAAGTACCGTTTCCACCTGAATTGAAGGCGGCGATGGATGCCAAGCCGTGGGAAGGTGTGCGCGTGTATGACACGATGACGCAATGGGCTGGTTTCAAGAACCGCGTGAGCCTTGACAACCTGTGCAAGGCGTTCGGTATTCAAGGGAAGGGCGACATTGACGGGTCGAAGGTCTGGGACTACGTCAAAGCGGGACGCATTTCTGAGATTGCCGAGTATTGCAAGAACGATGTACGCATGACCCGCGAAGTCTACAAACGGATGAAGTGGGAATCGTTTTTGCCCCTGCGAGAAGCCAGCGAGGATGCCGATGTCCCGTACTAAACGCACCACGTCCAGCCAGCGCTACAAAACCCAGTTCGGGCAAGTCTCGGTGGTCGGCACCAAAGTGACTTCCAAGTTCTTTGTCGAGATCGAATTTGAGCATCGAGATCGATTCGTCGTGCGGGCACGGGAGAAGGTGATATTGGCCAATGGTCGGAACGTGGCGAAGGGTGAAATTTTTCGCTGCAAGAAGTCGGCGCTCAAGAAAGTGACTTCTTTGCCGATGCATCTCGAAAACAATTGAAAGACTGTCAGCAATCGGGGCGAACTTCTGCCCCGGCCTGCATAAGCTAAAGCCTGTCTCCTCCACCCTTTATCGGGTTGGATTCACCTCCCCAACGCCTTGCAGCAATGGGGAGGCTTTTTGAAGCGCATTTTTGGCATCGAGTGCGCTTCAGAAAGAGTGTGGTGGGTAAATTACAGCGCGGTTTCTCCCGCTGACTCATCCATCCCCTTTGTTCCGCTCGCAATGAGCATCGAACAACACGGTGTCATCACCGTGCATTCGCATTGGCCAAGCTTCGCGCTGGAGCCAATCAAGATGAAAAAAATCGGCAATTTAAATATCCGAAATGAATAATTTTGTGACCAATAAGGAGGCTCGCTTCGGTGATGTCTTGTCCATTTTGGTCGCATTCTCCAGGAGAAAAACGATGCAAGTAGTGGAAGCAGTGGAAGCAGGAACTGGCTCGTCGGCAACCCAGTTGGGACTGTTCGGCCAGAACACGGAAATTCTTGACAGAGAGGTTATTTTTGATCGAATCCTCCCTCATCCAGGGGAATGGAGCAATTCTGTTCGAGAAATGTTCACAACGAACACCCTCGACAGCTTGCTTGAAGAAACCTTGGACATGCTTCGTCAAGGTCACGAGAGTGACAAGGTTGCTCAGTCGAAGGAGTTCAAGTTGGCACTGGGCTGGGTGCTTGGCTATTGGGTAGGTGCAGTTTCGTTCGCCCGCGTGTGTGACTGTTTTGGTCTGTCGCACAAGCGGGTCATCGAAGGATTGTTCCCTGCTTTCGAGCGGCACGCCACGAAGCTGCGAACAGCTCTTTGTGGCACTGCGGAATTCAAATTGGGGGGCTAAATGCTGAAGGGATTATTCGGTGGGTGGCAATCAGCCTCCCCCGGACCAACCGGCCCGCCACGAGCGGGTGTTGTTTACGGATTCACACCGACGCTACCTAGCACTCAGGTCAATCCCGAAGCATCAATCAGTTTGACCGAAGTGGCCGTCGCGTACCGTATCCACGGTTTCGCGGTCAAGCTGTTGGTGTACTGGAACGAATTCGGCACATCGGCAACAGTGCGACGATTTGTGTTGGTGCGCGGGGAATGGCTGGAGTTGCGTCGTGTTGAGGTTTCTGACATTTTGTCGGCGGCTGAAGCGACCGCACATGAACTGGCGCGTGGGGAATTTGAACTGGCACCGACTGTTGTCCAAGTTACGCCAAGTCTGGGTGCATCACGGGTACCGGATGCAAGTACGTTCGATCCACGGTTAGCAGCGACGATGCCGAGCAAAGCAGCGGCACAGCCGTTGACCGAACCTTTCGTGTCATATCCACACGCAAAGCCATCCGCGCCTGTGCAGGTTGCGCAGCCATTGGCGGCACAACCTGCGACAACGCTTGGAAAGGTCGTGGTGACCGAGCCGGTGGCGGCGCAATCAGCGAGCGGCCCGAGAAAAGCAACCGAGGACGATGCGCAATTCGGCACATACACCGAGGAGCCGAAACAGGCCAACACCCTGCGCAAAGGAATTTTGACTTTCGCGGGAGTAAAGTTCCATCCCGATGTGAAACGGGGCGGCACTTACCGTTGCTTCACGGTGGAACTGAAGGGCGACGATCAACAGACACATCGGTTCCTCGGTGCGGCGCTGGTCGATCAGCTCAAGCAGGCAGATGCCAAGTGTGGCGATCAAATCATGATCGAGTCACTGGGCAAAGTGGCGGTAGATGGCAAAACCGATTCAGACGGGATTCCTCGAAAGATGAACACGTACCGCATCACAAAACTTTAATCAATGAAAGGAAGGCCCATGGCCTCAGTAAACAAAGTCATCATCGTCGGAAATCTCGGGCGCGATCCTGAGGTTCGCTATTCGCCGGACGGTGCTGCGATCACCAATGCTGCGATCGCCACCTCTTACCAGTGGAAAGACAAGGCGACAGGCGACAAAAAGGAAGAAACCGAGTGGCATCGCGTCGTCTTCTTTGGCCGCCTGGGCGAGATTGCCGGCGAGTACCTTGTGAAAGGCTCGTCGGTATATATCGAAGGGCGCTTGCGCACGCGCAAGTGGACCGACAAAGACGGGGTGGAAAAGTACGCGACAGAAGTCGTCGCGGAAAGCCTTCAAATGCTTGGTAAGCCTGCAAGTTCGTCGGGGCAACGCGGTCAGGGGCGTGACGATGGTGCTGCACCGGCACCAGCCCAACGCCAACAAAGCAGCGATGCGCAACCACGCAACGGGCCCCAAAAGCCCATTGCCAAGGGTACGGGATCGTTCAACGATATGGACGACGACATCCCGTTTTAAAGGCAGCAGGAGAGGGCGTGATTTCACGCTCTTCCTTGCAGTCACTCTGGCTATCGTGTCTGTGCGATCAGATCGCACCGGCGCTTGGGAGCCAAGCGAAGGAACGAAGTTGTTTTGAGGAATAGGGGGCTTGCCAGGGAGAAATCCCCGGCAAGTTCTTCAGAGGCTTGCGGTGTTGTTACCTGCCGTGCGAGTCTCTCAAAAACTTCCGGGTGGTTGTACGCGCTTGGAAGCCTCCTTTGATACCCACTACGGGAATCGATGCTGTCGCAATGGCAGCCTGAACCGGGCATGAACAGTGCTCAAGGAGAAAATGATGCGTCCTTCATTTGACGCTACAAAAGTAGGAAATTGGGCGGGCGCTCTGGCGATGCTGGGTGTGCCTGAAAGTGTATTGCGGGGCAAGTGCAAGCCATGCCCAATGTGTGGCGGAACAGATCGTTTCACGTTTGATGATCGCCGTGGTAGAGGTGATTGGGTATGTCGCAAATGTAACGATGGTGGTTCGATGGCCGGTGACGGCATTTCTTTGCTGATGCGAATGCACCAGTGGAGTTTTACCCAGGCCGTGGAAGCCGTTACGGGCGCGAAGGTAGCCGTACCCGCGCCTGTGGCCCAAGTGAAATCTGTCGCAAAAAAAGACAAGAACGTGTGGCAACGGGAGCGGTTGATTGCTCTGTGGAACTCAGCACTGCCACTCACCGGCAATGATCCTGCAAGTGCCTATTTGAAGCGACGCATCCCTGGCCTGCAAGTTGATTGGGAGCAGTGCTTGTCGCTGCGCTATGCCCTGTCATTGCCATACTTCATGAAAGGCAGAAAAACGCCGCTCGGGCACTTTCCAGCGCTGTTGGCAAAGTTTGTCCGTAATGAAGGTGCATGCACTGTGCATGTGATCTACCTCGATCCAAAAAAGAGTGCGAAAGCAACCATCATCGACCAGAAAACCGGCGAGGTAATGCCGAGCAAGCGCTCCGAAGGCAAGGCAAGGCCACTGCGGGGCGGTGCAGTCCGACTCTCCAGAGCCGCAGAAGTCATGGGTGTCGCTGAGGGTATCGAAACCGCAATGAGCTGCTACGCGATGCATGGCCTACCGGTCTGGGCCTGCCTTTCCAAAGACTTGCTTCGTCAAGTTGAACTCCCCAGCTGGGTTCGCGAAGTCCATGTGTTCGTGGATTTTGACAAAGTAGACCAAACGACAGGCAAGTCGCCCGGCATTTTGGCGGCAAATCAATTGGCATCACGCCTACGCAAACAAGGCGTGATCGTGAAGCTTCATCTCCCGTCCGAACAAGGGACGGATTTTAACGATGAGTATCTCGCACTGCTGGAGAAAAACCAGCGTGCGATGCTCAAAGCGGCGTAGGAGGCCGCACAACAATGAACTTAGATTCAAAGGTACAAACGGCCCAGCAGATCTCCCGCGATGTGCTGCTTGAGAAGTACGCGAAGACCGGTGAAACACTGCCTGAACACATCTTTCGGCGGGCAGCGCGTGGGGTAGCGCAAGCCGAAGCAGATGAGGCGCAGCGTCACCACTGGGAGCAAAAG
The DNA here is from genome assembly GCA_031362865.1 of Burkholderiales bacterium. Taxonomy (GTDB): domain Bacteria; phylum Pseudomonadota; class Gammaproteobacteria; order Burkholderiales; family JAEUOS01; genus JANLTH01. The sequence goes on along the minus strand of JANLTH010000159.1, from coordinate 15,811 downwards.
TTTTACATGATGTTCCTGGAAAAACGTGCGATTGGCGGCGGGCGGATTATGTCTTCTGCTGGCACAGACATCGGTGCGACACTCATCAACTGTTTTGTGCAGCCGGTCGGCGATTGTGCGACTGGGCTTGATGAGGATGGTGATCCAGGCATCTATGAAGCACTTTCTCAGGCTGCCGAAACGATGCGTCGAGGTGGCGGCGTGGGGTACAACTTTTCCAAGTTGCGGCCGCGCGGAGCATGGGTAAATGGCACTTCCAGTATTTCGGGCGGGCCATGCACCTTCATGGATATTTTCGACACGTCATGCAAAACTGTCGAGTCTGCTGGAGCGCGACGTGGTGCGCAAATGGGTGTGCTTGATTGCACGCACCCGGATCTTCTTGAATTTGTCGCCGCAAAGCGCACGCCGGGCCGTTGGAACAACTTCAATGTGTCGATTTGCATCTCCGACGCATTCATGGAGCATGTAGAAGTCGATGGAACTTGGGAACTATTCCATCGCGCCAAGCCCGGCCCAGCAATCATTGCAAACGGCGCGTTTCAACGCGCTGACGGGATGTGGGTGTACAGCAGGGTGAATGCTCGTGAGGTCTACGACAGCATCATGAAAAGCACCTACGACTATGCAGAGCCGGGGATTCTCTTCCCGGACAACGCCAACCGGAATAACAATCTGCAATATGCAGAGAAGTTCTTAGCGACAAACCCTTGCGCCGAGCACTGGCTCCCGGCCTATGGTTGCTGCGATCTCGGGCAATTGATCCTGCCCACGTTTGTCAGCAATGCATTTAGCGAAGAGGCGAGCTTCGACTTTGCGGCGTTCCAAGACACGGTACAGACGTTGACCCGGTTTTTGGACAACGTGCTGGAAGTGACGAAATGGCCACTCGAACAGCAGCGCCAGGAAGCGCAAAACAAGCGTCGAATCGGCATCGGCTTTACCGGCCTGGGTAATACGCTGACGATGTTAGGGCTGCGTTACGACGATGAGATGGGCAGAAAGTTCGCTGCACGAATCTCTGAAGTAATGCGAGATGCTGCGTATTTGGCATCGATTGAGTTGGCCCGTGAGAGAGGTGTTTTTCCGCTGTTCAACTCGGACAAGTACCTTGCGGACGGAACGTGTGCTTCTCGCCTCCCTGAGCCGATCAAAGAGCGCATTCGCGTGAATGGGATGCGCAATAGTCATTTGCTCTCGATCGCACCCACGGGTACGGTGAGTCTGGCGTTTGCGGACAATGCGAGTAATGGTATTGAACCTGCCTTCTCTTGGGGGTACGTGCGCAAGAAGCGGCTGGCGGGTGGCGGCGATAAGCACTACGATGTTTTCGATCACGCCTTCAACCTGTTCTTCGAGCACAAAGCCAAACCCCTGTTGGGTGAAACCGCTGCTCAGACGTTTAAGGAAGCGGTGTTTTATAACCGTCCAAGCTTCATTCGCGACGGGAAGGAAGTGCAGGTCAGTGACATTCTGCCGTCGTGTTTTGTGACGGCGTTGGAGATGACTGCGGACGCGCACCTGCGCATGATGGAGGCCGTTCAGCCTTACATCGATGCGTCTATCTCCAAAACGGTGAATGTTCCAGCGGACTACCCGTTTGAAGACTTCAAGGGCCTTTATCTCGATGCTTGGAAGGCGGGCCTGAAAGGCTTGGCCACCTACCGTCCGAATGCCATTTTGGGTTCGGTGTTGTCGGTGGCCACAGACAAAGCCCCGGAAGCGAAGTCGAAAGCACAAGCAATGCCTGAAGTCCCTGACATCGACCCGCTCAGTGTGGTCATCGAAAAGCGGCCCCCAGGCCGGATGAATGGCATCACAGAGCGGATTGACTACTACAACACCGAAGGGCGTCAGTCGGTTTATCTGACGGTCAACTTTCAGGATGTAGAGGGCGTCGTTGGCGGAAAAGTCGTGACGGTCAATCGTCCAATCGAATTGTTCCTGCAAGGCGTACCAGGTGCGGTGCCGCAAGAATGGGTGGCGCTGGCAGCTCGCACGTTGTCGCTGGTGGCTCGTGCGAATCTTTTGCACAAAGCGCTTGCGGACTTACGGCAAGTACCCTCGGATCGAGGGAATGTCAGGTATGGCTTCTACGAGAAGGAAGACGGCACGCGGGTGCCGCGCACGCACCGCTCCGAAGTTGGGGCGATCGCCTACGCAATCCAGGAAATCCTGCGCGAGCGGGGCTATCTGGACGTGGATGGAAATTTGATCCCGACTCGGGTTCAGGCGAAATCGCAACTGGCTCTGACGGATGCTGAACCCGCCCAAACGGTTGCAATCAAGACTGGCCTCATGCATGGAATAGAGTGCGGGGAATGTGGCGCACATGCAGTCATCAAAAAAGATGGCTGCGACTACTGCACGAACTGCGGTAGTTTAGGGACGTGTGGTTAATTTGATGTAACGTTGAATGAGAAAAAACCCGCTTCGGCGGGATTTTTTTCGCCTAGTTCGGCGTAAGTCGCCATGAATCTACTTGCGCTGCCCACCACTTCATCATTTCAACGCGCTGAGACAGGTAATCCGCTCGATTGTAGGCGGCGCGGACTTCGTTAGACTCTTTATGCGCCAACTGTCGTTCAATCACGTCAGTGGAAAACCCGTGTTCGTTAAGTGCAGTCGATGCCAGAGTACGAAAACCATGCACGGTCATTCGCTTTCTATAGCCTAGGCGGTAGAGCGCAAAAAGAAGCGTATTTTCACTTAGCGGTCGTCCTCTTGCCCCTTCAAAAACTAGATCTGAAGTCGAGTATGTAGATGCCTCTTCAATCAACTGAGCAACTTGGGGCATAACTGGAACCACATGCGGCAACGGAAGCTTCATCCGATCTGCTGGGATAACCCAGAAATCGCCTCGGAGTTCGTTTTTGTTCATGCCCAGTAATTCACGGACTCGCACGAAGCAGTACGACATTGTGAGGAGCGCCAACCTTGTTACCGGATCAGGGTAGGTTTCAATCGCGCGGAGTAGTTCCGGCGCGTCTGAAAGTGGCACGCATGGCATATGCCGCACTGGAGGCCGTGCCGGTGCAACTCTTGACAGCTTGTTACCAGCGTGCGTTTCGATAATGCCGTTGTCTTGTGCATAGTCGAGAACCTGTGTGATTCGCCCCGCCAGTTTTATCGTTGTATCGAAGATTTTTCGTGTCGCCAAGGCCCGGACAACTTCCACTAAGTCTGCGCGGGTTAGCTCAGCAATGGGTCGATCACCGATCAGCGGAAAAACGTAGCTTTCGAACAGTACCGGCTCCCGTACTCGTTGTTTGGCATTCTTTAGCGTTGGAACGTGCTGGGACATCCACTGGTGCGCGACCTCGCGAAAAGTCGGGGATTTTTTCTGAACGGGTGCTTCCTGATTTTCTTGCGCTGCAAAGTGCGCACGACGAGCCTCTGCTACCGATAGTCTTGGAAAAGATCCGTAGGTACGCGTTTGTTGCTTGCCATGCAAACGAAAATTTGCTCGCCAAGAGCGTAAGCCCGTTGGAGAGACGAATAAATACAATCCACCGCCATCGGTGAGTTTGTAAGGTTTATCTTTTGGCCGTGCCGCTTCAACGGCTTTTGCAGTCAGTCGGTGCATGATGGTATCGTTGCTTTGATACCTTCAACGATACCATAACGCGAGAGTGGCTGTACAAGAACTAATACGAACCAATACGAACGAATGGACGGCTTCTCATAGGAGAAATCGTTTTCTGATTAGTTCGTATTGGTTCGCATTAGACCGTATTGCACGGAACTGGCGGAAGCTTAGGGATTCGAACCCTAGAAACCTTTCGGTTTGCCGGTTTTCAAGACCGGTGCAATCGACCACTCTGCCAAGCTTCCTGCGTTTTTTAACCTGCCGCTGAGGTATTTTTCTCGATCTGCTGCGGATCCACGCGCTCTAATTTCTGCTTGAAGGCGCGGCGGATTTTCTTGTACAGATCGGCGTGCTCGGTTTTGAGAAAGTCGAGAATTTCCAAATCTTCGCGCTTGATATTGGAAAGATCGATTTGCTCGACGTGCACCAAGCGCAGCAGCTCGCGCACTGGTTTGGGCATGTCACGCCCGCTTTCATAGCGCGAACCGCCGGATTGCGTAACCCCGATCTTGGTCCAAAATTCTTCTTGATTCAGGCCTAAACGACGCCGGATGTCACGCGGATCTAGTCGGTCAAAAAAGCCCATGGTTCAAGTAAGAAATCGCCAGATGAGAAGAGGCGAGATTCTACTCAAGAACCATGGATCGCGCTACTGTTGCGCAGGCTTCTAGTTCAGCTTGGCCCCAGAACCTTTGACCGCCGGTTGAAAGCCGGTGACCTGCTTTTGCACAAAGCCGCCAAACTCGCCGGAAGACATTTTGATCACCTCAAACCCCAAATCTTCGAGGCGGGCGACGAATTTCGGGTCGTTCAGGGTTTCGGTGACCGCCGCGTGGAGCTTGGCGATGGCTGCAGGTGGCATACCAGCCGGGCCGGAGATGCCAACAAAATTTTCGGCGACCAGCTTGGGGTGACCCAGTTCGGTCACGATGGGCAAGTCTGGGGCGATCTTGGCGCGCTTGGTGCCAGTGAGCGCAATCACTCGTAGCTTGCCTTGCTTGGCGAATTCCCATACTTCGGGCAGCGTGTTTACGCCGATTAGCAAATGCCCGCCCAGCATGTCTTGAAACATCGGCGCTGAGCCTTTGTAAGCGATGTGCTCCATATTGAGCTTGAGTTCGTTTTTGTACATTTCGCCCACGATGTGGCCGATGGAGCCGCCGCCGCCAGAGCCGTAAGGCACGGCCTTGGGTTGCGCCTTGATCCAGGCTTCCAGCTCTTTCCAGTTGGTGGCGGGCACGGATGATGCGACGAAAAATGCGTTGGGCACAGTGCCAATCAGCGCCACGTGGGTGAAGTCTTTGATCGGGTCGTAGGGCGGCGTGTCGAAGAGGTAGGGCGCAATCGAAATCGGCGCGCTGTTTGAAACAAAGAGCGTGTGCGCGCCGTCGTTGGCACTAATTACCGCCTTCGCGCCAATCGTGGTGCCGCCGCCTGGGCGGTTGTCGACCAACACGGTTTGCTTGAGTTTGTCGCCTAAGGGTTGGGCAATCAAACGGGCCACGATGTCGCTCGTGCCGCCAGGTGGAAAGGGCACGATCAGCTTGATCGGGCGGCTCGGCCACTCTTGTGCAGTGGTGGCGAGACTGGCAGCACCGAACAGCAGAGCGGCCATGCCTTTGACGAGTGTGGAGTGGAGCGATTTCATGGGTATTACCTTTCATCGATAGATGAGAATAAAGCCGTTGTGAGTCGAAAATGTTGAGGCATGCTTCATGCCATTGAAGTCCGAGCGAGGGACTTGATGCGTGCCTCAAGTGGCGGCAAAAATGCGCGGGAAAAAATCTCTTGAGGCGAGGGCGTGCGCGGGTGCTGCTTGGCCTGCACGATGAGCTGAATCGCGCGTGCCAATCGCGCATCGTCAATCTCGCCGATGCCCAGCGTAGCGCCTTCCGGATGGCTCATTTCAAGCCCCAAGGTGCCGACTAGCCGAGCGCGATTGGCCGTGCGGTCGAGCGCGGGGTTGCGTTTTGCGACAGCCGCAATCGCTGCATCCGGGTCGGCAATCGTGTCGGCAATGCCGCGGTTGATGGCGCGTGCCAGGCCACGCACCAACTGCGGTTCGTCACGCGCAAGTGTGCGCGAGACCAGCAGCACGCTGCCGTAAAGGTCAGAGGCGAATTGGCGAAATTCGAGAAAGCGCAAGCAGCGGTCGGGATCGATATTCGCCTCAATCGCCGCCGCCCGCAGCGTATTCACAAAGCCGAAGAGGCCCGCCCAGCGTGATTCTTCAAGCATCGCCCGGATCATCTGCGGGTGCGGGTCGGCGCAAAGTTCCACCCGCACAGCGCTTGCGTCGAAACCCGCTGCCAACCCCAGCTCGGGCAGCATGCGCATCGCCGCGTCGTTCGGGTGTGAGCCGACGAGCCCGCCAACTAGATCGCGCGGCGTGGTGATCTCACTGGTCGCGGGCACGGCGATGGTGTAAGGCGACGCGTTGAAGGTGGCGAACACGCCCAGCGCTTGGCAGGGCTGATCCGGAGGCGCGGTTGCCGCCAACTCGATCAGTGCGTTCATGTCGCCGTAGCCCGCCTCAAATTCGCCAGAGGCCACGCGCGGCACGGCGTTGGCGGCGGTATCGCCTTCGGTGAAGGCCAGCGCGATGCCTGCCTCGCGCAGGTAGCCACGATCTTCCGCGAGAAAAAACCACGCCTGCGGGCCCGAATAAAAGGTGTTCAGGATCATCCGCAAAGTGCGGATCGGCGCGGGCATGGTGATGGGCAAAATTCGGCTACTTCACGATCGCGCCATACACCATGCCGCGATACAGGTTGCGGTAGTAGTTGCGCTGATTGGGCGCTTGCATCATCCAGATCGCGATCAGGTTTTCGCGTGGGTCAATCCAGAAGGCGGTGCCGCCCAGGCCTGCCCAGTTGTATTCGCCCGCTGTGCCGGGTACGTTGGCCTCACCGTCGCTGCGGCGCACGGCAAACCCCAGGCCAAAGCCATAACCGGGCGAAGCGCCTTTAAGTGCGCCCATGTGGTCGGCGGTCATGTATTCCACCGTTTTTTTGGAGAGCAGGCGCACGCCGTCCAGTTCGCCGCCGTTGAGCAGCATGCGGCAAAAGCGCAAATAATCAGCCGCAGTGGAAACCATGCCGCCGCCACCGGAGAGCAGCTTGGGCGGCTTGCGCACTTCGGCCAGCGTGACCTTGGCCTTGGTGTCGGGGTCGAGTTCAAACGCTTCGGCGATGCGCCCGTGAGCACTGGCGGGTACGAAGAATCCGCTGTCTTTCATGCCTAGGGGCTTGAGGACGCGTGCATCCAGATATTGGTCTAGTGGCTGGCCGGAAACGCGCTCGAGCAGATGGCCCAGTACGTCGGTTGAGCGACTGTATTCCCACACCGCGCCGGGCTGAAAATGCAGCGGTACTTTGGCAAGCTTTTGCATTACTTCAAGATTGGTTTGGTCCCAACTATCGACCCCAACCTTGGTGTATTCGGTTTTGACCAGCGAAGAGCCGAACACACCGTAGGTTAGGCCCGAGGTGTGGCGCAGCAAATCCTGCACGGTCATTTCGCGCGCCGAGTTGACCAATGTGAGGGTCGGTTTACCGTCGGCACCCGGCTGTTCAACGCCGACTTTCATGCCCCTAAGCTCGGGGATGAATTTGGAAATCGGGTCGCCCAGTTGCACCCGGCCTTCTTCCACCAGCATCATTACCGCCACCGAGACAATCGGCTTGGTCATTGAATAGATGCGAAAAATCGAATCCGCTGTCATCGGCGTATTGGCCTTGGGGTCTTGTGTACCAATCGCTTCCTGGTAGACCGTTTTGCCATTGCGTGAGAGCAGCATCACCACACCAGGTAGGCGGCCCTGCGCGACATCGGTGCGCATTTGCGCGCTTAAGGCGTCGAGCCGTGGCCGGGAAAAACCTTCGTCAGGTGTGCCCGCGCTGGGCGGCGCTTGGGTGTTGGCACAGGCGCTGAGGAGTAGCGCGAGCGGGACGGCGAATGAGGCCAATACGGAGCGACGCAGCATAGTGAGCTTTCGGCGAAAGGAAAGAATCGATATTACTGCCGAGTGGCGCTGAAAACTTCTTCAGCCACGCAGGCTGTTAACCGCAATCAGCAGGCTGCCCACCACAATCAAGGCTTCAATAAACACCACGTGCAGGCGCGCGCCCATGCGGTTGACCAGTTGCGAAGCCACCCAACTGCCGGGAATCGTTGCTACGCCAATCATCAAGCTGAGCAAAGCCGCATCCCACGAAAGCAGTTGCGCCCGACCAAACAGCGCCGCACGCAAGAGGTCGATAAAGATAGTGATGAGTGCGTCGGTGGCGAGCACGGCCGTGCCCGACAAGCCCGCCCCCAGCAGCAGCGAAACCAAGATGATTCCCATGCCCGAGGCAAAGCCGTTGGTTAAGCCAAACAGCGCCCCGCCCACGAGCTGCCCATTGGGGCCGACCTGAATATTGCGCGACTTCAAATAGCGCCGCAGCGGAATCGAGGCGATCAGCACACACGCGATCAACACGCCCAAAGGCCGAGCGTCCAGCTTGGCGTAAATCAGCGTGCCAAAAAAGACAAAAGGAATCGCCGCTGGGAGCACGCGCTTGAGCACCGCCCAATCGACATCGCGCCGATAAAACCAAAAGCGCCCAGCATTGATGATGATGCCGGCCAGCGAGAGTATCGGCACTACCGCCTTAACCCCAATGATGGGGATCAGCACGGCTGTGAGGATCACCCCAGTTCCAAAGCCGCCCATGCCGCCGACAATGGCGCTGCCAAAGGCGGCAACCAAAACCCAGCTGAAGGTGGTCGGGTCAGCGATCATCCGGGTTGCTATGGCTTGACCGGAAACGGGCTTTCAACCCCACGCACGAAGTAGTTCATCGCGCCTATTTGCGCGTCGGTCATCTGCGCGCCGCTGGGCAGTATTTCTCTACCATCTTGCGCAAAAACGGGGCCGGTGAACGCATGGCCGGTACCGCGTTGCCAATCGCTGGCGAGTTGTTGCGCCAATTGCTGCGTGGCGTGCGGCACGGTGGTGGCAACCCCCGTCAGGCTGACGAAGCCCTCTTTCGTTCCGCCCCATAGCCGATCTGCCTTCCAAGTGCCCGCCAGCACGGCCTGTGCCGCGCCAGTGTAGTAAGCGCCCCAGCGATGGGTGACGGCGGCGATCTGCGCTTGCGGCGCGATTTTGCGCATGTCAGAGTGGTAGCCGATGGTCATCACGCCTTTCTCTTGCGCGGTCAGCGGCACGGCGGCCGTACCGGTGTGGTAGGCCAGCACATCCGCTTTTTGGTCGATCAACGCCAGTGCGGCTTCGCGCTCTTTACCCGGGTCAAACCACGAATTGGTCCACAGCACTTTGAGCTTGGCCGCAGGGTTGCTGCGCTGCATGCCCAGCGTGAAAGCATTGATGCCTTGCAAAACCTCAGGAATGGGGAAGGCCGCCACATAGCCCGCCGTGCCGGTTTTGCTCATTGCGCCCGCAATCACGCCAGCCAGGTAGCGGCCTTCATAAAAGCGCGCGTTCACCAGTGCCATGTTGGGCGCTTGCTCATAGCCTGAAACATGGATGAACTTGGTAGCCGGGAATTCAGCCGCCACTTTGAGCATCGGCTTCATGTAGCCGAACGAGGCGGCGATGATCAGGCCGTGCCCGTCTTGCGCGAGCTGGCGCATCACGCGCTCGGCGTCCGGGCCTTCCGGCACGTTTTCAACGAAGCTGGTTTTGACCTTGTCGCCCAAGGCGCGCTCCATCTCGCGTCGCCCCAAGTCGTGCTGGTGGGTCCAACCGCTGTCGGCAATCGGGCCGACGTAGACGAAACCCACTTTGAGCGGGGCGTTGCTTTGCGCCATGCTCAGTTGAGACGAGCTAAAACTTAGCAGCGTGAGTAGCGTGAATAGCGCGGTTGCGAGCGCGCGGCGATGTTGCGAAAATTGCATGAATGGCTCAGCGAAGTGATGAACAACCTACCATTATCCCAGAGCGCTGCCATGCCGTCTGCCGCAGACGCTTGGCATTCGTGCGTGACCCTGCCACTTCACATCGATCAGCATGCAAAATAGTGACTCCAGCACCGGCACTGAGAAGTTTGAACTTTTTTGCCGCCTTTCCCTATGGCGGCGTCGGCGAAAAGTTCAAACTTCTACCGGCCTACTCATTCCCTTCCATCGCATCGAACTCCATGCTGACACCCTTGCAAACTTCTCGGTCCACCGTTGCTACCGGGATCCGCTTTTATCGGCGCGCCGCGTGGCACTCGCTTGACGGCTTCAAGCCCACACGCACGGTGCTGCAATACCTGCGCGAAGACTGTGGCCACACCGGCACCAAAGAAGGTTGCGCTGAAGGCGACTGCGGCGCGTGTACGGTAATCGTTTCAGACTTGGCGCACGGCCAGGCGCGTCATCAAGCCATCAACTCGTGCATCGCCTTGCTACCCGCGCTGCATGGCAAGGCGCTGACCACGGTGGAAGATTTGGCCGATGCCGACGGTACGCTGCACCCAGTTCAGCAGGCGATGGTCGATTGCCACGCCTCTCAGTGTGGCTTTTGTACGCCCGGCTTCGTGATGGCCCTCTACGAACTCTATCAGCGGCATGCCGGCGGCACAGTGCCCAACCGCGGCGAGATCAACGACGCGCTGGCGGGCAACCTATGCCGCTGCACCGGCTACCGGCCGATTGTTGATGCGGCGGTGCAGATGTTTGCGTTGCGCGAATCGGCTCAACACGTTGCTCGAAGAAGCAATACCATCAAGGCTCTTCGAGGCAATGCCGTGAAGAGTGCCGCTCTGCTTGACTCTTCGGCTGGCAAGTGGTTTGCGCCGCGCCAGTTGGACGAATTGCTGCGCTGTGTGGCGCATCATCCCCAAGCGCGCATTGTGGCGGGCACGACCGATGTCGGCTTGTGGATCACCAAGCAAATGCGCGAGTTTGACCAGCTGGTCAGCTTAGTCGAGGTGGCAGCGCTGCGCCAATTGAAGGCCACACGCACCCGCCTCACCATCGGCGCAGCGGTCACCTGGAGCGAGGCGCTGCCGCATTTGGTGCGCCACTTTCCGGCGCTGGAGGAGCTGCTGCGCCGCTTCGCCTCGCCGCTCATCCGCAACAGCGCCACGGTGGGCGGCAATCTGGCCAATGGCTCGCCGATTGGCGACTCGATGCCCGCTTTTATCGCACTTGGGGCCACGCTTGACTTGGCCGCTTGGGACTTGCGAAGCAGGACCGTGGTTGCGCGAAGCCTGTCGCTGGAAGACTTCTACCTCGCTTACCAAAAAATCGCCTTGCAGCCCGGTGAGGTGGTCACCGGCGTACGCTTGCCGCTCCTGGCTGCGGACACCCACTTTTGCACCTACAAAATTTCCAAGCGCTTCGATCAAGATATTTCTGCCGTAGCAGCAGGCTTTGCGTGGCGCGTGCGGGCGGGCAAAATCATTGCAGCGCGGGTGGCCTTTGGCGGCATGGCAGGCACGCCCAAACGCGCATCAGGCTGTGAAGCGGCGCTGCTGGGCCGGCCGCTGAACCAAGCGACGATTCAGCACGCCCAGGCGGCGCTCGATCAAGACTTTGCGCCGCTTTCCGACATGCGCGCCAGCGCCGACTATCGCCGCTTGGTGGCGCGCAATCTGTTGCAGCGCGCTTTTTTGGAGGCCACCGGTACGCTCGCGCCCTCGCTGCACGCTCAGGAGGTGCTTGCATGAGCATGGTCTCGCAAGCGCACGAAAGCGCCCACCTCCACGTCAGCGGGCGCGCCACCTATACCGACGACATTGCCGAGCTCGCAGGTACGCTGCATGCCGCCTTCGGCCTTTCCAGCCAGGCGCATGCGCGGGTGCGCGACCTCGACCTCACCGCCGTACGCGCAATGCCCGGCGTGGTCGATGTCATCATCGCGGCCGACATTCCGGGGCCTAACCAAATCGGCGTGATTTTTCACGACGAGCCGCTGTTAGCCGATGGCGTGGTCCTGCACGTCGGCCAGCCGCTCTTTGCGGTGGTGGCCACTTCGCACGAGTTGGCGCGCAAAGCGGCACGTGCGGCCAAGGTCGATTACGTGGCGCTGCCGCATACGGTGAGCGCACGCGAGGCGAAAGCGAACCGGGCATCGGTCGCCCCCGGTCGCGACCTGCGGCGCGGCGACGTTGAAGCTGCGCTTGCCGCCGCACCACACCAGGTGCAAGGCCGTATTTCTATCGGTGGGCAAGAGCATTTTTATCTGGAAAGCCAGGCGGCTTACGCTGTGCCGCGAGAAGACGGCACTTTGTGGATTCACTCCTCCACCCAGCACCCGAGCGAAATGCAGCAGCTCGCAGCCAAGCTACTAAAAATTGCTGCGAAAGACGTGGTGGTTGAGTGCCGCCGCATGGGCGGTGGCTTTGGTGGCAAAGAGTCGCAATCGCACTTTTTTGCTCTCACAGCGGCGCTGTTTGCAATGCGCCTGCAACGCCCGGTCAAGTTCCGCCCAGATCGTGACGACGATTTCATGGTGACGGGTAAGCGCCATGCGTTCGAAATTGACTACCAAGCCGGGTTCGACGATTACGGCGTGTTGCGGGGCGCGCACTACGATCATCTGGTGCAGTGCGGCTACAGCGCCGACTACTCGCCTGCGGTAGCCGATCGCGCGGTCTTTCACGCTGACAACGCCTACTACGTGCCGACCTCGCGCTGCACCTCGTTTCGCGCTAAAACCCACACGCAAAGTGCCACCGCCTTTCGCGGCTTTGGCGGGCCGCAAGGCATGTTGGGTATTGAGATGGTGTTGGACGACATTGCTTACCAGCTGCGCCGTGACCCGCTCGACGTGCGCCTGGCCAATCTCTATGGAGTTAAGAATCGCAACCTCACCGCCTACGGCAGCCAAGTTGAGGGCAACGTGTTGCCGCAGATCGTCACGCAACTGGCGCAAACATCCGACTATCGCGCACGCCGCGCCGCGATTCGCGAGTGGAATCGCGCCTCACCGATTGTCAAGAAAGGCATCGCACTCACGCCGGTGATGTTTGGCATTTCTTTCGGGGCTACGCACCTGAATCAAGGCGCCGCGCTGGTGCAGGTGTACACCGATGGCAGCGTGCTGGTCAACCACGGCGGCACTGAGATGGGGCAGGGCTTGCACACCAAAGTGTTGCAGGTGGTGGCCCATGAACTGGGGCTGCCGATGAGCGCCGTGCGCATCAGCGCCACCGATACCGCCAAGGTGCCAAACACGCCTTCTACTGCCGCGTCGAGCGGGGCGGATTTGAACTGTATGGCCGCGTGGGCGGCCTGCCAAACCCTGAAAGCGCGCTTGGTGCCGTGCGCGGCGCAGCAGTTGGGCATCGACGCAGCGGCGGTTACGTTTCACCAGGGTCTGGTTGGCGATTCCGCTAAAAACCTGGAATTTGCCGAGCTCACGCAAGCCGCTTTCATGGCGCAGATCTCCCTCTCTGCCACCGGCTTTTACCGCGTGCCCGAGATCGGCTACGACTTTGCCACGATGCAGGGCAAGCCATTCTATTATTTCGCCTTCGGCGCAGCGGTGAGCGAGGTGCAAATCGACACCTTGACCGGCGAATCCAAAGTCACGCGGGTGGACATCTTGCATGATGTGGGGGCATCGCTCAACCCGGCGCTGGACCGTGGGCAGATTGAAGGCGCGTTTGTGCAAGGTATGGGCTGGCTCACTACCGAAGAATTGGTGTGGGACGAGGCTGGCCGCCTGCGCACCCATGCGCCATCGACCTACAAAATCCCGGTGGCAAGCGATGTGCCCGCCGATTTTCGGGTGGACTTGTTTGATACGCCGAACGTTGCCGATACGATCTACAAAAGCAAGGCTGTGGGCGAGCCGCCCTTCATGCTGGCGCTCTCGGTATTTTTTGCATTGCGCGATGCGATTGCGGCAGTGGCGGACCATCGAATCGCGCCCAAGCTGGACGCACCAGCCACCGCGGAGCGCATTTTGTTCGCAGTTGAAGGCTTGCGCAGCGCATGAGTTGGGTTGACGCGCTAGAGCTGCTGCTGCGCGAAGGACACACCGTGGTGCGTGTGGTGGTGGCCTCGCTTAAAGGCTCCGGCCCGCGTGAGCCAGGCGCGACCATTTTGGTCACGGCGCAGGCGCAGCACGGCACCATTGGTGGCGGGCATCTCGAATGGAAAGCGCTCGAAATCGCTCGCAATATGCTGGGCGATGCCGTGAAGAACCGCGCCCTGCAACGCTTTCCACTGGGTGCCACGCTCGGGCAATGTTGTGGTGGCGCGGTGGAACTACTGTTTGACCGATACGACCTTGACGATCTGCCCCTGGTGCGCGAGCTACTGCAGTCGGGGGCAGGCAGCTTGCGCACGCCTTTCGGCGCTGAGCCGCGCGTGATTGACCGTTCGTTAGCCGCAGCGGTGCTGCGCATGAGCGATTGCTTGGTCGAGCCATTGCGAGAGAGCCAAACGCCGCTGTGGATTTTTGGTGCGGGTCACGTTGCGCGCGCTCTCGTTACGGTGCTCGATGGCCTGCCATTTCGCATCGTCTGGGTCGATGCGCGCGCTGAAGAATTTCCCGCAAACGTAAGCGATGACATTACCGTGCGAGTGAGCGACTGCCCCGAGGCAGAGCTTGAAGACGCGCCATCAGAGGCCTTCTTCATCATTCTTACCCATGACCATCAACTCGACTTCGCGCTCATGCGCGCTTTGCTCAAGCGCCCGGCAGGCTTCATTGGCATGATTGGTTCGGAGACTAAAGCATTGCGTTTCCGTCAGCGCTTGAGCGCGATGGGCGTGGCATCGCATGACCTTCAGCGACTCGTATCGCCGCTGGGCAAACGCGCTAATACCAGCAAGTTGCCTCAAGCGATTGCAATCTCGATTGCTGCAAGATTGCTGGAAGCCCAAGCCGAGCGCGCCGCCGCCCAGGGGCAACCACCACAAGCGGCAGCCGCATGAGTGGGGTTCACGCCTACCGCGCAGCGCTGGCCCATTGCACGCGCCACCCGCGTAGCGCAGCCGATGCGGGCATGTTGGAAATCATCGACGACGGTCTCCTGGTCGTGGAAGCTGGTCACGTAACCGCTGTCGGTAACGCCGCCGACCTGCTCCCCACGCTTGCCCCCGATGCGTCGATAGCTGACTGGCGCGGCAAGATCATCGTGCCTGGATTCGTCGATACGCATGTTCACGCCGCGCAGCTCGACGTGATCGCCAGCCCTGGTACTGATCTGCTCGATTGGCTGGAGCGTTTCACCTTCCCCGCTGAGGCAGCGTTTGCCGACGCGGACCACGCGGCTTTGATCGCCGAGCTTTTTTTGAACGAGCTGCTCAAAAACGGCACCACCAGTGCATTGGTCTGGCCCACCGTTCACCCGCAATCTGCGCAAGCGCTCTTCGCCGCCGCTCACCAGCGCAATCTGCGCTTGATCACCGGCAAGGTGCTGATGGACCGCAACTGCCCGGAAAATTTGCGCGACACCGCCGAAACTGGCGCACGCGACAGCGCCGATTTGATCGCGCGCTGGCATGGCAAAGGGCGCTTGGGCTACGCCATCACACCACGTTTTGCACTCACCTCAAGTGCGGCACAACTGCGCTCCGCTGGTGAATTGCTGAGTGCGCACCCCGGCGTTTTCATGCAAACCCACCTGGCCGAAAACCCTGCCGAGATTGTCGCAGTCATGGCCGCTTTTCCGCAGGCGCGCTCCTACCTTGATGTGTACGAGCGCTTCGGCCTGCTCAGAGCCAGCAGCGTTTTCGCCCACTGCATTCACCTTGATGCGCAAGATCGCGCGCGCCTGCTCCTTCCCCGTGCGACCGTCGCTCATTGCCCCACCTCCAACCTGTTTTTGGGTAGCGGCTTGATGGATTTGCGGGGCATGCTCGATCAAGGCCAGTCGGTCGCGCTCGCCAGCGACGTGGGTGGCGGCACCAGCTTTTCGATGTTGGCCACCATGGCCGCCGCTTATCAAGTTGCGCAATTGCGCGGCGGCTGGACCCCGTCGGTGGCAAGCTTGCTCTACTTGGCGACCTTGGCTGGGGCACGCGCGATGGCTGCCGAAGACAGCATCGGCAGTTTCGCACCAGGCAAGGAAGCCGATTTTGTGGTGCTCGACCCGGCCGCAACATCGCTGATCGCACGGCGCTGTGAGCTTGCCAGGTCAGTTAATGAGAAGCTGTTTGTGCTGATGACGCTGGGCGATGACCGGGCAGTCAACGCGACTTACGTGATGGGTGAAGCGGCGCGCGGCATCAGCCAACTGCCACCTGATTCCATTTCTAAATCATTACGAT
>JANLTH010000141.1:0-9558 GCA_031362865.1 Burkholderiales bacterium | reverse complement strand
ACGGGTTGGTGGATGGCATACAGCGCAGTGAGGCCGAAGCGGCCTGGGTGCAGAACGTCCGGCAGGCCGAGCGGCAATCCGAGATCGCCGACAACCAAGAGCGTGAGCAGATGGAGATCGGTGCGGGGATGCTGGCGCTGGCCGGTGCGGCAGATCGGATGGCAGACCGGGCGGCTGGCTTGTATGGCCTGAACCCGTTTGGTCGTGGTGCACCGGGGCTGCGGGCGAGGCCGGGCATGGCAGAAGTGCTGGGGCGATCCTATGCACCTGCGACGGTAAGCGACGAGCAGCAGTTCTCTGACTTCGCCACCACGCCGGGCGATCCACGCGGCATGCCGAAAGTCGATGCGCAGTTGGCAGGCTTGCGGATCGATCAGGCGCGGGCCGCGCAGGTGGCCAGAGCGCGGCAGGAGATGGCGGCACAGGTGCGGGCCGCAAACACACGACGGGCTGATGAAGCGGACAACGCCCGCGAGTTGCGGCGCATGACCGAAGGGACGATTGGGCGGGAGTGGAATACGGCCAATAGTCAGGCAAGTCAAGTGCTGGCAGGACAAGGGCAGGGCGTGTTCTCGGCGAAAGGCGGGATCGATACCACCACCGTGCGCGGGGCTCGTGGCGGGGAGGATGGGCGAGCGACTTATGTGGCTTCTGATCCGATGGCCGGGTTGAGTCCTGAGTTTGGCGGGGTTGCGGGTGGTGATGCGTCCGGCACGTATGCGGCGCGGGTGCTGCGCGCCGGGGTGGGGATTGCGGAGACGCTGGCATCCGGCGTGGTCAACGGGGCGGTGCGGGTTGGTGGCGGAGCGCTATCGTTGTTTCAGGCCAACGTCGCCGATGCGGTCTCGTTTCAAAACCAGTTCAAAGAGGCATTGAGCTACGCGCCGCGTAGCGCAGGTGCGCAGGACATTGCGCAACTGCTGGCCCCGGTAGGGCAGTTCGTGAGCGCGCAATCAGCGGCAGCACGGCAGGCCTGGGAGCCAATCATCAGCGATGCGGGAGTGACGATTGCCGGGGGGGTGATTCAGGGCAGCCTGGAGATCGCTGGAACGGTGGGCGGCTTGCGCGGCGTGCAGGGCTTGGTGGGGGATCTGGCGCTGGGGTTCAAAGGTGCGGCTCCGGGGCAGGTGCTGATGTATGGTGGCTTGCCGGAGGTTACGGCGAAGTATTTGCCGCCGGGGACTTCTTTGGACGGCCCCGGGTCTACCGGGATGTTTGCAGTTGGTCCCTATAGCCAACTCAAGGGGACTATAGGCGGACTTGATGCGCACCACGTCGGCCAACGAGCATTGATGCAGGATTTAATTCCAGGCTACGATGCGGCAACGGCACCATCGATCTTGATACCTAAAGTGGGTCACACGATCAGAGGACCTAACGGAATCGTATCCCGGAGTACAGAAGGATTTTCCAATGCACGTGACGTTTTAGCGCGAGACATATCTGAGCTTCGACGCGTATATCCAGAGATTCCGAATCAACAGCTTCAGTCGTTAATCCGTATGAACAAGCAAGCCTATCCTAACGCATTTGTAAAAGGAGGAAAGCAACAATGACAGCGCAAAAATTTGTCGAATTGCTTCGTACCGCCGTCGTCGATGAAAATGCGGTGATCTATCGGGACCTGTTCTCAAAAACACCGATCGAAAAAGCGTCAGATCCCTATTGGAGGCGGGCTCTGACTCTTTTTGGCGCTTTGCCTCAAGATCAAAAGGAAGTTTTTTTCGAAGTCATTCGTCAAACTGTGGTCGATACGACATCAAACATCTTGGGCGTGATTGATGGAGTAAATGGGGTTGACGGATTAAGCGGTGGATTTGAGCTTCGATTCAATGGCGAAGAAATTGGCGGTGACCTTCAGAGCAAACTCCTTGTAAGTGAGGAGTTAGATCGAAAGATCAAAGGGGTCGTGGTCGATTAGGGGATCAAAAGGGGGATCAAAGGGGTCGTGGTCGCGCGCCTATTCATTCATCGGCCCATCGGTGGTGGAATTGCGTTGGTTTTCTTCGCATCTGACGATGGTGATGCTTGGATGCTGTCAGGATGCGATGGCATGGCGACGTGCCTGGCATCACATGGCGAGCCAAAAGCGTTTCGTGTGAAGGAGGATGCGGCGCAGTTGGAAGTCGAGTGGGAAGGCACGTTTTCCATTGATGGGAGCGCGGTCTTTTTCAGCCCGGCAGCACCTTCGCGTCGCATCAAAATGAAACTTGGTTTTGACACGGAGGCAATCCTTACCGCTCTGGAAGGGGCGCAGGGAAAAATGCTGGGCTAGGCTGAATTCGCGAGCTGCGACTTATGCTCGGAAATTCCAGGCCAGTTCCTGAAAACGTTACTGGCTGCCTTTTAGCATCTTGCGATCGGATTCCCAACAAAAATAGGAGATCAGCCGTCGTGCTTAGACTCAGGCTTCTCACCGTATCGTCGGAACACGAATTCCATCAGGAGTAGAAGTACAAGCAACACGACCAGTCCGGTACAAAGTGCGATCAAGGCCGGGGTCGCGAATTCCTGAAGAACCCATTTCAAATCACTCATGGCATTCACCTATC
Source organism: Burkholderiales bacterium (assembly GCA_031362865.1). Lineage (GTDB taxonomy): Bacteria > Pseudomonadota > Gammaproteobacteria > Burkholderiales > JAEUOS01 > JANLTH01. The sequence goes on along the minus strand of JANLTH010000141.1, from coordinate 7,006 downwards.
TACCGTAACGCTTATCGCCGTTTGGCTGAGAACAGAATTTTCCGCCCTTGGGGCCGGTGCAGGTGGAACCAGTGCCGCACGGGCAATCTCCGGTTGATGTCTGCTTGTTTTCCGGCTTGTTACCGGCCCGGAATTCCCAGGGTGGAACGGCGTGAACATCGGCGAAAAGGCCCCTTTTCGCACCCCTGGCGGCGTTTTCTGCGGAGGCATAGAGGCCGCGATCAGCAGATGCTTGTGTTTTCTCGTATTGCTTGAAATGCCACGCCATTCCGGCCTTGACCTGCTCCAGATTGGCATCTACGCCGCCAACCATCACTTTGCAGACGTTGCGCCCGTACCGATCCTGCTGGTAACACTCGGCGTTTACGTTTTTGCCAAATACCCAGTTTGAGAGATCTTGCTTGGAGCGATTTCCGAAAGCTTGGCTGGACTCCGGTGCGTCGATCCCGGAGAGGCGAATTTTGTGCTGGCGCTTGCTGGCATCGAGGAGGGTAATGGTGTCACCGTCAGAAACGCCGACGACCCGGCCTGAGAGGAGTTCAGCGGCGTGGCCGCTGGTCACAAGTGCAAGGGCTGCAAGCAAGCCAAGAGTGGGGAGTGTTGTTTTCATGGAGAACAATGAGGTAGGAATGGTATTCAGCATAGCGCGAGTTGTGCGTTTGTAAAGGGCGCACGCAATTCGGCTGGTTGTCCGGAGCGCGGCACAGATCGTCTGTGAGCGGGAAGCTCCTGCTTGCGCGTTTTGAAGTCATCAGGTACTTCAAAAAATCCCAACTGCCCCTTCCACGGCACCAAAGGAAACGCTTGCGCATCGGCCAGTACGAAGCCATGTGGCCCGTTGAACCAGCGCGAGTTCGAGCGGCGCACACAATTGACCAGCTTGCATTGTCCGACAATGCCGCCGACCATCGCTTCGTAGGTCGGAAACGGCACTTCAAACTGCTCGCCGTAGTAGTCAGCATCGTCCTGATAGTCGCGCTTGGCATAGGTGGCTGACGCATGGACGAGAAATTCGCCTCTGAACTTCGTCGGCCACGTGCGATTTTCGATGTCCTTGAAGCCACGCACGATGAGCCACGCATACGGTTGCCGAACTGAGAGTGCGAGCATCACCGTTCACCCTGGTGATTATTTGTGAAGAACGCAAAGGCATACAGAAACGCCTTTTTCGCGATCCACGGGCGCATGGGTGTCACTCGGTCGTTGACGGGCAAGATTCCAACCAAGCATTCCAACTGCTCGATCTGGTTCGAAGTCAAATCGCGAGCCTCCGTCGCCAGGGCAACCAAATCGGCGTGCCGGATCAACGGGTCTAGCACTTCCGGCACACCAAAGTGCTTACGCAAATTGGCTTCGACAATTGCTTCTACGCGCCGATACTCCGGCATGAACTGCTTGAGCGGCGAAACCAAGTCGCCGATAAACGCCTCATGGGCATCGTGCAAAAGAGCGGCAAGACGATGCTCGGGCGGGACGAGCGAGGCGACGAGTAACGAATGCTGCGCTACCGAATAGAACCGATTGCAGTGGCCACCAAAGCGGCAGATGTGCGCCAAAGCATGGGCGATACCTTCGATTTCGAAGTGAAAACCCTTACCGTAGGGAAACTCAAAACACTGCCCGGTCGAAGTGCGAATAAACGAATCCATTTCGTGCCTCTCTTTACCGCAAACCCATGCGACGGGCGAGCGTTGCCTTCGTCTCGCGACAATCCACGCAGCAACCCACCACAAGGCGAGCACTTTCCTCGCCGCATTGGTAGCAAGTGCCGGGCACACCCTTGGGTATGCAGGCCGCTGCCGCGCGGATATTGGCGACGGATGCGTCGCACATCGACGTTTCCTGAAACTGCGCTCTGTCGGCTTCGTCAGCCATAGCATTCTCCGTAATAGTCAGTGCTGGGTTTATTTCGAGATCAGTCTTGCCCGATGCTTCGCGATCGCATCCAGCAGGCGCTTGGTCAACTCACCCGTCACCGTCGCCACAAACTCCTCCGCATCCGAACGAGGGCGCAGGTTTTGCAGGGTGTACGCGACGTGGACGGATTCGTGGCAGACCAGCCATGCCGGGCAAGGGGCTGCCAATACCATCGTGCCGATGCGCGGGTTGTTGCGTGGTTTTTCCCGACGACATACCCAAGGGCTTTCCTCGAAATAGCCGTGGATGGCAGGGCGCGATAGCCGTCGCCCACCCGCATAGGCATCTGAAACCGCCCGCACGCACGGGAGAATTCTCACCAGCAGTTGCAGACGTGTGTCCGGCACAAAAACTGTGAACTCACGGACGGCACCAGTCCCGGTCGTCGCATTGGTCGCGCCAGTCATGCGGATGCTTTCAATTCCAGATAGCGGTGACGAACCAGTCGGAACAGCCAAACCATCAGATCGTCAGCGCATAAGCCGGACGAAAGCTGCAACTGCGCAAACGTCTGTTGCACATCCGCACATGCGCGCAGAATCGCAGCTGTGACGACATTGACCTCTCGATCGCCCGCCAACAGTGCGCGCCCAGTTGGGGAGCACTCGAAGCACGCAACCCGATAACTGTCACGCAGCGCCGCCAAAGAAGGAGCGACAACCGTCATTTCCGTGCCTGGCTCGCCAATAGTTGCAGATCGGAGGCGTATTCGTGCGCAGTGAAATTCGACGGCAATGCAAACCGGTTCAGTTCTTTCAAGACCTGTGCGCCCAACTTCACGGAAAAGCGGAATTGACTCTGTGGGAATGCGAGTGCAAAGGCGATGAGCACACCGATATGACGTCGCAGTTCGCGAACGGAGAGGGCGCAGCCGAAGTGGGATGCGGGTAGCGCATAGCTTGCCATCGTCAGTCCGACAACTCGCTCAGGTCGAGCGCCGTATTTGCTTTGCGCGACGAACCAACCGTCCCCGCTTTGGTCCGTCCCCAGCGAACTGGCGAATACAAAGACTTGCGGTGGCACCTGATAGGCGGGGTCGCCCAAGTGATTTCTTGTGTCGTTCGGAGTAGTCATGCGGCTGGGGAGTGTTGTCATGCGATGTAGGTGAGTTGCAATCAAGACTACGGGAAGGCCCCCGCTTGTCAACTCAAGCATCGCCGCAAGCACAGGGCTTGCGAGCCTGAAAGCAGAGTGCCGGACGAATGCTTTCAATTTCTCTTCGCATGAACCCACTCCTAATCTGGAGGAATGGATGTCACTCACGGGTTGTTACTGATTTTTTTGATAGGTGCGCTGGCCGGTTTGGGCGGTGCGTCATTGGGTATCGGCGGCGGACTGATCGCAGTGCCGGGATTACTGCTCGTCGGCTCCGCCAATGCTGTTCACTTCGAAACCGGGCACGTGCTCGTCCTTGCGGCGCTGGTCGTGTTGACGACCTCGCTCACGGGAATCGCAATGCATTACCGGAACGGCACCGGCTCTCTTGCCTTCGACCGACATAAAGCATTGCTCACTGCCATCGCAGTCGGATCACTGGTGGCGTCCGAGTTCGTGTCCAGCACACCAGCGTTCGGACTTACTGTCCTGTTAGTGCTGACCCAAACCGGGATCGCCCTGCTGTTGGCCGGTGCGTGGCGCGTGCCTTCCTCGTGGAGCTACGTTCGCGTGGGATTTGTCACTGGGGCGCTCTCAGGCCTTTGCGGAATCGGCGGCGGCTTGATCCTGATGCCTGCCTTGATGTCTCGGGAGCCGATGGCACGCAACGGTGATCTGGCGGTCGTTTCTGCCAGTGGTGGCGGCTTGATTGGCCTTACTGCCGTGGCTGCCGACCTTTCCGTTGGCAGTGCGGTGCTGCTCTCGCACTGGGATGTCGCCCTCGCACTGCTCGCGGGGTGCATCGCTGGGGCGATTGCCGGTGCAAACGTCATCGTGCGATTGCCAAAGCCCACGATCCAGAAATCGATTTTCTGCTTGTTGCTTTTCTCAATGGGAATGGCGCTGTGGCGCGATTTTCCCCAAATTTGACTCGGAGTGTTTGCATGCTGCCTGTTCACCGTCGCCTTCCCATCGTACTTTTTCATGCCGCTGCACTGTTGCTGGCAAGCCAATCACACTTGGCGCTGTCTCAATCGGTGACACCAACGTCCATCAGGATTGGTCAAACCTTGGGTCTGACAGGGGCAAGGCAGGTCGAGTCCAACGAAGTCCTGCTGGGTGCGCGCGCCTATCTGGATCGAATCAATCGCGACGGGGGTGTTCACGGACGAAAGATCGACCTCATTACTCTTGATGATGGCTCGGATACCAAACGTGCCGAGACGAACGCACGAGAGTTGCAGCGGCAAGGGGTTCTGGCGTACTTCTTGACGCGCGGGACTCCGCCCACCGAAGCAGTTGCAAAGATTTCTCAGGCGCACAGAATTCCACTGATTGCGCCGAGTACCGGTGCGATGTCGTTGCACAAGCCCTTTCAACGATACGTCTTCAATGTCCGTTCCACCTATCAGTCTGAATCGCGTGCAATCGTGAAACACGGCGCATTCGTTGGGCAAAAGCAATTCGCAATCATTTTGGTGGATGACTCGTTCGGTGCTGACGTTAAAGCTGGCCTTGATGAGATGGCGCGTGAGCTGGCACTGCCAACCGTGGCCGCGTATTCCTTCGACGCAAAGGGCAACGACCCGACAAGCGCGGTCGCAAAATTTCTCGCCGCAAAGCCGCATGCGCCGGCAGTCGTGATTGCCGCCGCAACTAAAGCTGCCGTACCAGCAATCAAAGCCTTGCGCGATGGCGGGTACACCGGGCAAATCTACTGTCTATCGAACTTGTCCAACGAAACCTTCAACCAGTCCTTGGGGAATGCCGCACACGGAACAGCGATTACGCAAGTCTGGCCGCGCGTCAATGGGGTTTCGCCCCTTGCCAAGCAGTTCCGGGCGGATATGCGAGGCATCAAGGACGGGCGTCCGAGCTACGGAACATTTGAGGGGTATATCGCTGCAAAAGTGCTGGTGGAGGCACTTCTGCGTGCCGGAAAGACCCTGGATACGGAAGCGCTGGTCACGGCTTTGGAATCAATGCGCGATTATCCGATCAGTGACGTGGACAACATCCATCTGAATTTTTCTGCGACGAATCGCACTGGAACGGCTTACGTTGACCTCACCGTGCTTGATCGTAATGGGAAAGTGTTGTACTGATGGGGGAGGGTGAACAGATTGCCCGGCAACTTGCCACGGCAATTGAGGAATTGGATGCGCAATCCCGGCAGAATTTGACCACCTCAGCATTGAGCGTCGCCATCTGGCTCGCCCAGCATGGCAAGCATTTACAGGCATTGGCGGCACCACGGACTTTGGTCGTTCCGGATGTCCGGTTTGGCGGGAATATCGCAACGCAGACGCTCGCCTTCATCGACGACCTCGCAACGTATGGGAGAAATTCCATCGTTATCGGCGTGATGCGAGGGCCGGGTAGCCGAAGAGTGCCGGGTTCAAGTCGTGAATTCTCTTTTTTCGGGATCAACGAATTGGTCAAGGTGGAAGTAAGCTCGGGCGATGGCGTATCCGAAATTCTCGACCAAAACGGGCGGGTGCTGCGTGGCGCGGTACTAATTGCTGTGTTGGAAATTAACCAGGTAAACAACCGTTCAAGCGATGGCGTTGACATCATTGCGATAGACGAGGCGTGGGTCAAGGTGACTTCTGCCGGAATACTGGTTTCACGGAGTGCGCAAATTGATTGAGCCACTACTGGAGCCGCAATCGCACAAACGGCAAATGCTCTACTTCCTGGCACTCCTGGTGATAGGGGCGCTCGCTTTAAAGCTGATGCATCTCGCGTGGCCGCAACTATTTTCTGTTCTGCATTCGCAGACCTGTGCTCGCGATGGCGGAGCAAGCCGTTTCACGATGACCATGATCCTGTCATTTCTGTGGATTGGCTACGCGGGGATGAGTGCGATGCTCGTTTTTGCGCAAACCTCGCGAATGTGGCATCAAAACCCTTCGCAATCGGTTTAACGGCATCTGTGCGAAGCGTAGGATAAAGGTTCTAAACCCAGCCACGTGCTGAATCGAATCACCCGCAGCCATCAGGTTTGCGGTCAACCCACCGGGACACTTTCCCGATGGGTATGGTGTCTCTCCTCGGAGAAACATCATGCGTAAATTTGCAATTGAGACTGAACTTGGCCTGACTTTTACCGTGTCTGCTTTTTCTTTGGAAGAAGCGATGAACCAAGCCGATGATGAAGTCGGTCTGGGCGATGAAGTTAGTTTCGTGCGCGAAATCCGTTAATTCGGACGAGTGCTCGGGCGAACATCCTGCAAAGGGGTTCGCTTGGCAGGTGTCTGCTGTGGGCGGTATCGCCCCATTTAGAGACTTGCCAAGCGAGCCGATTTGCGCTCAAGGATTTACGACTCACGCAATGTGAATCGAATCAACCGCAACCTTCATGTTTGCGGTCAACCCCAACGGGACATCCTCCCGTTCGGGTCAAGGTGTCTCGATATTTGAAAGAAGAGACCATGAAAACCAAAACTGAAGCAGCAGTACGTCACGAAGCGATCAAGTCTGCCCGTCAAGCTGTATCGACGGGTGGGCAAGACAAGGCGCGAATGATGGCAGGGTTAGGTGGCAATCCGCGCCTTCTCTCTGGTCTTCGCGCCGAAGTTCAGGAAAGTCTCTTCGAGACTCTCCTTGAAGCCGGGCATCAGGATGCGCTTTTTGCGCTTCTCGATAATCCGGCGTTGCCGGGAAAGTCAGAAGATATTTTGGCGGGCGTTTTGTTCGCCAAATCGAAGTAGGAAAAGACGACAAAGCTGCTGGGGGAAACCCTTGCAGCTTTGCTCAATTGGACGTTGCCGACGACCTGACATTCGCCACCTTGAGCGCATCAGCCGCGCGGGCCTTGAGCGGATATTTTTCGCGCATTTTCTGCATGAGCGCCGCTTTGTGCTCTTCGGACATCGTGCCATCGCCGCCGTGGCGCGCGATTTGGACTTTTCTGTTTTGCGCAGACACCTCGTGGAATTGCGTGGTCGCATCGTCGCCTGTCAGTAAGCCTAGGCGGGTCGTAGCAGCCATC
>JANLTH010000055.1:0-25133 GCA_031362865.1 Burkholderiales bacterium | reverse complement strand
CACCTGCAACAAAAGTCCCCCCCACGAAAGCGGCGTCTTAATCCCCTCGTTTTATGGGCTGGTTTGCTGACCGTAGTGGTAAAAGACACCGGCGAAGGCCGTCTTAATCCCCTCGTTTTCGGGGCTGGTTTGCTGACGCCTGCCGCAATGCAAGCCGATGTACGAATTTGTCTTAATCCCCTCGTTTTCGGGGCTGGTTTGCTGACAGAAATCAATGGCGAAATGGGTGAGCCATTGTTGTCTTAATCCCCTCGTTTTCGGGGCTGGTTTGCTGACCAAGCGTCCTTGGTGTACGCCGCTTTCGCGTTGGGTCTTAATCCCCTCGTTTTCGGGGCTGGTTTGCTGACTTTAACTTGGCGCAGGGGTTGGCCGCGCGCGTGTCTTAATCCCCTCGTTTTCGGGGCTGGTTTGCTGACCTATCGGCGGGCAACCAGCGCAAATTCGACAGGGGTCTTAATCCCCTCGTTTTCGGGGCTGGTTTGCTGACCGAGGCCGATGCGTTAGCGCGCGTGCAACCAAAGTCTTAATCCCCTCGTTTTCGGGGCTGGTTTGCTGACAAAGCCCGCCACATATGAAGACGCAAAGAACGGTCTTAATCCCCTCGTTTTCGGGGCTGGTTTGCTGACGTACAGTAACGCGGAGATTGCCGAAATGTGCTTCGTCTTAATCCCCTCGTTTTCGGGGCTGGTTTGCTGACAATCGAAAAACGTGGACGTAGTTGAAGGTTTGCAGTCTTAATCCCCTCGTTTTCGGGGCTGGTTTGCTGACCAACAACCGGGCAAACATGGCATACGTGGGCGCGTCTTAATCCCCTCGTTTTCGGGGCTGGTTTGCTGACTGCGAAAAAGTCCGCTGGAATCTATGCTCAGGGTCTTAATCCCCTCGTTTTCGGGGCTGGTTTGCTGACCGGCGCTGAACTGGCACAAAACGCGAGCATGGGGTCTTAATCCCCTCGTTTTCGGGGCTGGTTTGCTGACTGCTTGTATCCAAAAGGTACTACAAATCAACGGCTTGCGCGACCGCTTGCCACGTGACTGCGACATCGGCGAGCTGAGGGGCATCGTTCATGCCCTTTGCGGGGGCCGCGGTGCGGCTACGTCGATTGCCACGCGACTTCGATCACTGTGTCAATCCGCAGCGCATTGAGCGCTTCGTCCGTCAGTGTGGCATCGTCGGCGGCGAATTGATTGCCCATGGCCCAAAGCTTCGTATTCCCTGTCAGATGATAGGCCCTTACATCGTCTTGGGCGGGGTTGATTCGCGCGCGCACGCCATCCAACAGGTCGTCTATTTGACCATGTCGGGTATGCGCCAAAAAGACCGAGTATTGCAGCGGCAATGCGTGCTTGCTCAGAAAGCGGTACATGCGGCTCAGTCGTTTTGGATCCCGGATGTCGTAGGCTACCAGCCAGCGGTCTTGCGCGGGTTTGCTCATAGCCAATGCTCCCTCAAAAATCGCTCAAAGCTGCCAATGATGGCGCCGATGCGTGGTGCCCAGAGTTCAGCGTCGGCTTGGTAAAGCTTGATTGCCCACTTCTCCAACATCTCTGGTGCAGGCAAGCGGCGCGCATGATGGACCGCGACGTGCGCATAAACGCAGACGATGCCGCCGATGTCATCGATCAGATTGAGCCCGGGCCGGTGCCAGGCGAGAAGTTCGCTTTGTGCCACTGCATGGCTGAGCGCGGCCGCGGATTCCTGGGCCGCCAGATGTGCCAGGGCGGTCACGGTGTCGCCGGCGGCCAAGCCGTGCTTGCGGGTATGGGCGTTGCACAACACGTCGCGGGTGCAGCGTGCGCTGCGCAGATGTTCGCCGCTGGCTCTTTCGCCGCACAGTATGAGTGCCTGCGCCGCCGCTGCGCGTCGCTGATTGTCGAGCCAGCTTGGGTAGTACCGGTCCCATTCCGGGCAGTCCAGGGCCGCGCGCAATAAATGGTCGAGCGTGGTTTCGCGCCGCCGCTGCCCGAAGCACCAGCCGATTGGCTTGCCATGGCGATCAACAAAGCTCACCGGGATGCCGTGGGTCATGCAGGCCAGCAGCGCCTGACTGTCCCAGCGGGTGTGATGGTTGGTCACCACGCGAGAGAGCTGCGCCAAGGGAATGCGTCTGGATGGTGAGTCGGCACCGCGCACGCGCAGCGCCACCCCGGCATCGCAACTGACGACCACCGCCTCAGACGGATTGAGGTAGAGAGGGCGGGCGCTCATGCGTCGTCGTCTGCCGCTTCAAGGTGGGCCAGGTTGTCGGCGTTTGCGAGCCGCATGGCGTTGGCCAACAGCCGTGCGTGACGCCGCAGGCCGCGTTCGATGCCTCGCGCGCAGGCTTCCCATTCCCGATAAAAATGGGCACGACCGGCCTTGCCTAGCAGGCATCCACGGGCACCATCCACACCAAAATGCTCGGCACGCAAATCGCCGCCGCGAAATTGCTGCCACACCCACAGGTCCACCATCGGCCGCCAGGGCTCCATCAGGTCGCACGCCATTGCCGCGCGCTTGTGGGCAATACCGTGCAGGGCACCCAACGCAGGGTCCAAGCCGGTTATCCAGCAGGCGCGCACGGCGATAGAGTAGAGCAGGGTATAGGCCAGCGAAAGAGTCGCGTTCACCGGGTCGGGCGGTGGGCGGCGCTTGCGACCCGTCGCGCCCAAGGAGGCGGGGAACATCTGAAAGTAGGCGTTGAAATACGCGGCGGCGGCTGCGCCCTCGTAGCCACGGATTGTGTCGATACCTTGTGCTTCGCCGACGCGCGGCAAAATCCGCTCCAGCGTGCCCAGCGCATCGAAGGTGGCTTTGCGCAGGTCGGGCCGTGCCTCTTGCAAAGTGCGCATGGCGCTACGCTGGCGGCGGATTTTAGCCAGCACGATCTGGCGTGCGAGCCGCGTGGCGCTGCCGGGGTCGGCGAGCGTCAGGGTTTGCTTGAGGCGGATTTCGGCGTTGTTGTGCCAGGGGCCGACCAGTTGCGCGACCCGCTCGCCGGTGCGCCCACCAATCGCCACCAGCGCGATGCCGCCTTCGGCCAGGGCGCATAGGGTGCCGCTGGTCAGCGTGGTGTCGGCGCGCAGTACCACCCGCTCGACTAGCGCCATGGGCGCGCGCGTGGGGCGCCGCTCCGAGCCGGGCGAGCCGGGGTGTTCAACAATCAACACACCGGAATCGGCACGCAGCGTGCTGCCGGTGCGGTCGATGTAGAGGGTAGCCATGAGTTGGGGTTCTCGCGTGCTAGCCGACGTAGAAAAAATCACCGTCTTGCGGGGCAGTCGCCGTGCCTAGAGAATGGATGGTGGCCCGCTCGTCCAACCGGATGAAGACGACGCGGTCCGCATCGGCGCGGATCAGCGTGCGCACGGTGTGCATGGCAGCTTGCAGCTCGCCGGTGGTGAACCAGCATTCGTAGAGCGATTTTTGCCCGCCGACGGCATGCCCTTTCACGGCCTTGAGCACTTTGGCGCGGCGGCGGTCGCAAACGATGTCGTAGCCGATGAGAAAGAGGTGGCGAAGCATGGTTGCCACTGTACTGCCTGGCTCTGGCGCTCCCCAGTTTTGGCAAGCTTGCCGCCGGCTTTCGTGGCGCGGGCAGCACGGTTCAGGAGGACGGCTGGCGACTTTCCAGCGTGTAGCCACCCAATCCGAACGCGGTTTCCTTGCCGATGTGGAGCCATTGCCCGAGGTGAAGGTAGGGCATGAACGACGTGAGACTACCTTGCAAACGCACGCGGCCCAGCAACCCACCCAAAGGAATACGCTGCCGCTGGCGGCTGGAATAGCGGGCCAGATCGTGCCAGGTCAGGTGGCTCGTCAGGGTGATGTGCGCGGCCTTTGCAGCGAGCTCCTGAAAGCCAAAGTCGGCAGTCGGATGGTCGAGCAGGGTTTCGCACACCTGTGCCACGCGCTTGACGGCGGCCATCAGCACATCCCGAGCGGTCAAATCCTGCGGGGTGAAGACGGGCTTGCCGTTGCGTTGCACGCGCAAGGGTGTGCTGAACGTCAGGGTAAGATCCTGCGCATCAATGTCCAGCTTTTGCGGCAGCGCTTCCAGCACGCGATGGCCTGTCATGCGCAAGGCCCCGCGAGGCTCGCTCAGGTCGGGCAGGGCACGTTCCAGTGCATGCAGCAACAAAGCTTGGTGCTGCCTGGCGTGGCCGATCAAGACGAGATGACAGCGAATCGTTTCGCCTGCCGCCAGCACGCGCGCGCCGATCGGCGGTGGCTCGATCACATAGGCGGGCGGATTCGTGGTTTGCGCGCGGTGGCGGCCAACTTCGACGTTGGCTACCCCACGCTTCTGTTGCGACACCGGTGAACCCGCAAGTACTGGCGGTGACGGCTCAAATACTGTGCCGTAAGCGCAGTGCGCACGCACCGGGCAGGCTGTGCAGGTTTTGGCACCCGTCACACATGACAGGCATCGCAGCGCATGCCCGAAGGCGCCGCGCAGCATGGAACCTGCGTAGTGCGGCCAAGGAAAAGCGGTATCCGCAACGCAGTCAATCTGGATGCGGCGCAGCGGGAAGGGCGTGGGGAGGGGCACTATCGGAGCAACGATTTCATCAAGCGCTTCAATGTTTCGTTCAACGCCTTGTCGCTCGCCAGATCAGGTAGCTCCCGGTCATCACGAGGACGCAGCCCATGCGCCAGTGCGTTGCGAATCGCCGCCAGTTTGTGGGCATCGGCATTCGATTGCTTGAACTTGTCGAACGCTTGTTTGCGTTTCTCAAAATCGTTCACATCGCCCAGTTTCTGGTGTTCGACCTCGCGCGTGCAGATCGACTCAAACATGAATGCCGCAGCGCGGACGTAGTCGCGGCGTGCCAGGTAGCCTTTGGCAAGCTCCCTTTCCCAATCGGCGCGCGTACCCCGAGTGTGCCACTCGACGCGCTTTTGCAGTTCCGCGTTGAACAAAGAACCATAGGGGCCGCGGTGCGCCGCCAATGATTCGTGAATCGTGCCGAGCGTCTCGCGTGCCTTGACCGGGTTGCTGGTACGTTCAAAAAACGCCGCCCGCTCAAGCAAAGCTGCCCGTCCCTGATCCATTCCATCTGCTTCGAGCAGTGGCGCAAACGGTGAATAGTCACCATCTTTATCGTAGGTGGAGAGTGCATCGACCCAATCGAGCATTCTCAGAAGACCGGTCAGTTTGAGAACTGGCGTTTCTTTGGTTGCGGCATCGGTCATTTCCGCGGCGCCGTAATACAGTTCGGCAACGCGTACTTTTTTGACATGGCTCAGGTAGCGTGCTGCCACCAGCGCGATCATCGGGAGATGGCGAAAGCCGTGCGTTACATCCAGGAACACCGTCTCGCCGGTTTGCACCGCACCGGCCAGCCGCGTCAACACCTCTGCCTGTGTGCGCTCGTCGGCGGCGTAGGGAATGAGAACGCAATCAACCTGCAATCCGAGTTCATCGCACAAGTACTGGGAGAATCGTTGCAGCATCGCCTCATCGACGCGAATGCTTTCCACCGCCTCGATCAGGTCAGAGGCATCGGGATGCTTCTGAAAAAACACGTCCCACATGCTGCCGCGCGTACCCACCACGATCAGCCGATCCGGCTTGAGGTACTCGTTCAACGCAAGCCCGAAGAATGGCACGGTACGAACAAATGCGCTGTCGAAGCGGTAGGTGAGCGTGCGATAACCATTAGCATCGCCAGTGCCCTTGCCGAGGAAGCTGATGAGTGTTGTCATGGTTTGTTGCCGGTATCTGCGCGGGTTGAAGGCGTTTCCAGTTCAGGTAGTGTTGGTGAAATGACTTTTTGTACTTGCAACTCTTCTAATTTCGCGCCGTATGCGGTCAGGTCGGCAGCCGTCAATTCGACCCCGCGCTTGTCCGCCGGCAGATGGAGGGAAAGGTTGACGTAACGCGCACCGAGAGCGCAAATGTCTGCGGCCAGATGCGCAGGTAGCGTGCCGATCACGATGTCGCCCGCGCCGATCTCGGCTAGATTCAAGTGTGGCACCGTGCGTTCGGCCACAAAACCTTGTTGCGCGAGCCAATCCACCGCACCGGCGTGGCGGGATACGAAGAAGGTGGTCACGCAGCACCTCGCAGGGTAGCCAGTCGAAGCTTTTTCAGTGCGTCTTTGTCCATGCCACTGACAACCTTGGGTAGCCACGCCGCAATGGCATCTGCTGCTGCGCCCTTTTCCGCCGCCGACCAGCCGGGTTCCTCAAGCGCAGCTTTGGCAAGCGCACGCGCCAAATCATGGAATTTGGTGTTTGGCCGGTCCAGGCCGCCGTTGAGCTGCCTGGCGCGCGACGCAAATTCCGTTTTGAATTCTTCGATGCGGCGCAGATTTGGCGGCATTTGCGTCAGCCGGTTGTGCCGTTCCTTTGCTTGGCGCTCCGCTTGCTCTTGGGCCAGCCTTTCCAGTCGCTTGGTTTCCGCTTCTGCTTGGTGCAGAGCCAGCGCTGCGGCATGCGCTTGCGCAAATCGGCTGCGCTGTTCACCGATCTTGGCAGTGATCAAACGCAAACCGGACGCATAGGGCGCACACGCTTCCTTGAGTTCGTTTGCATCGGCGATAGCGGCACTTAGGGGCTGCAACTCGATCATCATCCAGCCGAAGGGCCGAAGATTCGTCGATTGATCGGTGTCGTTCGCTGCAAGCCAGATGGTTCTTGCGCTGGCTTCGGTCGTGCTGTTCCGTTTAGGGGTATGTTGATCTTTGTCCAACATAATTTCGATTCTGCGCACGCCGTTCAGCGTGATCGACTCGGCCCCTGCATGCCGACCGACGCGAACCAGACACACTTCACCACGTGCCATCTTTTCTCGACTGGCCGCAAGCAGCTTGTCAAGCGATGCACTCCAAGCAGGGTCGGCATAGCCGCGCTCGCTCAACAGCGTTCGTTCTGCCCGCAGAATCGGTGCATAAAACGCATTGCAGGCCTGGGCAATTTGCACCGCAGAGAACCTGAGCCCGGCAACGGGTAATTGGCGCTCCGTGTTGCGAGCGGCTTCTTTCACTTCCCTCACAATGTGCAGATTGAGTTGCCCGGCGAAAGCCCGGTAGTGCCACGGTGCCACACATTCCAGGATTTGATAGAGCTTGTCGGCTTGAGATTTTCGCAATCCGCCTTGCGCGTCTCTGACGAGTTGTTTCTTGCGATTGACGGCAAGCTGCACCTGGGTCGCGGGCAGGTCGGGAGCACCGCGCCAGGCGGCATCGGAAAGGTGAACCAGTCGCATTGGGTCGAGCTCAAACTTTCCGGCTTGGTACTGGAACAAGCGGCGTTGCAATTCCTGATTGTTTTCATCCTTGTTCGTGTTGTTTGATCGCCTCAGCGGCTTCCCATGGTTAGCCTGGTCAAGCAACGCCGTGCGAATCGCTCCCTTGAGCGCTGAACCCAAGAGCACCGGCAAGCGGGTGATCGGATCGAAGCTGGACCGGTCAATTTCTAGCCGGTTCAAGACTTTACCGCCACCCACTTCCTGATTGGCAGTTTGCCCCACCCGCTTGGCGTACAGCGCGGCCACCCCCGGAAGTACGGGAACATGATTGACCGCACCGGCTGCCAATGTTTCGCGCCGTTCATGGAAATAGCGCTGCAGCGCAAGGATCATGTCCTCATTTGGCCTGGCCGAACAGATGCGCTGCAACTCCTGCCGCTCGGGTTCGGTGAGCGTACCGAACACCGTTCCCGTGTCAAATTCGTACAGCAGATCGTCACTGATGACGTAGTTGGTCGGGCTGTAGCTTTCCCCGGTTCCCAGGTGAATCGGGGAGAGCGGCGTGGCGAAAAAGCGGTAGGTGTCGAGGAAATTCATGCCAATCCCATCGGCTCGGGAACATGGACGCAAAGTACCGGGGCGTAACCTTGCTGCACGGTTCCGGCGATCACGTTGGACAATCGTCCGAAGCCGCCAAGCCCTTGGCCGCAGAACAGTGCGGGTTCAAAGCGCCGAGGCATGAAAACCGCAGCGGTATCGGCGAGCAACACCGGGGTCTTGAATGGTTTTCCGAGCTGAACTGCCCGGTCTCCGTGTCGCCCGAAGCGGACAAAGATTCGATAGTGGCACTGCGCTTGAATCCACGCCAGCCCCTGCGGCGCTGAGGGTGCCAGGGTCAGCCACGCATTCGACCGGCTTTGGCTCGGATAGTCGCACGCAGTCAACTCCAATAAGTCGAATTTGCCAAGTCCAATGCTGGCATCACGGCCAAATCCGATGCAGCCCACGTCTGACAGGGCTTGATGCAAGTCGTCGATGCCCAGACGGGCCTCGTCGAGCACGATGTAGATGTCAAGCTCCACGCTACCACCCGGAGAATCGGCGCCGGCTGTGAACCACTCTTGCTCCACTGAATAGGGTGCGAACGCGCCAGTGCCAGTAGTGCCGGATAGGCGGTTCAGTGTGTTGTGGGCGCGGCTGCTGCGCACGGTCGACCTGCCTGCCACCTGAGTGGTGGCGGTCGGCTGCGCATGCACGAGAAATTGTGTGATCGGCTCGGAGAAGCGCGTCAGCGGAACCCAGCGGCGGCGTTTGATCGACTTGCGATCCTCGCCGGGCACGGCTTCATAGTGATGGCCTGGCAGAGTCGGCAGCGGTACAAAGCCGCTGGGAAATGCGTCCGAAACGACGAGACAGGGTTTGCCCTGGGTGTAGTCCTCCAGAAGATCTATGAGATGCTGCTCACCGCCGCGATTGCGCAGTGCCCAACAAAGCTGACCAAACAGCGTATCACCCTTGAACGGGGTTGCGAATGCGGAGCGCGGCGCAACTCGCGCGCGAAGGGAAATCATCGGTTGGTCTCAAACGCTTCCAGCTGCAAGGCCGGGATGAAGCGGAAATCCCGAAGGTTGCCGGTGGCGAGCGGGAGCGTGTGGCGCAGTGCGGTGGCGGCGATCAGGCAGTCTGGAATAGCCAGCCCGTGGCTCAGACGATAGTCCACAAAAAGTTCTACCGCTTTATCACTGGTTTGGGGATCAATCGGGATGGTCTCGAACCGATCCAGAAATTGGTCGATTTTTTCTTGCTCTTGCTTGTTCTTGGCCCCAACCAGCACCTCAAGGCGTGTGATCACGCTAATGGCAACCCGGCCGGTGTCCTCGCACTTCGCCACAAAATCAACCGCAGGGAGGTTCTTGCGCAGGACGTGGATGATGATGTCGCTGTCGAGCAGCATGGTCGCTTGCATCAGGTCCACTCCTTGTGACGCAAATCGCGCACCCAGCGAGAGGGGTCTGCGAGGTCGCTTCGTTCAGCCCAAATGCCGATGGTGTCATCGCGCAAAAGCGGGGCAGGTTTGCCAACGTTGGACTGCCGCCCTTCGCGCTGTGCCAAAAATTCAATGAAATCGAATACTTCCTGGCGGCGCGACAACGGGAGCCGATCAATCAGGGCGAGCGCATCGATGGTGGTCATAGCTTGTCTCCATGTTCCAAAGTTGCGCGCATTTGCGGCAACACGTCCTGACTGGCGAGCGTGAGAGTGTCAAATTCCACTTTGCCGTACCCCCGCGACCCTGAACCACCGAGCCCGGTGAGTTCCATAAATCGCAGTCCGCGCCAAATCATCGGCCACAGGTCTTCGTCATCATGCTGCCTCAGGGTCAGGGCAAAGTCAAAGCGCGCGCCGGCCGGCACGCGCTCGGTATTGCGAGGATTTTCGGCCACCCCGCGGATCCGATCAATCGTGTTTTCCATCTTGGCTTCAGTGAGCAACAAGTTGCGACGGCTCATTTCGTCAACCCAGTCGCGCGCGAGCGCGCAGTCCCAAAAAGCCAGGCGGGTGGGGCCGATTTCTTTTACCAGCGCCTCGTCGGAATTGTTGCCTTCCGGCGCACCACCGAAAAGGCGCAGGAGATTTTTGGCGGCAACTTGGTGGGTCTCGGGCAAGGTACGCAGATGCTTGAATCCCAACGGATGGCCATCCGTAAAGTTGACGACACCCAATTCCCATTCCAGCAGGCTGCGAATCTTGCCTTTGATGGACGATCCCGGTAGGTAGGGCTCACCGGTCAGCGGGTGCTTGATGACCGGGTTGTCGGTACCACCGATATGCATTTCGTTGTCGCCGGAACCAATATGCAGCCCGGTGACGAGTCGCAGACTGCCGACGAGTTTGTGAATGGCGGTGAGTTTCATCGTAGTCGAGTCCGTGGGTTAAGGGTTTGGACGTTCTTGTTTGTAGAAACCCAGGAAGGCTTCCCAAAAAAGTTTGCAGGCCGCCAGGCTTTCGAGATCAGTCACTTGGGAAAGAGTGCGACTTAGGAGGTTGACGAAGCTTGCATCGACGAGCTTGCGCGCCTCTGCATAGGCTGCCTTGGCATTGAGCATGCGGATGAAGGGTAAATACTCGGAGAACTTGTCCGGCTGGCGCATAACCTTCTCGTGCCACATGCCCAACTCGTCGTAAAAACGCCGTAATTGGGTTGATTTGTTGCGGTCTTTGCCCGCTGCCAGTGTTTGAGCTGCTTGCTTGGCATATTCGTTGAACAACTCCATCGCGAGCGGTTTGGTCAACTTGATGTACGAAAACTGCTCGACGGAATTGTCGGCTGCCAGAACGGCGTTTGAATCTTTACGATGATGCCGAGAATCGGATGGCATAGGTGCTCTCCCTTAGTCGCGTTGTTGATATAGATACGTGAACAGGGCGATCTTGTAGGCGGCCCCGTGCTTTTCGATGCCGTGCCCAGCGATTTCGGCCCCGAGTTCGGCGTGCAGGCGCTGTCTCTTTTTTTCGCGCTCGGATTTGTCTTGCACGTCGGTGTATCGCGATTCGGCCAAACGCCGGGTTCGGTAGGCAAAGTGAGAACGCCACAGTGCGGCTTGCGGGCGTGGATTGCTGGCTTTCAACTCGGCGGCCATGTCGGTGTACTGCAACAGGGCGTAGAGATAGCCGGTTGACAAGGATTGCTCTTCAGCCAGCCTGGCGAGCGCCGCTTCGCGTTCCATCAACGTATCAAAGTCATTCCAGGAAACGGCATGCCCGAAGCAGGTGACAGCATTTTTTCCGGTGACCGCCTTGGCCGCACCGAGTGCCTCCTCCGCCATGGCGGCAAGCTGGCGAATCGGGAGTCCGGGTTTGGCGATTGCCAGCCCCACTGAAAAGTGGATGGCGCTATTGTTGGCGACATACCGCTTGAATTCATCTTTCATGCGTTTGGCCAAGCGAATCGTGGAGAGCCACGGGCCAATCAGGAAGAAGTCGTCACCACCGGCGAACACCGTGTAAGTGCCCGGAAAGTCCGACGCGCACAACGAAGGTAGATAGACGGTGAAAAAGGCATTGACTTGTCGCGACAAGGCCGCCATGCGCGCGAATGTGGGGCGTTGCATGCCTTGCTGAAAGACGAGTCCGAGGTCGTCCACATCCCCTTTCAAAATGCTCAGTGCTTCGACCCCAATCCAGCGACCTGCTGGAGTCAATGTTCGACTATCCCGCGCCAAGTGGTTGAGGGTCTTCGGCTGATTCGGGTGGGCATCAAACGTTTCCTGATGGTCGATTCCGGCGTAGCGCTCAGCGTCTCGTTCATTCACCTCGCCCAAGCGTGGTACATAGGCATTGATGTGGCGGCGCGCGTAGCCTGACCAGAGCGCTCCCGTGCTGGAGGTTGGTAAGGAAAAATCCCAGGCTCTGCGCAAATTACCAGAATCGGCCAGCTGCCCAAATTTCCCGCTCGCTTCCTCGTCGCCCGTAAAGACCACGTGGAAGCCAAAGATGGCAAGGCGCAGTTGATTGGGTGGTTCGGCCCCATCGAGTGCTTCAAGCCGACTTGTCGTAACAAGCAGACGGTCCTGCTGCGCCAGCCACTTGCCGGCATCAATCTGATCTGCTGAGAGCGTGCTGACCCACAAGCCTTCGTCCAGTTCGACCTCGGCTGGCGACCTACCATCGATTCGGCATTCACCGTGTGTGTAGCGCTCGAGCGTTCCATCGAACAAGGCTGCTCTTGCCCCTTCGCCGCAAAGATCAAAGCGCGCGAGCTTGGCTGTTTCAAGCGACTGAAAAAGGCGTTGTGTGAGTTCGGAGAACGGGCTGCGCTTGAGGTCGCGATTCTTGAAGTCAGCCGGGCGGGCGGCCAACGACACCACGCTAATGCCGCATTGCCCAAACGTATGCGCAAGAAACCATTCGTTCAACTCGCGCTGCGTCTGGCCCAATTTTTCGCGAGTCGCGGGTGTGTTGGGCGCGAGAATCAAGAACTTGCCGGCTGCATTGACCACTTGCGATACGGCAGGCAGGCAAAGCGCCTCCAGCACCTTGACGGCGGCAAGTTCGCACAGCAAAGAAACGTAGAAGGAGCGGCCGCGCAGGAGCCTTGCCGCATGTTGCTGCGTTTGGCCTGCGTCACCGAAGACGAAGTCCTGAATACCGAAGAAATCGCCTTGGATGAGCAGGAATTTCTCGGTGTTCCACGCGTCCACCGTTTCTGGGGTACCGATCCGTTTCTGGTCCCACTGGGCGCGAAGCTCCTCTCGGACTTCATCCAGGTCATGCCCCTGGTCCGCGTGATAGCGCCAAAGTGCAACAGCCAGCGCAGCAGTTGTCTTTGAGTGATCGTAGAGCGAGACATCGGGGCGAACATTGCCGCCGATACCGGCGGTCGCGGACGGAATTGCATGCGTGTAGGTAAGCCAGAGACTGTCGAAATGGTCCAGCCAGAGCGGAAGATTTGCGCGATGACTTCTCGGGATGAGGTTGAGACCGTCTAGAAACTGTTTCCAAAGGGTCAGATAACTTGCCTGAGCTGACGCATTGTTTCCAACCTCACAAACGTCGCTTGCCACCGGAAAGATGCTCGCGGGGGAGAGCGGCTCAAGCGGATACCGGTAGTTCGGCATTGCGGGCGACTTGGCTCCAACCTTCGGTTCGCCAATACCTTCCAGCAATGTCCATTGACGGGTAGTGTAATGATTGAGCTTGGCCTCACCGTCATCCGGCGACTGGTTGTAGGCTTCGAACTCCTCCCGCTCGAATCCAGATGCGAGCCGGTCCGCGGTTGCAACGATCCATTGTAAAAACGTCCCCGGCCGATGATGACGCGCCGCTGCGTTGATGATTGAGTCGTCTACACCTTTGCGCCCCCAAGGGGCGAAGGGTGTTTGCTCTTCACCGACCAGTGCCGGCAAATGCGCTTCCAGGAGATCGATACTGATCGCTGTGTACGCGGCATGTATGTGGGTCGCCCGGCCGTTGAAACTCGGGCAGTTGTTCTGCTTTTCAATGTCCGCGCGGGTATTGCCCAAGCTGTCTACTGGTTCGTTCGCTTCAGCGATGCGTGCGCGTTCCGCAAACTTGCCCAAGTCGTGGAGAAGTGCGGCAATTGCGACGCGGCACGAAGCGTTAAGCAGCGGCGTGTCAGTCATAGATTGGTGTCGTTTCCATCGGGGTAGAGGTTAATTTAATTGCTGACTTTGAATCAATTGCCGGGGCGCAGCGCTTGGGCAACGGCAGGCGCGCCTGAACTTGAATGAAGAGTTTGCAGGAGTTTGCGCGCGCTCACCGCAAATTCAGGAATCACCGAGAAAACGTCTTCGGCGCTTGCAAACTCATGTGCATGAGGTGCCAAAATGCGTTTGTCATGAAACCCAATCCAAACTCCCGCGTCGTCAACGAGGCTACTTCGCGCAATCTCTTTTGCGAAAGATTCGCGGTTTGGTATCGCCATGGTTTCCTCCGAAACCGTCGCATCATGCTCGATTTGACCGACTAATACTTTGTGCGCGAGATCAAACGTAAATTCGAAACGCTGAATGCACGCGTCGCGAATTACTTCGTCGTTCGGTGAAGTAGCCATCCGCACCAGCGCCCGCTCCAGCGCGGCGAGTGCTTTGCCAAACGTAACCAAGGCAATTTCGCTCAGTCGCACGGCTGCGGTCATATTTTTTTCAAAATTAATTTGAAATCAGAATTGTCCATACGCATGTTCGAATTATGCAGAGTCGCCAAAGCGCGCGGCTCGTCGGCAAGCTTGCCAACACCAATGGCACGCTTCTCATCATTTTCCTTCCGCCCCAGTCCAGCGGATCGCCTCTGCGGGCAACTGCAAACGATAGATTCGTCGCGGGATACCCTCGCCGATGATGCGATACGGTGCTGCTGCCGTGCCGAGCGCAGCGTTGAGTACTTTGTGAAGTTTGGAGAGCGTCTGCGAAAAATAATCGCCATCAGCGCCCTTGTGCAAGGCGTCATGGGTGCGATCCGGGATCAGTGCCTGTCCAAACGCACTTTGCAAATCCTCCAGCACCTGCCTTGACCATGTTTGGTCACGGGAGTCTTTTTTTGGCGCACGCAGCGGTGGTTTGCCCTGCTGCGCACGCCAGGCGAACAGTGCCAGCATGGCGAACTGGGCGGGCGGTATCTTGAAAGTCTTACCAGCGGCGACCACGGTGCAGCGCCGAACGTCCAGCGTCAGTTCAGCCGGGCCGAGCGAAACACGAGCAGCGTCCACCGCTTGCCGAAAGCTCGTTTTCCCTGCCAGCAAGTCAGCAGGCAACCCGTGTCGTAGTGGTACGAATGGAATTTCGGCAAGTTCAACGACGGCATCACGCGCATTGACCGTGGTGTTTTTGCCGCTCTGCTGAACGTGTACCGGGTGATCGTAGGGTGTCGGGTAGTAGAACTCGCGCTGGTTTTCAAACGGCGCGGAGATCAACACGTGCGACAAGCGGTCATTCACCCGCCCAAGCAATGAAAGCGCGTAGCCTACGTAGTAGCCCATGGTTTTGCGCCCGCCCGCCAGAGAAACATGCAACTCGGTGTTTGGGTTCGCAGTGAGCAAGCGCAGATGTTCGGTAATGAAGTCGGCGGCTGCCGTGTTGTCTTCCTGGGTGCGGATGTCGTCGAGCGGCGTGCCGGTTGCATCAGTGACGACATGAATGTCGCTTTCGGTGAAGCGGATTGGCGGCAGTTGGTAGTCGGCGCGCAGGCGATGGAACCAGCCGGTGTTCGCGGCTAGAAGATTGAGTCGCAGGTTGACCGCGCCGGTGCGAGTGGTGATGACGTGGATTGCATCCGGAATCCATGGCTGGGCTCGGTCGTGGGCGAGCGCGTAGACGGTCTCGGTCACGACCTGCGGGGACAGCCCGGTTACTGCAATCAGGATGCGGTGCATCGGCATTTCTGTGCGTTGGTACTCATCGACACCCAGTGTACTGATTTTGGTGAAAGCACCTGCGGATGGCAAGCTTGCCAACCAATTTCACCACAAAGATGGAGTGGTGTCTGACAGTCGCAGCCCGGACTTGACCCGCAGCGTCGGCTCAAGTATGCTTCGGGGGTTGCATCAGCGATGCGACGCGAAAAAAGTCAGGGATTGGCTCTACAGTTTGATCGAGCCTAGCTGAAACTCTTCGCCCCGAGGCGCGACGCCCCGGGCAGCGGCCCACCAGAACACCGGTTGCGCCACCTCCCAAATCAGTTCCCCACTTGTTTTTCCAAAGGCGCGGTGCGGCAGTAATTCGCCGATTTCGCGCCACGCAGTACCAGCGCTTCCGCGCGCCACACCGAGACATCAATCACCATGCAACTTTCCGAACTGACCAGCCAGCACGTTACCCAGCTTGTCGATTACGCGCTCGCCGAAGGCATCGAAAATGCCAACCGCATGCGCAAGCAGGAGTTGCTTTTTGCGATTCTCAAACACATCGCCAAAAAAGGCGAAGCGATTTACGGGGATGGCGTGCTCGAAGTCATGCCAGACGGCTTCGGCTTTCTGCGCTCACCCGCCGATTCTTATCTGCCGAGCCCGGAAGATATCTATATCTCTCCCTCGCAGGTGCGCCGTTTCAATTTGCATACCGGCGACACGATTGAAGGCGAGATTCGCACCCCGAAAGACGGCGAGCGCTACTTCGCTTTGGTTAAGGTAGACAAGGTCAATAGCGAGCCGCCGGAGAACGCGAAAAACAAGATTCTTTTCGAGAATCTGACGCCGCTCTTCCCCGACAAGCAACTCACGCTTGAGCGCGACATCAAGGCGGAAGAAAACATCACCAGCCGCATCATCGATATCGTGGCACCTATCGGGCGCGGGCAGCGCGGCTTGCTGGTGGCAAGCCCCAAGTCGGGCAAGACTGTCATGCTGCAACAGATCGCGCATGCGATTACATCGAACCACCCGGACATTATCCTCATCGTGCTGTTGGTTGATGAGCGGCCTGAAGAAGTGACCGACATGCAGCGCACCGTGCGTGGCGAGGTGGTGGCATCCACTTTCGACGAGGTACCGATGCGCCATGTGCAAGTCGCTGAGATGGTGATTGAAAAGGCCAAGCGCCTGGTCGAGCATAAAAAACACGTGGTGATTCTGCTCGATTCAATTACCCGCCTGGCGCGCGCCTACAACGCGATTCAGCCCAACAATGGTCGCACCGGTACGGGCGGCCTGGACACCAATGCGCTGCACAAGCCGAAACGATTCTTTGGCGCTGCGCGCAATGTTGAAGAGGGCGGCTCGCTGACGATCATCGGCACTGCCCTGATTGAGACCGGCGGCAAGATGGACGACGTGATCTATGAGGAGTTCAAAGGCACGGGCAACTCGGAAATTCACCTCGGGCGGCGCATGGCCGAGAAGCGCGTCTATCCGTCGATCATCATCAACAAATCAGGGACGCGCCGCGAAGAGTTGTTGCTCAAACCGGACATCCTGCAAAAAATCTGGATTCTGCGGAAATTTTTGTACGAAAAAGACGAAATCGACGCGATGGAATTCATGCTCGAAAAAATGCGAGCGACCAAAAACAATAGCGAATTTTTTGACATGATGAAGAAGGGCTAGCAGGCGAGCGGGATATACTTTGCTCTGCTTTATGTATTGAGATTTCGCGAAAGCGCTGAGTTGCGCGCAAGTCGGGATGAAGTTGCGATTGAGGAACGGAACTGTGCGGATTGCACAGTGAGCACCGGAAAATCGTAAATTCGCCCGAATTGTGCGTAAATCAGCGCTTTCGAAGCCGGAGTGGCGAAATTGGTAGACGCAGCAGACTCAAAATCTGCCGGTTTAAAACACCGTGCCGGTTCGATTCCGGCCTCCGGCACCACCCTTTGATTTGAAAAGTTCTATTTGAGTTAATATTTAGATAGAACTTTTTCGATGACTGGTGTTCTTAGCATCGTGTGCAGTTCCACTACTTAGATGGAGGTGTCAGATGGAAAATCAGATGAATAGCCCGGTTTCGCTTGGCGGCAGTGTCTCTGCGACCGAGACTAATCGCGTTTTGCGCAATACCTTTTTGTTGCTCGCGCTCTCGATGATCCCAACCGTCGCGGGCGCTTGGTTGGGTGTCGCTCTGAAGTTGCCGATTCCCGGTGGCTTTATCGGTTTTGCGATCTTTTTCGCCGGCGTGATGGGTTTTCAGTTCGCGATTCACCGTTTCCGCGATTCGAGCATTGGTGTTGTGATCTTGCTGGTTTTCACCTTTTTCATGGGCTTGATGCTGTCGCGCATGTTAGGTAGCGTGATGAACTTCAAAAACGGTTCAAGCTTGATCATGATGGCGTTTGGCGGTACCGCAGCGATCCTCACTGGCATGGCGATGACTGGCATGATGATCAAGTCCTCGCTCACCGGTATGGGCAAGTTTTTGTACATCGGGATGTGGTCTGCAGTCGTGCTTGGCGTGATCGCACTCGTGTTTCAAATCCCGATGTTGATGATTGCGATTACTGGCCTCGTACTGGTTATTTTCTCGCTCTACATCATGTACGACGTGAATCAGATCGTAACGGGCGGCGAAACCAATTACATCATCGCAGCTACGCAGCTCTACATCGATGTGTTCTCCGTGTTTCAGAGCTTGTTGGCCTTGCTCGGCATCTTTGGTGGCGAAAAAGACTGAACTACGCTTTCTCTCGAAAAAAACCGTCCATTGGGCGGTTTTTTTTGCCCCCAATTCGGTTGTGAAGCCGATTGAGACGATTGACGCGCACGCTAATTTCGCGCTACGATAATCCTAACGTAAACTAAATAATCCGTGCCGTGCGACGCGAACGCTACCTCAAAACACTGCGTGCATTGGCGGAGTGCTACCAAACTTTTGAGCGCGTGTCCGCTGCCCATCTTCGCCAATTGGGGCTAACCGCGCCGCAGTTCGATATCGTTGCAACTTTGGGCAATACAGCTGGAATGACCTTCAAGGAGTTGGGTGAGAAATCGCTGATTACGAAGGGCACGCTAACCGGGGTGGTGGACCGCCTCGAAGCGCGCGGGATCGTTCAGCGGATCGAGTCACCGACTGACAAGCGCTGCACGATTGTGGCGCTCACGCTGGTTGGGCAGCAGCAGTTTGACGCGTATTTTCCAAAGCACATTGCGTTTCTGAAGCAACCATTTGACGCCTTGAGCGAGGATGCTTCGGTGAAGCTGGAAAATGTCTTGTGGGAGTTGCAGCAAGGGTTCCAAAAAATTGAGAGCAAGGTTGGTCTGGCTTCAGTGCCCAACCAAAGCTCCGGGGAGTAGTAGTTTTGGTTCGTGGTGGATTTTAATTTCTTCTAAGGAGAGTTGCATGAATCGTCTTACCGCAATTTCCGCGTTTCTCGGCGCTTCCCTGCTGGCAGGAGCGGCTTCAGTGGCGCAGGCGCAAGTTCCGGCGGATCGCTCGGTGAAGTACCGCCAAAGCGCAATGACCGTGATGGCAACTTCGTTCGGTGGCCTCAATGCGTTTGCCAAGGGCGAGCGCCAGATGGACGCGAACGCGCTGATGCTCAACGCCACCATCGTTGATTCGATGGCCAAGGTGGCCTTCAACGGCTTTCTGAAAGACACGCCACAGTCGCCTGGCACCAAGGCCAAGCCGGAAATCTGGAAAGAGTGGGACAAGTTCCAGGCAGGCGCAAAGGCGTTGCAAGAAGCCACGCCGAAACTGGTTGAAGCCGCCAAATCCGGTAACAAGGACACGATTGCAGCAGCAGCGGGCGGTGTCGGCAAAGCTTGTAAGGAATGCCACGATGCCTACCAGTCCAAAGAACTCCTGAAATAAGCATCTGCAAGGCACGACAAAAAAGCCGGTTTGGGATACCCCCAAACCGGCTTTTCCTTTGTGCGAGTGAATCAGCGCGTGGGCTATTTCACAAAATTGACCAAGTACCAAACACCGCCGCCGCAGGCTGCCAAAATCAGTGCCGCCAGTATCGTGCTGACTGGCGCATATTCCGTCACGCGTTCCTGAACTGTTTTGTAGCCAGTAATCATTGGCACAATCAGGTTTTCTTTCTTCTTGAAGAGATAGAACAGAATCGCTAGCACGTGCAGTGCTACCAGCGCGTAGATAATCTTTTCATTGAACTTGTGCCAGCCGGTAATTTTGTCGGAAAGCTCTTTGGTGATGAGTTTGACCAGTGGACCTTCGGTGGCGATGTCGTCGTTGGCAAAAAGCCCTGAAACAGCCTGAAACAGCACCGCGCCGATCAACGCAAAAACCGACCCCGCGCCGAGCGGATTGTGACCCAGGTAGCGAGTTTTTCCTTTGATGTAATCGATGATCGCGCCTGGGCCAAACGTGAATGTCCAGAAGCGCGAGTAGTAGCTCCCCACCAGGCCCCAGGTGATGCGGAAGGTGATGAGCGTGAGGATCGCGTAGCCCGACCACATGTGGAACTTCATCGCGTTGCCGCCGATTTTGATGGTGACGATCGAGACGACCATCAAAATCACCAGCAGCCAGTGGAAGGCGCGAGTCGGAAAGTCCCACACCAGCACCTTGCGGGAGGAGTCGGAGAATTTGAAAGACGGATCGCGTTCGGTCATCACATTCCTCCCAACACAGCTTTTTGCTTAACCCCGTTTAAAGTCGGGCGTTACACCACCGCGCCGTCGTTCTCCAGTTTCTTCTTTTCTGGCTTCAGCATATCTTCACGCTTAATGCCCAGCCACATGGCAATCGCAGCCGCCACGAACACCGAGGAATAGATGCCAAAGCAGATGCCAATCGTCAGTGCGAGGGCGAAATAATACAGCGTAGGGCCGCCCCAGAGCAGC
Source organism: Burkholderiales bacterium (assembly GCA_031362865.1). GTDB lineage: Bacteria > Pseudomonadota > Gammaproteobacteria > Burkholderiales > JAEUOS01 > JANLTH01. Next base: position 5,202 of record JANLTH010000055.1, on the reverse strand, counting down.
ATTGCCAGCACCATCATTTGCGTGCTGCCGTGGGTGATGATAGTGCGCGAAATCGTCGAGGTGATCGCGTTGTCAATTACTTCGGTGGTGGAGGCCTTGCGCATCTTGCGGAAGTTTTCGCGAATCCGGTCAAAAATCACCACGGACTCATTCACCGAGTAGCCCAATACCGCCAGCACCGCCGCCAGCACCGAGAGCGAAAACTCCCACTGGAAAAATGCGAAAAATCCAAGAATGATGACCACGTCGTGCAGGTTGGCGATGATGGCGGCTACCGAAAATTTCCATTCAAATCGGAAGGCCAAGTAGATCATGATGCCGACGCAAACCAACAGCAAAGCGAGCGCACCGTCTTGCGCCAACTCCTTGCCCACTTGGGGGCCGACAAATTCAACCCTCAGGAGCTTCACATCGGGTTCGATTTTTTTCAGCGCCGCCATCACGACCTCGCTCTGCTTGGCGGTCGAATTTTTCTCCGCCGCAGTTGCCCCCTTGAGTGGCAGGCGAATCAGCACATCGCGCGAGGTGCCAAAGTTTTGCACTTGGTTGTCGGTGTAGCCCATGCCGCCCAGCGTGCTGCGAATTTTTTCCAGGTCAGCCGCTTTTTCGTACTGCACCTGCATTACCAAACCACCGGTGAATTCAATCGACAAATGCAGGCCGCGGGTCGCGACAAAGAACACGGCAGCCACAAAGGTCACCAAAGAAATCACGTTGAAGATCAACGCGTTCTTCATGAACGGGATGTCTTTTTTGATGCGGAAAAATTCCATGATCGTGCTCCCTTATTTCGCCGTTGCGCTGGCTGGGGTTTCTGTAGGAGTCGTGCTGATGCCCGGCTTCCACACCTGCCCGATAGAAATCTTGTCGAGCTTTTTCTTGCTGCCGTAAATCAAGTTGACTAAACCGCGCGAGACCACCACGGAAGAAAAGATCGAGGTCAAAATTCCCAGGCAATGCACCACCGCAAAGCCGCGCACCGCGCCAGAGCCAAAAATGAGCAGTGCCAAGCCAGCAATCAATGTGGTGATATTCGAGTCAAGAATGGTGCCGAAAGCGCGTTCGTAACCAGTGGCAATCGCCTCTTGCGGCTTGGCCCCGTTGCGCAATTCCTCGCGAATCCGTTCGTTAATCAGCACGTTCGCATCAATCGCCATGCCTAGGGTGAGCGCAATTGCCGCAATGCCGGGGAGTGTGAGGGTTGCCTGAAGCAGGGAGAGCAAGGCCACCAGAAAAAGCAAGTTGACCCCCAGTGCCGCCACAGAAATCGCGCCAAACAGCATGTAGTAGCCAATCATGAACACCGCAATGGCCAAAAAGCCGTACTGCGTGGACTTGAAGCCTTTCTCGATATTTCCGGCGCCCAATGAAGGGCCGATGGTGCGCTCCTCGATGATGGTCATGGGTGCTGCCAACGACCCAGCGCGAAGCAGTAGCGCCGTGTCTGCCGCCTCGGTGGTGGTCATGCGGCCTGAAATTTGCACGCGACCGCCGCCGATTTCGGTGCGGATTACCGGGGCTGTAACGACTTCGCCCTTGCCTTTTTCGATCAACAAAATCGCCATGCGCTTACCGACGTTTTCGCGTGTGACTTCTTTGAAAATCGTTGAACCTTTGGAATCGAGTGTCAGGTGTACCGCTGGTTCCTGAGTTTGGTTATCGAAGCCGGCTTGCGCATCGGTCAGGTTGTCGCCAGTGAGCATTACCTGCTTCTTCACGCAAAGGCGGCCACTGCCGCGCTCAACATACACGTCGCAGCCAAAGCCTGCGCGCCCCTCGGCCACGGCTGCAGCGGCTTCGGGAGATTCGTCCACCATGCGTACTTCGAGCGTGGCGGTACGGCCCAAAATGTCTTTCGCTTTGGCGGTATCTTGCACGCCCGGCAATTGCACGACCACGCGATCCGCGCCTTGCTGCTGAATCACTGGTTCCGAAACGCCCAATTCGTTGATGCGGTTATGCAAGGTGGTGATGTTTTGCTTAACTGCGTTTTCCATAACACGGCGTTCGGCCTCAGGCTTGAACTCGGCATTGATCCGCAAGTCTTCGCCGCTGCCAGCGTCTGTCAAGGTCACGTCAGGCAACTGTTCGGCCAGATAAGCTTTGGCTTTGCTGCGAGTTGCCTCGTCGCGAAAACGAATCGTCAGACCGGACTGCGTGCGCTCAATCCCGGCGTGGCGAATCTCTTTGTCGCGCAGCATGCGGCGCGCGTCGCCTACCAGCGAGTCCATGCGCTTTTTGAGCGCTTCTTTCATGTCCACTTCGAGCAGAAAGTGAACCCCGCCGCGCAGGTCAAGCCCCAAGTACATTGGCAACGCGCGAAGCGCCACTAGCCACTTGGGCGTGTTGGCGAGCAAATTTGGCGCGACGATGTAGCTTTCGTCGTCTTTGTTCGGGTTGAGCGCGGTTTTGATGGCCGTCAGCGCTTTGAATTGCGTGTCGGTATCGGCAAACCGCGCCTTGACGGTGTTGACATCAAAAAAGATGCCGGTGTGATTGAGATCGGCTTTTTTCAGGGCATCCTCAACCCGCACCACCATGCCTTGGTCGATCTTGAAAATGACCTTGGCAGACGACACCTGCACCGCAGGCGATTCGCCAAAGAAGTTGGGCACGGTATAGACCGCCCCCAACACCAGCGTGATGGCGATCAGGATGTATTTCCAGAGGGGGTAGCGGTTCATGTTCTGGTGAGGCGTGAGGAGTGAGGTGTCAGGCAGGCAACATCAACCGTTTCAACCGAGTCTGGTTAAATCGACTTGATCGTGCCTTTGGGCAAGAGCGTACCAATCGCCGGGCGTTGCACATTAATGGCGACGTTGTCAGCAATTTCAAGAGTGACATAGGTGTCGCCGATCTTGGAAATTTTGCCGAGGATTCCACCGGCCGTAATCACCTCGTCACCCTTCGATAGGCCGTCGATCATGGCCTTTTGCTCTTTTTGCTTCTTCATTTGCGGGCGGATCATCATGAAGTAGAGCAGCACGAACATCAACACGATGGGCAGCATGCCCACCAAACTGTCTTGGGTAGATCCAGAGCCGGAAGCGGCTTGGGCGTAAGCAGAAGAAATCAACACGGAAGGCACCTGTAGCTGGGGAAAATGGAATCCACGCGCTTTGTGACAGCAAGTCGCAATGCGCTTGGGCAACCTGAAATTTTAGCAGCGCTCTAGAAGAGCGATTGCTGTGCGTCAGACCTTGCAGGTTGCAGCAACTGCGGCGCGCGAAACTGCGCCGTATTGAGCGGATAGCGCCGCTGATTGAGCCCGAGGCGCGCGCAAGCCTTACCGAAGCGCTGCGCGATCAATTGCGCAAAAACGCCGGTGCCGGTCATGCGCTGCGACCAATCAGCATCGTAATCTTTGCCGCCGCGCGACTGCTGGATCAGGCTCATCACATGCGCAGCGCGCTCTGGCACATGGGTTTGCAGCCAATCGCGAAACACTTCCTTCAGCTCCAGTGGCAAGCGGAGCAGCACGTAGCTGGCTTCACTCGCCCCCGCTTGCCTGGCGGCTTCGAGCGCCGCTTCCAAATCTTGGTCGTTCAAGCCGGGGATCAGCGCTGCCACCACTACGCCCACCGGCACACCGGCTTTGGCCAGGGTTTCAATCACGCGCAAGCGCCGATGCGGGGCCGCCGCCCGCGGCTCCAGCCGCCGCGCGAGCTCGGGATTCAGGGTTCCTAGCGAGACGTAAACCTTTACCAAGCCCTGTTGCGCCATTGCCCCCAGCAAATCCAAATCGCGCTCGACCAAGGCCGATTTGGTGACAATGCCTACCGGATGATGGCATTCGGCCAGCACTTCAAGCACCTCGCGGGTGATGCGCCATTCGCGTTCCACCGGCTGGTAGCAATCCGTATTCGCCCCCAGCGAGATCGCGGAACATTGATAGGACGGGCGTGCCAACTCCTGGCGCAGTAGCTCAGCGGCATTGGTTTTGGCAAATAGCTGTGTCTCAAAATCGAGGCCTGGCGACAAATCCCAATACGCATACGAAGGCCGCGCATAGCAGTAAACGCAGCCATGTTCGCAGCCGTAGTAGGGGTTGATCGACTGCGTAAAGGGCAAATCTGGCGACTGGTTGCGGCTGATAATCGACTTGGCCGGGCGCGCCGTCACGCGGGTCTTGAGCGGTGCAGGTTCGGCTTGATCGGTGTCAGCCAGTTCGCTCCACCCGTCATCAACGGTTTCGCGCTGCCAGGTGGCGAAGCGGTTGCCCGGCGCGGTCGCCGTGCCCCGCCCCTTGGCTGCATCGCGCGCGAAGGCGATCTTGATAACTGGTGATTTGTCCATGCAAAATGCTACCACGACTGAAGACCTAAACTTCCCTACAATTCGCATTCAACCCGCCTTCATTCCGCCTTCAGTCAGAGAAAACTCAGCAATGAATAAACGCGAACGATTCATGGCGGCCATCAGCGGCGACCCGGTGGACTACGTGCCAGCCACCGCCTGGATTCACTTCGGCACAGACTGGATGGGCGGCGCTGAACATGCGCGCCGCCACGCCGCTTTTTACAAGCGCTTCGACTGGGACATCGTCAAGATCGTCAACGACTTTCGCTACCCTGGGCCTGCCGGGGTGGAAACGTTGAACGGGCCGGGCGACATGGCGCTCTGGCAGCATCTGCCGATGAGCGATCCCACCTTCGCCGAAGAGCTCACCACGATCCGCTTGCTGCGCGAGGAGTTTGGGGCACAGGTGCCGATCATGCTCACCACCTTCGACCCTTACCAGCAGGTGATGCGGCGGGTCGGCTACACCAAAGCGCCGGTGGTCTACGCCCATCCTGAAGAGGCGCTGGCGATGCTGGAAAAAGTTTGCGCAACCATGTGTGACTACATGCGCGCAGCGCGTGAGGCGGGATGCGACACGATTTTTTTCTCCATCAACGGCGCAATCACACCGCCACACAAGCGCGGTGTGGACGACGCCACCTTCCGAAAGTTCATGCGCGCCAACGACATTCTCATGCTCGAGGCCATGCAAGGCATGGTGCGGGTGCTGCATGTGCATGGCAACCCGGTGGATGTGACCCGCGTGCTCGACTACCCGTGTGAAGCCATTTCCGTGTCAGACCGCTTGAAGGGCAATCCATCATTGGCCGAACTACGCAGCCTTACCGATAAATGCATCATGGGCGGTATTGACGAATCAAGTGTGATTGAAAAATCATTGCCTGAACTGCGCGCGCAGAT
>JANLTH010000050.1:0-7968 GCA_031362865.1 Burkholderiales bacterium | reverse complement strand
TGACAACCAACGCAAAAACCCAATCTGCCGCGCTCGAAATGCAAAAGCCTTCGCGCCGCACGTTTCTCAAAGGCACAGCCGCTGTCTCTGGTGGCCTTTCCGTCGGCTTCGTGATGCCGATGACGACTAAAGAAGTGCAGGCCGCAGGCACACTCTACACGCCGAGCGCCTGGGTACACATCGCGGACAACAACGAAATCACCATCATTTCGGCGCGTTCCGAGATGGGGCAAGGCGTGTACACCTCGATGCCGATGCTGGTGGCCGAGGAGCTGGGCGTTGACGTGCGCAAAGTGAAGGTCACGATTGGCTCGGCCAATCCGGTTTACGCCAATATGGCCTTGGGCGCGCAACTCACCGGCGGCTCCACCTCGGTGCGTGAAGGCTGGGACCGCCTGCGCGTAGCGGGTGCGCAAGTGCGCGAAATGCTGGTGGCTGCGGCCGCCGCTAAATGGAAGGTGGACGCAAGCACGCTGAGTGCCGCCAACGGCATCGTCACTGGCCCCGGCGGCAAAAAAGCCAGCTACGGCTCGCTCGCCGCAGCGGCTTCCAAGCTTGAAGCGCCGAAAACACCAAAGCTGAAAGATCCAAAAGATTTCACCATCATCGGCAAGCGCATTCCGCGTCTTGATACGCCGATGAAGACCAATGGTCGTGCCGAATTCGGGATTGATGTCAAGCTGCCCGGCATGGTGTATGCCTCGCTTGAACAGTGCCCGGTGATTGGCGGCAAGGTCAAAAGTTTTGACGGCGCAAAAGCCAAAGGCATGCCCGGTGTGGTCGACGTGGTCAGCATTGGCGACGGGGTAGCAGTGGTTGCCGACACTTACTGGCACGCCAAAAAAGCGCGCGAGGCGGTTACCGTGGTGTGGGACGAAGGCGCGGGCGCCGGCCTGTCCTCGGCTAGCATCATGGCTGGCATGCGCAAAGCCGCAGCGGAAGGCAAAGTGATCCCGATTCAGAAGCCAATCGGCAATCTGGCCGAGGGCATGAAGAACGCGCAAAAAACCTATAAGGCCGAGTACACGCTCGGGCATCAAGCGCACGCGCCGCTCGAGCCAATGAACTTCACCGCCGATTGGAAAAACGGCAAGGTCCATTTGATCGGGCCCACGCAGTTTCAGCAAGGCGCGCTTGGTGCAGTGGCGGCTACTTTGGGCATCAAGCCTGAAGATGTGACGCTCAAAACTACTTTCCTCGGTGGCGGCTTCGGGCGGCGAATTGAGTTGGACTTCATCGTGCAAGCGGCTGCCATTTCTAAAGCGGTGGGCAAGCCGGTCAAGCTGCTCTGGTCGCGTGAAGACGACATGACCCACGACTTCTATCGCCCCGCCGCCTTGAACCAGCTCGAAGCCGGTCTGGACAAAGACGGCATGCCGGTAGCGGTGCATCACAAAGTGACCTCGCAGTCGGTCACCCAGCGCGCCTTTGGCCTGCCGAAGGACACGCTCGACCCTTTCATGGCGGAAGCAGCGGTTGCGCCCTACGCCGTGCCCAATACCCAGCACGACCTGGTCATCAACGACACGGGTCATCGCGTGGGCTACTGGCGTGCCGTCTCGCACAACATGAATGCCTTCGCCAACGAGAGCTTCATGGACGAACTGGCGAAACTGGCGGGCAAAGACCCGGTCGCGTACCGCATGGCTTTATTGAAAGACAAGCCGCGTTACGCCAATGTGCTCAAGCTCGCCGCTGAAAAATCCGGCTGGGGCACACCAGCACCGGCAGGCCGCGCGCGCGGTGTGGCATTGATGGAAGGCTATGACACCTACATGGCGCAAGTGGCGGAAGTGTCGATGGTCAACGGCGAAGTCAAGGTACATAAAGTCACCGTGGCAGTCGATTTGGGCCGCATGGTCAACCCAGACATCGTTGAAGCGCAGTTGCAATCGTCGATCAACTTTGGCATGGCCGCGGCGCTGTTCCATCAGATCACGCTCGACAAGGGCCGTGTGCAGCAGACCAACTTCGGTGACTTCCCGCTGCCACGCATGAGTGATTCACCGCAGATCGATATGCATATCGTCGCTTCCACCGAAAAACCCGGTGGCATCGGCGAGCCAGGCACGGCGGTGATTGGGCCAGCGATTGCCAATGCGGTAGCAGCGCTAACCGGCAAGCGGATTCGGTCAATGCCACTGACTAAGGACGTGATCGCGAAGGCTTAGTTACGCTCGTAGCAGAAGTAGAAAAGCAAAACCGCGCGTCGGGCGAAATGCCTGGCGCGCGGTTTTTTTTCGACGGTTGCCTCTACCACGCGTCGCCGAACTCCACCGCCATCTGGTTCAATCCAGTCCCGCAATCACCTCAACCTCCAGCAATAAATCCGCCGTGATCAGCGATGTCACCCCCACCATGGTGCTGGCTGGGTAAGGCCCGTCGCCCAGATACTTCATCCGCACCGCCCGAATCGCGGCCGCTTTTTCTGGGGTCAGATCGACCACGTAGGTCACGACTTTGAATACGTTGGCGAAAGTGCCGCCGGCCGCGCTCAAGGCGGCTTGCAGATTCGCGAACACTTGCTCAGCTTGTGCGGTCAAATCGCCCTTGCCGACCGTTTGCCCATGCGCGTCAAAGGCGACTTGGCCAGACACATGCACTTGGCGTGCTGCACTCACAACGGTTACATGTGAGTAACCACGTGGCGCGGCGAGTGTGGGCGGGTTGATGCGATCAATGTTCATGCTGTGTTTCCTTGGTGGATGTGAAAAAAACGCAATGCCGACTCAATCAAAGCATGTTACGGCGGCGGCACGCTGCCTTTGGGCATCACCCAAATGGGCAAATTCGGAATCGTCTTGCGAAATACGCCGCTAATGGCTTCGACCGCGCAGCTGCCCTGGGCGTTGAACCGCAGGTGCTCGCCCTCAAACGCCAGAGTGACAGGGCAATCTGGCTGGTTTGGAAAGCTTGCTCGGCGCAACGCGATCTCGACGGTGTCGCCGTTGATCGTAAATGGCGCGGCTGACACCCAGCCGCCTTCACCACGCACGCCTGCGCCCTGTGCCATCAGATGTGCGCCAGTTGCCGATTGCACCGACAGCAGGCGCACGTAGGCATCGTCGCGACCCTGGTAACTCCCCAGGCGCGAGCGCTGCGGATGCGCGAGATAGCCCAGCCACCGCTGATAGTCGTCGGCGAGTGCGCTGGCAGAAGCGTCGTAACGCCCGCGCTCCCGGCGAAATTTGGCGCGCTCAGCGATCAATTCTTGCTGGTGATGGAGACTTGCACCCGCGAAGGCTTTTGCGTAGATTTGCGCGGCCTGGTCGTCCAACTGTGAGACAGCGACATCGGCGCAGATGCGTTTTTCAATCTTTCGTTTGGTTTTGGAACAGTCGAAGCTGGCGGCTGGGGCAATGCTGCTGGTAAGACACAGCAAAACGAAAATGGCTCTAGACCACATGCCGTGCCACATTCAGGCGCGAAGGTTTGCTCAGCACGCCACGCTCGGTGATGATGGCAGTAACCAGCCGCGCAGGGGTGACATCGAACGCTGGGTTGAACACGCGCATCTTTTCCGGGGCCCAGCGCTTGCCGAAATAGCCGGTCATCTCGTCGGCGGCGCGTTCTTCAATCGGAATCAGTTTGCCGTTGGCCAGCGCCAGATCAAAGGTCGAGAGCGGTGCGGCCACATAAAACGGCAGGCGATGCGCACGCGCGAGTACCGCCAGCCCGTAAGTGCCAATCTTGTTGGCGACATCGCCATTGGCGGCAACCCGGTCAGCGCCGACGATCACCGCATCCACCTTGCCTGCCGCCATAAGGGAGGCGGCCATGTTGTCACAAATCAGCGTAGCGGGAATTTTTTCCTGCTGCAATTCCCAAGCGGTGAGGCGCGCGCCTTGCAGGAACGGGCGGGTTTCGTCGACCCACACGTTGGTGATTTTGCGTTGCGCGTGAGCGGCGCGAATCACGCCCAGCGCCGTGCCGTAGCCCGCCGTGGCGAGCGCGCCTGCGTTGCAATGGGTGAGGATGCGCGTGCCCGCTTGCAACAGTGCCGCGCCGTGTGCCCCCATCGCGCGATTGAGCGCCACGTCTTCACGGTGCAGACGGCGGGCTAGCGTGAGCAGCGCGCGCGCGACGACATCGGGCGATTTCGCCCCTAGACCTGCCAACACTTCATCGCAACGCGCCAAAGCCCAGAATAGATTGACCGCAGTTGGGCGTGAAGTCGCCAAACGTGCGCGCGCCACTGCCATTGCCCTGAAGAATGGCTTGGAGCGCTCTTCTTCGCTGCTAATGCCATGAAGAGTCGCTCTGGTATTGGTTTTTCGAGCAGTGCCCCTGAAAGTCCGCACCAGTGTTGCCGCTTCAAGCGCCATGCCATAGGCGGCGGTAATGCCGATCGCCGGCGCGCCGCGCACCACCATGTCGCGAATCGCGTTGGCGGTGCTGCCTGCATCGGTGCAGGATATGAAGCGCACCTGCTGCGGCAATACCCGCTGGTCGATCAGTTCAAGCAACTCGATGCCGTCGGGGCGGGCCAGATAATGCAATGTGTCGATTTTCATGGAGTCAATGCGTCCAGTTTTTGGGTGAGCTTGCCTACAATTTTGCCAATGAATTCAACCACGATTGATCGCGGAGCCTATGTTGTGCGCCTGGGTTCCTGGTACATCCAGCGCGCCCTTGCTGAACCGATTCGCCGTCAGGTGTTTTGTGTCGAGCAGAAAGTCCCCGAAACCGAAGAATGGGACGCTTGGGACGTGCGGTCCGTGCATGCCATCGCGTTTGACGCGCAAGGCACGGCGGTGGGCACGGGCCGCCTGAAACCGGACCGGATGATCGGCCGCATGGCGGTGCAAAAAGGCCATCGCCAAGTTGGCGTGGGTGGCTTGATCCTCCAGGCTTTGCTCGAAGAAGCGCGCCGCAAGGGCTTCTTCGAGATATCGCTGAATGCGCAAACGGTGGTGCAGGGCTTCTATGGGCACTACGGTTTTGTGGCCGTCGGCCCCGAATTTCTGGAGTCTGGCATCAAGCACGTTCTGATGAAAAAGTCGCTCCGGTGAACCGCAGATCTGTTATTCCCGCGAAGGCGGGAATCCAGCGGTCCATGGATTACGCACGGCAGCGGCATCGCCCGCTCCACGGCCGGCTAGATTCCCGCCTGCGCGGGAACGACGGCGTGTTTTGGGATTATGCGCGATGATCGCCGACCCATGGTTTTACGTCTTCGCAGCACTCGCGGTGCTGCTCACGGGCATCTCCAAGGGCGGCTTTGCCGGCACTTTTGGTGGCGTTGGCGTGCCGCTCATGTCGCTGGCGATCTCGCCGGTGCAGGCGGCCGGAATCATGCTGCCGATTTTGCTGGCGATGGATGCTTACGGCCTGCGGGTTTTTTGGCGGCACTTTGACCGCACGGTGCTGGGCACTATGCTGTTGGGCGGCTTGTTGGGCACGGTGATGGGCTACTTCGCCTTTGGCAAATTGAACGAGCACGGCGTGCGCGTATTGATCGGTTTGATCGCGGTGGGCTTCCCGATTCTCACCCAAACGCGCAACTGGCTGGCGCGCCGCGCCGCGCGCGCGATTGCGCCGCTCCCTTTAAGCCATGGCAAGGGCGGCTTCTGGTGCACGTTTTCAGGGTTTACCAGCTTTGTCGCGCATTCCGGGGGCGCGCCATACCAGGTCTACGCCATGCCTTTGCAGCTCGATAAGTTGGTCTACACCGCCACTGCGGCGCTGTTTTTTGCCTATATCAACGCGCTCAAAATTCCTTTCTACGCCGTGCTCGGGCAATTCAGTGTGCAAAACATGCTGGCGGCCCTGGTGCTCTGCCCGCTGGTGCCAGTCGGTATCCACGTCGGGCTGTGGTTGCAGAAAAAAGTCAAAAGCGATGCGCAGTTTTATTTGATCGGTCAGGGCCTCTTGTTCACCACCGGCTGCAAGCTCCTGTGGGACGGCGCGCGCGGCCTGGGCGCATTTTGAGGCGACGGTTCTTGGTACACTTGCAGGCTCTTTTGCGCTCTCTTCCCCGCACTATTCCTACTACCCGCACACTGTGATCGTTTTCAATCTTTCTTGCGAGCACGAGCACCGTTTTGAAGGTTGGTTCGGCTCGGCTGACGACTACGAAGCGCAGAGCCAGCGTGGGCTGGTGTCGTGCCCGATGTGCGGCTCAGCGAAAGTGCAAAAAGGGCTGTCAGCCCCGCGCCTGAATTTCATGAAGCGCGGTGAAAGCGCGGGCAGCAGCGAATCGACCGATTTGCTGCCGATTCAAGCACCGGCCCCCACGCCCGAGCAACTCGCCACCCAAGCGGTGCAGGAAAAAATGCGCACCATGCTGCACGAAGCGATGCAGCACGTGATGCAAAACACTGAAAACGTGGGCCGCGATTTCCCTGAAGAAGCGCGCAAAATCCACTACAACGAAGCACCCGCGCGCTCGATTCGCGGCATTGCCTCGCGCGAAGAGGCGCAAGCGCTCGAAGAAGAAGGCATTGCCGTGGCATCGCTGCCGATGCCCGTGTTTGATAAATCTGAATTGAATTAAATTGAATTGAATTGAAGCCTGAACCAACCGGAGCTTGAAGCCCATGGACCTGAACTATTCAACCGAAGAAGAAGCCTTTCGCACCGAGGTGCGCACCTGGCTTGAAGCGAATCTGCCACCCACGATTTCGGCCAAAGTGTTAGCCCACAAGAACGTGGCGCGCGACGAAACAGTGCAGTGGCACAAAATTCTCGCCAAAAAAGGCTGGATCGCGCCAGCCTGGCCGGTGGAGTGGGGCGGCACAGGCTGGAATGCCACGCAAAAGCATATTTTTGAAGAAGAGTGCGCGCGTGCCGGTACGCCGGGGATCCTGCCCTTCGGCCTCTCTATGGTGGCCCCGGTCATCATGAAATTTGGCAACGAGACGCAAAAACGCCACCACTTGCCGCGCATTTACAACACCGACGACTGGTGGTGTCAGGGCTATTCCGAGCCGGGCTCAGGCTCCGACTTGGCCTCGCTGAAAACTCGCGCGATTCGCCAGGGCGACAAATACATCGTGAACGGACAAAAAACCTGGACCACGCTGGCGCAGCACGCTGACTGGATTTTCTGCCTGGTGCGCACCGACCCGGACGTGAAAAAGCAAGAAGGCATCTCGTTTCTGCTGATCGACATGCACACTCCCGGGATCACTGTGCGGCCGATTATGACGATGGACGAGGCACAGGAAGTGAATGAAGTGTTCTTCGACAACGTGGAAGTGCCGGTCGAAAACCTGGTGGGCGAAGAAAACAAAGGCTGGACCTGCGCCAAGTATCTGTTGGGCCACGAACGTACCGGGATTGCGCGCGTGGGCGGCTCTAAACGCGAACTGCAATTCGTCAAAAAAGTTGCGGCGGGCCAGCAGGTGAACGGCAAGTCGCTGATGGAAGACAGCCGTTTTTCAAGCAAGGTGGCCGATCTCGAAATTGAGTTGATGGCGCTTGAAATGACAGTGCTGCGCGTGGTGTCGTCAGAGGCGGCTGGCAAAGGGCCGGGGCCGGAAGCTTCGCTGCTCAAGGTGAAGGGCACCGAAGTACAGCAACGCCTGACCGAATTGGCGCTCGAAGCGGTGGGCCCGGCGGGTCTGCCATTCCATCGCGAGCGGTTTGACACGCTGGCAGAAGGCGGTGCCGAAGACGCGATTGCGGCCACCTACTTTAACTACCGCAAGACCTCGATCTACGGTGGTTCAAACGAAATTCAGAAGAACATCATGACGCAAATGATTTTGGGGCTTTAACCATGGATTTCACTTTTTCCGACGATCAAAAGCAGTTGCGTGACGCGATCCGCCGTTACCTCTCACAAGAGTACAGTTTCGAGCAGCGCAAGAAAGTGTTGCAAAGCGAGAGCGGGGTTAGCCCAGTGGTGTGGAGCGGCTTGGCTGAACTGGGCTTGATGAGTGTGCCGGTGCCAGAGGCCGCCGGTGGCTTTGGCGGCAATGGGGTCGATTTGATGCTGGTGATGGAGGAACTTGGCCGCGCGCT
>JANLTH010000042.1:0-18936 GCA_031362865.1 Burkholderiales bacterium | reverse complement strand
ACCTACTCGCGCCTGCATGCGCTCACCGTTCGGACGGCGCAAAGCAGTGCTTTGCGAAACCCCGTCTTCACCCCCGCAGGTAGGCACAACTGTCCGCGCCGCAGTGGATTCATGCAAGAATTTCGGTGCGACCTTACCCACTAATCTCTATCGAAAGTGTGATTCATGCGCGGCATCCTCCTGACCAAAACCGACCCGAAAGACAACGCTACCTTCAATGCCGCCGTGAGCGACATTGATCCTGGGGTATTGATGGAAGGCGATGTCACTGTCAAGGTGGATTACTCCACCATCAACTACAAAGACGGCTTGGCGATTACCAACAAATCGCCCGTGGTGCGGCGCTGGCCGATGGTGCCGGGCGTCGACTGCGCGGGGACGGTAGAAGCGTCGTCGCACGCGCTCTTCAAACCCGGCGACCGCGTGGTGCTCAATGGCTGGGGCGTAGGCGAAACGCATGTCGGCTGCTTGGCGCCGCAAGCGCGGCTCAAGGGGGATTGGCTAGTTGCACTACCCCCCGCACTCAGTACGCGTCACGCGATGGCAATTGGCACGGCAGGCTACACCGCGATGCTGTGTGCACTTGCTCTCGAAGCGCAGGGGGTCACGCCCAGCAGTGGCGAGATTTTGGTCACTGGTGCATCGGGCGGCGTGGGTAGCGTGGCGATTGCGATTTTGTCGGGCTGGGGCTTTCGCGTGGTCGCCTCCACCGGCAAGCTTGCGGAGGCGGACTACCTCAAATCCTTGGGCGCGGTTGAGGTGCTGGACCGTGCCGAATTGTCTGCGCCTGGCAAACCCTTGCAGAAAGAGCGCTGGGCCGGGGTGGTCGATTCGGTCGGTTCGCACACGCTTGCGAATGCCTGCGCGCAAACGCGCTACGGCGGCGTGGTGACTGCCTGTGGGCTCGCGCAAGGCATGGACTTGCCCGCCAGTGTCGCCCCGTTCATTCTGCGCGGCGTATCGCTGATCGGCATCGACTCAGTCATGGCCCCGCGCGCCAAGCGCGAAGCCGCTTGGGCGCGCCTCGCGAAAGATCTCGATTTGGCCAAGCTCGACGCGATGACCACCGAGATTGGCTTGGATGGTGTGCTCGGTGCAGCTCAGGATATCGTTGCCGGAAAAGTGCGTGGGCGCTTGGTGGTGAATGTGAATCGGTAGGCTACGCGTTGTACGCCAACCGCAAGCCTTTGGTTGGCCAATCATCAATCGCGATCAGCTTGCCGTGGCCTGAGAGCGTGACGTAGAGCGTGCGCATGTCCGCACCGCCAAAGCAGCAGTTGGTCACATACACGTCGCCCGGGAGGGCGATGTGCTCAACCGTCTTGCCGTCAGGTGAAAACACGGTGATGCCGCCTTTCATCAGGGTCGCGACGAGGATGTTGCCCTCGGCATCAACGCACATCGAGTCATAGCGCTGAAAGCCGTCTGCCGGGTTGCCGCCGCCCACCAGCCGGCCACCATTCGGCGAAGGAAAGCCGTGGCGCTTGATAGTGCCGGGGGCATCGATGTCGAACGCCCACAAGCGTGCCGCCACGGTTTCGGCGACGTAGACGGTTTTTTCGTCTGGTGACAAGCCGATGCCATTCGCTGTCATGAAAGGGTGGCTGATGGTGCGAATCGCCGAGCCATCGGCGCGGGCGTAGAAGACACCGCCGTGGTCGAGTTCACTGGCGCGCGCCTTGCCCAAATCGGTGAACCAGAGGCCGCCGGTGGAATCGAACACCAGGTCGTTGGGCCCACGCAGCGGCAGGTCGTCAGACTTTTCGTAGAGCCGCTCGATCTTGCCAGTGGCGATGTTTACGCGCTCGATGCGCCCGCCTGAATAGTCGTCGGCTTGGTGCGTTGGGCGCAGGCCGTGTACTGGGTCGGTCATCCATTTGAAGCCGCCGTTGTTGGTGACGTAAATCGCGCCGTCTGGGCCGATGGCGGCACCATTCGGGCCGCCGCCATGTTTGGCCACGAGGTGATGCTTGCCGTCGGGCGTGATGCGCGTGGTGGTCTGGCGAGCAATCTCAACCAGGATTACCGAGCCATCGTCCATCGCAATCGGGCCTTCGGGGAATTGCAGGCCGGTGGCGATTTCGCGAATTTTCATCATCATTTCCTTGGTGTCAAAACAAGCGGGAACCTAAGCCAAACAACTCTTCATTAAACGGGCGCTGCATGCGCTCCACGCACTCAATCAGGTCGTGATCGACCAGCACCGCGCCGCGCACGCCGACGCAGCGCCCACCCTGGCCATCAACCAGCAGTTGCACCGCATGGGTGCCCATGCGCGAAGCGAGAATGCGGTCTGAGGCGGTGGGCGAGCCGCCGCGCTGGATATGCCCCAACACGGTGGCGCGGGTGTTTTGACCGGTGCGCGCCTCGATCTCGCGGGCCAGTGCGCTCACGTCGGTCATGTGCTCGCACACCACCACCAGCGCATGGCGCTTGCCACGGGCGATACCTGCTTCGATCTGCCCCACCAACGCCGCCTTGTCGAAGCCGCGCTCGGGCACGACAACGAACTCCGCGCCACCCGCCACCGCGCCTGAAAGCGCCAAGTCGCCGCAATGCCGCCCCATCACCTCGACAATCGAAATGCGTTTATGCGACGACGACGTGTCGCGCAGCCGGTCAATTGCTTCGGTAATCACATTGAGCGCGGTGTCAAAGCCGATGGTCAAATCAGTGCCGGCAATGTCGTTGTCAATCGTGCCGGGCAAGCCGATGCACGGGTAGCCCATCGCCGTGAGCGCTGCTGCGCCGCGATAGGAACCATCGCCCCCGATCACCACCAAGCCTTCAATGCCGTGCTGCTGGAGATTGCCCACGCAGGCCTCACGGGTGGTCAATTCCTGCATTTGCGGGAAGCGCGCCGAGCCCAAGAATGTACCGCCGCGGTTGATGACATCAGAGACGCTTTGGCGCGCCAGCGGCACAATGCGATTCTCAAAAAGCCCGAGATAGCCGTCGTGGATGCCGAACACTTTCAAGCCATGCGACAACCCGGCGCGCACGACCGCGCGAATCGCGGCATTCATGCCAGGCGAGTCGCCGCCGGAGGTGAGTACGCCGATTGATTTCACGCGAGGTGGTTCTCGAAGAAGCGCGGCAGCTGATCCAAGCCGCCTTGGTTGATGCAAAAAGTGGCTGCCGACTGCACCACCGGTTTGGCGTGGTAGGCCACCGAAGCCCCGGCAATGGCCATCATCTTCAAGTCATTCGCGCCGTCGCCCACGGCAATCGCGGCACTCGTGGGGACGCCTAGTTGCGCGCAGACTTCACGCACCTTTCGTGCTTTGCCCTCGGCGTCAATCATCTCGCCGCTCACTTCGCCGGTGAGTTTGCCATCGCGCACCACCAGCGTATTCGAGAACTGGTAATCGAGGCCCAGCTCAGACTGAATACGACCGGTGAAATAGGTAAACCCGCCGGAGACCACCATCGTGAAGAGGCCCGCCTGGCGGACTTCTTCGAGCATCTCTCGAGCGCCCGGTTGAAGCGCCAAGCGTTCGTCGTAAACCTGGCGAAGCACATCCTGATCAAGCCCTTTGAGTAAGGCCACGCGCAGCTTAAAACTGGTGAGCCACTCAATTTCGCCACGCATCGCGGACTCGGTGATGGCGGCCACTTCAGCCTTGACCCGAGCGTAGTCGGCAATCTCGTCAATGCACTCGATCGTGATGAGCGTGGAATCCATGTCCATCGCGAGAAGTTTGAAATCGGTAAGGTACATCGGGCGTAAGGGGTTAGGAGTTAGGGGTGAGGGGCGAGGGGTGAGGGGTGAGGCGTGGCGGGGCTTGGTCAAGCGCAATGTCGGGGGGCCGCGAACCTCACGCCTCATTCCTTATTCCATTTCTAAATCATTACGATATGTTGTTGCACCTTCCTAGCCGTGCTAGCAGCACTGTCGTCGTCGGTGCGCCTAATCTCGTAATGATTTAGAAATGGAATTACTCCTCTGCACAATCTACCGGCGCGCGCGCTGCACCCATTTATTCGATTCATCCAGATTGCGCTCGACTCCCAACTCTGCATCTGCATAGGCTTTGGCGAGCCGCTCGGCGGCCTGCTTGTGGCCAGCTTCGGCGGCACGCTGGTAGAAGGCCACCGCTTGGCTATTGTCGGAAGCTCGGCCCAATCCGCTTTCGTAGATCTGCGCCATCTCGAAGGCGGCCACGTCCACACCGCTTTTTGCGGAACGTTCGAGCCACTTGCCAGCCTCTTCGAGATTGCGCGGCACGCCGGTGCCGGTTTGCAAGAGCCGCCCCCAGTAGTACTGTGCCCAAGCGTGATCGGTTTCTGCGGCAAGCTGGAACAAACGCGCAGCCTCAGCCGTTGATTTTTCAACGCGATCACCGTCCAGATACATGCGTGCCAGTTGCGCTTGAGCACGCGCATAGCCTTGGGCGGCGGCAGCGGCAAGCCATTTGACCATCGCTTGGTTGCGCTCTGCCTCGGGTGTGTCGGACTCGATGCCTAGGCCTTGGCCCAACATCAAGGCTGCGTTGTACTGTGCTTCGGCCAGCCCGCTGTCGGCCGCAATTAAGTAGTGTTTGAGTGCCGCATTCAAATCTCTGCCGGTGCTTGGGCTGCGGGTGGTGGCAGCGCTCGCGGCGCTGCGAATGGTGTTGAAAAAGCCGCTGATGCCGCCGCCGCTGGAGGGCTGTGCAGCGGGCTCGCTACCCGACCTTGCCACAGTCCCCGTGCCGCTGCCGCCGCGCCCGTCATAGCGCATCGCCCCCAGATTGTTGTGCGCGACGGGGTTACCGCGTTCGGCCGCCTTGGTGTACCACTCATAGGCCAGATCGTGGTTGGCTTGGCCGGTTGGCGGCGCTTCATACCAGGTGCCCAGTGCTACCTGAGCATCCGTGTCGTTCGCGCGCGCGGCCCGCTCCAGCCATTCAACACCACCGGCAAATTCCATCCGGTCGAGCAGCATCGAGCCTAGCAAATATTGGGCGCGCGGGCTGTTTTGCCCGGCAGCTTGGCGCAAGAAAACCATCGCACCGTCGGGATGGTTGCGGTCCAGGTAGAGCTGCGCCAATTGCAATTGGGCGGCGGCATCGCCATTGCGCGCGCGCGGCTCGAGCGCAGCAATTTGGGTCAAGTCGTCGCCGCGCGCGCGCGCTTTTACGCCGGCCGCACGGTCGCGCCACAGCTTGGCAATCGTCGGGTTCTTGGGCACGCCGCGGCCTTCTTCATTGAGCAGCGCCAGCGCCTCTTGCGCGGGCACAAAGCCCTGCCGCGCCGCGCGGAAGTACCAGTGCGCCGCGCGTGCCTCGCTCTTGGCCAAGCTGATGCCATCTTCCAGCGCTTTGCCATATTGATACTGCGCATCGGCATTGCCCGCTTCGGCCTGGGCGATGACGCTGCGAAAATTGACTGATGGCGGTGTTGCGGTTGGCGGAGGTAGTGTGGATGCCGGGCGCGGTGGCTCAAGAGCCGCCACTGGCGCGGGTGTTGGGGCATCGACCGGCAGCGTGGGCGCGGCTGAAGGAGTGCTGACTGGTCGCGCTGGCGAGGCAGCGGTAGGCGGTGCGCGCGCAGCCGTTACCGGCTTGCCACGCAGCACTGCCGCACGATCCCGCCACTTGCGCGCGATTAGCTCGCTTTTCGCCACACCCCGGCCATCTTCATTCATTTTGGCCAGAGCATCGAGCGCGCTCAGATTGTCTTTGAGCGCTGCACGGTAATACCAGCGCACCGCTAAGCGCTCGTCTCTCGCGGTACCAGCACCACTCTCATAAGCACGGGCCAGCTCAACCATGGCTGCTGCATCGCCGCGTTCAGCGCGATTCTGCAAACCCGTCACATCAAGCGCCCAAGTTGAGCCCGACGCGAAGCACCAGACGAGGGACGCAATTAAATAGGGACAGTCCCTAATTAATTTTCGGATGTTCATAGTGGTCGATGGTTTAGGCCGAAAGTGCTTTGAGCACCAGTTTAGCCTCTCGCACCTTGGCCGCGGCATCGTCAGTCTTGATCGCCACTTTGATGCGATCTTGGCCGGCGAAGGCGTAGTTGCGGTTGCGCTGCACCAGCGCGATGATTTTGGCCGCATCCACCGGTGGATTGGCGATGAACTGGAAGGTCATGGAATCAGGCCCCGCATCGATTTTGGTGATGCCCACCACTTGAGCAGCGATGCGCAGCCGGTGCGTGTCAACCAGGGCTTGGGTTTGCGGCGGCATTGGGCCGAAGCGGTCGATCAGCTCTTCGGTCAAGCGTTCGAGCATGATCGGCTTTTGCGCGTTGGCGAAGCGCTTATAGATGGTGAGGCGCTCGTGTACGTCGCCGCAATAGTCGCTTGGCAGCAGGGCCGGGGTGTGCAGATTGATTTGCGTGGTTACGCCCAAGGGCTGCGACAAATCGGGCTCTTTGCCCACCTTCAGGCAAGCCACCGCGTGAGCCAGCATTTCGGTGTAAAGCGAGAAGCCAACCTCTTGCATTTCGCCGCTTTGCGAATCGCCCAGCACCTCGCCCGCGCCACGAATTTCAAGGTCGTGCATTGCCAGGTAAAAGCCGCTGCCCAGGTCTTCCATGCTTTGAATCGCATCGAGGCGCTTTTTCGCCGAGGGGGTCAAGCCGCTGGTGTCGTTGACCAGCAGATACGCATACGCCTGGTGATGCGAGCGCCCGACGCGGCCGCGCAGTTGATGCAATTGCGCCAAGCCAAAGCGGTCGGCGCGATGCATCAAAATCGTGTTTGCCGAGGGCACGTCAATGCCGGTCTCGATGATGGTGGTACACAGCAAAATATTGAAGCGCTGCTGGTAAAAGTCGTGCATCACGCGCTCCAAGTCGCGCTCGCCCATTTGCCCATGGGCAATCGCGATGCGCGCTTCGGGTAGCAAGCGCGTCAGGCGGTCATACATGTTTTGGATCGTTTCGACTTCGTTGTAGAGGTAGTAGACCTGGCCGCCGCGTTTCAATTCGCGCAGGGCCGCTTCGCGGATGATGCCGTCCGTTTCGCGGCGTACAAAGGTCTTGATCGACAAGCGCTTTTGCGGGGCGGTAGCGATGATCGAAAATTCGCGCAGGCCTTCGAGCGACATCGCCAGCGTGCGTGGAATCGGGGTCGCGGTGAGCGTCAGCACATCCACTTCAGCGCGTAGGGCTTTGAGCGCTTCCTTTTGCCGCACACCAAAGCGGTGCTCTTCATCGATGATGACCAGCCCCAGATTCTTGAAGGCGACATCTTTGCCGACCAGCTTGTGGGTGCCAATCGCGATGTCCACCGTCGCGTCCTTCAGACCCTTGATCGAAGCGCTGATTTCTTTGCCGCTGCGAAAGCGCGACAGTTCGGCGATCTTTACTGGAAAGTCGGCAAAGCGGTCGCTGAAGGTGTGAAAGTGCTGCTCGGCCAAGAGCGTGGTAGGCGCGAGGATCGCGACTTGTTTGCCGCCCGCCACTGCAGCAAAGGCGGCGCGCAGCGCCACCTCGGTTTTGCCAAAGCCGACATCGCCGCAGATCAGTCGATCCATCGGGCGGCTCGAGCGCATGTCGTCCAGCACGCTTTGAATCGCTTGCGCTTGATCGGGTGTTTCGTCAAAGCCGAAGCCCTCGGCAAAAGCCTGATAGTCGTGCATCGAAAACTCGAACGCATGGCCCTGGCGCGCGGCGCGACGGGCGTAGAGGTTGAGCAGCTCAGCGGCCGTATCGCGCACCTGAATCGCAGCACGGCGCTTGGCTTTTTCCCATTGGCCCGAACCCAGGCGATGCAGTGGCGCGGTTTCTTGCGAGCCACCTGAGTAGCGGCTGATGACATGCAGCTCAGTCACCGGCACATAAAGAATCGCGCCTTCGGCGTAAGTCAGGTGCAGAAATTCGGATTTTTCGTCGCCGCCTAAATCAAGCTCGATCAGGCCTTCGTAGCGACCAATGCCGTGCTGTGTATGCACCACCGCGTCGCCTACTTGGAGCTCCGTCAAGTCCTTGAGCATGCCATCGACGTTGGTCTCGTTGCGCTTATCTTTACGCACACTGCGCTGGGCGCGCCGGGCGGAGCCACTCACCGCATACAACTCAGCTTCAGTGATGAGTGCGAGCGGCTCGGCGATGCCGTTCCACTCCGCGTTGTGCGCGATAAATCCGGCTTCGAAGGGCGCTACCGTGATGCAAAGCTTGTCCCACGCTTTGGCAAACTCGGTGTAGTTCTCAAAGGCTTTGAGCTTCACACCGTGCTCAGCGCACAACGTGGCAATCGTCTCGCGCCGCCCAGCCGATTCCGCCACCACCAGCACCCGGCCTTTGAAGCCTTGGGCGAAGCCGCGCAGCACCGCCAGCGGATCATCCGCCCGGGCATTGACTCCCACGGCAGGCAGGATGGAGAAGCCCGATTTACTTAGGTCTTCAGGCATCTCGCCTGAAGACCCGCCCCCATCAATCTTCTTCAGGCTGATGCCAGAATATTTTTTGGCACTCAGAAAGAACTGCTCGCCACTCAAAAACAAATCACCCGGTGGCAAGCAGGGCCGCGCGATGTCGCTCTTTAAGTAGCGGTAGCGCTCGTTGGTCTCTTTCCAAAAATCGGCGGCCGCCGCTTCAATATTGCCGTGCAAGGCAATTACCGCATCGGCCGGCAGATAGTCAAACAGCGTCGCCGTGGTCTCGAAAAAGAGCGGCAGATAGTATTCGATGCCGGCGGTTGCGATGCCCAAACCAATGTCTTTGTACACCGGACTTTTCGACGGGTCGCCTTCAAAAGCCTCGCGGAACTTGCCACGAAACGCGGTGCGCGCTTTGTCGTCCAGCGGAAACTCGCGCCCCGGCAAGAGCCGGATGTCTTTCACGGCATAAATCGAGCGCTGCGTATCGACATCAAAGGTGCGAATCGTCTCGATCTCATCGCCAAACAAGTCGATGCGATAGGGTAGGGTAGAACCCATCGGAAAAAGATCGATCAGCCCGCCGCGCACCGCATATTCGCCCGGAGCCATCACCTGGCTCACATGGTTGTAACCCGCCAGAGAAAGCTGCGACTTGAGCCTGGCCTCATCGAGCTTCTGTCCCTGCTTCAAGAAAAACGTGTAGCCCGCCAAATACGCCGCCGGGGCCAGGCGGTAGAGTGCGGTGGTGGCCGGCACCAGCACGATGTCGCAATCGCGTTGCGACATTTGGTAAAGCGTGAGTAAACGCTCGGAAACCAAATCTTGGTGCGGCGAAAAGGTGTCGTAAGGCAGCGTTTCCCAATCCGGAAACTGATGCACCTTCAAAGCGGGCGCGAAGGTTTTGATTTCTTCAGTCAGCCGTGAAGCGTCCTGAGCACTCGCGCACACCACCGTCAAGGTGCGCTTTTGTTCGTTGAGCGACAACCCCAACCGCGCCAATGCCAGGGCATCCGCAGTTAGGGGCAGGGGAGAAAGGGCAAATCGCGATTCGGCCTTGAGGCTCGCTAGAATCGCTTGAGGAAGCAGCATGCTGATTTAAATAGGGACAGTCCCTATTTATTTTGGGGAAGAGGAAAAGCTGCGCATTCTAGAAGTCCGCCATGGTCAACGCTGGCATTTCCCGATATTTCGCCCTGATTCCTGCGGCCGGCAGTGGCATGCGCATGGGTTCGCCCACGCCTAAGCAATATCTGCCGCTGGCTGGCAGGCCGCTCTTGATGCATTGCGTGGCCACCTTCGCTGGGCACCCGAAAATCGCCCGCATCGGCGTGGTGCTGGCACCGGACAATACCTTGTTTGACAGCTACGACTGGCGCGAATTTGGCGACAAGCTGCTGCCCATGCGCCATGGTGGGGCGACCCGCGCAGCATCGGTTGCGATTGGCTTGCGAGCGTTGAAGGCGGCCGGGGCGAACGAGCACGATTGGGTGCTCGTGCACGATGCCGCACGGCCCGGTTTGTCGGTGGCACTGATTGACCGGTTGATCGATGCCGTGGGTGAGAGTGAAGTGGGCGGTCTGCTCGCGCTGCCAGTGGTCGATACCTTGAAACGCGCTACCAGTAAGGATCTTCAGGCATCAACTGTGGAAGCCACCGTGCCGCGCGAACGCCTGTGGGCCGCGCAAACGCCGCAGATGTTTCGCTTCGGGTTGTTGCAGCGCGCGTTGGCTGCGGCTGTGGTTGCGGCTGCGGAGGTGACCGATGAGGCCAGTGCGGTCGAGGCACTGGGTTTGCAGCCGCTGTTGGTGGCGGGAGCGTTGGCGAATATGAAGGTGACTTATCCGGGGGATTTGGAGGCGGTGTGTAAGCTAGTGTGCTGAGAATATTCCCAAAATGAGCCCTGAACGCATCAAGACATGTCGCTACAGCCCGCAAGCGATGCTCGCGTGAGTTATTTCGTGTCTACTCTCCCGGGCTATGTGATCTTGACGTTGGGTGCCTTGATCTTCGTCGGCGGCGGAATCGCCCTGCAAATTCGCGCCAAAGATATCGAACGAAAAAAGCCCATCGAAATCACGATGCCGTATTGCGAAGACCTCTCGAAACCCGCGACCTCGCTGGAACGATTTTCGCGTGAAATTCGTTTTCTGCTACCGCGAGACAAAAAAGGCGGCATCGCTAATCTTGTTGCCCACGATTCTCACGGGCCTCGTCAAGCCGACATGCGTAACACGTCGCTCCCTCACAGAGGAGTAAGCCAACTCACGATACTCGACGACTACTCGGTTGTGGGGGCCGTCAACGGCCGCCAAATAAAGTGGAGGGCGGCTTCAACTGACGCGTCCAACGCAATCAATCGAGTTAGCGGAACCGCGCTTACGTTCCGGAAGGCTTCGAAGATCGCATGGTCATTTACTACAAGTTTCGGCATAACCAACCTGGGCCACCTGATGCCCGTGTAGGCCTTGCCTGTAACGTGAATACCGGTTTTGATGCCGGGGCAACACCGTACTGCGCCAAGCTGCATCTCTGGTATCGCATTTTTGTAAGCGACTTGGCGCATTGGCGCGAAATCGATGCCAATGTTCGCCGAGAGCTACGCAAGCTTGTGGTTAACCTCAGCCCCACCCTGCATCTTCTCTCCCCCTAATTCGAGGAACTCAAATGGCTGCTCCAGCAATTTGAACGCGGGGCAGAGCCAAACGGGTAGTCTACAATTGACAACAAAGTAATACGTACAATTCTGTTCAGAAAAAGCCATGCTTGAATCCGCCGCCCCCGAAGTGTTGACAATCAAAATGCCGGCGCACCTGTCGCGCCGTCTCGCCCTTGCTGCAAAAGCGCAGCGCGTGCCCAAGAGCGCGCTGGCGCGTGCCTATATCGAAGCCAAGCTTGCTGAGGCACCGCAACCGACTAATCTCTACGCCAAGATCGCGCATCTGGCAGGGTCCGGCGGGGTGTTGCCTAAAGACTTGTCAACCAACCCTAAGTACCTGAAAGGTTTTGGGGAGTAAACGTGGGCGCGCCGCTGATTGTGGATACCGGCCCCTTGGTGGCTTTTTTGAACGCGCGTGACAATTACCATGCTTGGGCAGTCGCTCAATTTTCAGCGTTGACCGAGGCGATGCGCACCTCTGAGGCCGTGTTGGCAGAAGCTGCCTTTCTGCTTAAGTCGCGCGGCGGCTCGGTGGATGCTCTGTTCAGCCTGATGGCGGCGGGCGCGCTGGTGGTTGCGTTACAGATCAGCGATGAAACCACGCGGTTGCGCCAATTCATGGCACGCTATGCGACCCTGCCGATGTCGTTGGCAGATGCAACCCTGGTGCGCCTGACTGAACTGCTGCCTGGCGCACGGGTGCTGACGCTGGATCGGGATTTTCTGGTGTATCGGCAACACGGCCGTCAGGTGATTCCGTTGATTGCACCATTTTCGTGAAGCATGTTCGTCCGATTTGGCAGAGGGAATTCTGAATGCCCGCACCCCTAATCCGTATCGGCCAAGGCTGGGACATCCACGCCTTGGTTCCCAGTCGCCCGCTCATCATCGGCGGCGTGAACATCTTTTTCGACAAAGGGTTAGAGGGTCATTCCGATGCGGATGTGCTGCTGCACGCGATCACCGATGCACTCTTTGGTGCGGCGGGCTTGGGCGACATCGGGCGGCATTTTCCTGATACTGATGCGGCCTTCAAAGGTGCTGACAGCCGGGTGCTGCTGCGCGAATGCGCGCGACGTGTGCGCGCGGCGGGTTATGAGATCGGCAATGTGGACAGCACCATCATCGCCCAAGCGCCGAAAATGGCCCCGCACATTCCGGCTATGGTGGCTGCGATTGCGGCTGATTTGGGGGTTGATGCCGGTCAGGTCAACGTCAAAGCCAAGACGGCTGAGCGCATGGGCGAAGTTGGGCGTGGCGAGGCGATGCAGGCGCAGGCGATTGCATTGCTGGTAGCGCAACGATAGTCTCTGCGTGTATCTCAAGCCAGCGTGGGCACGCTGTTGCTGGTCGGCTTGGGCCATGCAAGCACAATGAAGTCCGCATTCGCAGATTGCATCAGGCCGCAATGCTTTCGCCGGTCTCGAAAGCGTAAAAACGCGCTAATCTTCAGGTGTTGATGCTGAGTTGAGCCACCGTAATCCCGACGCATCAGAAAGTGAGCCACCACTTGAAGAAGCAGGCGATTTACAGCAGTGCACCACGCACGCCCGTGCCGCGCTCCGGCGCGGCAGATGCTGCGTCGCGTTCCATCCCAGAGCAAAACCCGCTGCTATCAACGCCGCCCCGCGCAGGCCGCTGGCGCACTGCTTGGCGTGCTGTCCGAGCTTTTTGCCATCGGCATGAGCGGCCGGTGTTGCTGGCCACCGGAGCATTGTTGGCTTTGCTAATTGTTCTCGGACATCACGCCTTGCAGCCGGAGCCGCAGCGGCTCACGCAAAAAGACATCGATGCGGCAGTTGTCCACGTGCTCGAAAAAGTGCCGCTGCCTTCGCAAGCCACCCGCGCGGCGGCGGTGATCGCGCCTTCAGTGGTGCGGGTGCGTGGCTTTCGCGATTTGGCCAAAGAGGCGGAGCGCAAGGCGGCGGACGAGAAAGCGGCGCGCAAGGCCGGTAAGCCGATTCCCAAAGACTTGACGCAAAAACTGGCGAAGAAATCGCCGACACCGCAGCGCGGTGGCGCAAAGGCCAAGCCCAGGGTAAAGCCGGGCGCGGCTCCGGAAGAAGGTGACGGCCTGCCCGAAAAGGATGATGGCGAAATCGGGGTTGGCTCCGGGGTGGTGATTATGGAGAACGGCACGATTTTGACCAACCTGCACGTGGTTGCGGGGGCTGACAAAATCAAGGTAACTTTTTTCAATGGCGTCGAATCAGAAGCCGAACTCGTCAGCATTCGCCCGGAACACGATTTGGCAGTGATCCGCGCCAAGACTCTGCCAGATGATCTGACCGCGGCCACCATGCGGACTACCAGCGATTTGCAACATGGCGACCTGGTCGTGGCGGTGGGCTTTCCGTTCGGCATCGGGCCTTCGACCTCGGCGGGAGTGATCTCGGGCCTGAAGCGCGAATTTCGTTCACCCGAGGGGCGGCGCATCCTGACCAACCTGATTCAATTTGATGCCCCCGCCAATCCGGGCAATTCGGGCGGCCCGCTGGTCACCGCAGAGGGTGAGGTGGTTGGCATTGTCACGGGTATTTTGAATCCTACCGGGCAGCGCGTTTCGATCGGCATCAGCTTTGCGGTGCCGATTGAAAATGCGGCAAGTGCTCTGGGCATGCATCCTTTCTGAGATCAATCCATGAACGACATCATGACCCCCGCTTCCGAAACCGCCGCCTTGATGGAGCGTGTGCTCTATGAAGTCAAGCGCGTCGTGGTAGGCCAAGACGCATTTTTGGAGCGCGTGATGGTGGCAATGCTCTCAGGCGGCCACCTGCTGGTCGAGGGCGTGCCCGGGCTTGCCAAAACACTCACCGTCAAAACCCTGGCACGCACGATTTCCGGCTCATTCAAGCGGATTCAGTTCACGCCTGATTTAGTGCCTGCCGACTTGATTGGCACGCGCATCTTCAATCAAAAAACGGGTGAATTTGCCACCTCGCTCGGGCCGGTATTTGCCAATTTGCTGCTCGCCGACGAGATCAACCGTGCGCCTGCCAAAGTGCAAAGTGCGCTGCTCGAAGTGATGCAGGAGCGGCAGGTGACGATTGCGGGTGAAACCCATCCATCGCCCAACCCCTTCGTCGTGATGGCGACGCAAAACCCGATTGAAACCGAGGGTACCTACCCGCTGCCGGAAGCGCAGGTGGACCGTTTTATGATGAAGGTGCTGGTCGACTACCCGACTGAAGAAGAAGAATTTGTGATCGTCGAGCGCGTGATCGGCGCGCCTGCCAGCGTGGCGGCGATTACGACGACCGAGGAACTGGCGCGCGTGCAGGCGATTTGCCGCCAGGGGTATGTCGATCCCTCATTGATCCAATTTGCGGCCAAGCTGGTAGCCACCACGCGCAACCCGGAAAAGCACGGCATCAAAGACGTGAAGCAGTACATCACCTTCGGGGCCAGCCCGCGCGCCACCATTTGCCTGATCGAAGGCGCACGTGCGCTGGCCTGCCTGCGTGGGCGCAGCTATGCGCTGCCTGAGGACGTGCTGGCACTGGTGCCCGACGTGCTGCGCCATCGCGTGGTGCTCTCCTACGAGGCATTGGCTGATGGACTTACCCCGGACCGTTTGATCGCGCAATTGCTCAAAGCGGTGCCCGTGCCTTCCAAGCCGCTGTACACGCCCCCTGGCCATGCTTGAGCAGGCTCACGCGGCCAAACTAAGCACGCCCGAGCAGTTTCTGCGCCGGGTGCAGTGGACGGTCAAGCGCAAGCTCGACGGCTTGCTGCATGGCGACTATCGCACCTTGTTTCGCGGCTATGGGCTGGATTTGGCCGACCTGCGTGAGTACCAGTACGGTGACGACGTGCGCCACATCGACTGGAACGTGACCGCGCGCTTGCAAGCGCCCTACGTGCGCGAGTTCCACGAAGACCGCGATGTGACCGCGTGGTTTTTGCTCGATCTGTCGGCTTCGGTCGACTTTGGGTCGGGTGAAGTCACCAAGTGCACCTTGGCTGCTGAATTCACCACGGTGCTCGCGCAAGTGCTGGCGCAGCACGGCAACCGGGTGGGCGCACTCTTCTTTGACCGCTCCTTGGAAAGCGTGATCCCGGCGCGCAACGGCCGCCGGCATCTTCTGCACCTCCTCGACCGCATGCTGAAGAAGACCGCCCAGAGCGCTTCTTCAGGCACTCACTCGACCACCGATCTGCGTGAATTTTTGCAACAGGCGGCGCAAAACATCCGGCGGCGCTCGCTGATTTTTGTCGTTTCCGATTTTTTCAGTGCCACCGATTGGGGCCCCGCCTTGGGGCGCTTGGCGCTGCGCCACGAGGTCATTGCGGTGCGGCTGTACGACCCGCTGGAGCAAGAGTTGCCCGACTTAGGCATGGTGACTATCCGCGATGCTGAAACCGGCGAACACTTGCTGGTCAACACTCACAGTGCCAAATTTCGCCAGCGCTTTGCTGAGGTGGCAGCCGCGCGTGAAGCGCATTTGCGCGTCGGCTTCGCGCATGCCGGTGTCGATGCACTTGAGCTTTCGACGGCGGGCGATGTGGCTGATGCGGTGTTCCGCTTCGCTGCGATGCGCAAGCGGCGCGGGCAGTTGGCCGGCGGCGGTGTGCCGCAGCAGGCCAGTGAACTCACAGGAGCGCGCGCATGAGTTTTCTCTGGCCTGACATGCTGTGGCTGATGGTGTTGGTGCCGGTGCTGATCGGCATCTATCTGTGGCTGCTGCGCCGCAAAAAGAAATTCGCGCTCCAATACGCTTCGCTCAGTTTGGTCAAAGAAGCGATGGGCAAGCAAAGCCGCTGGTTGCAGCACTTGCCGCCGATTTTGTTTTTGCTCGGTGTCGCCGCCACCTTGTTCGCCGTGTCGCGCCCGACTGCCGTGGTCACGCTGGCTTCGCAGCACGAAACCGTGATCCTGGCGATGGATGTGTCGGGCAGCATGCGCGCCACCGACGTGAAACCGACCCGCATCGCTGCGGCGCAGGCGGCAGCCCGCGCCTTCATCGACGGGCAGCCGCGCACCACGCGGATTGGCGTAGTCACGTTCGCGGGCGCAGCAGCAATGGTGCAGTCGCCCACACTGGTGCGTGAAGACATTCTGGCCGCAATCAGCGGCTTTCAGTTGCAGCGCGGCACGGCGGTGGGCAGTGGCCTTTTGGTCTCGCTCAAGGTCTTGTTCCCTGAAGTGATGTTCAACCTGGGTTCTTCTGACCCGGCCAAGGTAGACAGCCGCTCTGCGCCTCTGCGCGGTATGGACGAAGTGAAACGGCCGGAGTGGAAACCGGTTGCGCCCGGCTCTTACGCCTCGGCAGTCATCATCTTGCTGACCGACGGGCAGACCACGACCGGCCCGGACCCGCTCCTCTCGGCGCGCATGGTGGCGGATCGCGGCGTGCGCGTGTTCACCGTTGGGGTCGGCACACCGAGTGGTGAGGTGATCGGCTCGGAAGGTTTCTCATTTCGTGCCAGGCTCGACGAAGAGGCGCTTAAGAACATCGCCAATCTGACGCGCGGCGAATACTTCCACGCCGGCACAGCCACCGATTTGAAGAAAATCTACGAAGGCATCAAGTCGCGCCTGGTGATCGAAAAAAAAGAGACCGAGGTCAGCTCGCTCTTCGCCGCACTCGGCGCGCTCCTGGTGCTAATCGCGGCGGGGCTTTCGCTGCTGTGGTTCAACCGGGTGTTGTAACGGCCTCGAACACGGCAGCATCCTGAATCAATGCGGCGATTTCCGTCTTGCCAAAGCCGAAGCGCGTGAGCACTTGCGCCGTGTGTTGCCCCACCCGTGGCGGCGCACTGCGGTTCGGCTGATTTGTGCCACCTAGCTGAAGAGGCAATCCCAGAGCCATTCTTCGGCCACCTTGCGGGTCATCTACCTCAATCACCAGATCCACCGCGCGCGATTGCGGATGGTCCAGCGCCTCACCAACTGACTGCACCGGCCCGATCGGTACGCCTACCGCATCGAAAGCGGCAATCCATGCGGCGCGTGACTGTCGCTTGAAAATCGGGCTCATCAGGGCTTCGAGCGCAAGCCGGTTCTTCAGCCGTTTGCCACCATCATCAAAGCGCGGGTCGATCAACCACTCGGGGTGGCCTAGAAGTTCAGCAACGCGCTTCCAGTTCGCCTCATTGGCCCCGCCCAAGGCAATGCTGCCGTCGGCACAGTCAAAGCATTGGTAGGGGGCAATCACCGGGTGCGCCGTGCCCAGCGGCTGGCCTGAAACGCCGGTAGCAAAGTAGGCCGCCGCCAGCCAGTAGGTCTGCTGCATGGCGGCTTGCAGCAAAGAAGTTTCCACCCGCTGGCCTTCCCCGCTTTTGAGCCGATGCACGTAGGCCGCCAAGATGCCCACCACCGCCAAGATTCCCGCATTGATGTCGGCAGTAGAAACGCCCGGCTTGACCGGCGGGCGGCCCGGTTCACCGGTCACACTGATGATGCCGGCAAAGGCTTGCGCGATCAAATCAAATCCCCCTTTGTCGGCGAGCGGCCCGCGCAAGCCGTAGCCGCTCACCGAGGCGTAGATCAGAGCCGGGTTCACCTCACGCAGTGCCGCGTAGCCCAAGCCCAGCTTTTCCAGCGTGCCAGGGCGAAAATTTTCGGTCAGCACATCGCTTTGCGCCGCCATGCGTTTGAGCACCTCGCGCCCTTGCGGGTGCTTGATGTCGAGCGCAATCGACTGTTTGCCGCGATTGAGCATCATAAAACTCGGTGGCAACCCGGCCAAGGGGCTGCTGGTTCGCGAGGCGCTGTCCGGCTTGTAGTTGCGCGCGTCGTCGCCGTTAGGGTACCTCTCCACCTTGATGACATCGGCCCCCAAGTCCGCCAGCATTAATCCGCAAGTAGGCCCCGCCATGATTTGCGAGAGTTCGAGAACGGTGACACCTAGCAAGGGCAGGTGAGGGATGGCTGGTGGTTGAGTCATTTGCAGGAGGCTGAACGCAGACGTAGACGAGGAAGTTCGTAGTCCGAAATGTTAATCCCCTCGCTTTCGGTACTCGGCCTTGTTTTACACCGCCTTCACTCCTTTTCGCTCATGCGTGAGGCACTTTTCAATCCAGTCGGTGCTACGGGCGGCCTCGTGCAGAGAAGGGCTTGAGCGCAATAAAAATATCTCCATAAATATCTTTCAAGGTAGATAATCGTCTATATTATCCAGTCCATGAACTCAAAACTGACATGGCACGAACCAAAGAGACAGGCAGTGTTCGCTCACCGTGGCCTTGACTTTGCCGATGCTAACCAAATTTTTGCCAACGCCATGTTTGAGTTTGAGGATACGCGTGAAAACTATGGTGAAAAGCGCATGATTTGTTTCGGCTACCTATACGGTCGTTTGATGGTGGTTGGTTATGTTCAACGGGGCGAAGGTCGCCATATTTTTTCAATGAGGAAAGCAAATGAACGCGAACAATCAAAATTTGGGTAGTGATCTGGCAAGAGTCGACGCACACGAAATTCTGTCGCACGAGTACGACGAACTTCCTGAGCTGACGGAAGCTGACCTTGAGCGCGGAGTTTGGAAGATTGCGGGGATAGAAGTTGCGCCGGCAGAAGGTAAGGCGGCTTTTCGTT
Source organism: Burkholderiales bacterium (assembly GCA_031362865.1). GTDB lineage: Bacteria > Pseudomonadota > Gammaproteobacteria > Burkholderiales > JAEUOS01 > JANLTH01. The sequence goes on along the minus strand of JANLTH010000042.1, from coordinate 419 downwards.
CGGCACTGAAAAAGCAAAAAATCAACATCACCCTTGACCCTGACGTGTTAGGTTGGTATCGCTCTCAGGCGGGTGGTCGTGGCTATCAAACGCTTATCAATGCGACGTTGCGTGAAGCGATGACGACCCACACGATAGAAGAAACGGTACGGAAAGTTATCCGCGAGGAATTGCGCCGCTAATTCCCCCCGTAACGAGCCGTAGGTCTTAATCCCCTCGTTTTCGGGGCTGGTTTGCTGACGGACGCATTGCTGAGATTGCCGCGTATTGCAAAGGTCTTAATCCCCTCGTTTTCGGGGCTGGTTTGCTGACGGACGCATTGCTGAGATTGCCGCGTATTGCAAAGGTCTTAATCCCCTCGTTTTCGGGGCTGGTTTGCTGACAACAAACTACCCACGCTACGCAAATGGAAGGGTAGG
>JANLTH010000013.1:0-1937 GCA_031362865.1 Burkholderiales bacterium | reverse complement strand
CGCTACGCTCCCTTCACTACGCACCACCCGCCCCAAAAATTCGCACAACCAACCACCTCGCTTCGTCCTAAACTGCCAGTGCGTCACCTTGCAGATTTAGACGATAGACCCCTTTGATCGCTTCCCTAAAGAAAGCTTGCTGTCCTGAAATTGAATAGCTTCGGATCGCCGCCGCCCACAACGTGCGCAAGATAGGCATCAAGCGCTTCCTCAGGATCATCGAGAGGCTGGGCATCCTCAAACGCTGAGCCAACCACGTGATACACCTTTTGATCGCAACGTCCTTCGTCGATCCAAAGTGAATCGCCCGAATCACTCCAGAGCCAGCAGGCGACTTTGGCTTCCGCGATGGCGTAGCGTTTAGTCATTTTCTTCACCAATGTCGGCTTAATGCTCGACTGGTGGCAAAACTCAGGGATACGCATACGTCCCTCATAGCCAAAAGGCGTGTTCTTCCAGCCTAGGTGATGTAGGGGATAGCTAGTGACGCTAAATGAATTGATGTTTCGATATAACTCTCGCCAGCGATTGGGAAGCATCGCGTGATCTTCTTCAAAGGTTTCGTCGAGAATTTGGCTGCGAAAAGCTTGCCAACCGAAAAACAAATTCAGTTCTCCCTTTTGTAACACCGGCTGATAGAGCCAAAGGTCATTAACGCTCGTCAAGTGCAAGCGCAATTGCCCCCAGAGTTGGTCTATCCGTAGAAACGTGAGCGGAAACGCGAGCGCAAGCGCGTGATCCAAGCTGCTTCCATTACCACCAAGTGCAGCCTTAACGACATCAGGAATCGACTCGCGTGCTGCTTCGGGAATTTCGTTCGCACTTGAGCACAGATAACGCCCAAGACTCGGATCATGTGAAATTATCATTTGCTCGCTACGTTTTGTTTAAGGTAGGTGTCGATTTTCGCTTGAATCTGAATTGGCAGTGCGCGTTGCTGCTCAATCAACTTCGCTACATAGTTCGGATTCAATTGCTCTCCCGTCTTCGCAATTTGCGTCCAGTTTGTCTGCGCGCCTTTTGAAGCATTCAGCGACTGTGGCAGCGGCTGCAAATTACCCAAGCCAATTCGATCTTGCAAGATATCGGTCATTTGCTTTTCTGTCAGGCGATTAAAACCACGCAACTCTACAATTCTGGCAGTGGGGAACATATGATCCACCGCCATCGCTTCATTCAGCGGCGCAGGTTTGAACGTATTGGTTCGCGGATCAAGATACCCGACTCCGCGATAAGCCTCACGCATTTCCTCAGCCACCGTAACGATGCGGTGATTTCCAACTACAACCCCACGTTCTGGCCCGAGCCGTCCCAGTGGCGCTAAGTCATCGTATGGTGTCACATAAACCGCCCGCTCCGCCACCCGCATCTGCCGCAGCGCGTTCAACTCAGCAGCAATGACACCGCCACCCAAACCACCCACGAATTCCGCCGTTCCCGGATTTTGCCGGAAACCTGCGGTTTCGTACTGCAGCTTCGCCGCATCTCCAAGCACCGGAGTCATCACTCTCTGAAGACCGTCTGGCTGCGCGAGCATCTCGCGGGCGGTGAACATGTTGCGCCCAATCGTCAGCAGCAGATCAGCCGTACCAATCGCCGAGTTGACCACCGCGCGCCCCGAATCCCGCAAGAAAGCCCCACCCGCTGCCCGGTCCGCCACCGCCCCGCCACCAATATGCCCGCTCTGCGCCCCCTCCATGCGCATCGCCATCTCGGTGTAATCCACCCGCCCATCCTCCCCGCCACGAGCCCCGCGCACAGTGGTGGTATCGATCCCGCCCTGCGCTGAGAACACGCCCTGCCCTTGTCCTGCCAGCACCTGACTTGCCTGACTATTGGCCGTATTCCACTCCCGCCCAATCGTCCCTTCGGTCATGCGCCGCAACTCGCGAGCGTTGTCCGCTTCATCAGCTCGCTGCGCGACCGCTGCCCGCACT
>JANLTH010000160.1:0-16764 GCA_031362865.1 Burkholderiales bacterium | reverse complement strand
TGACCGCTAACGGATCCGCAGCAGGGCAAACCGGCGGCACGATCAAGGTGCTCGGTGACAAAGTCGGCCTGTTCGCCGGAGCCAAGCTCGACGCGAGCGGCGATGCAGGCGGCGGCACGGTGCTGGTCGGGGGAAATTGGCAAGGTCAGGGAGCGGAGCGCAATGCCAGCATGACCTATGTGGACAAAGCTGCCATGGTGGACGTAAGTGCCAAAACCACCGGCAACGGTGGCACGGCGGTGGTGTGGGCCGACGGGGCGACTCGCTACGCCGGGCAGATCAACGCCACCGGGGGCAGCCAATCGGGCAACGGCGGCAGGGTCGAAGTGTCGGGCAAGCAGTACCTGGCCTTCACGGGAACCGCCGACCGCCGGGCGACCAATGGCACAGCCGGCCATCTGCTGCTGGACCCGAGCGCCATCACCATCTCCAACGCGGCAGACAGCAATGTCAACGCCGCCACACCATTTGAGGGCGTGGCTGGCCAGGCAACTTCAAACCTCAACGTCACCACCCTGGAAACCGCGCTCGCGGGTGGTGACGTCACGGTGGATGCCAATGGTGCGGGCAGTGCCCCGGTGGGCTCTGGCACGATTACGGTTGCCAACTTCATCTTCAGCGCGGCGAATAACGAACTGACCTTAAGAGCTGCCGGGGGTATCGACCTGAGCGGCGGCGTAAACAATGACCCAGGCCGGCTCACGCTGAGCACCCTCGGCGGCACCGGCAGCATCACCGGCACCAGCGCTGTCCGGGTCGGCACACTGAGTCTGGAAACCGGAGCCGCAGGCAGTGTAAGTCTCCAGAACATCTTCAACATGTTCGACACCGTGCGAACCGTCCCCGGTGGCAGCGTGGGTACGGGCGGCCTGAGTGTTGTCAATAATCGCCCGGCGGGCACCATGTTGGGGACGATCAATTCAGCCGGGAATGTGTCGATCACCGCAAGCCTGGGCACAATTACCACTAGCGGAGCCATCAATGCAGGCAATGCCAATGTCACATTGACCGCCAGCGTCGGCGCTCTGAATCTGAATGGTCAAATCAACGCAGGCACCGGACAAATTGCGCTCGTGGCGCAAGGGGCGATTACCCAGGCCAACACGGGCGCAGGTATCACGGCGGGCAGCCTGCGCGGCGAAAGCACCGCTGGCAGCGTCAGTCTGGCCCCCACGGGGGTCGCCGTCGCCGATGTCAACACGGTCAACACCTTCGCTGCGCGCAGCGACGCCGGTTCCGTCAGCTTCCGCAACGCCGGTGCATTTCAGGCAGGCCTGGTCAACCCGACGCAGGGGATCAACGCCGCCACTTCGGTGAGCCTGCAAACCAACAACGCCGGTGCCGCGATCACCCAAGCCGCGGGTGCTGATGGTGCCATCATCACGCCCACGCTCAACCTGACCACCAACGGCGGCAATGCCACACTCTCCAGCGCCAACAACAACATCGCCGCGCTGGGCAGTGTTGCGCTCGGGGCAGGTGCTTTAACTTTGTCGACCGCACGCGCAGCGGGTTTCAATGTGGGCCCGGTTACCGCCAACGGCGGTATCAACATTACCAATACCACAGGTGACTTGAGCACATCGACCGCGGTCTCATCTAACGGCAACGTCAGCCTGCGCTCGCAAACCGGCGCATTGACACTGGGCGGCACGGTCACCTCCAACAATGGCGGCATCACCCTGCGCAGCAGCAGTGCGCTCAATACCGGGGCGTTTCTGGTTTCCGCGCCCACCGCGGTCACGGGCGATGTCTCGCTCATTTCAGATGCTGGCACGGTGACCATCGGCGCAGGCGGCGTGACGGTAGGCGATACGCTGGGCATCCAAATCGGAGCGGGGCTGACGCTCAGCCTGACCGGGACCATCACCGCGCCCAGCGTGCATCTGGTCGCCGACCAAATCGACATCTCGGCGGCGGTCAATGCCACCAACACGATTTCGCTGGCACCCGTGACGGCTGGTACGGCAGTGACCTTGGGTGGTGCGGCTGGGGCCGGCTTCGTAATCGACAACACCGAGTTGGGTTTTCTGACCGCCGCGAACACGCTGTCAATTGGCGGCAATCTTTCCGGCACGACTACTGCGGGCGCGATGACCGTGCCCGGTGCGACGGTCAGCAACAATAGTTTGAACCTCACCAGCACCGGCGGCATTACCCAAAGTGGCGTGCTGTCGGTGGGCGGCGGTACGGGAGCTGTGACGATCAACGCCGGCAATACGGTTTCGCTTGGAGGGATTGGCTCCGGGGTCGCTGCGGGGCAGGTGACTGGCAGCGTGAGCGCAGGAAACTTCCTTTTCACGCGCAATGGCGCGGGCGCGTTGCAAGTCAACAATGTGACCACCGCAGGCGGCGAGATTATCTTCCGCAATTTTTCGGGCGACCTGACCCTCGCAGGCAATCTCGTCAGTGCGGGCGGCTTCGTGGCACTGGCGGCCAGTGCCGGCGTGAGTGCGGTGCTGACGGTCAATGGCAACATCAATGCAGGCACCGGTACGGTGTTCCTTCTTGCGCGCGACGGAATCACCCAGGGTGGGGCCAGCGTAGTCACCGCCGGAAACTTGCACGCACAGAATCTCACCACCGGCAATTTGACGTTGAACGGCGCGAACCTGGTTTCAAGCAACGTGCGGCTGAACAACGCCAATGGCGATCTCGCCTTCACCAACACGGCGGCGTTCACATTGGGCGGAATCTCGAATTTCACCAGCGCGGTCGGCACCTTCACCGCAGCGGGTTTCGGGCTGCGCACTGCCGCCGCTGGCAGCGCGACGATCACCGCAGGCGGCAATGTTTCACAAACCACAGGGGCAACCGAGACCATCTCGACCGGCACGCTCAACCTTGCCCGCCAGGGCGTGAGCAACCCCACATTCACGCTCGAAAATGCCGCCAATACGATCACCAACCTGGGCACCGTGGCACTGGGCACGGGCGGCCTGACCCTGGTCGATTCCGCTGGCGGCCTTGGCATCACCGGCAGCGCGACGGCGGGCGACTATCGTGTGAGCACTGCAGGAGGCTCGCTCACGCAGGCCGGTGCGACCACCATCACGGCCACCAATGTACATGCAGTCACCACCGGCGGCGGCGGAACGGGCGTGGCGCTCAACGCTGCAACCAATGCGATCGGCAGTATCACCGGCACCGCCGACGGGACCTTAGGCTTTGGGGCCACATCAACGACCACGATGGCGGTGGGCGCGGCAGGTATCACCGCAACCTCTGGCGTGAACCTCACCACCACCGGTGGCACCAGTGACCTCAGCGTCGGCGGCGTGGTCAGTGCCAGCACCGGCAGAGTCACCTTGACTGCCGGGCGTGACGTGACACAAAGCGCCGCTGGCGGCATCGCCGCTGCGCAATTGCAGGCCAATGCCACCGCCGGGTCGGTCAACCTCACAGCCGCTGCCGCCAACAACAACGTCACCACCCTGGCGGGCCAAGCCAACGGCAATTTCAGCTATACCGACAACAACAGTACCGCACTGACCATCGGCAACCTGGCCACGCCAGGCATCAGCTCCACTACTGGCAGCATCAATGTGAGCGCCACCAATGGCACGCTCACTGTCAACCAGGCGGTGAGCGCCGCTGCGGCGGCGCAAGCGGTCACCCTGTCATCGAGCGGGACGATGAACCTGGGGGCCGCGATCACCACCCACGCCGCGAGCGGCACCCTCACCCTCACCTCGACGGGCGCTGCCATCACGCAAACCAGCGCCGCAGGTACGCTCTCAGGCGCGCGCGGCGCGCTCTCGGCGGTGGGTAACGTGGACATCTCGTTCGGCGGTGGCCAGATCGGTGCAAGCGGCTTGGCCTTGCGGTCTACCGGCGGCAACATCGCATTTCTGAACTCAGGTGGCGTGCTGCTCGACCAGGTGGGCACGCTCAGTGGCCTGTCGGCCAACGGCAAGGCATTTTTGCGCACGAGTACCGGCAATATCACCCAGACGGCGAATGGCTTGATCTCCGCCAATGGCGGCTTGGGCCTATTGGCCACACTGGGGACGATCACCCTCGACCAGGCCAATCTGCTCACCGGCAACCTCGCGATAACCGCCACACCGTCCAGCGCCACCTTCCGCAATGCCGCTAACTTAACCGTCGGTTTGGTGGGCGCGACCACCTTTACCGCGGGCAGCTTTTCTGCGGAGGGCGTGAGCGCCGGCACGGCAGCGGGCCAGTTCACCCATTTGCGATCCGACACTGGCAGCATCACCCAAGCGGCAGCGGCAGGCTCGCGCATCGCTGCGACGGAACTGCGTTTGACCACCACCAACCAGAACGCCTCCCTCACCAACGCAAGCAACACGATTGGCAGCGTGGGTGTAGTCGCGCTGGGGACCGGCAGCCTCACCTTGGTTGACTCGGCCGGCGGCCTCACAGTCACCGGCCCGGTGACCGCGAGCAGCGGCATCAACCTTAAAACGACCGGCGGCGCGCTGGTGGTTGACAGCGCTTTGGCCACCACGACCGGCCCTATCGTGCTCGAATCGACCAGCGGTGGCATCACGCTCAATCAAGGCTTGAACGCTGGTGCGGGGAATATCACTCTGACCGCAGGGGCTGCCAGCACCCAAACCGGCACGATCCAGGCAGCCGGGCTCGAACTGCTCGGCGCAGGCCCGTTCACGCTGACCAACGCGGGCAACAACGTCGCCACCATCGCTGCCAACACCACCGGCGCCGTGAGCTACACCGACGCTGATGCACTCGCGGTAGGCACGGTCAACACGGTGGGCATCAACACCGGCGGCAACGCCCTGACCTTGAGCACACCAGGCACGCTGACGGTGAACGCCGCCACTAGCGGCAGTAACGTCGCCTTGACCGGCACCACCGGCATCACGCTGGCAGCCAACCTCACCGCCACCGGCACTTTGGGCCTGACCACCACCAACGCGGTGGTCAACCAAACCGCAGGCACGATCACCGCCACCGGAGCCACCACAGTCGCCTCGGGCACTAGCAATGTCACGCTCGCCCAAACCACCAACGACTTCAGCACCATCGGGGTCACCGGTGGCGCAGTCACGCTGCGCGATGCCAATGCCCTCACGGTGACGGCACTCATCACCGCGCCGAACATGGCAGTAGACATCCTTGCGGTTGGCGCACTCACCCTACCTGCCGCCAATATCAACACTGGCACGGCGAATCTCACCTTGGTCTCAGGAACCAACCTCACCACCAACGGCACGCTGACCGGCAACAACGTCCAGCTCACCGCCCCGACCGGCCTCAACCTGGGCCACAACATCACGGCGGGCGGTACGCTGGGCCTCACCACCACCAACAGTGCGGTGAACCAAACCGCCGGCGCGATCGTTACCACCGGCGTCACCACGGTCGCCGCAGGCACGGGTGCGGTCACACTCAACCAGGCTGCCAACAACTTTAGTAGCGCCACCGTCACCGGGGCCCCGGTCACGATCACTGACCTCAACGCCCTGACCATCGCACTCACCTCCGCAGGCCCGGTCACGCTGACCACCGGCGGCGCACTCACCAGCAGCGGCACCGCGCAAAGCCTCACCGCCACTGCTGCCGCCGGCAACATCACCAATGCCACGGTCACCACCGCCAACACCAGCCTCACCGCCACCACCGGCAGCACCAGCAACACCGGCGCAGTGGGCGGGGCCCTGACTGCGGCGGGCCAAACCGGAGTCACCAACACCGGTAATGTCACCAATGCCGCCACCCTGACTTCCGCTGCGGGAACTTCAGCAAACACCGGCACGGTCGGCGGCGCATTGGCAGCCACCGGTGCCACCGGTACATCCAACACCGCCGCCGTCACTGGCAACGCCACCCTGACCTCTGGCGCGGGCCCCGCCACCAACAGCGGCACGGTCGGCGGCGCATTGGCAGCCACCGGGCAAACCGCCGTCAGCAACACTGGTGCAGTCACGGGCAACGCCACGTTGGCATCCACCGGCGGCGGCGCAGTCACCAACGCGGCCAATGTCAACGGCACGCTCACCACCTCCACCACTGGTGGTGCCACCACGATTTCGGGCAACCTGGGCGCGCTCGCCACCACGCAGTCTGGCGCAGTCAGCTTTGGCACGACCAACGTGGCAGGCAATGCCACCGTGACCGCCACCGGCGCAGTCACCCAAACCGGCCCGCTTGCGGTGGTCGGCACGACTGGCATCACCGCCACCGGGCAAGCCATCACGCTGACCAATATCGCCAACAACTTCGGCGGCTTGGTCTCTGCGATTGGCGCTGCCATCGGCCTGACCGACAGCAACGCGCTGTCCGCAGCCGTGACTGCCACCGGGCCTGTCACGCTCACCGCCGGCGGCAACCTCAGCGCCTCCGGTACGGCCCCGACCCTCACCGCCACCGCCAGCACTGGCAACGTGACAAGCTCCGTGGCCACCACCGGCAACAGCACGCTTAGCGCCACTACCGGCAGCACCAGCAATACCGGCGCGGTGGGTGGTGCGTTGACCGCCACCGGGCAAACCGGCATCACCAACACCGGTAATGTAACAGGCGCAGCCACGCTCTCCAGCGCGGCGGGTGCGGTGACGAACAACGCGGTAGTCGGCGCAGGCCTGACCGCCACCGGGCAAACCGGCGTCACCAACACCGGCAATGTGACCGGTGCAGCCACGCTCACCAGCGCGGCAGGCACTGTGACCAACAATGGCACGGCAGCCAGCCTTACCGCAAGCGGGCAAACGGGAGTTACCAACAACAGCCCAGTGACCGGCGCAGCCACGCTCTCCAGCGCGGCGGGTGCGGTGACGAACAACGCGGTAGTTGGCGCAGGCCTGACCGCCACAGGGCAAACCGGCGTCACCAACACCGGCGCAATCACCGGCACCGCCACGCTAACCTCGGCGGCGGGCAGCGTCAGCAACAGCGCGGCAATCACCGGGGCATTGGTGGCAGCTGGTCAAATGGCAGCGTTGAATACCGGCAATGTGACGGGCAACGCCAGTCTGACCAGCGCGGGCGGTACGGTCAGCAACGCGGCGAATGTGAACGGCACGTTGTCCACCTCCTCAGGCGGGGCCACTACCTTGAGTGGCACACTGGGCGGTTTAAATACCACGCAAGCCGGTAGCTTAAGTTTTGGCGCGACCACGGTCAACGGGGTAATCACGGCGGTCTCGACGGGCAACGTGACGCAAACCGCGGCACTGACCCAAACCGGCTTGACCAATCCGATCAGCATCATCTCGACTACTGGAAATGTGACCTTGTTCAACGCGGCCAATAACGTTCAGGGTGTCGTCAGCCTGGCAGCGGTCACCGGCGGGGTGGCGTTCGCGAACAACAACGCGGCCGGCCTGCGGATGGGCAATGTGACTGCTGCGACCACGGCGAACAACACGGATCCCACCAACTTGGGCAACTTCCTCCTCAACGATGCGAACCTGCGCAGTGCGGTGGTATTGCGCACCCTGCAAGGCAATATCGTGCGCAGCGGCACGGGCACGATCATCGCGGACCGCGCACTCTTCTTGGCGGCAGGCAAGATCGGCGGGGCCCCGTCAGACTCGACGCTTGGCTTGCGCCTCGAAGGGCCAGGCGGCGCTTCGATTCGGCAGTTCTACGTGAGTACCCCGACGACTCAGGATGCAAGCTTTTTCGGCCCCTCGACCGTACCCTTGTCGTTCTTCCTGACCAACCTGAATGGGACACCGCTGACTGCGCCACTGAACACCTACTACAACGGGGTGCAGGTCACACCGGTGGATGCAGGGGTGCAGGGTGCGCAAACGGCTGCGCAGATTGCCGCGCAGCAGGCGGCCAATGCGGAAGCGAAGAAGGCGTTTGGCACGGATAGCGTGCAAGAGCAGATTCAGTTCTCGTTCACTGGTGATGTGGGTGGTACGCCTCCGTTCCCGCATTCGCTGCAAGGCGGCAGTGCGCCGATCAGCGTGCCCTCATGCGCCCCGGATGCGCCCCGTCGCGCAAATCCGACGGATTGTTAGGGTTGATTGTCAGTAACCAATGCCTGAAGAAGCACACCCAGCGCTCTTCTTCAGGCATTTTTTAGCCTCAAAACAAGTCTGCCACCTGGTCTGACTACCAACGCTTCACATCAGTGAGCGTGCGCTCCACAGCTCGGGGAAAAAGCGGTGCTCCGTTACTTGGCGTAACCAGGCCACACCTGCTGAACCGCCCGTACCCGGCTTATTGCCGATGATGCGTGAGACCGAGGTGAAATGCCGCCAGCGATACTGCGAGATCTGGTCGTCGAGCCCGGTCAGCGCCTCGCCCAGCGCGTAGAGCGGACTATCGGTGTGCGCTTCCCGGTAAATCGCCACCCACGCCGCTTCGACCGACGCTTCGGCCACGTAAGGCAGGCTCCAGTCGCGCTCTAACGCAGCAGCCGAAATTGCGTGCCCCCGCCGGGCGAGCAACGCAATGGCACGGTCGTAGAGCGAGGGCGCTTCAAGTGACTCCTTCAGCTTGGGCCAAACGTGCGGCATGTTGGCGTGCGCCCGTGCCAAGCGCTCGCTCTTGTTGCCGAGAATGAACTCGACATGGCGGTACATAAACGAAAGCTGGCCTGATGCCTGGCCCAAATGATTGCGAAATTCGTTGAAGCCGTCGACCGTAATGGTGGAAAGCACGTCCCATGATTGCGTAATGTAGGTGGCCACTTTATGGGCGCGCATTAGCATACGCATCGCCTCGGTGAGCTGGTCTTGGTCGAGCTGGTGGCGCGCGTTGAAGAGCTCGAAATGCAGCGACTGAAACAGCAACTCTTTCACCTGCCCCATCACGATGAAGCAGTTTTCGTCGTAACCCTCGCTGCGCGGCACTTGCAGCGTATGCAGCAGATCGATGTATTGGTAGTCAACGTAGTGGTTGCTCGTACCTGCGAATTCGACCTGCGGCAGACCGGCGTTGCTGTGCGCAGCGGCGACGCGCGAGGCATCGGTCGTGATGCCCATCGGGCGTGGCTGGTTGGAACAGTTGACCCCGGTGGGATCGACCAGCTGCGGGTGAACGGCTTTGACACGGGACATGGTTGCAGACGGCTTTCGGTAAAGCTCAAGGAGGCGAGAACGAATCGAGCGCCGCCTTGAAGAGCGCCGCGCTGGGATCACCTAGCTCATGGACAACATCGAAGTGGTTGCGGCCCTGGATTTCAAACGAGACGCATCGCCCGCCAGAAGTCGCTATACCGTGCGCCAGTTCGCGGCTTTGTCGCTTGAATTCAGCGGTTTCAATCTCGCCCCAAGTGACCAAGGCGCGCGTCGTCACGAGGTCGGCGGCGGCTAAGTTTAACAAAGGCAAATCATCGGGCTTAAGCCCCAAAGCGGTGTTGATCGAGGTATCGAGCAGCGGGGTCAGATCGTAAATTCCTGAAATCAGCACCATGCCTGCGAACGCCTTTTCACAGGCCCGCGCACAAGCCGCCGCCAGGTAAGCCCCCGCTGAACTGCCTGCTACCACGATGCGACTTGCGTCAAAGCCGAGCTCGGCTGCGTGGGTTTGCAGCCACCCAATCGCCGCCACGCACTGCGCAACGATTTGATGCAAAGTGGCTTGCGGGGCTAGCGGGTAGCCGATCACTGCGTGGGCAAATCCGGCCGCTTGCCATGCAGGCGCAAGAAACGCCGACTCATCTTTTGACAGCTCTTGCCAATAGCCACCGTGGATGAAAACCAGCAGGCCGGGTGGCTGGCCCGGCTTCGCGTCGCACGCCGTGGCCTGAGCCGGAAAGTAGTCAAGCAAACAACGCGGCGCATCGCTGTAGCGCAGATTGCGCCGCGCGCTGCCGCTGGCGTGGGCCAGCGCGCTATCGTGGGCGTAGCGCGCCAGCAAGGGAGCGTAGTTGCCGCCGATCGCGGAGCTGGGCGAGTACTCGATTTCGCGCCAGGCGGGGGTGTTGAGCGCGGGGCTTGCGAGAGCTATGGTCATTTTGTTGAGTGGGCACACAACCAGCGAGTTTACGCAAAGTCCGCAAATCAATCGCTCACGCCCGCTTGGCGGGGGCACCGCGCACCAGTTGGAACACGCCGCTTGAACACACCGCTTGCAACACGCAGCAAGGCGACCAGCGCTACACCCCAAGTGATGCTGTTGGCCGCCATCGCAAGCCACTGGTTTGCGCGCGAGATTGGCCCTGCACCCGCAATCACCGACATCAACGGCTGGACCAACAAATCTGCGAGTAGGTGCGCAGGCTGTGTCGCCAGCGGCGGCTTTTTTCCGTCAAACACCGGCATGCTGATCCCAAAGCGGTACAAAACCACGGCGAGTGTCAGCCCTGCGCGCAAAGCCCTTGAAGTAAGGTCCAATGATGCGCTGACCTCAGATCAATCGCAAGGCGGCGTGCTCGTGGCGCAGCGGCTACCACTTCGCGCGCCCTAAAACGCACCCTGCGAGACTGTAAGCTGAATCCGGGAACGGCGTCGCTTAGCCGGTTACTCACCAGGCGCAAACGCCGAATTCGCCTACTGCTCGCGCATACCCGCCGCCCGCACAATCGCACCCAAGCGCGCTCGCTCGGCATCCACAAATTGATTGAATGCGGCGCGAGTACCGCCGACCGGCTCGATCCCGAGGGCTTTCAAGCGGTCTGCCACCGCTGCCGATTTCATCGTTTGATCTACTGCGTTGGCCAACTTGTCCATCACCTCAGGCGGCACGCCTGCAGGCGCGTGAATCCCGGCCCAATGCGCTATTTGCAATTCCGGGAAGCCCTGCTCGCCCGCTGTAGAAAGCTCAGGGTAGCTCGAGATCCGCTTGGTCCAGGTGGTCGCTAGCGCTTTGAACTTGCCGCCCGATTTGAGATGAGGCAGCGCGATGATGCTTGCCTCTGAAGTGCCATCCACCTGGCCACCAATTACTGCGCTCGATGATTCCGAGCCACTTTTGTACGGGATCGGTTGCAGCTTCGCGCCGTACTTGGTATTGAGCAGCTCGGCAACAAAATGCGGCGTGCTGCCCGTACCAGCCGTGGCGAAATGAAAGCCCTGGCCCACCTTGGACGCTTCGACAAAATCACGCAGATTGCCATAGGGCGAGGTGGCAGGCACCACGATGACCGAGGGCGCAAGGCCAATCATCACGACCGGCACAAGATCGCTGTCTTTGAAGGGCAGCGACTTTTTGATCATGCTATTTGAGATCACGCCCGCTGCGCTGATGAGAAAGGTGTAGCCGTCGGGTGCGCTCTTGGCTACCGCATCTGCACCAACGCTGCCACCCGCGCCCGGTTTGTTGTCAATCAAAATAGCTTGGCCCAAGGCCTTCGAAGCGCCCTCGGCGGCTGCACGCGCCAGTAAATCATTGGCTCCACCTGCAGCGAAGGGCACGACAAATCGAATCGGCTTGGTGGGCCACGCTTGCGCGCCTGCGAAGGTAGATAGCAGCATCGCCACGGCCGCAGTTAGCGCGCCCATCAACGCACTGCGAGGTGCGATGAACGAGGCTGAGTTCTTCATGACTCTTTCCGGTGCAATTGACTGATAACCGGATGATACCGGTCGCCCAAGCCCGCCTCCACCGCCCGCATAAACAGCGCATCAACTTGATTTGCGCCAGCAGCGGCAATGCCAGCCTGCGCCGCCATTTGCAAGGCGTAGCCCAAGTCTTTTTGCGCATAGCGCACCGAAAAAGCACGCTCGGGAAACTCCCCCGGCAAGATCGCCTTCATGCCATGGTTACGCAGCGCAAAACTGTCTGCCGAGCCCTTCGAGAGCGCATCAAACAGCAACGCGGGTTCAACCCCTGCCGATGCGCCAATCGCCTGCGCTTCCGCCAGCGCAGCGACCGTTTCAAACAGAACCATGTTGTTCAGAATCTTGACCACCTGCCCACAGCCTACCGGCCCGCATTGGGTGATGTCGGTGGCGAAGGTGGCCAACAATGCGCGAACCTTGGTGAAAGCCTCGGGTGTGGCTCCCACCATAATAGCGAGCGTGCCACTTTCAGCCGCTGCGCGGGTTCGGGCAACCGGCGCGTCAATCCAGGTGACACCACGCGCCGTGCACGCCTGCGCCAGAGCGCGCGTGGTGTGTACGGCTGAGGTGCCCAAGTCGATGATGCACTGCCCGGCGCGCAAATGAGCCAGTAAACCATCGGGTGCGCGGGCCAGCGCATCGACCGCCTCGCCTGAGGGCAGCGACAAGAAAACCACGCTGCACGCCTGCATCAAGTCGGCCACACTTGCCGCCGTTTGCACGCCGTCGGTGGCAAGCCGTGCAAGCGGTAATGGGTCTTGATCAAACGCCAGCACCGGCTGGCCCGACTTGCGCGCCAAGTTGCGGCACATCGGCTCGCCCATGACACCAACGCCAATAAAGCCCATCGTTTCTACTACTAGCGAGGTCATCTGCGAACTCCATCTGAGGGTGATATTGCTCAATGAGGATGCCTGAAGAGGCTTATCTGGTGAGCTTCTTCAGGGCATGCGTAAGCACGATGAGCTCCTGCTGGTGAAAGCTCCTACAATTCTCGGTCCACCTGCTGCCTCAAGGAGAAGCTCCATGCCCACCATCAACGTCAATGGCAAGAACCACGAGGTTAACGCCGAAGCCGACACGCCGCTGCTCTGGGTGCTACGCGAGCATGTGGGCTTGACCGGCACGAAGTATGGCTGCGGCGTGGGGGCGTGCGGTGCCTGTTCGGTGCATCTGAATGGCAACCTGGTGCGCTCGTGTTCAATGCCGCTTGCCGCCGTGCAAGCGACGGATCGCATTCTGACCATTGAGGGCCTCTCGCCCAACCGCTCACACCCGGTGCAAAAAGCGTGGGGCGACCTCGATGTGCCGCAATGCGGCTACTGCCAAAGCGGGCAGATCATGGCGGCGGTGGCACTGCTCAAAGCCAAGCCTAAGCCCACCAATCAAGACATCGACGAGGCGATGACCAACTTGTGCCGCTGCGGCACTTATCAGCGGGTGCGGGCGGCGGTGCATCAGGCGGCCAAGCAGTTGGCCGCCGCCGAATCGTCCACCGCAGTCGCGTAAGAAAGGGCCAAGATCATGTCAAACCAATCACTACAAAACCCTGCGCGCCGCGACTTTATTGTGCAATCTGGCTTGGCCACTGGCGGCTTCGCCCTCGGCTTCGTTTTGCCATTGGGCAGCACGGATGCTGCCGCGCAAGCGGTGCAATCTGGCAACACCGAAGTCAACGCCTGGGTAGTCGTCAAGCCCGATGACACCTGTGTGATTCGTATCGCGCGCTCTGAAATGGGCCAAGGCACACTCACCGGCTTGGCGCAGTTGGTGGCCGAAGAGCTCGAATGTGACTGGGCCAAAATCGCCACCGAATCGCCCACGCCGGGCCAAAGCCTGGCGCGCAAACGGGCCTGGGGGCCGATGGCAACTGGCGGCAGCCGCGGTATCCGCGAATCGCAAGACTACGTGCGCCGGGGCGGCGCAGTGGCGCGCATGATGTTGCTGCAAGCGGCCGCTGACGAATGGAAAGTGCCAGTCGGTGAAGTGAGCGTGAACCAAGGCATCATCAGCCACGCCGCATCCAACCGCCAAACATCGTATGGCAAGGTAGCGGCGGCCGCTGCCAAGCTCACGCCGCCCGATGCCAAGGCGATCACGCTTAAGTCGCCCAAAGATTGGAAGTTGGCAGGCCAACCATTGAAGCGCCTTGACACGACCGACAAGCTCGATGGCAGCAAGGTCTATGCGATTGATTTGAAGTTGCCCGGCTTGCTGCACGCCGCCATCATGGCCTGCCCCGTATTCGGCGGCAAGCTCGCCAGCTTTGATGGCGCGAAAATCGCCGCCATGCCCGGGGTCAAGCAAGCCGTGCGAGTGAACGACTTCACTGTCGGCGTAGTGGCGGATACCTGGTGGCGCGCCAAAAAAGCGCTCGACGCCCTGCCCATCGTGTGGGACGAAGGCGTGAACGCCAACCTCTCGAGCGCCAGCATTGCGGCCCACCTCAAAGGCGGGCTTGATGCCAGCGATGCCTATGTAAGCCGCAACGAAGGCGATGCGCTTGCCGCGATCAACGCCTCTGCCAAAAAGGTCGAGGCCGTGTACAGCACGCCCTTCTTGGCACACGCGACGATGGAGCCGATGAACTGCACCGCGCGCGTCACAGCAGAGCGCGCTGAAGTCTGGGTGCCTACCCAAAACGGTGAAGCATCGCACGCCGCCTTGTCAGAATCATCCGGCCTGCCGCTCGACAAATGCGAGGTGTACAAACACGACTTGGGCGGTGGCTTTGGGCGGCGCGGTGGCGCGCAAGATTTTGTGCGCCAGGCAGTGGAGA
Organism: Burkholderiales bacterium; assembly: GCA_031362865.1. Lineage (GTDB taxonomy): Bacteria > Pseudomonadota > Gammaproteobacteria > Burkholderiales > JAEUOS01 > JANLTH01. The sequence goes on along the minus strand of JANLTH010000160.1, from coordinate 2,535 downwards.
TTGCCAAGCAGTTCCCTGGAGTGCCGGTAAAAATGGCCTGGAGCCGCGAAGAAGATCAAGCCCAAGACTTCTACCGCCCGATCTCGACTTGCAAACTGGCCGCCGGGCTCGACGCGCAAGGCCAACTGACCGGCTTTCACCTCAAGCTCTCCGGCCAGTCGATCAACGCCTACGTTAACCCGGCACTGATTAAAGACGGCAAAGACGAGCGCCAGCTGCAAGGCTTCTGGGCGGCTCCGAACGACGCGCAACTGGGCTACACCTTCCCTGCGTTCCGGCTCGAATACGCGATGCGCAACACCCACGTGCCAGTAGGCCCGTGGCGCGGCGTGAATACTAACCAGAATGGCATTTACATGGAGTGCTTTATCGACGAAGTGGCCAAAGCCGCCAACGCCGACCCCCTGCAGTTCCGCCGCAATTTGATGAGTAAACACCCCAAACATCTGGCGGTGTTGAACGCGGCTGCAGAAAAGGGCGACTGGGGCAAACCGCTACCTGCGGGCGTGTATCGCGGCATCGCGCAATTCATGGGCTATGCCAGCTATTCTGCGGCCACCGCTGAAGTCTCGGTGAATGCGCAAGGTCAAGTCAAAGTGCACCGCATGGTGCTGGCCCTCAATTGCGGCCATGCGGTCAATCCAGACCAAATCGCAGCGCAGGTGGAAGGCTCGGTAGCTTATGGACTAAGCGCGGTCTTACACGGTGAGATGACGGTAGAAAAAGGCCGCATGGTGGAACGCAATTTCGACCGCTACCCGCTCATCAAATTGGCCGAAATGCCCAGGGTAGAAACGGTGATTGTGCCAACCTTCGATTTTTGGGGCGGGGTTGGCGAACCCACCATTTGCGTGGTGGCACCGGCGGTAATGAATGCGATTTTTGCCGCGACCGGTAAACCGGTGAGGAGTTTGCCGTTGAAGGGTGGGCGGGTGACTTGAAGGGTGTAGCCCGGAAGGCGCGCAGCGGTTTCCGAGTCCGGAGTCAAACCAGTCAGCGCAACCCAGAATACGCGGCGCTCCTTGCGCGCTACCGGTTGTGACGATGACTATCAGCCCATCCGCTTGAGCACACAGATCTTGTTGCCAGCCGGGTCGCGCAGGTAGGCCAGGTACATTTTGCCCATCGGGCCTTCACGGAATCCGGGAGGGTCTTCGCAGGTGGTTCCGCCACTGGAGATACCGGCGGCATGCCATGCGTCACCGATCTCTGGGCTTTCGACGGCGAACCCGATCGTGCCACCGTTGGCTGCGGATGCTGCCTCGCCGTTGATCGGCTTGGTGAGCGCAAAAACGCCGGTTTTCGTCCGGTAAAAAACCCGGCCTCTTGCATCAGCTGTGCCGGGCGGAATGCCCAGCGCGCCCATAATCGCGTCATAAAACTTCTTTGACGCATCCATATCAATTGCACCAACCATTACGTGCGTGAACATCGTTTTCTCCTCTGGGTTAAAACGATGATGTTACGACACCAAGATCGTGTCAAGCGCACCCAAAGCACGCCCGCGCGTGGCGAGATCAAATTTGCCGACAACAGGAATCATGATGCGCTCATCTGGTGAATAATGTGCAACCTGAGCGCATTTTTTCCATTGGAGCCACACCATGTCTTTCAAGCCTTTCATCATGAGCTTGGCACTAGCCACCGCAGCCTTCAGCGCACCGTCTTTCGCGCTCGACGCGACGATGATGCGCATCAAGGCCACCAAGTCGATCAACCTGGGCTATCGGGCCAGCTCCGCCCCTTTCTCCTCCGTTGGTGCTAGTGGTGCGCCACAAGGCTATTCCATCGAATTGTGCAAGCGCGCCGCACAAAGCGTGCAGAGCGCACTCAAGCTGCCAGACCTCAAGCTGAAGTGGGTGGCGGTGACGGCCGAAAATCGCTTCACGATGCTCAAGAACGGCAAGATCGATATCGAATGTGGCGTGACCACCAACACCTTGGCGCGACAACGCGAATTCGATTTTTCGTTGATGACGTTTGCCGATGGCGCAAACCTGCTCTCCAAGAGCGAATCAGGGATCGACAGCCTGGCAAAAACCGCTGGCAAAAAAATCGGTATCGTGGGCAACACCACCACCGAGAACGCGATCAAGGCCGCCTTGGCCAAGCGCAGCATCAGCGCTCAAGTGGTGTCGATCAAAGACCACGCCGAAGGCCTGGCTGCGCTCAAGTCTGGGGCAGTCGATGCTTACGCGGCCGATCAAGTGGTATTGATGGGCTTGGCTGGCGGCGACGCCAAAGCCTATCGCCTCGGCGCCGATTTACTCTCGTACGAGCCCTATGGCCTGATGATGCGCGCTGCACAGCGCGACTTGAAGCTGGCGGTAGACACAGCGCTTGCCAGACTGTATCGTGACCCGGCGATCGTGGCCTTGTACAGCACCCATTTCGGCGCTTTCGGCGAACCTTCGCTACTCTTGCAAGCGATGTATTCGCTCAACGGGCTACCCGATTAGTCACTGGAGTAATTCGGTGAGCTGCTGGCGGTTCACTCATTCCATTTCTAAATCATTACAGTAGCGTCCGGTTAAC
>JANLTH010000147.1:0-26139 GCA_031362865.1 Burkholderiales bacterium | reverse complement strand
TGCTTACTCACTGATGACCGAGAAGCAGATTCGCGAGTTTGAAGACACCAAGGAGTGCAATTTCGCCATCAACCCCGATGGCATCGGGCGTTTTCGCGTCAACGTCTACTACCAGCAAGAGCATGTCTCGATGGTGTGCCGCACGATTCCGGCGAAGATTCCCACGGTCGAAGAGATGGGTCTGCCGGCGATCCTGAAAGACATCGTGATGGAAAAGCGCGGCCAGTTGTTGAAGGTCGGTGCCACCAGCTCGGGCAAATCAACCTCGATGGCGGCGATGCTCAACCATCGCAACCAAACCGCAAACGACCATATCGTCACGATTGAAGACCCGGTCGAATTCATCCACCCGAACATCAACTGCCTGGTAAGCCACCGCGAAATTGGTCGCGACACGCAAAGCTGGGCCGCCGCGCTGAAAAACACGCTGCGCCAGGCGCCGGACGTGATCTACATCGGCGAGGTGCGCGACCGCGAAACCATGGAGTACGCGATTGCCTTCGCCGAAACCGGCCACCTGTGTATGGCAACCCTGCACGCGAACAACGCCAATCAAGCAATCGACCGGGTCGTCAACTTCTTCCCGGAAGAAAAGCGCTCGCAGTTGCTGATGGATATGTCGCTCAATTTGAAGGCCGTGCTGTCGCAACGCCTGATCCGCAAGTCCGACGGGCGCGGGCGCGTCGCAGCGGTCGAGATTTTGCTCAATACCGCCACGGTGGCCGATCAAATCTTCAAAGGCGATGTCGGTTCGATCAAAGAAACCATGGCCAAGTCGAACGAAGTCGGCATGCGCACCTTCGATCAAGCCTTGTTTGAGTTAGCAGAAAGCGGCCACATCACTCGCGACGAGGCGCTGCGCAACGCAGATTCAGTGAACGATTTGCGCGTCAAATTCCGCCTGGAAGCCAAAGATGCCGGTACGGCAGACAAGTTTGCCGGAGCCGCCGATTTGTCGCTCGATCAAGACGTGACCCGCAAACTGGGCTTGAACAAGAAGTTCTGATTTTTCTGATTCGGAGCGCTGAAACGGTAGCCAATGAAGCGTCGTGCCCTTTTTGCGGGCACTGCCTTCCTCCTCACCGCGCCGCTTTGGCCCGCCGCCCGGCTGGCTGCGCAAACGCTGCGCAGGGACCCATTTACGCTGGGCGTGGCATCGGGTTGCCCAGCCGCATCGAGTATGGTGCTTTGGACCCGGCTGTACGATACCGGTGTCCTCTCCGGCCTGCCCGATGCGTCCATCGAGGTGCGCTGGGAGTTAGCGCGTGACCGCGAGTTTCGTCAAGTGGTGCAGCAAGGCATGGTGACGGCGCAACCACGCATGGGCTTTAGCGTCCATGTGGAGCCGGAGGGCCTTGACCCACAGCGTGACTATTGGTATCGCTTCCACAGTGGCGTCTTCACCAGCGCGATTGGCCGCACTCGTACTTTGCCGCTGCGCGAAGCCAAACCGGAGCGCCTGCACTTTGCCTTCGCCTCCTGCCAGCATTACGAAACCGGCTACTTTGCGGCCTACCGCCAAATGGCGGCTGAAAACCTGGATTTGATCATGTTTCTCGGCGATTACATCTACGAAGGCGGCTCCCGAGCCATCAGCGCTGGGGCCAACAACACACAAGTGCGGCCGCGCGCCCACAATGGCAAAGGCCCAGCACTCACTTTGGCGGACTACCGCGAGCGCTATGCCCATTACAAACTCGATGCCGACTTGCAAACAGCACATGCGAGCGCCCCGTGGATCATGACTTGGGATGACCATGAGGTTCACAACGACTACGCCAACGATCAGGCCGAAGATCTGATGCCCAATTTTTTAGGCCGGCGGTCAGCGGCTTATCAAGCGTATTTTGAGAATATGCCGCTGCGCAAAAGCATGCTGCCGCGCGCCCATGAAGCGCTGATTTATGGCAATGTCGATTTCGGCAACTTGGCGCGCTTTCACGTGGTCGATACGCGCCAGTACCGGGGCGCACAGCCCTGCCCCAAGCCAATGCGCGGCGGCTCCAATACCGTGACGGATGCGCAGTGCCCAGAGCGGCTCGACCCCGCGCGCACCAAGCTTGGCAGCACTCAGGAGTCATGGCTGGCAGAGAGTTTCAAAACGTCCGGGGCGCAGTGGAATGTGTTGGCACAAACCACGGTGCTAAGCCCCTGGGGTCGCCCGCTCAAAGACGGCATGACCTGGTGGACCGACGGCTGGGACGGCTACCCGGCTGCGCGCAGCCGCCTGATCGACAGCATCTCCACTAGCGGCGCCACGAATTCGCTGGTGATCGGAGGCGACACACACACCAGCCATGTGGCGGATCTGAAGCGCGATTTCGCGAACCGCAACTCACCGGCGGTAGCGAGTGAGTTCTGCGGCACTTCGATCTCATCAACCTCGTTTTGGACCAAGGAGCGCATCGAACATGCGCTGCCCGCCAATCCGCACATGAAAATGGTGCGCGGCGACGAGCGCGGCTATGTGGTGATGGAAATTACTGCGCAACGCACTACTACCCGGTTCCGCACGCTCGACGACGCGACCAAGGTCGATGCCAAGATCGCTACCCAAGCAACTTGGGTGGTCGAAGCGGGCCGTCCGGGCGCAACAGCAGCCTGAAGAAGTCCATCCAGAGCCATTCTTCAGGCATCTTCCCCGGAAATATTTAGGAGCTACGCATGGCAACCATCTTTCCCACCGGGTTTGCACACTATCTGGCGGGCGGCATTTTGCTCGGGCTAGCCGTCAGCCTGCTGTTTGCCGCCACCGGCCTGATCGGCGGCATGAGTACGGTATTCACCTCCACTTGGTCGTGGGTGTCCAAAGTACCATTTTTTCAGGACGCTCGATTCACCCAGAGCCGCGTGTGGCGCGTGGTCTACGCCGCAGGCTTGGTGCTCGGTGCGCTCGCGTTCATCGTATTCTTCAGCGGCGGGGCGACATTTCAAACCTCGATTTCATGGTGGCAATTGTTGCTCGGTGGCTTCGTCGCAGGCTTCGGTGCACGGATGAGCAATGGCTGCACTTCGGGGCACGTCATCTGTGGTCTGGGCTCGCTGCAACCACCTTCCTTAGCAGCGGTGTGCATCTTTCTGGGCACAGCGATTGTCGTGGCTAATGTGGTGAAAGCACTCGGGGGCCTGTGATGAAAACCTCTCATCTGCTCGTGGTATTGCTCTGCGGTGCGCTGTTTGGTTTCGGCCTGGCAGCCTCGACGATGATCCGGCCCGAAGTCGTCTTAAGCTTTCTGCGATTTAAGGACTTCGGCCTCTTGCTGGTCTTGGGCGGTGCTGCGGCCGTGACACTGATCGCTTACCAGTTGCTGCCGCGCCTGATGAAAAAGCCTCTGCTTGCAGAAAATTTCGGCAAGCACCCCTCAGTGATGAACCGCGATACGCTGGTGGGCGCCGCGATTTTTGGCATCGGCTGGGGTATTTCAGGGGTCTGCCCGGGGCCTGCGATCGCGGGCTTGGGCGCGGGCAATTGGCCCCTGCTCATCTCAGTCGCTGGGCTCTTCGCGGGCGCGTACGTGCAAGGTCGGTGGTTTGGCAACGCCAATTAAATGGCTATTAAATAGGGACAGTCCCTATTTAATTTGAGGAGGAGTGATGCTGGAGGGAATCGTTGATCTCGTCAATACCGACCCATGGCTGCAACGCAAAGGGCGCTTCGTCAACACCAGCTTGATGGTGGAACTGGCTGACGACGCTGCGCCGGAGCGCTACCGGCTGGTGATTGCTGCCGGGCAGCTGACTACCGTGGCGCGGGAAGCGCCAGGCACCGCCCGCTTCATCATGCCGCAGTACGAATTGCGCCTGATAGCGCCGCGCGCGGCTTGGATGGAGTACTGGAAACCCTTGCCCCGCGCGGGTTTTCACGATTTGTTCGCGCTGCGAAAAAAGCGCTTGCTCGAGATCGAAGGCAACCTGCAACCCTTTATGGCCAATCTGTTTTACTTCAAAGGCCTGCTGGAAGCACCGCGTCGCCTGACTTTAACGGGGCTACTCCATGCTTGAACCGATCATCGGGCGCTACCTGCACTTGGCGATTGAAGGTGTCAAGCAACGCGTTTATTTTGAGGAAGCCGGCCAGGGCATCCCTCTGCTGTGCCTGCACACGGCCGGTGCCGACGGGCGACAGTTTCGCGCGCTGATGAATGATGCGGCGATCACCGCGCACTTTCGGGTGATTGCCTTCGACATGCCCTGGCACGGCAAATCATCGCCGCCTGAAGGCTGGGAGAAGGACGATTACCGCCTGACTTCAGAGTCGTATGTGGCGCAAATTCTCGCGGTGAGCGCGGCGCTGGGTCTGGAGAAGCCGGCCTTCATGGGTTGCTCCATCGGCGGACGAATCGCGCTGTATCTGGCGTTGTTGCATCCGGAAATGTTTCGCGCCATCATCGGGCTGCAAGCTTCAGCCCACGTTGACCCTTACTACGATTTGGAATGGCTGAACCACCCCAACGCGCATGGCGGCGAGACCTGCGCAGGCGTGGTGTCGGGGCTGGTCGGGCCGCAAGCGCCTAGCGCGCACCGCTGGGAAACGCTGTGGCATTACATGCAAGGCGGCCCGGGTGTCTTCAAGGGCGATTTGTATTTCTACAAGATCGATGGCGACATTCGCGCCAAGCTTGGCGGCATCGATACGGCCAAGTGCCCGCTCTATCTGCTCACCGGCGAGTACGACTACTCATGCCCGCCCGAAGACACGCTGGAGGCGGCCCGCCATATTGCGGGCGCTGACGTCACCATCATGCCGGGCTTGGGACATTTCCCGATGAGCGAAGACCCAGAGCGCTTCCGCGAGCATCTGCTCCCGGTATTGGCGAAGATTCACGGCGCGGTGCGTTGAAATTGGCCGCATGAAAATAGCTACATGAAAATTGGAATAGTCGGCTGCGGATTTGCCGGCATGACCGCCGCGCTGTTTTTGGCGCGTGACGGTCACCAAGTTTCGCTCTTTGAGCGTATTTCCGCACCGCAACCGGTGGGCGCGGGGATTTTGGTCCAGCCGATTGGCCAGCGCATCTTGGCGCAACTTGGTGTGGCAGAAGAAATTCGCCGCCAAATCGCACCAATCGACCGACTCACAGGTGTTTCGCACACCGGCCGCACCGTGATGGATATTGCCTACGGCGACTGGCGCGACGATCCGGGCGCGCAAGGCTGGGGCACGCATCGCGGCGTGGTCTACCACGCCTTGTTGCAGGCCGTGCGCGGGCATCCCGGAATCATCTTGCGCACCGGCTACGACATCAACCACTATGCTGAAGACCCGCACGGGATAAGGCTTTTCGAGCAATTTCCCCGCGGTGATGAAGCGCTTGAAGAGCGTTTTGCGCTGCTGGTGATCGCCGACGGTACCCGTTCGACCCTGCGGCGGGTGTGGTGCGCCACTGCAAGCTTGAATGAGCGCGCGCACCCTTACCCCTGGGGTGCGTATTGGGCGGTGCTGCCCGACCACGCGGGCGCTTACACCCAAGCCTTGCGCCAGTGGTATCGCGGCGCACGTGAAATGCTGGGCATCATGCCAACCGGCTTGGAACCGGGCGGGACTACACCGGTGGTGAGCCTCTTCTGGAGCTTGCCAACCGCCGCACATGCCAGCGCACCGCTGACGGTGGCGGAAATCAAGCGGCGTGCGCTAAAACTCAATCCCGCAGCCGCGCCGCTGTTGGAAAGCTTGCAAGACGAGAGACAACTGGCCTACGCGCATTACGCCGATGTCACCCTGCCACGCTGGCATCACGGCCGCGCGGTCGTGATCGGCGATGCGGCGCACGCGATGAGCCCACAGTTGGGTATGGGGGCCAATCTGGCGCTGGTTGATGCTTGGAGTCTGGCGCAGTGCGTGCGCGGCATCAATGGGAGTGAAAGCGGGGTCGCGCAAGCGCTCGCCAGTCACACCCAGGAACGGGCAGCGCACACGCGCTACTTTCAGCGGGCCAGCCGCTGGCTCACGCCGTTTTATCAGTCGAACTGGGACGCGGTGGCGTGGGGCCGAGATTGGCTGATGCAACCCTTGCTCTCGATCCCCTACGTGCAGCAGCAAATGCTGGGCACGCTAACCGGCTACAAGGCGGGGATTTTCACCGGACGTTTGCATTTGCCTTAGACGTAGCGGCAAACGCAAGCGTCGTCCGTAGTGCTCAAGCAAGCGCCACTGCCTTGGCAAACTGGGCGATGTGCTCTAGCAGCTCGTCTTCTTGGTAGGGCTTGCCCAAGAACACGTTAACCCCGATTTCACGCGCGTAGTTGCGGTGCTTGTCAGCAGTGCGCGAGGTAATCATGATGATCGGGATCTTGCGCAGGCGCTCGTCGCCCCGCACATTACGCGTCAGGTCAAAACCGTCCATGCGCGGCATTTCGATGTCGACTAACATCACGTCAGGCAGGGTATCTTGCAACTGCTCGAGTGCGTCCACTCCGTCTTTCGCGGCAACCACACGGTAGCCTTCTCGCGAGAGGTAGCGCGTGGTGATTTTTCGCACCGTGAGCGAGTCGTCCACCACCATCACAGTAGGCAAATTACGCACCACCAGTGGGGTTTGCGAAATCAGTGGGGCGCTGCTCACGGTGGCCCCAGACGACAGTGCGCCCGACTCGTGTTGACCGGCCTGGCTGCCTAGCCCTGCCCCGCCGGGCTTGACCTGCGCTGCCAGGTGGGCCTGATGGGTTTGCATCAGTTGCACCGCGTTGAGGATCAGCACGATCTGGCCTGAACCGAGCACGGTGGCACCCGAGATGCCAGTCACACGGGCCAATTGCGGCCCGATATTTTTGACCACCACCTCCTGGTTGCCGACCATCGCGTCAACGTGTACCGCAACCCGCTGTGCACCTGAGCGCAACAACAATATCGGCGTGAACCGCTGGCCCTGCGAGGCGGCTTCGGTTTCATTGAGCAGGCGCGGCAGGAAGTAGAGCGGGTAGTCGCGCCCTTGCCACTCAAAGCTGTGCTTGGCGTACGACTTGGCCAATTCGTCGGCCTTGATCTGGCGCACCTGCTCGACCATGGCGGAAGGGAAGGCATAGGTTGCACCGCCAGCTGACACCAGCACGACCTGGGTTACCGCCAAGGTGAGCGGCAGGTAGATCGAAAAGGTGCTGCCGCGCCCAGCCTTAAAGTCAATGTCGATCCGCCCGCCGAGCGCTGCTACCTCGGAGCGCACCACGTCCATGCCAACGCCCCGGCCCGAAATCTCGGACACGGTTTCGGCGGTAGAAAACCCCGGCGAAAAGATGAATTCGGCGATTTGCGCATCAGTGAGATGGTCACCTTCTTGCATCAAGCCCTTGGCCAGTGCCTTGGCGCGCACCCGCTCGACATTGATACCCGCGCCGTCGTCGGCGAACACGAGCACGAATTCATTGCCTTCCTGACGGACTGTGAGGGCGATCTCGCCCAGCTCGGTTTTGCCCTGTTGCAGCCGCGTTTCACGCGATTCGATCCCGTGCGCCACGCTGTTGCGCAGCAAATGCTCAAACGGCCCGGTCATGCGCTCCAGCACCGAGCGGTCAATCTCGGCTTGACCGCCGCGAATGTCGAGGTTGGCGCGCTTGTTCAGCTCTTTGGAGGTTTGCCGCACCACCCGATAAAGTCGCTCTGCCACGGTGGCAAAGGGCACCATGCGCACCCGCATGATGTCGTTTTGCAATTCGCGATTGGTCCGGCCTTGGGCCACCAGTGCGGCATCGGCATCGTCCAAGTTTTTGAGCAAAGTGCCTTGCACGGTGGCCACGTCGTTGACCGACTCGGCCATCAAACGAGTCAGCTCCTGAAAGCGCGTAAACCGGTCGAATTCAAGCGGATCGAAATCGAGTTTTTGCTCCTTCTGCAAATCCATCCGCGACTGCATTTGCGATTCCGCGGCGATCTCCATCTCGCGCAATTGGGTGCGCAAGCGAATCACGTTTTCGGTCAGTTCGCGCAAACTGCCCTTGAGCGCTCGCATTTCGCCTTCGATTCGTGAGCGGCCGATACTGACCTCACCGGCCTGGTTGACCAAGCGGTCAATCATGTCGGCACGCACCCGCAAGAGTGCTTTGCCGCTATCCGCGTTGACGGTTGCCGCAGCTGGCATGACCACGGCGTGCCCGGCGACGCCGGCTGCGGCATCGTGCGCCTGCCCGACCTGCAGCTTAGGCTCATCCGATGCGGCGACCGCAGCACCGGTGACCGCGGGCGCGCCAGCGACACTGGCGACACCCAGCGCCAGCGCCGCCATACCCTGCGTTGCTGCCAGAGGCGCGATCAGCTCATTCGGCATAATCGGCTTAACCGACTGCGTTTGCGTCAGTGCCCTGAGGCTTTGCGTTATGCCCAACTTGCGCGCCATCTCGGGCGCCACTTGCAGCATATCCTGCGCCTCTTCAACTGCGGCACGCGCTTCGCGCGCGGCGCGTTCAGCGCGGGCGATCTCGGGGTTGTAGCGCGCCAACTTGTCCATCAAGTAGTTGGTGCGGTCGTAGGAAGTCATCAACTCTTCGAAGAACGCGGTCGGCACTTGCGGCAACTCCATCGCGTTTTCAATCCGCGACTCCATCGCATGCGTCAGTTGGCCCATCGCCATGGCACCTGCCATGCGGGCACTGCCCTTGAGGGTGTGCAGCGAGCGCAGCAGCGATTGCGCCGACGCGTGATCGGCCGCATCACTCTGCCAGGCGCGCAAGTCACGCCCGATGGCAGGCACTATTTCGAGCGCCTCTTCCATAAAAATCGGCAGCAGTTGCTCGTCGATTTCATCGTCAATCCGTTCGGTGCGGCGGTCGAATTCTTCATACTCATCAAAAGCCGTAGCCCTCGGCGAAGGCGTTTCGGGCGTTGCCGACGCGGCTGCCCGCAACAGGTCAAACGCGGTCGGCGGGTCTTCTTCCGAAAATGGCTTGACGGCGGGTACTGCCGAAGTCACACCCAAGGCGCCCAGGTTGGGGCGCGCAGTGGTCAGCGTATCGGTTAAGTCGTAGTCAAAATCTGGCGCAGTGGTGGCAGTGGTGGCAGCCTTGGCCGTCGAATCTGGCAGGACGACGACATTGCTGACATCAAATTCAAAGGTGTCGGCTTCGAGATTCAGCACCGTTCCCGCGAGCGAAGTGCCCGGCGGATCGAGCAAGAGGTCGGGCGTGCGTACCACTGGCGCGGCCAAAGACCCGAGCTCGCCTAGAACCCCGGCCGGCGCGGTAATCGCGGCGATGCGCATCAGCGTAGAACCGGCCCCAGCGGCACCGGCCGCCTCACGGAACGCGGTCGCCGTCGGCGAGAACTCTTCAGGCACCGCAGTGACATCGAGCAACACCGCGTCATCCTCTGCTTGCGCAAGTTCCAGCGCAGTGAGCGGGTCAATCCGCAATTGCGTCACCTCCAGCGCGGCCACGGCGGGCGCAACCACGAGGGCGGCGGCTGGCGCGGGGCGAGGCGCGACCGCGACCGTCGCGGGCGGCACCAGCAACTCGGGGGCAAGCAATTCTTCAGCCGGGAGTAACTCTTCCGGACCATCGACTTTAAGCACTTCCTGGCTCTGGGTACTGCGCAGGGCGGCCATCGATTGGGTAATGCGCATCCAGTCTGGCTTGACCGCCGCACCGGGAACCCGCTCCTGCAAATCTGCCTTAAGGTTGTAGAGTTGCGCGATCAATCCCTCGGCGGAAACCGGCTGACGCAGGTTCTTGACCGCATCGACCATGTCAGAAAGCGACTGGGTACACGAGCGCAGCAGCTCCCGTTCACTTTGATAAAGTGAAATCGACTGCTTGCGGGCGGGTTGCACACACAACTCAACCTGGCGCGCCAACTCCGACAGCTTGGCAAAATTCACCGTACCGGCAATTCCCGCCAAGGTGTGTGCAGCGCGGATGTAGCTCTCGGAAATAATCTCGTCTGGCGCGTCTTCGAGGCGCACCATTTCGCGGCGCATGGTGAGCAGGTGGCTATCGGCCTCTTGCACAAAAATATTGTAGAGCGCGGGCGATACCCGTGCTTCGCCGATCACCACGGTGGTTTCAGGTGTTTTGGGAATCGCCGGCATAACCGGCTGGCTGACCCCAGCATTGGCTTTGGCAGCGGTTGCTAACGGATTGAGGCCGGTGTCGTTACGGGCTGCCCGCTCGGCCTGCGCTGCCCGCGCGATCTCAGCACTTTTGGCAACAATCGCCGCCGCCGAGAGCGAAACTGCAGCCGCGCCGCTCGCCGCAAGTAACGCGTTGGGCGTTAACGTCGGGGCAGAAGCAATGACGGACACCGCAGGAGCGGGTGCGTGCGATGGCATCGTTGGGATGGGTGGTGATGGCGATGTTGCAGTCGCGGTCAACCAGTCTGAATCCCGATCGAGAGCCACCAAAGGCGCGCGCGGCAGGGTTATCGTCGCGGTAGGCCCGCTCCTGCCAGCCACGGCTACGGCGCGCTGCCTGCCGGTCTGTGAAAGCACCAGGGTGTCGACATCCGGCTCAGCGCCAAAACGGTTGGGCGGAGTACTCACGATCGGCGCGAGACTGCCCGAGCTAACAGTTGCAGTCACCGTTGGTGAATCATCGGAAAGATCGAGATTGAGTGCCACCGGTGGATCAAGCGCTGCCTCAAGCCGGAAGACACCACCCTCACGCACCAGCAGTGCGGCCGCGATCATCGGCTCGCCACGCATTGCGGAGCGACCATTGGTGGCCAAGTCTTCCACCCAGTGGATGAAGAGCTCGCCAGCGCTTTCTGCCAAGGAAAAGAGCGGCGACGTGGCCGGGCGAGTTTCTTCGAGCCACTTCTTGAGCGTCTTCTCAATCGACTCGGCGACATCGCCAAAGTGCGCCAGCCCCACCATCCGGCCACTGCCCTTGAGTGTGTGGAAACCACGCTGTACCGTGGTGAGATATTCTTTGTTGGAAGGCTCTTCGCGCAGTGAGCCCAGATTGGTCGCAATCGAGACCAGCACCTCCTGGGCTTCTTCAAGAAAGATTTGCAGGAATTCGGCATCCAGCGCATCGTCCGGCGCGTCCACCAAAGCCTGCGTTTGTGCAGAGGGCGCTGCGATTGACACCGCGCCAAAATCGAGCACGATGTCGGGCATCGCCTGACGCAATTGCGCAACCTCAACCGACAGGTCGCCGGTTTGCAGCAGCTTCATCGCGTCGATCGCCTGCGCCTTAAGCGCGCCGTCATCCACCAGGTCAGCGTCGTCTTTGATCGCCTTGAGGCTGGCTTTGAGCTCGCGCTTGAGCGTGGGGTCGTCGGGGTTGAGCTCCAGTGCTTCAAAAAGAGCACGGGTGTCGCGCATTTCCTGCTCGAGCTCGAGCTCAACCGTCATTGGCGGTGACGACTCAGGCCCAGGTGACGCGGTGAGGCGCGCAGCAACCGGCGCACTGTCGGACGAGGCAGCAGCGGGGCTCAGTCCCGCGAGCATGGCCGCCTCGTCAAACGCTTTTTTTATGAAATCGTCCTCCGCGCTGGCTTCTGCGGGCGCGCCAAAACTGATATCGGGAAAGTCGATTGCCAAATCGGCCACGGCTGCTGCCGGAGTCGATGCCGGGGTTGATGCGGGCGACACCAAACCGAGAGCCAGCGCAGGATTCGGTATATTCGGCGCGGGCACCATCTCAACCTGCACCTCAGCCTGCACTTGCCGGGGTTTGGACTTGAGCGGATTCATGTAGGAATCAAAGTCCGCCGGGCCGTACTGCAAGGCATCGACAAAAAATCCCAAGCCGGAGAGCGTTTGCGCCGTGCGCTCAAAATCGCTCGCTTGCGGCACGTAGTCGGGGGCAGCAAACTGGCTCAAATCGGCACTGACTGACTGCAATGCACCCACCGCCTGATCCTGCTGAAGGATCATCAGCGCACCAGAGACCTGCTTGACCTGCAGTTGCAAGCCGGGCAGATCCTCGCGCTTTTCAGGGTCACGGAAGAAGGTGTCGAGCACCTGCTCAATGCCGCGCAGATTGGTCTGAATCTCACCTGCAACTTGCGCCATCAGCAGCCGCTCCTGAGCGCGTCGCGACATTTCGTCGAGCGCTGGCACCGGCGGCGCATTGTCAGTTTGACCGGTGATCGCCGCTTTGAGCCGCCCGGTCATTGCACTCACCTGACCAGAAAATTCGGTGGGGTCAGCGGCAATGCGTGAAAAACCTTCAGCCGCGTTTTCACACAGAATGAGCGCGGTGGCCACTTCAAGCGCAACCGACTCGGTGGCTTTGCCGCCACCACCTTCACCAGCTGGCGCAGCAACCCAACCGCCGACCACGCCAAGCGACTGCGTCAAGCGTGAATAGTCTGGCTGCTTCAACAGTGCGACGCGGCTGCTCAGTTCTTTGCAGACCTCGATAAAGCTCGCCAGTTCGGACTTGGATCCGGCCGAAAACTTGTTCCATTTGTCTTTTGCCTGCCCCAGAGATTCGCGCACTTGGCGCAAGGTATCGGCATAGGGGTCGAGGCTGACTGCAATCGCTTGGCCGTCGGGCAGTGCGCCCGCCAGCGCGTAGGCGGCCTTGATCGCTTTGACCTGCTCGCTGCTGCCGCGGCTTTTGGCCACGAAATAGAGCGCATCACGCATCAGCTTTTCGGCAACGTTGGCGCTGCCTTCCATGAGGCGCTTCATTTGTAAATCGATGCGCGCCAAGAGGCGCTTGGCTTCCAGGGTAGGCCCAGCGCCGTCGTCAATCAAGCTCTCGATAAAGCCGATCGTCACCCACCAGAAGGCGCGATGCTGCGGCAAGGCTTGGGTGGCTTCTATGCTGCGCACGCCATCGAGCATTTCCCTTAAGCCCGTGGTGTCGCCCGTACTGCGCAAATACTTGAGCAAGCCGCCCTCAAACAAGCGGCGCGAGTTGCGTACATATACGCGCAGGTCTTCTGGCTTGACCGTGTCAGTGCGCTGCGGCGGGCGATGCGAAAGGTCCGGGAAAAACAAATCGCTTTCGGAAAAGCGGTCAATCCCGCGCGCCTTCATCACCGCTTGATAGGCGGGGAAGAGCCGGGTTGGCTGGTGTGCGGCACCTTGGGCCAACTCATCGAGATAGCGGCTGATCGCGGCCATCGCGTTGACACCGGCCGCGGTGTTGCCCACCGTAATCGCAGCCGGGTCGGTTTCAAACTTGCCGACCAGCGCTTCGATTTCTTCGGAGAGCTTGGTCACGCCGTCGAGACCGACGATTTGCAAGGCGCCGTGCGCCTGATGCAAATGCGTTTTGCAGAATTTGAGTTGCGTTAGATCGGCATTGCCACCATTGACCGATGCCGTGTACTGCGCCAGAGCGTCAGCGGCCTTGGTCAGGGCCTGATCGATCTCACCTTTGACCCAGGTGAGCGGGCCGATATCCATATCTTGAGGAGCACTCATTGACAACCCTCCGGTAAACGTTGAACTCAAGGTCGGAGCGGTTCACCCCAAACCTTCAGCGATATCAAGCGACCTTAAAGCCTGATACGGAGTTTTGCAATTCCTGTGCGAGGCTTGCAAGCTCTTGCACAGAGGCGGCGGTCTGCTTGGTACCGGCGGTGGTTTGCTCAGTAATCGAAAGAATTTCCTGGATGTTGCGCGCCACGCCACCGGCAGACTGCGCCTGCTGCGAGGTCGTCACCGAAATGTTCTCAATCAGTTCGGCCAGCTTTCTGGATACCTGCCCGATCTCGCCAAGCGCCTGACCCGCCGCGTCGGAAAGTTTGGCACCTTCGACCACGCCCACGGTTGACTTTTCCATGGCAGCCACGGCATCTTGCGTATCGGTTTGAATCGTTTTCACAATCGCGCCGATTTGCTTCGTGGCTTCAGCCGAGCGTTCGGCCAGTCGCTGCACCTCTTCGGCAACCACTGTAAAGCCGCGCCCGGCTTCACCGGCTGAAGCGGCCTGAATCGCAGCGTTGAGCGCAAGCACGTTGGTTTGCTCGGTAATGTCGGAGATCAGTTCCACAATCTCACCAATTTCTTGGGAAGACTCGCCCAGGCGTTTGATCCGCTTGGAAGTTTCCTGGATCTGCTCACGAATCTCGTTCATGCCGGAGATTGAGTTTTGTACCGCTTGCATACCCTTTTCGGCAGCGGTCAGCGATTGGCGCGCCACGTCAGCAGACTGTCTCGCGCCAGACGACACCTCGTTGATGTCGCGCGCCATGCGCAACACCGAGTCACCGGTTTGGCGAATCTCCTTGGACTGCCGGTCGGTTGCGACGAGCAACTCCACCGAAGTCGAGGTTGCTTGACCAGAGGCTGATGCCACCTGGGTGGTGGCGGTATTAATCCGCGCCACCACCGTGCGCAACTCTTCAATCGTGAAGTTGACCGAGTCAGCGATTGCACCCGTGATGTCTTCCGACACCGTCGCTTGCACCGTCAGGTCACCGTCGGCCACCTCGGCCAATTCGTTCATCAGCCGCAAAATGGCCGCCTGGTTAGTGTCGTTGACGCGCTTGGCTTCCTGCTCTTGCTTTTCCGCGTCCACCAGCCGACGCGCTGATTCGGCGCGATCATTAGCGTTTGATGCTTGGTAGACGTGCACCAACGCCGCCGCCAACAGCAAGGTCAGCAGCGCAGCCAAACCAATCACCCAGTAAGTGGCCGCAGAGGTACGCGCCGCTTGCTCGTACGAGGTGGCCAAGGTACGCACCTGGCCGAGCAGCTTTTCGTTGTCGGTGAAAATGTTTTGCGCTGACTGTTTAGCGCTGACCAACTGCTGCATGTTGCCCAAAATGCCCGACACTGCCGTTTGGTAGTCCGCAAACGCTTTTTCAAGCTCAGCGAGTTTGTCACGGGTTTCGCCATCAGTGGCCGGCGAGAGGCGCAAGGCTTCGCTGCCCTTGGCCAAACCTTGCATCAAATCACGAAAGGTATTGGTGTCTTTGCCCAACAAAAAAGCGACTTCAGGATCAATCGCCTCGCCTGCCAGCAGGGCGTTGGCATTTTTCGCCATCCGCTGCGTCAACATCACCAACTGGCCCGCCACTGAAATCTCACGTGCCGGGGCGTTGTTTTGTAGCTTGAGAGCGGAGATTTGCTCGGCGGTTTCCAGCATCGCCGGATTGGCGGTGTTGATGGTGCGAATCGCCTGGCCCAGCTTGGTGAGGTTGGCCTGCTCCTTGAGAATCGTGGAAGCGTTTTTCTGCGATTTTTGCCACTCGGCGACGGTCTGATCCAGCACCGGCCGGACTTCGCCCACCGTTGCGGACACATCCACTTTGTCAACCACTCCGCCGTCGGCAAGGGTACGCAAGATCGAATCGAGCAGATCGCGGCTCTCCAGCAGTTGGAAAAAAGCCTGCGGGTTGCCCTGCACCGCCTGTGGAGTTGCCTTGGCCACGCGCTGCGTATGCATCAGTGCGTCGCCGGACAACACCACATAGCCGGTGCTATTGCCCGACTCACGCCGATCTTGGAACACCGCAAACGCGATCGCGACCAGGCACACGGCCATCAAAATCACCAGTATCTGGTATTGCGTACCGGCAGGCAGGTGGCCAATGCCGGGCACGCGCGAAATTTTTGATTTTGGCCCACCGGATTGGCGCAGTGCGGCGCTGGCAGCCGCCGTGGGAGCACTGGCTACTGCGTTCGCAGCAGGCGGGGTGGTTAGGGTTGCGGTTGCCATGTGGTGTTACTCCTTTGGTTAAATCATGTTCGAGAAAGCGGTTAGTTATTTGAATCGGCCCGGCTCTCGGTTTCGCGTGCGTTTTTGTGTTGGTTACATGGTTGATGGCGACTTGGTTCCGTGCCGGTTGGTCGGGTCTGGTAAAAGCCTCAAGCGCCGACCTGCAAAAAATCGGCGTGCCGCACCAGCTCGCCGATCCGCAGTTCATGCCAAAGTCGGCCCTCGTCGTCGGAGAAACCGGCCCCCACCCATGACTGAGAGTTTTCAAAACCTTCCTGACGCTTGAGTTGTCCGACGTTGCGCAAGCCCATCATGCGTGACACCAGCAACGCGGCGTTAATGCCATGTTTAGTACCAGCCAAGAGCAGGCGCGAATCGACCGTGCGGGCCGTGAGCTCATGCCCTGCGAACCCGGCGAAATCGACCACGGAAACCAAATTGCCACGAATATTGGCAACCCCGGCAAACCAAGGTTTGGTTAAAGGCACCGAGAGAATCTCTGGCAGCGGCACAATTTCGCCCGCTTCGGTCAGGTCAATCAGCCAAAAACCCTTGCCCGCTTGCACGCCCAAGCGCGCCGGAATACTCGCAGTCGACTTGGCACCAGCCACCCGCTCGGCCAGCGAGCGCTGGAACTCACGCAGACTGACCTTGACGCGCTTGGGCTTGGTCACCGGCGCCGGTGCAGGCGCGTAAGCGGATGCCGAAGCAGACACTAGCGCAGAGGCGGGATTGGCCATAGTTTGGGCGCGAAGCAGTTAACCGAGCGAGGCGATCTTGGCCAGCAACTCAGCTTGATTGACGGGCTTGACCAAGTAATCTTTGGCGCCTTGGCGCATACCCCAAATCTTGTCGGTTTCTTGGTCTTTGGTCGTACACATAAATACCGGAATGTGCTTGGTGGTCTCATCGCGCGAGATTTGCCGGGTCGCCTGGAAACCGTTCAAGCCAGGCATCACCACGTCCATGATGATGAGGTCGGGCAACTCGGATTTGGCTTTGGAGACGCCTTCTTCTCCCGATTCGGCATTGATGACCTGATAGCCCTTTTTGGCCAAAAGGTCGGAAATGACAAAGCGCTCGGTAGGTGAATCGTCGCAAACCAGAATTTTCTTGATCGACATGATGATGCCCTTTTCGCTAGAAGACTAAACGGCTATGAAATGACTGGAGAAGCATGCTGGGCAACGGTCTTGAGCAAGCTATCTTTGGTGAAAGGCTTGGTCAAATATTCGTCTGAACCGACCATGCGACCCCGTGCGCGATCAAACAAGCCGTCTTTCGACGAGAGCATGATGACCGGGGTAGATGAAAATTTGGCGTTTTTCTTGATCAGCGCGCAGGTTTGGTAACCATCGAGCCTGGGCATCATGATGTCGCAAAAAATCACATGGGGGCCATGGTCGGTGATTTTGGAAAGCGCATCAAAACCGTCTTCGGCCAGAATGACTTGGCAGCCTGCCTGGATCAAAAAAATCTCGGCACTGCGGCGGATGGTGTTCGAGTCATCGATCACCATCACTTTCACACCAGCGAGTGCGCCGCCTGCGGCGGGAGCTGCTTGAGCTGACATTCTTGGATTCCCTTATTTCTCACGGCGGAAGCGTGCCAGCCTTCCAAGCCAGTTGCTGCAAAGATTTCGCCAGACTCGCCCGATTATACAAGTGGGCCGCCGCAGCTCTGGCAGCCGTTTTCAGCCAAGCTTTTCGTCAGTTGGCGCGCCACCGCCCACCGCTCCAATCATTTAAATTTCGGTCAGCTCAAAATCTTCTTTGCGCGCGCCGCACTCGGGGCAAGTCCAGTTCAGCGGGACATCGGCCCAGCGGGTTCCGGGTGCCAAGCCGTCGTCAGGCGCGCCCGCTTTTTCGTCGTATACCCACCCACAAATGAGGCACATCCAAGTCTTGTAGTCCATGTGCGAAGAATCGTTTTCCGATGACGTTTTAGAATGAAGAGATCTTAGCATCATGCTTACGTCATAGAAACGGCTCAACCGATGTCTTCAGCAGGTAGTGGCACGGGTAGTAAATCTACCGGCTCAGGTCGAGGGACATCTGTGACCAATCCGCCGGTGGTACTCACTTTTGCCGGGTTCGACCCCTCGGGCGGCGCGGGCATCCAAGCCGATTTGCTCACCTTGGCCTCGATGGGCTGCCACCCGCTCTCGGTGGTGACCGCGCTCACCATTCAGGATTCCGCTCGCGTTTCAGATATCGACCCGGTCGACGCCCGCTGGGTTGCCGACCAAGCGCGCGAGTTGCTCGAAGACATTCAGGTCGATGCCTTCAAAATCGGCATGATCGGCAGCGTAGAAAACTGTGTCGCGATTGCTGAAGTGGTGTCGGACTACCCCGACATTCCGCTGATTCTTGACCCGGTGTTGGCATCCGGTGGCGGCCACGAATTCGCCACCGACGACTTGATCGACGCAATTAACGAGTTGCTGCTGCCGCAAACCACCATCCTCACGCCCAACAGCCTCGAGGCGCGCCGCCTGGCCCGCGCGCTGATGGGCGATGCTTCCAGCTCGGAATGGGAAGATTTGCTGCTGGAGCATTGCGCTGCCCAGCTTCTCGAAGGCGGAGCGGAATACGTGCTCATCACCGGTACGCATGAGAACACCAGCGAAGTCATCAACACGCTCTATCGGGCTGACGCAGACAGCGACGCCATCATTCTGGTGCGCCAGGACGCTTGGCCGCGGCTCCCCGGCAGTTACCACGGGTCCGGCTGTACCTTGGCTTCCGCCTTGGCGGCGACGCTTGCCAACGGGGTCGATTTGTCAGAAGCGGTGCGCGATGCGCAGGAATACACTTGGAACACGCTCAAATGGGCGTTTCGGCCCGGCATGGGCCAGCATATTCCGGATCGACTGTTTTGGGCTCGGCAAGCCGCTGCGGAAGAAAGCCAGGGGTGAGGCGTGAGGGGTGAGGAAAATCGGGATAGCAGCGGTCGCATCCGGGGGCTCTACATCATTACGCCCGAACTGGATGACACCGTCAGCCTGCTGCTCAAGGTGAAAGCGGCGCTCGAAGGTGGTGCTGTGGTGGTGCAGTATCGCAACAAGCGCTCGTCTGCTGGCAAACGCATCGAGCACGCAATTGCGTTAGCCGCGCTGTGTGAAAAGCATGGCGCGGTATTCATCATCAACGACGACGTGAAACTCGCCTTCGAGGTCGAGGCGGACGGCGTTCAT
The DNA here is from genome assembly GCA_031362865.1 of Burkholderiales bacterium. GTDB lineage: Bacteria > Pseudomonadota > Gammaproteobacteria > Burkholderiales > JAEUOS01 > JANLTH01. Next base: position 7,394 of record JANLTH010000147.1, on the reverse strand, counting down.
CTAGGCAAAACCGATGGCGACATCACGGTGGCTCGCAAAAAACTAGGGGCGAACCGGCTAATCGGCGCTTCCTGCTACGACCGACTCGACTTGGCCGAAGCCGCCGTGGGTGCAGGTGCCGATCACATTGCCTTTGGCAGCGTCTTCGCTTCCAGCACCAAGCCGAACGCCGTGCGCGCCCCGCTTGAACTCTTTGCCCACGCGCGCCACCTCAAAGTGCCGATGATTGCCATCGGCGGCATTACAGCCGAAAACGCGACACCGGTCGTTACCGCCGGAGCCGATGCCCTAGCCGTAATTTCTGACATCTTTGATGCGCCCGACATCAACGCGCGCGCCCGAGCCTACCAGTCACTTTTTAGCGCGACCCGCGTTACGAACCTCACCCCTCACCCCTAACTGCCCACGTATGCCAAACAACGAAACCCTCTTCGCCCGCGCCCAAGCCGTCATCCCCGGTGGTGTCAATTCGCCGGTCCGCGCCTTCCGTTCAGTCGGCGGTACGCCACGCTTCATCACCCGTGGCGAAGGTGCCTATTTTTGGGACGCCAACGGCAAGCGCTACATCGACTACATCAACTCGTGGGGCCCGTTGATTTTGGGTCATGCCCACCCGGCAGTCGTCAAAGCCGTGCAAGAAGCCGCTGCCCTAGGCCTCTCGTTTGGTGCGCCTACCGAAGGCGAAATTGAAATTGCTGAACTGGTCACCAAATTGGTGCCATCGATGGAGCAAGTGCGCTTCGTCTCCTCCGGCACCGAAGCCGCGATGACCGCGATCCGCCTGGCGCGCGGGGCCACCGGGCGCGACAAGATCATCAAATTTGAAGGCTGCTACCACGGCCATGCCGATGCCTTGTTGGTGAAGGCGGGCTCAGGCCTACTAACCCTTGGAAACCCAAGCTCAGCGGGCGTTCCGGCCAATGTGGCCGCTCACACTATCGTGCTGCCCTACAACGACCCAGAGGCATTGGCCGTAGCCTTTGACGAACATCGCGACACGATCGCTTGTGTGATCGTGGAGCCGGTAGCGGGCAACATGAACTTGGTGCCCGCTAGCGCAGAATTTTTGCGGGTGCTGCGCGAGCTATGCACCATGTTCGGCACGCAGTTGATTTTTGACGAAGTGATGTCGGGCTTTCGCGTGGCCCTAGGTGGCGCACAAGCGATGTACAACATCCAGCCCGACATTACGGTGCTGGGCAAGGTGATTGGCGGCGGCATGCCGGTGGCCTGCCTGGGCGGCTCGAAGGCGGTAATGGCTCACTTGGCCCCGCTGGGCGGCGTGTATCAAGCCGGTACGCTCTCGGGCAACCCGGTGGCGGTGGCGGCTGGATTAGCCACACTGCGCGAAATCCAGAAGCCGGATTTCTACCAAACCGTCGGCAACGCAACTGCCGAGCTGGTCGATGGCATCTTGCATCAAGCGCGTATGCACGATGTCCCTTTTTCCGCGCGCGCCTGCGGCACGATGTTCGGCATTTACGCCACGCCCGATGCGCCGCGCAATTTCGCCGAAGTGATGCTGGCTGACAAGCCGCTGTTCAACCGCTTTTTCCACTTAATGCTGGACGCGGGGGTCTACTTGGCACCATCCGCCTATGAAGCCGGCTTCGTCTCAGCTGCCCACAGCGGCCCGCCGATTGACGAAACGCTGGCGGCAGTGGAACAATGCTTCAAAGCGCTTAAAACCTAGATTGGAGTCCAACTCATGCGACGGCACGATAGTTTTTGGTCAGGTTTGTCGCTGCTCACTGGCGTACTGCTGGTTGCGGCAGCCGCTAATGCGCAAACGTCCGGCGTATACAAATGGACGGATGCGCAAGGCCGGGTTCATTATGGCAATACCCCTGACGATGCGAGCCAGCGACGCGCCTTGGCCGTGAACGCCGGGCCAACCGTGCGCGGTGTGTACACCGACGAAGCTGAACTGCAGCGCCTGCGCAATATTGAGCGCTATGAACAAGATCGCTACCAACAATCACGCATCAACCGGCGCGACCGCGAGCTGCACGACTCGCGCCTCAAGACTGAGGAATTGCAACAAGCGCGGCTGCGGCAGGAAACCGAGCTGCTCAAAGCGCGGCAGGAAGCCGAAGAACGCTGCGCCCGGCGTGGCGAGTGCAACGGCACGACGGGTTCGGGCATCACGCAGGGCACGGTCGTTTATCCCCATGTAGTCATCGTGCAGCCGCGCTCACGCAGTACACAGGGCATCCAGCAGGCTGCGCCTTTCCCGACTACTCCCTATCGAACTGCCACCACCGAAAGCCTGAACCGCCCGCAGATTTACGCGCCGCCAGGGAATTCTGCGATTTACGGATTGCCTGCGCGTTGAGAATGAAGGCCGAAGACGCTTTGTGGGGGCGGCTCTTCAACCCAGATGCCTGAAGAAGCAAACGGGGCGGCGGTTTTCAGAGCATGCCAACAAGGCGTGCGTGGTGCTGGAGATTCGAAACTGGTTCACACCTAATACGTGCAAATCACTTTTCGGAGCACCCCATGAATATCACCCTCTCAGTCGACGAACGTGTGGCAGACAACGCCCGCGAAGCCGCACGCAAAATAGGCAAAAGCTTGAATCAGGCTGTGCGCGACTATTTGGAACAGTTAGCGGACCACGCCCGTGCCGCGCGTTGTGATTCCGTTTGGTGACCCGGTTTAGGTAACTGAAGTGCGGTTCCATGCTCTCTCGCTGCACTCGTCGCAGCTTGGCAAGGTGCTTTGCCGCACAATCTCAGTTCAACAAAACGTACCAAGGCTGAAGTGTCGCTTCGACGTTGCTGCTTCAGGCAAAAATTGCTGGAGTTGGCTCCTATTAAGCCTTTTCGGCAATGCGCCTCTAATCGTTCACCGCATCCCCGGTGGCAGCATGCCCTTCAATCCGCCCATGCCGCCCATCCCACCTAAGGCGCGCATCATCTTGGCCATGCCGCCCTTTTTCATCTGCTTCATCATGCCTTGCATCTGCTCAAACTGATTTAAGAGGCGGTTGACTTCCTGCACGTGCACGCCTGCACCTGTGGCGATTCGGCGTTTGCGTTGCGCCTTGATGATCTCTGGCTTGGCGCGCTCTTTTTTGGTCATCGAGTTGATGATGCCTTCCATGCGCGCGACTTCCTTTTCGGCGCGGCCCATGTCTTGCCCCTGCGCGGCTTGCGCGAGCTGGGCAGGCAGCTTGTCCATCATCGATGAGAGCCCGCCCATCTTCTTCATTTGCGAAATCTGGGTTTTGAAGTCTTCAAGGTCAAAGCCCTTGCCCGACTTCATTTTTGCCGCGACGTCTTGAGCGGCTTGCAGATCCACCTTGCTATGCGCCTCTTCCACCAGCGAGAGGATGTCGCCCATACCCAAGATGCGGCTCGCCATCCGGTCGGGGTGGAAGGCCTCAAAGCCGGTGAGCTTCTCGCCCACGCCGGCAAACTTGATCGGCTTGCCAGTCACATGGCGCACCGAGAGCGCTGCGCCGCCGCGTGAATCGCCGTCTAACTTGGTGAGAATCACGCCGGTCAGTGGCAGCGCATCGTTGAAGGCTTTCGCGGTGTTGACCGCGTCTTGGCCCAGCATCGCATCGACGACGAAGAGCGTTTCAATCGGCTTTAAGGCCGCGTGCAATTCGCTGATTTCGCGCATCAGGATCTCGTCGATCCCGAGGCGGCCCGCCGTATCGACAATCAGCACATCAAAGTAATGGGTCTTGGCCCACTGTAGCGCGTCTTGAGCGATTTGCAAGGGCTTTTGCTCGGGCGTGGAGGTAAAAAATTCCGCGCCTGCTTGGGCCGTGACCGTCTTTAACTGTTCGATAGCGGCTGGGCGATACACATCGCAAGAGACAGTGAGCACTTTCTTTTTGTGCTGTTCTTTGAGCAGCTTGGCAAGCTTGGCCACCGTGGTGGTTTTGCCGGCGCCTTGCAGGCCTGCCATCAGAAATACGGCGGGGGGCTGGGTAGCAAAATTGAGCGCGGCGTTTTCACCGCCCATGATGGCGGTCAGCTCGCGCTGCACCACGCCCACCAGCGCTTGGCCCGGTGTCAAGCTGCCAATCACTTCTTGACCCTGGGCTTTTTCTTTGATGGTGGTGATGAAATCGCGCACCACGGCTAAGGCTACGTCGGCTTCGAGTAGGGCCATGCGTACTTCGCGCAACATCTCCTGCGTGTTGGCTTCGGTCAGGCGCGCCTCGCCTTTGATGGTTTTGACGACTTTGGCTAGGCGGTTGGTGAGGCTTTCGAGCATGGCGGCGTAAACTCCTTTGAATGGACGCGATTTTAGGTTATGGCCTCTTGACCACGGCGCTGCTCTACGCAGGCTTGGGGGCCTATTTTTGGGCAACTCGCTGGCGCGCGGCTCCCGGCACTCACACGAACGCTACCAATGGCCTGAAGAACCGCTCCCCGCTTGGCTTTTCAGCCATTGAGCGAATCGCGATCTCAAGCGTGGTGGCAATCCACGCGGCGCTGCTGTTAGCCGACATTGGCGGCTGGCTGAGCCCACCGCGCTTCGGCTTCGCGCACGCACTCTCGGCGATGACCTTGTGCGCACTGGTGGTCTATGGCATCGAAAGCCTGATTCACCCGCTTGACGGCATGCCCGCCCTGGTGTTGCCGTTGGCCGCAGTCGCGGTGGTCTTGCCTTGGCTGTTTCCCGGCGCGGCCACGGCGGTGTTGGGTGGCACGGCCATGCTCGCGGCACACGTGGCGGTGGCAATGGCAGCCTACGGGCTTTTCACCATCGGCGCGGCACACGCTGTGCTGATGGCGCTGGTGGAGCGCGATTTGCAGCGAAGGCGCGGGCGTGGCGCTGGCTCTTTGGGGGCCGCTGCGGGCAACCTGAGCAAACCTGCGCTTAGCGCCCTGCCGCCGCTACTCACGCTGGAGCGCTTGATGTTCCACTTTATTTGGGCAGGTTTTGCGCTGCTCACGCTCACCGTGCTCAGTGGCGTGGTGTTCTCTGATTCACTATTTGGGCGCGCTTTTCGCTTGGATCACAAAACCGTATTTGCGCTGATTGCTTGGGGCTTGTTTGCCGCCCTGCTTGGCGGGCGCGTGGTGCGCGGCTGGCGCGGACGGACGGCACTGAATTGGACGCTGGCTGGCTATGCCGTGCTCTTGCTGGCTTACGTGGGCAGCCGCTTTGTGCTCGAAGTGATTTTGCAGCGCGTCACTGCTTAACCGGATCAACAACATTATGGGAAAACTGATTGCGATCGTGCTGCTGGTGGTGATTGGGGCGATTGTGTTTCGTTACTGGGGGAAGAAGCTGCGTGACTTGATTGCCGATGAGGAGCCAGCCGCACCCCCCCCACCCCCACCAGCCCAGGCGGCAACTGACGCGCCGCAAGCGATGGTGACTTGCGCGCATTGCAACCTGCATTTTCCGCAAAGCGAGGCGCTGCTGGCAGCTCCGGCACAGGGGGGCGATCCGGCTGGGCCGTTTTTCTGCTCGCCTGAGCATCGCGAACGCCACGCCGCTGGGCGACCATCGCCGTGAGCGTCCGGGTGTATGAGTGTATGAACGTATGAGCCTATGACCGTGCCGTCGATCAGCGGGGTCGCGACTCGCGGGCGCTACGCCGCGCTCGGCCAGCCGCCGCACGACGCCAGCCTTTGGCGACCCTTGCGTTACTTTAATGTGGCGCGCTTCTTGGTGGCGGCAGTACTGCTGACTTACCTCATTTTCGCGCCGGAGTTGCGCCAGGTCGGCGGCGCTCGGCCCACCTGGTTTGCCAATACGGCTCTGGCCTATTTGGTGGCCTCGGCCTTCTTCGCGTGGGGAGTCCGCCGCCTGCAAACGGCCTATTTGGCGCACGTCATCCTGCAAGCATTTGTCGACATTCTGGTCGTCACGCTGCTGGTGCATGCAAGCGGCGGCGTGCGCTCAGGCTTGGGCATTCTCATGCTCATGCCGGTGGCGGGGGCGGCAATTTTGGTGCGCGGGCGCTTGGCCTTGTTTTTCGCAGCACTGGCGAGTATTGCGCTGCTGCTCGAAAACACCTACTGGGTACTTAATTTTGAGATCGGCCGGGCCGAATACTTTCTGGTGGCGCTGCTGGCTTCAAGCTGCTTCATGGTGGCGATCATCGTCAGCCAACTGGCTGGACGGCTCTTGGCCAATGAAGTGCTGGCACGCCAGCGCAGCATCGACTTCGCCAATCAATTGGCGGTGAACCGGTTGGTGGTGCGCGATATGGAGGATGGCGTGGTGGTGGTGGCCGATGACGGCACCGTGATGCTCGCCAACCCAGCGGCGGCGCGCTTTGCAGGGCGCGCCCTGCCGCGCACGGGCGACGATCTGGCGGACTTTTCGCCAACCCTCGGGCACGCTTTTGCACGCTGGCGGGAGCGCCAAGCGCTGACCACCAGCCCGACGATTCCACCGGGGCCGCACGAGCAAGAGGTGCAGCTCACTGGGGGGCGGGCGCGGGTGCGTTTTGCCAGCGCAGGGTCGCCAGAGCAGGGCGAAGTGATCCTCTTTCTGCAAGATGTGGCCGCGCTCGAGCAGCGCGCTCAACAGCTAAAGCTCGCCTCCCTGGGTCGCCTCACGGCAAGCATCGCACATGAAATTCGCAACCCGCTGTCGGCAATCCGCCATGCGAGCGAATTGATGAGTGAGGATGCAGCCCTGCGCACGGCAAGCGAGTCGAGCCGCCTGCAATTGAAACTCACGCGCATCATCGGCGAAAACACCGTGCGGCTCAACCGCATTGTGGAAGAGGTGCTGCAGCTGAACCGTCGAGATCGCGGCCTGCCGCAGCTGCTCGACTTGCGTGACATCGTTACGGCACAGGTGGCGCAGCTCGCCGAGACGGAGAACTTGCCGGCTGGGCTGATCGAGATCAAAGTACCGGCGGGAATCGATATCCGATTTGACCCGGAGCATTTAAACCAAGTGCTCTGGAACCTGCTTTCCAACGCGCTGCGCTATGGCAGCGGCAAAGCTGCTGCGGTGCGGATCGGTGTGCTGGCGGGCGCCGAGGTGCGCCCGATCGAGCTATTCGTGGTGGACGACGGTCCGGGTATCGCGGCTGAGCTTGCCACTCAAGTGTTCGAGCCATTTTTCACCACTCATGCCAAAGGCTCGGGCCTTGGGCTGTACATCGCGCGCGACCTGTGCAGCGCCAACCACGCCAGTCTCGATCTGTTGCCACCGAACCCGGAAGACCCCTGCGGTGCGCGCTTTCGATTGCGCTTTGGCAGCTAAACTTTATCCATGAGCCGACCAAAAACCTCCGCTGTGCCACGTGTCTTGGTGGTCGATGACGAACCCGATTTGCGCGACTTGATCGAGCTCACTTTGGTGCGCATGGGTTTGGACGTGGACAGCGCGGCAAACGTGACCGAGGCTAAGGCCCGGCTGGTCAGCAATCGTTACGACTTATGCCTGACCGACATGCGCCT
>JANLTH010000074.1:0-2692 GCA_031362865.1 Burkholderiales bacterium | reverse complement strand
CCACTATATATTGTGGTTTGGTGAGAAAAATGCATGAGCGGCAAAAATTGAAATTGGGTTCGATCAACCACGACTACAGCACGTTTGCCGACAACGCGGCATCGTTTGAGACTGTAGTTGTCCAGCCCCCCAGACCTACCTCTAGCCCTCGGCCACAATTCGGCTCAGCCGCTTGACGGGTCGGCTGACAGGTGAGGTTGGCAGGCGAGGTTGGCAGATGAGATTGGCAAGTATTTGTGCTGCCCAAGCTGGCACACAACGATTATTGACAGGGGACAGGAAATGCAGGACATCAGCACGGGCATCACAGGCATCACCAATCATTTTCAGGCACCGGGCGTGGGAACACCTATACCGATACCAGCCAGTCTGAATCCGCGCGCGGCTGAAGGTGCGGCTAGCGTGCAGGCCCTGTATGCGCAATACAAAATCATGCGTCGTAATGGCGCCGTGGTGGGCTTTGAGCCATCAAAGATTTCGATCGCCATGACCAAGGCATTTCTGGCTGTCAATGGCGGCCAGGGTGCGGCCTCAGCGCGGATCCGCGAACAAGTGGCCCAGCTGACCGACAATGTGGTGGCCGCCTTGCTGCGCCGTCAACCAGCGGGTGGCACGTTTCATATTGAAGATGTGCAGGACCAGGTTGAACTTTCGCTGATGCGTGGCGGGCAGCACGAAGTGGCGCGATCCTATGTGCTCTACCGTGAGAAGCGCTCACAAGAGCGTTCCCAGGCAGGCCGCGGCGTAGGAGCCACGGTCGCCACGTCGATGTCGATTGGCATTAACGTGCGCGAAAACGGCGAACTGCGCCCACTTGACATGGCGCGCTTGACGGCATTGATCGAATCGGCCTGCGCTGGTTTGGGCGACCAAGTCTCGGCGCAACCGATTCTCGAATCGACCATCAAAAACGTCTATGACGGCGTACCGATGGTTGAGGTTCGCAAGGCGGCTATTCTCGCGGCGCGCACCCTGATCGAGTCGGACCCGGCTTACACCTATGTCACTGCGCGTCTGCTGTTGAACGACGTGCGTCTTGAGGTGTTGGGCTGCGAGCCGCGCCCGGAAGAAATGGCCGAAGCCTACGCTGACTATTTCCCAAAATTCATCAAGCGCGGCATCGATGCCGACTTGCTCGACCAAAAACTGGGCCAGTACGACCTCAAGCGCTTGGGGGCCGCACTCGATGCCTCGCGCGACCTGCAATTTGACTACCTTGGTTTGCAAACGCTCTACGACCGTTACTTCCTGCACATTGACGAAAAGCGCATCGAGTTGCCGCAAGCCTTTTTTATGCGGGTGGCGATGGGCTTGGCCTTGGGTGAGATTGACCGCGAAACGCGCGCGATCGAGTTCTACGAAGTGTTGTCCAAGTTCGACTTCATGTCGTCTACGCCCACGCTATTCAACTCAGGCACCCAGCGCTCGCAGCTTTCTTCCTGCTACCTCACCACGGTGGCCGACGATCTGGACGGTATTTACGAAGCCATCAAAGAAAACGCACTGCTCGCAAAATTCGCCGGTGGCTTAGGGAACGACTGGACTCCGGTGCGCGCCTTGGGGGCCCACATCAAGGGCACCAATGGCAAGTCGCAAGGCGTTGTGCCGTTCCTCAAAGTGGTGAACGACACCGCAGTCGCGGTCAACCAAGGTGGCAAGCGCAAGGGCGCAGTGTGTGCCTATCTGGAAACTTGGCATCTCGACATTGAAGAATTTTTAGAGCTGCGCAAGAACACCGGCGACGACCGGCGTCGCACCCACGACATGAACACGGCGAACTGGATTCCCGATCTTTTCATGAAACGGGTGATGGAAGGCGGCGAGTGGATGCTGTTCTCGCCTTCGCACGTGCCTGACCTGCATGAGAAGGTGGGGCGCGCCTTTGAGAAAGCCTACACCGGCTACGAGGCCAAAGCTGCGGCCGGTGAAATGAAGCTCTTCAAGAAAGTGCCGGCGCTCACCCTGTGGCGCAAGATGCTTTCGATGTTGTTTGAAACCGGCCATCCTTGGATCACTTTCAAAGACCCGTGCAACATCCGCTCACCACAGTCGCATGTGGGCGTGGTTCACTCTTCTAACCTGTGCACCGAAATCACGCTCAATACCAATGAGTCCGAAATCGCGGTGTGCAACTTAGGGTCGGTAAATTTGCGTGCCCATTTGAAAGACGAAGGCGGGCAGAAGGTACTAGACCACGACAAGCTGCAACGCACCATTAATACCGCGATGCGCATGCTCGACAACGTGATCGACATCAACTACTACGCGGTCAAAAAAGCGCGCGACTCCAACATGCGGCATCGCCCAGTAGGCTTGGGGATCATGTCGTTCCAGGATTGCCTGCACGAATTGCGGCTGCCGTATGCCTCGCAGGATGCGATTGATTTTGCCGACCGTTCGATGGAGGCGGTGTGTTACTACGCCTACCTCGCCTCCACCGAGCTTGCCGAGGAGCGCGGCCGCTACTCCAGCTACAAGGGATCCTTGTGGGATCGCGACATCCTGCCGCAAGACACCATCCGTCTGCTGCGGGAGGAGCGCGGCGGTTACGTCGACGTGGATGAATCTACCTCGATGGACTGGGACTCCCTGCGTGCGCGCATTCGCAAGCACGGGATGCGCAACTCGAACTGCGTCGCGATCGCGCCCACGGCGACGATATCAAACATCATCGGCGTATCGGCCTGCATCG
>JANLTH010000002.1:0-70324 GCA_031362865.1 Burkholderiales bacterium | reverse complement strand
CTTGGAAGCTACCGGGAAAACGAGATTTCATTTTCAAATCGGCACCAACTTATTTCGCCTCAAAACCCGCGACAGTATTGGTTCTCCTTGCAATATCCTATCCGTTAACCGGACGCTACTGTAATGATTTAGAAATGGAATTAATCGCACTATGCCGAAGAGTCCCGTCAGATCATGCTTTTGACGATTACCGTCTGAAGAAGCAATGCTGTCAAGGGTTTTCAGAGCATTGGCGTGAAGACCGTTGACAGACAGGCTTCTTCTGGCCTATTAAATCCAAGAATCGCCCGCATCATTGCGCCGCAGCGGGCTGCAACAAATTTGTCGGACCATTCCACGTTTTGAAGCTCTGTACGGCGCTGAGCGCTCGGCGCGGTGGAACGCTTGAGAGTGCTATCCGGCTTGTTGATCGCTACGGCATCTGTAGCGCAAAGCCCTGCTTGGGGAAGTGAACATGCAGCACACCGGCCGCAGAGTCTTCGCGCCGCAGAATGAATTCGTCTGGGGCATCACTGATCAGCACGCCCGCAACCGGGTCGATGCCGTAGTCAGTTGCAGCAATGCTGACGCGCTGACCGGTGTTGGCGTGTGGGGTTTGACCAGACGCAGTCTGCGCCAGCGCTGCGGGTGTCGCAGCGCGTGCGATGGCGACTGCGGCCGAGCTGTCAAGCGGATGCGGGTCGCCGCGCCCGAACGCGGCCATTCTGGCCATCCAGCGGCGCAGATGGGCAAATTCGTCCAAGATTCCGGCAACGGCGGTTGCGCGGGCAATGAACCACAGCGAGTGATACAGCGAAAAATCTGCGATACAGGCCGCCTCCCCCAGGATGAAACCACGGCCATCGGCGAGCTGGGCATCGAGCTCTGGCAAGCGACTCCGCAAGGCCACTATCGCCTGGTCGAGCGGCAGTCGCGGCACGGTTGCATTGGCGCGAAATGCCTTGCGGTCAGCCGCGAATGCGGTCATCTGCTCTGGTGGCGCGCCAGCAAACAAGCTTTGGACACCGGCCGGCTGCATCACGTAGCTCACGGCGATGCCGAACAGCGCGCTGTCGGCCCAAGCCGCCAGCAATCCGGCGCTCGCCGCGTGTGCCCTGGGGTAGAGGTTAGGTGCGGGGCGCAAGTGGTCGAGAACCCGCGCGATCAGTGCCGTGTCGCAATAAATGTCGGCACCGATTTGCAAAACTGGGGTCTTGCGATAGCCGCCGGTCAATGCAACCAAGTCAGGCTTGGGCATGATCGCCGGAATGATGACCGATTGCCACTGAAGTTTCTTGAAGCCCAGCATCAGACGAATCTTTTCAGCGAATGGCGAACCTTCGTAGTGATGCAGGATGAGGCCAGCCATTGTTTTTCCGTTCGTTGAAGGTGGCGATGAAGGGAGGATTGTGACGTTCGACACGGTGAAGCTTAAGCACCGGGCTGCTGCCTGTTAGGCGGCTTGGGCAAGCGCAGCAGTGGCCGAGGGTGCAGCGTGTGCGCGCAGTTGGGCCGCCCATCCGGTCACAAAGTCCGGCACTTTGGGCATCGCGGGCGACAGGGTCATGATCTCGTAGCCGTTTTCGGTGACCAGCACGGTGTGTTCGAACTGTGCCGAGAGACTGTGGTCTTTGGTCACAATTGTCCAGCCATCCGGCAGCTCTTTGATGTCACGCCGCCCAGCGTTGATCATCGGCTCGACAGTAAATATCATGCCCGCTTTCAATTGGGTGAGCGTGCCGGGCTTGCCGTAGTGCAGGATTTGCGGCTCTTCGTGGAATTTTTGCCCGATGCCGTGGCCGCAAAATTCGCGCACGATCGAAAAGCCGTTTTTCTCGGCAAACACCTGAATTGCATTGCCAATGTCGCCCACGGTTGCGCCTGGGCGGATTTTTTCAATGCCCTTCCACATCGCGTCGTAGGTTATTTCGCACAGGCGGCGCGCGGCGATCGACGGCTGACCGACATAAAACATCCGGCTCGTGTCGCCGTGATAGCCGTCTTTGATGACGGTGATGTCGATGTTGACGATATCGCTGTTTTTGAGGGCTTTTTCGCCCGGAATGCCGTGGCACACCTGGTGGTTGACCGAGGTACAGATTGACTTGGGGTAGGGCTTGTAGCCCGGCGGTTGGTAGTTCAGCGGGGCCGGAATCGTGCCTTGCACGTCGCGCATATAGTCGTGGCACAACCGGTCCAGTTCGGCGGTCATGACCCCCGGCTTGACGTGCGGCGCGATGAAATCGAGCACTTCGGCCGCGAGCTTGCCCGCAACCCGCATTTTTTCAATATCTTGTTGATTTTTAATGACTATTGCCATGATTCCCGCACGCCTGATTAGTGGAGCAGCCCTTGCAAAGCAGGCCGAACCCTGACATAATAGCGGGCTTGGCTGATTGCTTCAAAGGGTTTTGTGTTTTGACCCAATGCTTAGCAGTTGCCAAAATCGCGCGGGTTTGCAATTGAAGGTCTGGAGAAGTGGTGGTCCAGCGGGTAGCAGTCCGTTGGCTTGCTTGATTCTCCGTTAAGGCCGCAAACCCGTTAGACCCCAACCTTCAATCTCGAAAGCTGAACCCATGACCACCATGCGTCAAATGCTGGAAGCCGGTGTGCACTTTGGCCACCAAACGCGCTTCTGGAACCCCAAAATGGCACCGTACATCTTCGGTGCGCGTAACAAGATTCACATTGTCAACCTCGAGAAAACGCTCGAGCAGTACAACGCGGCGATGAAATTCATCCGCCAGCTGGCACAAAATCGCGGCACCATCTTGTTTGTCGGTACCAAGCGTCAAGCCCGCGAGATTGTTGCTGAAGAAGCGCAGCGCGCCAGCACTCCGTACGTTGACCATCGTTGGTTGGGCGGTATGCTGACCAACTACAAAACCGTCAAAACCTCGCTCAAGCGCTTGATCGAAATGGACGAAACCATTGCTGCAGGCGGTCTTGAAAAAATGAGCAAGAAAGAGGCGCTCATGTTTAACCGCGAACTGGAAAAACTGCAAAAAGGCTTGGGCGGCTTTAAAACGCTTGGTGGTCTGCCTGATGCGCTGTTTGTGATCGACGTGGGTTACCACAAAATCGCGATTACCGAAGCCAAGAAGCTGGGCATCCCGATCATTGGCGTGGTCGACACCAACCATTCGCCCGAAGGGATCGACTACGTAATTCCCGGCAACGACGACTCCTCCAAAGCAATCCGCATTTATGCGCGTGGCGCGGCAGATGCGATTTTGGAAGGCCGCAGCCAGGTCATCGCCGAAATTGTCGATATGGCATCGGACGAGGAATTTGTTGAAGTTGAGGAAGCGGCTGCCTAAGCTTGTCGCCCCGCAGTACCGGCAGCACCGGCAGTAGTAAGAGGGGGTTGCCCGTGAATTGGCAGGCCCCCTTTTTTTGGCACAATTTGAACGTAATGCCGTCAGGTGGGACGGCCATACTGGCGCGTCACTGACTTTGGGTAAATAGGGCAAAAAATGGCAACGATTACAGCAGGTATGGTGGGTGAACTGCGCGCGAAAACCGACGCGCCAATGATGGAATGCAAAAAAGCGCTGACCGAAGCCGATGGTGACATGGGCAAGGCCGAAGAGATTCTGCGCGTCAAGCTGGGCAACAAAGCCAGCAAAGCCGCCACCCGCGTGACCGCTGAAGGCGTGATTGCGGTGCATGCAGCGGGCAATACTGCAGCCATTGTTGAAGTCAATTGTGAGACTGATTTTGTCTCGAAAAACGATGATTTTCTGGCGTTGGTAAATGGCGCTGCAAAATTGGTGGTTGAGCAAAACCCTGCCGACGTGGCTGCGTTGGGAGCGCTCAAAATGGCTGATGGGCGCAGCGTGGAAGAAGCCCGGGCGGCGCTGATCGGCAAGATTGGCGAGAACATGACTTTCCGCCGTTTTGCGCGCAAGTCATCCGATGCAAAGTTTGCCTCCTACTTGCACGGCACGCGGATCGGCGTGCTGGTGGAATACACCGGCACCGACGAGCAGGTTGGCAAAGATGTCGCCATGCACATCGCCGCGATGAAGCCGTTTTCGCTCACAGCTGCTGAAGTGCCACAAGACAAAATCGACATGGAGCGCCGGATCGCGACCGAAAAGGCGGCCGAGTCTGGCAAGCCTCCCGAGATTGTCGCCAAAATGGTCGAGGGTTCGGTGCAAAAGTACCTGAAAGAAGTCACGCTGCTTGGCCAGGCGTTTGTCAAAAATGACAAACTGACCATTGAGGCGATGCTCAAAGCCAACAACACCAGCGTGAAGTCGTTCACGCTCTACGTGGTGGGCGAAGGCATTGAAAAGAAAGTGACTGACTTTGCCGCCGAAGTGGCGGAGCAGACGGCTTTGGCAGCTGCTGCAAAAAACCGGGCCTAGGAGCGTGGCGAGCAAGACGATCTTCGCGGATCGCCTTGTTGTTTATGCAGGGCCGGTTCTATAAGTCGCATGTTTAACAAGGAAACGGTATGGCAGACAAACCAAAGTACAAACGCTTCCTCCTCAAATTGTCTGGCGAAGCCTTGATGGGCGACGATGCCTACGGCATCAACCGCCAAACGATTGACCGGATTGTCGATGAGGTGGCATCAGTCGCCAAGCTCGATGTCGAAATGAGTATCGTCATCGGCGGCGGCAATATCTTCCGCGGCATCGCCCCGGGTGCGCAAGGCATGGACCGCGCCACCGCCGACTATATGGGCATGCTGGCTACCATCATGAATGCGCTCGCGCTACAAGACTCGATGAAGCAGCACAACATCGTCTCGCGCGTGCAGTCGGCGCTCAATATCGAGCAAGTGGTGGAGCCCTACATTCGTGGCAAGGCCCTGCGCTACCTCGAAGAAGGCAAGGTGGTGATTTTCGGGGCCGGCACCGGCAATCCCTTTTTCACCACTGACACGGCAGCGGCCCTGCGTGCTGCCGAGATGGGGGCCGAAATCGTGCTCAAAGGCACTAAGGTTGACGGTGTTTACACGGCGGACCCCAAAAAAGACCCGACCGCCACCAGATACACTACGATTACGTTTGACGAGGCGATCATCAAGAATTTGAAGGTGATGGACGCGACGGCATTTGCCTTGTGCCGTGACCAGAAATTGCCGATCAACGTGTTTTCGATCTTCTCCCCTGGCGCTTTGAAGCGCGTGGTGATGGGCGAAAATGAAGGCACGCTGGTTCACGTATAGCCGGGTCAAAGCCCGAACCGACAGATTCAAACAGAGAGACGACTAAGCGATGGCCACCACGATAACGATTGCTGAAATCAAGAAAACCGCCGAGCAAAAGATGGCAAAGTCGCAAGATACGCTGCGCGACAATCTGCTCAAGCTGCGTACTGGGCGCGTACACATCGGGATTCTTGACCACATTCATGTGGATTATTACGGCGCATCGATGCCGCTCAATCAGGTGGCCAATCTGACGCTGCTGGATGCGCGCACGTTGGGTGTGGCACCCTACGAAAAGAAGATGGTGCCCGTTTGTGACAAGGCGATCCGTGAGTCCGATTTGGGTCTCAATCCTTCGACCATGGGCGACCTGATCCGCGTGCCGATGCCGGCCTTGACTGAGCAGCGTCGCAAAGACCTGACCAAAGTGGTGAAAAGCGAAGGTGAAGACGGCAAGGTGGCGGTGCGCAACCTGCGCCGCGAAGCCAATGACACGCTGAAAAAGCTGCTCAAAGACAAGCTGGTCTCGGAAGACGATGAGCGCCGCGCCCAAGATGACATCCAAAAGCTGACCGATAAAAACATCAGCGAGATCGACAAAGCGGTTGCCGTGAAAGAAGCGGAAATTATGCAGGTCGGGTCCTGACCCTGATCGCGCGGCACGGTTCGTGATCTATTCTTCCTCTACCGTAGCAGTGCCCAGCGTGAGTGCGATTCCGCGCCACGTCGCCATCATCATGGATGGCAATGGCCGCTGGGCCACCAAACGCTACCTGCCGCGGGTGGCCGGCCACCAGCGCGGGGTCGAAGCGGTGCGCGCGGCAGTGCGCGAATGCGCCGACCGGGGCATTGAATTTCTCACGCTGTTTGCCTTCAGTTCTGAAAATTGGCGGCGGCCGGAAGAAGAAGTGTCAGTGCTCATGCAGCTCTTTATCGCGGCACTGGAGAATGAGGTTGCCAAGCTGCACGTCAATGGCATCCGCGTCAAGGTCGTGGGCGACCTCTCACGTTTTGAATCGCGGATTCAGCGCTTGATTGAACGTGCCGAGCGCAAGACGGCCAACAACACGCGGCTCACTGTCACGATTGCGGCTAACTATGGCGGCCGGTGGGACATTTGCCAGGCGCTCAAACGCTTTGCGCAGGCCCACCCAGAGTGTATTGCGCGTGGGGAGATGCCTGAAGAGCAAGACCTGGAGCGCTTCTTGGCGATGTCGTATGCGCCCGAGCCAGACCTTTTTATCCGTACCGGCGGCGAGCAGCGCATTTCAAACTTCTTGCTCTGGCAGTTGGCTTATAGCGAGCTCTATTTCACCGACACCTTCTGGCCCGACTTCGACGCGCGCACGCTTGATGCCGCGATTGCCTCCTACCAACGTCGCGAACGCCGTTTTGGGCGCACCAGCGAGCAAGTGCAGGAGGTCAAGCGTGCCGAGCGCGGCGTGCTGCCCGCCGCACCTCCTGCGGTGACCCTGCCTGCGGCCAGCGGCAACCCGCAGCGCAGCGCCGGTTCTCTCAATGCTTAAAACGCGGGTCATCACCGCCGTGCTGTTGCTGGCGGTGGTGGTTGCGGCACTTGCCCTGCTCGACGCGCGCGGCTGGGCCTTGGTCGTTCTGGTATTCATGGTCGGGGCCATGTGGGAGTGGGGGCGCTTCGCTAAGCTGGCAGGCGCGCACCTGTGGGGCTTTGTGGCGCTCACCCTAGTTGCCGCGTTAGGTCTGTTCGCACTGGGTGTCGGCAAGCCTGTCGCGCTGGGTTCTTTCGTTTGGCTCTACGGCCTAGCCACGCTGTTTTGGCTGTTTGCCGTGCCCTTGTGGCTGTCTGGCAAGTTAGCCCTGCCCAGTGGCTGGCTGCTGGCGCTGGCTGGCTGGCTGGTCATCTTGCCGGCATGGGCGGCGATCAGTGAAGGTCGTTTGTTTGGTGCGGTCGCCTTGTTTGTCTTGATGGGATTGACCTGGGTGGCCGACATTGCCGCCTATTTCACCGGGCGCGCTTTTGGCAAACGCAAGCTTGCGCCCTCGATTAGCCCCGGCAAGACTTGGGAGGGTGTGATGGGTGCGGTGGTCGGCGTGCTGATGCTGGCCGTACTGTGTAGCGCGGTGACGGTGCTGACCCCCAATTTCTACTCGCTGCTGTTGGTCAAACAGGGCTGGATTTTGGGTGGCGCTGTGATGGTGCTGCTGGTGGCGGTATCGGTGATGGGCGATTTGTTTGAGTCGCTCCTGAAGCGGCGGGTTGGCCTCAAAGATTCGAGCAATCTTTTGCCAGGGCACGGCGGCGTGATGGACCGGGTCGATGCGCTGGTGGCGACAATGCCGGTTGCGATGTTTGCTGGCAGCGTTTTGCGGCTCTGGTAGGCGATCCCTGCAATGCGCCAAGTCACTGTATTGGGATCGACGGGCTCGATTGGTGAAAGCACGCTTGATGTGATGGCGCGGCATCCAGAGCGCTTTCGCGCCTACGCCTTGGTGGCCAATACACGCGCCGAGAAGATGCTCGAGCAGGTGCGCACTCACCGCCCCGCGATCGCCGTGATGATTGACCCTGACGCGGCGGGTACGCTTGAGCGCGGCATCCGCGCCGAAGGCTTGCCGACGCGTGTGGCAAGCGGTGCGGATGCCGCCTGCGAAGCGGCCGCGCACAGCGCTTGCGATACCGTGATGGCAGCGATTGTGGGCGCAGCCGGGTTGCAGCCCACTTTGGCAGCGGCGCGCGCGGGCAAGCGTGTGTTACTTGCCAATAAAGAGGCGCTGGTCATGGCCGGGCCAGTTTTCGTGGCGGCCGTCGAGCAAGGCGGCGCTGAATTGCTGCCAATCGACAGCGAACACAACGCGATTTTCCAGTCGCTGCCGCGCGAATTTGTGCGCGGCGGTTTGCGTGCCAGCGGGGTTGCGCGCATCTTGCTGACTGCCTCGGGTGGGCCGTTTCGCAACACGCCGCTGGCGCAACTGGGGAGCGTCACCCCGGAGCAAGCGGTGGCGCATCCGAACTGGGTGATGGGGCGAAAAATTTCGGTGGACTCGGCCACCATGATGAACAAAGGGCTTGAAGTCATCGAAGCACATTGGCTCTTCGGCGTGGCAGCCGATCAAATCGAGGTGGTGATTCATCCGCAAAGCGTGATTCACTCGCTGGTGGCGTATCTCGACGGCTCAGTGATTGCGCAACTGGGCAACCCGGACATGCGCACCCCGATTGCCCACGCGCTCGATTACCCACAGCGGATTGCGGCTGGGGTCACGCCGCTGGACTTGTTCAAAATCGCTCAATTGAGCTTCGAGAAACCGGATTTTGCGCGGTTTCCTTGCCTACGTTTGGCCTATGAAGCACTCAATGCCGGCGAAAATGCCACCACGGTGTTGAACGCTGCGAACGAAATTGCTGTCCAAGCCTTTTTGGATTTGAAACTCCCCTTTATGCGTATCGCTGCCGTAGTAGAACAGACACTCGCCCGCGTGCCCCGCAGACCGCTTGCCAGCTTGGCCGATGTGATGGCCGCAGATGCTGCGGCCCGCGAGATCGCGAGTAGCTTGCTATGACATTGCTGCAAACCTTGCTCGCGTTTGTCTTTGCGCTCGGCACGCTGATCGCGATCCATGAGTTTGGCCACTACATCGTTGCCAAATGGTGCGGGGTAAAGGTGCTGCGCTATTGCATCGGCTTTGGCAAGCCGATTTTTTCGCGCCGTTTAGGCAAAGACCAGACCGAATGGGCGCTGGCCGCCTTCCCAATCGGTGGTTACGTCAAGTTTTTGGATGAGCGCGAAGGAGAAGTCGCGCCACACGAAGTGCATCGTGCCTTCAACCGACAAAGCGTCTGGAAGCGGTTTGCCATCGTGGCAGCCGGCCCGGTGGCCAATTTCATTCTGGCCATTGCGCTCTATTACGCGCTCTTTATCCACGGCATCGACGAGCCGCAAGCCATCATTGCCACGCCACCGCCCGCTACCCTGGCCGCCGGGAGCGGCTTTCAGGACGGCGATCAAGTTGTCAAGCTCAACGGTGACCCAATCAAGTCGTGGACTGACCTGCGCTGGCGCATTCTGCAGCTGGCAGTCGAGCGGGGCACGGCGAACCTGGAGGTGGTGAGCCGCAGCGGCGCGCCACGCGCTGTCGTTTTAAACCTCTCCAGCATGAGCGCGGCTGATGCTGAAGGCGACTTCATGCGCAAGATTGGGCTCGCGTTGCACCGTCCAAGCCCGAGTATTGGCAAGGTGATTGCAGGTGGGGCCGCGCAGCGCGCCGGATTTCAAGCGGGTGATCGTATTGTGAGCGTGGGCGGGGTCGCGGCCGCCAGCGGTGACCAAGTGATTAAGGCGATCCGCGCGAGTGCCGAAAAGCCGCTCAAGTTCGAGGTCGAGCGTGCCGGTGCGGTGCTGCAACTGACCGCCACGCCCGAGGCGAAGTTGGACGAAGCGACCAAAGAAAAGATCGGCCGCATCAACGCTGAGATTGGCGCTAAGCTGGCGATGACCAACGTAAGCTACGGTTTTTTCGGCTCCTTGCCGCAAGCGATCGAAAAGACCTGGGACATGTCGATTTTCAGCCTCAAGATGCTGGGCAAGATGGTGACCGGCGAGGTGAGCTGGAAAAACCTTTCGGGCCCGGTCACGATTGCTGATTACGCCGGGCAATCAGCCCGGATGGGCGCTTACTACTATCTCAATTTTCTGGCGCTCATTTCGATCAGTTTGGGAGTGCTCAACCTGCTGCCAATCCCGCTCCTGGATGGGGGTCACCTGTTATATTACGTGCTGGAAATTTTGCGGCGAAAACCGGTCTCCGAGAGAGTGATGGAGATCGGTCAGCAGTTCGGCATGGGTGTCCTGTTCGTGCTGATGGCATTTGCGCTTTACAACGACATTCAGCGACTGATTTCGGGATAACCACACCTCATGCGGCCATCGCGCATCGCCAAACTATTGCTCGCTTTGCTCGCGCTTAACGCGCTTGCTGTGCAGGCCATTGAGCCTTTCACGATCCGCGATATCCGGGTTGAGGGTTTGCAGCGCACTGAAGCTGGCACAGTGTTCAGCTATTTGCCGGTGCGCGTGGGCGACCGGCTCGACGACGAAAAATCTTCGCAGGCCCTGAAGGCGCTCTTTGCCACCGGTTTTTTCAAAGACGTGCGCATCGAGGTGCAAGGCGATGTGATGATCGTGATGGTCGAAGAGCGACCAGCGATTGCCGTGGTTGACATTTCTGGCACCAAGGATATTGATAAAGACGGACTTAAAAAAGCCTTGCGTGACAATGGTTTGTCAGAGGGGCGTATTTTTGATCGCGCGATTGTTGAAAAAGCCGAGCAGGAAATCAAGCGGCAGTATTTGTCTCGTGGCCGCTATGCTGCACAGGTGACCACCACGATTACGCCGCTTGAGCGCAACCGCGTGGGGGTTTCGTTTGTCGTAGCCGAGGGCGAGATCGCCAAAATCAAGCAGATCAATATCGTCGGGGCCAAGGCAATCCGCGAAAAAGACCTGCTCTCCGAACTCAATCTTTCTTCGGGCAACTGGGTGTCTTGGTACACCAAGAACGACCAGTATTCCAAAGCCAAGCTCAACGCGGACCTTGAGACGATCCGCTCTTACTACCTCAATCGCGGCTACCTCGAATTCAATATTGAATCGACCCAAGTCTCGATTACGCCCGACAAGCAGGATATTTTCGTCACGATCAATATCAGCGAAGGCCAAAAGTACAAGATAACCGAGATCAAGCTGGCCGGAGAGTTGTTGATTCCGGAAGCGGAGGTGATGAAGCTGATCGATGTCAAGCTAGGCGACGCTTACTCTGGCCAGAAAATGGCGGATGCCAGCAAGAAAATTGTTGATCGTCTGGGTACTGAGGGTTATGCCTTTGCCAACGCCAACGCGCAGCCGGAAATCAACAAGGAAAAAGCCGAAGTTGCCTTCACTTTTTTCATCGATCCGGGTCGTCGTGTCTACGTGCGGCGGGTCAATGTTGGCGGTAACACCCGTACCCGGGATGTCGTGATCCGTCGCGAAATGCGCCAGATGGAAGGGGCGTATTACGACGTTGAAAAGCTTGGCGAATCGAAAAAACGCCTCGACCGCCTTGATTACTTCCGCGAAGTCACCATCGACACACCGCCGGTTCCAGGAACGACCGACCAGGTCGATGTGAGTGTCAATATCACTGAGAAGCCGACCGGCGCGATTCTGGCTGGCATCGGTTTTTCCAGCGCCGACAAGCTGTCGGTTTCTGGCTCAATCTCGCAGCAAAACTTCATGGGCACCGGCAACGCGGTGAGCTTACAAGCGAACAGCAGCAAGGTCAACAAGACTTACTCGGCTTCCTATACCAACCCTTACTATACGGTAGACGGTGTGAGCAGAGGCTTTGACCTTTACTTTCGCACCTACGATCCGGACAGCCAAAATTTGGGTAACTATCGCTTGCGGTCCATTGGTGGGGGAGTGCGCTTTGGCTACCCGCTGACCAATGTGGATACGCTGGCCTTTGGCCTGAACCCCGAGCGCTCCACGCTGCGGTTGGGCACTACCCCGCCGGCGCGCTTTACCAACTTTGTCGCCGCCTACGGCAGCACGACCAGCACGCTGTTGGGTACGGTGAGCTGGGCGCGTGATACGCGGGATTCAGGACTCTCACCTACCACAGGGGGCTTGCAATCATTGGCGCTCGACAGTGGTGTCGCAGGCTCTTTGCGCTACTACCGTGTGACCTACAACCACGCGCGCTACTTCACCGTATTCCGCGATTCGGTGATCGCCTTGCGCAGTGATGCCGGCATTGGCCGTGGCACGTCGGGCAAGCCGCTGCCGTTCTACAAGAATTTCTTTGCCGGCGGCTTGGGAACTGTGCGCGGCTATCGCCAGTCTTCATTGGGCCCGCGTGACACCAACGGCGAGTTCATCGGGGCTGAAGGCCGCTTGATCTTGAACGCCGAGTATTTGATGCCGCTGCCGGGCTTCGGGCGTGACAAATCGATTCGCTGGGGCGGTTTTGTCGACGGTGGCAACGTGTTTTCGCAGGGCGCCGGCTTCAAGTTTGGTGACTTGCGCTGGTCGTCCGGTTTGATGATTGATTGGACTTCACCGTTTGGTCCGCTGCGTTTCAGCTACGCCTTCCCAATGAATAAAAAAGCGGGCGACTCGCTTCAACGCTTCCAGTTCCAGGTCGGTAATGTCTTCTAAAATGCTTTGTTTCGTAGTTCCCCGTTGTCGTTAGGAGTTAGCTCGTGAATTTCAAGATTGCCTCTACCACGCTGTTTGCCCCCGTCTTTGGCCTTGCGGTTTGGGCCTATGTTGCTAGTTCGCATGCGCAAACGGCAGCAGCTCCTGCCGCACCGCCTGCCAGCACGGCAGGAGGAAGCCTGATTCGCATCGGCTTTGTGTCGACCGAGCGCGTACTGCGTGACTCCAAGCCTGCGCAAGAGGCGCAGAAGAAGCTTGATGCCGAATTTTCCGGGCGCGACAAAGACATCCAAAACCTTGGCATCCGCTTGAAAGCCGCCTCCGACAAGCTCGACAAAGACGGCCCCACCATGACCGAGACCGCCCGCACCAAAGCGCAGCGCGACTTGTCCGACATGGATCGTGAGCTGCAGCGCAAGCAGCGCGAGTTCGGCGAAGATTTGCAGCGCCAGCGCAATGAAGCCCTGCAAGCGGTGGTCGAGCGTGCCAACAAGGCGATCCGCGAAATCGCGCAGAAAGAAAAATACGACGTGGTGCTGCAAGAAGCGGTGTATGCCAACCCGTCGCTCGACATTACCGAAAAAGTGCTGAAAGCGCTGGCTGACGCAAAGTAAGCGTCGCACCCGGTTTCGCAATGCCCCCAAGCCCCGTTGGTCCGCGCAACATTTCGCTGCGCGAGTTAGCGGCACAGTTTGGTGCGCAGGTGCAGGGCGACCCTGGCATCGAAGTTTCCAGTGTAGCCACGCTGGATGCAGCGCGGGCCACGCAGATCACCTTCGTTGCCAACCCCAAATACCGTGCCAAGTTGGCCGCCACGCGGGCTGGTGCGGTCATTGTCAAGCCTGAGCTTGCGCCCTTGGCATCGTGTGCAGCGCTGATAAGCGCCAATCCCTACGCACTTTTCGCCAAAATCGCCGCCTTGCTCTCGCCGCTGCCACCCGCGCAGCCGGGGGTGCATGCTACCGCTTTCGTTGACCCTTCCGCCAAGTTGGGTGCGAACGTTTCGGTCGGGCCGAATTGCTGGGTGGGTGCCGATGTTGCAATTGGCGCGGACTCCGTGCTCTATGGCAATGTGTCGGTCTACCCGCGCAGCCAGATCGGGGCGCGCGCCATTTTGCATGCCGGGGCCGTGATCGGCGCGGATGGTTTTGGCATGGCTCCCGAAAACGGTCGCTGGCTCAAAATTCCACAGACCGGGCGCGCGATTCTGGGTGACGATGTCGAAGTCGGCGCGAATACTTGCGTGGATCGAGGTGCGCTGGACGACACGATTCTGGGCGACGGTGTCAAGCTCGACAACCTGATTCAGGTGGGGCACAACGTGCGCATCGGTGCTCACACCGCGATCGCCGCCGGTGTGATGGTGGCCGGTAGTGCCGTGATTGGTGAACGCTGCATGATCCGCGTCGGGGCCATCATCCTGGGTCATCTCAGCGTGTGTGACGATGCTGATATTTCGGCGGCGACCATGGTGACCAAAACGATTCGCAAGCCCGGTGTCTATACTGGGGTCTTTCCGTTCGACAGCAATGAAGCATGGCTCAAAAACGCCGCGCACATCCGGCATCTCGATGATCTGGTGCGGCGCGTGAAGTCCTTGGAACAAACACTCAAACCAGCGAAAGCAGGCCCGAAATGACCGAAGCTGCCAGCAAGCCCGCTGCACCTCTCATCAACATTCATGAGGTGTTGGAGTACCTGCCGCACCGCTACCCGTTTTTGCTGGTAGACCGGGTACTTAGCCTCGAACCTTCCAAGAGCATTGTCGCGCTCAAAAACGTGACGATCAACGAGCCCTTTTTCGTGGGCCACTTTCCGCACCGGCCGGTGATGCCAGGGGTGCTGATTCTCGAAGCGCTCGCGCAGGCCGCCGGTGTGCTGGTGCTCAAGTCGATGGGGATCAAGCCGGATGCCAATACGCTCTACTATTTTGTCGGCATCGACAAGGCGCGCTTCAAAAAGCCGGTCGAGCCAGGCGACCAGTTGTTGCTCAACGTGAGCATCACGCGCAGCGCCGTCGGGGTGTGGAAGTTTGCCGCCAACGCCACGGTAGAAGGGCAAATCGTTGCTGAGGCAGAGCTGATGTGTACGGTTCGCCCGGTAGAGAAGAAATGAAGAAATAAAGAAATAGGCCACCTACGAACCATGGCGAAGATTCATCCTACGGCGATTGTCGACCAAGCGGCGGAACTCGACGAGAGCGTCGAAGTTGGTGCTTACTCGATCATCGGGCCAGATGTTGTCGTCGGTAGTGGCACGTGGATCGGCCCGCATGTGGTGCTTGAAGGCCCAACCTCCATTGGGCGTGACAACAAGATTTATCCGTTCTGTTCGCTGGGTGGCGCGCCGCAAGACAAAAAATATGACGGCGCGCCGACGCGCCTTGAAATTGGCGACCGCAACACGATTCGCGAGTACTGTCATTTCAATCGCGGCACCTCGCAGGATGTCGGCATCACGCGGGTGGGCCACGACAATTGGATCATGGCCTATGTGCACTTGGCGCACGACTGCCAGGTGGGCAACCACACCATTTTCCCGAATTGCGCCACGATTGCCGGGCATGTGCATGTGGGCGACTACGCCATTTTTGGCGCTTTCACCATCGTGCATCAGTTTGTCCATGTGGGGGCTCACTCAATCACTTCCATGGGCACGGTGCTGCTCAATGACTTGCCACCCTTCACCGTCGCGGCAGGAAACACTGCAAAGCCCTACGGCATCAACAGCGAAGGCTTGAAGCGGCGCGGCTTTACGCCAGAACAAATCGCCGCGATCAAGCGCGGTTACAACACCATTTACCGCGAAAAACTCACGCTCGCCGAAGCGCGCGCCAAGCTCGCGGTCGATGCGCTGAATGCCCCTGAGTTGCAGGCTTATGTCGATTTTTTTGCGCGGGCGCAGCGCGGCATTATTCGTTAAACGCGGCGTTAAACGCAGCGTTAAACTCAGCGTTAGACCTACGATTTCTCTCACGATATGGCTGAAGAGCCGCTCTGGTATTTCCTCTTCAAGCACTTGAAAGGAAGTGATGACTCATCAATTTGATCTTTTTGTGATCGGTGGCGGTTCCGGCGGTGTACGGGCGGCGCGATTTGCGGCCACTCTGGGGGCCAAGGTCGCCATTGCGGAAGAGCGCTACTGGGGCGGCACTTGCGTCAACGTGGGTTGCGTGCCGAAAAAATTACTTTCCTACGCCGCGCATTGCCATGCCGAGTTTGCCGATGCCGCCGGGTTTGGCTGGACCATAGATGGTTCTCCACGTTTTGATTGGCCCACGCTGATTGCCAACAAAAATCGCGAGATCGAGCGCCTCAACGCCGTGTACCGCCGCGTGCTGGGCAGCGCAGGGGTGACGCTCCTGGACGGTCGCGCCACCCTGGTCGATGCCCATACCGTGCGGGTTGTGCTGTCGGACGGCCAAGAGCAAATCCACACCGTCAAGCACATTCTCATTGCCACTGGTGGCTGGCCGGTCAAGCCCGCGATTCCCGGCGCTGAGCACGCAATTACCTCAAACGAAGCCTTTTTCTTGCCTGAGCTGCCCAAGCGCGCCATCGTCGTGGGCGGCGGCTACATCGCGGTTGAATTTGCCTCGATCTTCAATGGCTTGGGCGCGCAGACCACGCTCTTGCATCGCGGCACTGCGGTGCTCAAAGAATTCGATCATGAACTAGGGCCATTTTTGACCAGCGAAATGGCGAAGAAGGGCGTGCAGCTTGTCTTTTCAGGCAGCATTGCCCGAATCATCAAGTCTGGCGCGGCTCTTCAGGTGGCGCTGCAATCGGGGGCAATCCTGGAAGCTGATTGCGTGCTTTTCGCCACCGGGCGCGCGCCAAACGCGCACGGCCTCGGGCTGGAAGCAGCTGGCGTAAGCCTCAACGCCAAGGGCGCAATTGAAGTCAATCCAGGCTTTCAAACCAGCGTGCCCCACATTTACGCGATTGGCGATGTGATCGACCGGGTTGCACTCACCCCCGTCGCCACCGCCGAAGGCATGGTCGTGGCGCATCATTTGTTTGGCAACAAGGCGAGGCAGATTAGCTATGACAACATCGCCACCGCTGTGTTCAGCCACCCCAATGTGGGCAGCGTGGGCTTGAGTGAAACTGCGGCGCGCGCCAAGGCTGGCGCTGATGGCGTGACCATCTTCCGCTCCACATTTACGCCGATGAAGCACAGCTTGTCGGGGCGCTCTGAAAAAACCCTGATGAAGCTGGTGGTCGAAAGATCGACTGATCGCGTGTTGGGGGTCCACATGGTGGGGCCGGATGCGGGCGAGATCATTCAAGGCTTTGCGGTGGCGCTCAATTGCGGGGCCACCAAGGCCCAGTTTGACGCGACCATCGGTATCCACCCGACGGCGGCTGAAGAGTTTGTGACGATGCGTGAGTCGGCCGCGTGAGCACCAGCGTGCCACTCCTTCAGCACGCGCGCACTTCATCAGCTGCCGCTATACTTTTGCGATGAATATTCTTGGCATTGAAACCTCCACCACGCAAGCCTCGGTGGCTGTCTCGGTGGCTGGCCACGTGACGGCGCGCGGGCTCGCCGCGGGGCCCGGTAGCTCGTCGCAGGTGTTGCCGGAGCTGATGGCACTGCTGCGTGAAACCGGGCTCTCGATAGAGCAGATTGACCTGATTGCTTTTGGGGCCGGGCCTGGGGCTTTCACTGGCGTGCGCGTCGCCTGTGGCGTGGCGCAAGGCTTAGCCCGGGGCTTAGGGTCAGGCGCGCGGGGTGGCGCAGGCGTGCCGGTGTTGCCGCTGTGTACGCTGGAAGCGATGGCCGAGACCGCGCTCTTGCGCCACGGAGCCCAACCTGGGCAGCGCGTGCTCAGTGTGCTCGACGCGCGCATGCAAGAAGTCTACGTCGCGCGCTATCAATATCGCGACAACCAGTGGGTCGAAGAGTTGCCACCCTGCCTGTTGCCTGCCCACGACGTGCCCGCAGCGTCTGCCGACACCTGGGTGGTCGGCAACGGCGTGCCGCTGTGCGCCGGTTTGAGCATGGCGGCGCTACAAGATGCGAGTGTGATGCCGGAGGCCGCAGCGCTGGTGCGCCTGGCCGTCACTCGCGCAGCGCTTGCCAGGCCTGCACGTGAAGCCGCGCCGCTCTATCTGCGCAACAAAGTCGCCTTTACCACCGACGAGCGGGAGCAGGGCTTGCACCGCCGGGCAGCACCGGTTGTTTCCCTACAAGCTGCCTGAAGACGTTTGATGAGTGCGGTTCTTCAGGCCCCCCATGGTGAAATTGTGGTGTTGCGCCAAGCTGATCTGGACGCCTTGATGGCGATTGAACAGCGCGCCTACGAATTTCCGTGGTCGCGCGGCAATTTCATCGACTCGATGACGGCGGCCTACCAGTGCCAGGCGCTCTGGCTGGAGCGGGATTTCGCCGGTTACAGTGTTCTCATGCGCGGGGTAGACGAAGCCCATTTGCTCAACCTCACCGTCGCGCCTGAGTGGCAGCGGCGCGGCTGGGGCGCGGTCCTGCTTGAAGACGTGATTGCGCGCGCGCTGGGCCAAGGCGCGGGGCGGCTCTTCCTCGAAGTGCGCCCGAGCAATGCGGCGGGTCTGGCGCTCTATGAAAAGCGCAACTTTGCGCGGATCGGGCTGCGCAAGAACTACTACCCCGGCCCCGCCAACTCGCGGGAAGACGCACTTGTGCTGGCGCTCGACCTGTGAATTATCGCGAGCTCGCGTTGAGTGAGATGGGTCTAACGCCCATCTGGCGTGACCGTTCGGTGCCGCTGCCAGTGCTGGTGGACGAAGCCTTACCAGCGCCTGTGGTCGTGGCAACTCCGGAACGGTCGGAGCCGCCGACCAGCCGCGTTCCGCCGATGCGTGCCGCGGTGTCGGTCCCATCAGTGGCGATCGCACAGCCTGCTGCGGCTCCAGACCCGCAGCGCCTCACCCAGATTGCGCGTATGGACTGGCCTGCACTCAAGACCGCGGTTTCCGGCTGTAGCGCGTGCGCCTTGGGCGGCACACGTACCCAAGCGGTGTTTGGTGTGGGCGTTGCGACGGCGGATTGGATGGTCATCGGCGAAGCGCCCGGCGCTGAGGAAGACGCGCATGGTGAACCCTTTGTAGGCCAAGCGGGCAAGCTGCTGGATGCCATGCTCGCGGCAATTCAACTCTCGCGCGAGCAGACGGTCTATATCGCCAATGTACTCAAATGCCGCCCGCCGGGCAATCGCAATCCCGAGCCGCTCGAGGTCGAGCAGTGCAGCCCGCACTTGCTCCGGCAGATTGAATTGGTCAATCCGAAAGTGATTGTGCTAATGGGCCGATTTGCCGCGCAAGCTTTGCTGCAAACCGATGCCACGATTGCCAGCATGCGCGGTGTTGTGCACCAAGTGGGGGGGCGCGCCGCCATCGTCACGTATCATCCGGCCTATTTACTGCGCAACCTGCCAGACAAAGCTCGTGCGTGGCAAGATTTATGTCTCGCGGTGAAGACCATGCGAACGCTAAACGCAGGCGCCTGAAAGGGAAACGATGAAAACAACATTATTGAGTATCCTCGCGGCGGCCTCGCTGCTTTTGGGTGGCTGTGGCTACAACGACTTTCAGCGCCAAGACGAAGGTGTCACCGCCGCCTGGAGCGAGGTGTTGAATCAATACCAACGGCGTGCTGAGCTAGTGCCCAATATCGTGGCCAGCGTCAAGGGCGAAGCCAATTTTGAGCAGGAAACGCTCACCAAGGTGATCGAGGCGCGCGCCAAAGCCACCTCGATTCAAGTCACTCCCGAGCTTGCCAACAACCCCGAAGCCTTGAAGAAATTCCAGGCCGCGCAGGGCGAGCTGTCGGGTGCGCTCTCGCGCCTGTTGGTGGTGTCAGAAAATTATCCAAATCTGAAGGCCAATCAAGGCTTCAAAGACCTGCGAGTACAGCTCGAAGGTACCGAAAATCGGATTGCGATTGCGCGCAAGCGCTACATCGACACGGTGCGCTCCTACAACGTTTTGGTACGCGAATTCCCCACCAATCTCACCGCGATGATGTTTAGCTACCAACCGAAAGCCAATTTCTCGGTCGAGAACGAGAAGGCCATTTCCACCGCGCCGACCGTTGATTTCAACAAAAAATAGCGCGCTGTAACGCAACGACCCCCGTCCCCCGTCCCCCGTCCCCCGTCCCACACTCTAGGTCTGGTGAAGAGCCACCAAATGCGATTTTTGCGTCTTTTGATCGCCTTGCTATCGTGTATGGCGAGTGCGCTGGCAGTGGCACAAAGCGGTGTATTTGGTGCAGGCGACGCCGAGTTGCGCGGCATTCCGGCCCTGAAAGGCCGGGTGATCGACGAGACCGGCTCGATCAGTGCCACCGACCGTGACGCGCTGGAAGCGAAGCTCAGTTCGATAGAGAAGTTGCGCGGCGCGCAAATTGCCATTCTGGTGGTCAAATCCACTCACCCCGAGCCGATTGCCGACTACGCGCACCGCGTGGCCGATAGTTGGAAGCTGGGCCGGAAGCGAGTCGGCGACGGCGTATTGATCGTAGTGGCGAAAGACGACAAGCGGATGCGCATCGAAGTGGCGCGCTCGCTCGAAGGCGCGATCCCTGACGCGCTTGCCTCGCGCATCATCCGCGAAGAAATGGGCCAACGCTTCGCCAAGGGTGACTTCAACGCCGGGCTCAACGGCGCGGTCGACACCGTGAGCCGGGCGATTGGCTCCGGCGCACAAGCGGCTGCCGGTACAGCGCGCCCCGGCGTGCCTGACTCCGTGATCAGCCAATTCAAGCCAAAGCCGGCCAACCCTGAAACGGGCTACGAAGAATGGCTAGTGATGGGCCTGGTGGCATTGTTTGCCGGCGGTATGCTGCTGACGGCTATCTTCGGTCGGGTCTTCGGTTCGCTGTTGGTGGGCATTGGTGGCGGCGTGCTGGCGTGGTTGATCGCCGCCAGTTTTCTTGTGGCCGGTTTGGTCGGCGTCTTGGCCTTTGTGTTTTGGCTGATTTTTTCGGCCCTGCGCGGACGCGGCTTTGCCAATGGTGGGAGTTACGGCGGCCTGAGTGGGATGGGTGGCGGAGGTGGCTTTGGCGGGGGCTCTGCAGGTGGCGACATCTTTTCGTCGGGTGGCGGCGGCGATTTTGCCGGCGGCGGTGCCTCGGGTAGCTGGGGAGACGACTGATGAATCTGATTCGCGTCGTGAAGCACCTGTTTATCGAAACTGGCCGCGTCAAGCGGGTGCTCCCACCGCTGGCGCTTGAGCGCGCTCGCAAGGCTATCACCGTTGCCGAAGCCCGCCACCGCGGCGAAATCCGGTTTGTGGTCGAGGCTGCCTTGCCTTGGTCTTACCTGCGCCGTGATTTGAGCACACGGGCGCGCGCGCTGATGATGTTTTCCAAGCTGCGCGTCTGGGACACCGAAGAGAACATCGGCATCCTGCTCTATCTGAATTTAGCCGACCGCCACATTGAAATTGTTGCCGACCGCGCGATCGCACGCGTAGTGCCACAAGCGGAGTGGGACGCGATCTGCCGCGAGTTTCAAGCGCTGTGGCGGCAGCGGCAGTACAGCGATGGCGTGGTGGCCTGCATTGAGCGCCTGTCGGATCGTTTGGCGCAGCATTTCCCGCACTATACTGCGCCGCACGATGGTCGTGCATCACCAAAGGCAAATGAATTGCCAGACATGCCCGTCGTTCTATAAGAATCTTTAGGGAGCAAGGATGTCGGTGTCACTGCAAGATTTGTTGCGCCGCCTGCGCAACCCGCACGCGCGCGCGTTGGCATGGCTGATTGGCTCTAATGGGCTGATTGATGCGCAACAACCTGGGTACAAAGACTGCGTCATCACCGACGAGCGCTTTGCGGCGGATCTGACCTCCTTCGCACCTTGGTTGATAGAACTTGATGCCGCACCGGACGAGCTACAGCAGCGCATTGCCGCAGCTGGCAGCCAGCGCCTAGGCCGCTACGCCGAGGTGCTGTTGCGCTACTGGCTGGACCACCAATCACGCCTCGCCTTGCTGATGGCTAACCGTACCATCCAGCGCGGGCCAACCACCCTGGGCGAGATAGATTTTTTGCTGCACGACCAACGCCACCAGTGCATTTTTCATTGGGAGTTTGCCGTCAAGTTTTATCTGCTGACCGACGCGAATGCCGGTTTGGAAGGCTTTGTGGGCATGCGTCACAACGACACGCTGGGCCGAAAAATCGACAAGGTGTTCGGTCAGCAGCTCAAGCTGACCGATGCCGCTGAAACCCAGGCGATGCTGCCGCCTGGCATGCCAGTGCGGGCTGAGGCCTTTCTCAAGGGCGTGCTGTTCTATCCGATTGCCCAGCGCTTCCCGACCATCGCGCCCTTGAACCCGTCGCACGCGCGCGGCTGGTGGCTGCGCTTTGGCGGGGGCCTCGAAGGGATCGACCGGCTCGACCCAAAGCTGCGCTATGTGCTGCTCAAACGCCAGGAATGGCTGCACCCGATCCGCCGCTTTAAAAAAGTGCATGCGCAGTCGCTGTCGGCGTTGCGCCGTACGCTCACCGAGCACTTCAAAACATCGAGCAATGCGGTGATGGTGGCCGGTTTAGGCGAAGACGACATCGGCTGGAGTGAGATCCAGCGCGGCGTGATCGTGCCGCCAGGCTGGGCGACGCCAGTGCGCACTGACCCCCAAACTTAGGGCAACCCGATGCTGGCCGCGCCGCGCAACGATGCAACTCCCGAGCCGCATGTGGTCGTGATCGGCGGGGGGTTTGGTGGCCTTTGGGCGGTGCGTGCTTTGCGCACTGCGCCAGTGCGCATCACCCTGATCGACCGGCAAAATCACCACCTGTTTCAGCCGCTGCTGTACCAAGTGGCAACTGCCGGGCTTTCATCAACCGAGATCGCGGCCCCCTTGCGGCAAATCCTGCGGGCGCAGAGCAACGTGGCTGTGCGCATGGCTGAAGTGGCAGATTTGAACCCGCAAGCGCGTGAAATTTGCTTGAGCGACGGCACGCGCGTGAGCTACGACACCCTCGTGCTGGCCACTGGCGCCACCCATGCTTACTTTGGCAACGATACCTGGAGCGCCCATGCGCCCGGCTTGAAAACGCTGGACGACGCGCTGCTGATGCGCCGCCGCATCTTGCTCGCGTTTGAATCAGCCGAGTCCGCGCAGACTGACGCTGAACGCGATGCCTGGCTCAGTTTTGCGGTAGTGGGCGGCGGGCCCACGGGTGTGGAGTTGGCCGGCACACTGGCCGAGATTGCGCGCCACACGCTCAAACGAGAGTTTCGGCGTATCGACCCCGCCCAAGCCAAAGTACGCTTGCTTGAAGCGGGCCCGCGTGTGTTGGCAGCGTTTCCGCTCGAACTTTCAGCGCGCGCCGCCGAGCAATTGGCGCGCTTAGGCGTAGAGGTTTGCTGCGGCACGCCGGTCGCCAACATCACCGCCGCCGGTTATCAATTGGGCGAGCAATTTGTGGCGGCGCGCACCGTGCTCTGGGCGGCCGGCGTTGCGGCTTCGCCGCTCGGGGCCAGGCTCGCCACGCAGCTAAACGTCCCGCTTGATCGTGCCGGGCGCGTGCTGGTGGCGCCTGACTTGAGTGTGCCTGGGCATGGGGAGATTTTTGTCGTCGGTGATTTGGCTTCGGTCACACAAGACGGTAAGTCTGTGCCGGGCGTGGCCCCGGCCGCCAAGCAGATGGGCGCACATGTGGCGCAGGTGATTCGCGCTCGGCTGGTGGGTGCTTCGCCTGAGCCGTTTCGCTATCGTGATTTCGGCAATTTGGCGACGATTGGCCGGATGGCGGCGGTAGTCGATTTGCGCGGTTTCAAGTTTTCAGGAATCCTTGCTTGGTGGTTCTGGCTGTTGGCCCACGTCTTCTTCCTGATCGGCTTTCGCAACCGCCTCAATGTGCTGATCGACTGGGCTTGGGCCTACTTCAGCTACGAGCGGCATGCGCGGGTGATTTTCGGCGTGGCGCGCGAACCGCCAAAGCCGTAGGTCTCAAAATCAATGCCTGAAGAAGCCCGTCCAGAGCGCTTCTTCAGCCATCTACTAGCGAGTTAAAGCAGGAATGTGCCGTGCTCGAAGGTCACCAAATCGGCGGCGGGGTCAAAATTCACGCCGCTTGGGTCGCCGCCTTGCGCGACGATTTCCACCTGCTGGGCAAGCAAACGGCGCAGCATGCTGATGCCTTGGTCGCTCGTGGCCAAATGCTCTTCTGAGTGCAGCGTGATCGGGCCTTGGCTGTGCTGCGCCTCGTGGTCACCGGGAAATTGCCGATGCTCGTCTGGGGTCAGTTCGGGCCACGATTTACCGCCCAGCTTGGAACGGTAGCTGCTCAATTCGCCCTTTTCGCGCACCCGGCCAATCGTGTTGATGCGAAAGTGTGTGTCGTCAATTGGCACCACAAAGCCGATCGATTCGAGCCGCTCGAAACGCCCCAGGCGCGGGTTGCCCACCAGGCGCAAGGTGGGCAGGGCGACTCCGGAAATGCGCTTGAGCCTGCGCCCGTCGGGCAGATCGCGCAATGAAACCGAATTCACGCCCTGGGCCGAATACTCGAATTTGACATTGGGCATGATACCCATTTCTTTGACAAACTGCGTGCCTGAAAACGAGGCATGCAAGACTGGCAGATGAAACGGATCGACCACGTTTTCATAGTGCTGCAGCCAGTTGAAATCCGAAATTACCGGTCCGCCGCTGCCGATGCTGTTGGCATCGGTTTCAAGAAATTCGCCATTGGCCAAGTTCTCAAAAATTTCGTAGCGCGGCAACACCGGCAGCTTGGCCGGTGGCCCAAGATAGGCCCAGATCATGCTGTAGCGTTCTTGCACCGGATACCACGGTTGGCGCACTTTGTGTTTGTGCACTCCGCCTTGCGGTTCACAGGGCTGGTCGACACAATGGCCTTCGACATCAAACGCCCAGCCGTGGTAGCAGCAGCGGATGCCGCACGCCTCGACCCGCCCGTAGTACAGCGAAGCCCCGCGATGCGCGCAGCGCTCATGGAGCAGGCCCACGCGCCCCTGCGGGTCACGAAAGAGCACCAGGTCTTCGCCCAGAATGCGCAGTTGGCGCGGCGTGCTACCCGCGTCGTCTTTGAACGCAACCGGATGCCAATAGCGCCGCATCAGTTCGCCCATCGGCGTGCCACGCCCGACTTCGGTCAGGTCCTTACGATAGCTTGCGGCAGGGCGGTCGTAGCCGTTGCCGAGAAAATCAATCACCGGAGTACTCATGGGCGCACCTCACAAGTCGAGCGTCAGTTCAGCTGAAATCGCGCGCGAGCAGCACAACATCATGGTGGTGTTGCTTGCACGTTCATCGTCACTCAAAATCTGGTCGCGATGCTCGGGAACACCTGCCAGTACGCGCGTTTCGCAAGTGCCACACACGCCTTGCTGGCAAGAGCTGGCAACCTCAATTCCTTCGAGCAGCAAGGTATCAAGAATCGTGTCGTTGGCCAAGACCTCGACGCTGCGCCCGGTTTTGGCCAGATGAATCAGGATGGGTCGGTCTGGTGCATCCATCAGTTGGGCGGTGTGACACCGGTCGATTTAATCATCGCTTCCCATTTCGGGAATTCTTGGGCGTAGGCGCGCTCTGCTTCTTCGGGCGTATTGGCAATCGGCTCTTGGCCTTGCTCGATCATGCGCGCGGTCACGTCGGGCTGACGAATCGCCTTCACAAACTCGGCAGACAGCCGGTCGATGATCGGCTTGGGCGTTCCCGCAGGCGCGTAGACCGCGACGAAGCCCGCCAACTCGAACCCGGTGAATCCTTGCTCCGAGAAAAGAGGCACATCGGCCATCGTCGCCGGGCGGCGCGGCCCGGTCATGCCAAGTGCTTTGAGATGACCGCTTGCGATCATGGGTTTGGAGCTGACCGGGCTGCCGAAGGCGACATCGAGCACGCCGCCGCGAATGTCGGCAAACGAGGCTTGGTCGCCCTTGTAGGGCACGTGTGTGAGGTTGATGCCGTAATTCTTTTTCAGCAGCTCGCCAAACATGTGGCCTGATGAGCCAGCGCCCCACGAGCCAAAATTGATCGGGCGATTTTGCGCTTTGGCCCACACCGCGAATTCCTTCAGATTGGCATAGGGCGCGTTGCCCGGCCCCACCATCACCACGCTGCCCAGCGAAACTTGCGTGACATGCGCAAAGGCTTTCGGCGCATACGGCAGCTTGCTCTGAAAAATCACATTGCTAATCAAGGTGCCGCTGGTGGTGAGCAGCAGGGTGTAGCCGTCCGCCGGGGCTTTGGCGACTAAATCGGCACCGATGATGGTGCTGGCTCCCGGCTTGGCATCAACCACTACCGGTTGGGCCAACTGCGTGGCGATGCGCTCGGCGATCACGCGGGTGAGCACGTCAATCGCACCACCAGCGGCAAACGGGGTGACGATTTTGATCGACCGATTTGGATAGCCCGCTTGGGTTTGCGCCTGTGCACCGGCTGCCACCAGTGCCATCGCGATGCCAAAAAACCAAAAGGACGTAGCTGAGGTTCGCATGCGTTTCTCCTTCAAGCAGTAGTTCCAGTGGTTCAGTGCCCGCCGTGCTTCTCTTCACCTATCAAGCGAGAAAGGTCGCCGTGCTGCTTCACATTCGCCGCATACCAACGCATCACCAGCACCATCGTGAAGGCCACAAACAAGCCGAAGCCGACGATGATGGTATTGATCGACACCTCCCACGCCACCAAGCACGCATAGAGCGCCAGCATGAAGAGGATGTTCAGGTTTTCATTGAAGTTTTGCACCGCAATCGAATGACCTGCCGACATCAGAACATGGCCGCGATGTTGCAACAGCGCGTTCATCGGCACCACGAAGAACCCGGCCATCGCCCCCACAATCACCAGCAGCGGGTAGGCAAAGCGCACGTCGTAAACAAAAATCATCACCGTGACGATCAAGCCCATCGCCACGCCATAAGGCAACACCTTGACCGTCGACTTGAGCGGCACGGTTTTAGCTGCGAACACCGAACCAATCGCGATCCCCACCGCCACCACGCCTTGCAAAATGGCCGCTTTGGAAAGCTCCATGTTGAGCTGTTGCTCGGCCCATTTGAGCACGATGAATTGCAGCGTTGCGCCTGCGCCCCAAAAGAGTGTGGTTACCGCCAGCGAGATCTGCCCCAGCTTGTCGTTCCAGAGCATGGTGAAGCACTGCGCGAAGTCTTTCCAGAGTTCGACCACATTGGTTTTTTGGTTGGGGTAGCGCGCGCCCGTGTCAGGAATGAAGAGGTTGAAAATCGCCGCCAGCAGGTAGATGAAAGCAATCACAATCATCGCCGCTTCAGGCTTGGTGTCGATGCCGGTTTCGATATTTGGAATGTCGATCGCCAATAACCGGGCCGACACGGCATCGCTAATCAGCGCGCCACCGAGCACTGTGCCCAGCACGATGGAAAGCACCGTCAAGCCTTCAATCCAGCCATTGGCCATCACCAGCTTTTCGGGCGGCAAGAGCTCAGTCAAAATTCCGTATTTGGCCGGTGAATACGCCGCTGCACCCAATCCTACCAAGGCGTAAGCCACCAGCACCAAAGGGTAAGCGGTGATATTGCTGATTTGCAAATACTCGGCAAACAGCATCACAAAGCAACCCAGCATTTTGATCGTGTTGGTGTAGAACATGACCGTGCCCTTGGGGCGCGAATCGGCAAATGCGCCCACAAATGCCGCAAGTGCCACGTAGGAGACGACGAAGAAAAATTTCAGGAAGGGCGTGAGCCATTCGGGCCCGTCCAACTCGATCAGCAGCGCGATGGCCGCAATCAGCAAGGCGTTATCGGCCAGCGACGAAAAAAACTGCGCCGCCATGATGGTGTAGAAGCCACGTTTCATCGAAGATGCAAACCTAGAATGGAAGCGTTAAGAAGTAGCGGATGTTAATGCTTTTCAATCGCTGGATTTCTGCCCGATGCCAAGACCAATTCGCGCCCATTTCGACCTTGCTGCGTGGCAGCACAACCTTAAGGTGGTACGCCAGCGTGCGCCCAGCAGCAAAGTTTGGGCGGTGGTCAAGGCCAATGCCTACGGCCACGGCTTGCTCCGCGCGGCGCGCGCTCTAGGCCAAGCCGACGGTTTTGCTCTGCTCGACTTAGACGAAGCGGTGCGCTTGCGTGATGCGGGCATCCACAAGCCGATATTGCTTCTCGAAGGCTATTTCGATGTGCGTGATTGGCCTCTAGTCGAAGCGCATGATTTGACCGTGGTCGTACACTCTGACGCGCAATTGAGAATGCTCGAAGAAGCGCGCCCTGAGCGGGCCTTCAAGGTGTTTCTTAAAGTTAATTCGGGCATGAACCGGCTCGGCTTCACCGGCCAAGCCGTGCGCGCCGCTTTCGAGCGCTTAAGCACCATGCCGCAGGTGGGCACGATCACGCTGATGACCCATTTCGCCGATGCCGATGGCCCAACCGGCGTGGCCGCGCAGCTGCGCCGCTTTGAGGAATGGACTGCTGGTCTCGCCGGGCCGCGCAGCATCGCCAATTCGGCGGCGACCCTCAAGTTCCCTGAAAGCCATGCCGACTGGGTACGTCCGGGCATTGTGCTTTACGGCGCGTCGCCATTCCCGCGCGCCATGCCAGGCTGGTCGGCGGCCGAGCTGGGCCTCAAACCGGTGATGACGCTCACCACCGAACTGATCGCGATTCAATCACTGGCGGCCGGGGAGGGCCTTGGCTACGGCTATCGCTATGTGGCACCCAAAGCCATGCGCATCGGCGTGGTGGCGTGTGGTTACGCCGACGGCTACCCGCGCCACGCGCCAGCCGGCATCGAGAGTGGCGTGCCGATTTTGGTGGATGGCGTGCGCTGCCGCACCATTGGCCGGGTTGCGATGGACATGATGTATGTCGATCTCACGCCCGCGCCGCAGGCGCACGTAGGGTCGCGGGTCACACTCTGGGGCGAAGGCCTGCCTGCCGATGAAGTGGGCGAAGCCTGCGGCACACTGTCGTATGAAATGTTTTGCGCACTAGCAGCGCGCGTGCCTCAAACCGAGACCACCTGATGGCCAAGTCGAAATCTCAATACGCCTGCACTGAGTGCGGTGGCATCAGCCCTAAATGGCAGGGCCAGTGCCCGCACTGCGGTGTGTGGAACACCTTGGTCGAAACCGTGATGGAGAGCGCGGCACCGGGCAGCAACCGCTTTACCAGCAATGCGGGGGGTTTGATCGCACCTTCCAGCGTGCAAGAGCTTTCCACCATCGAGGCGCGCGATCTGCCGCGTGTGCCCACCGGCATCGAAGAATTTGACCGCGTACTTGGTGGCGGGCTGGTGTCGGGCGGTGTGATTCTGATCGGCGGCGACCCGGGTATCGGCAAATCGACCCTGTTGCTGCAAGCGTTGAGCGCCATGGCCGGCAAGCACCGCGTGCTCTATGTGAGCGGCGAAGAATCTGGCGAGCAAGTGGCCCTGCGCGCGCGGCGCTTGGGGCTGCGCACGCAGGGGCTGAAATTGCTGACAGAAATTTCGCTGGAAAAAATCCAGGCAACACTCGCCAGTGAAAAACCCGAAATTGCGGTGATTGACTCGATCCAAACGATGTATTCAGAAATGCTCACCTCGGCCCCAGGCTCGGTCGCGCAAGTGCGCGAGTGCGCCGCGCAACTCACGCGCATCGCCAAAGCCACGGGTACCAACATCATTTTGGTGGGCCACGTAACCAAAGAAGGCGCAATTGCGGGCCCGCGCGTGCTGGAGCATATCGTCGATACCGTGCTCTATTTTGAAGGCGACACGCATTCGAGCTACCGCTTGGTGCGGGCGATCAAAAACCGCTTCGGCGCAGTCAACGAGCTGGGCGTGTTTGCAATGACCGACAAAGGCTTGAAAGGCGTCTCAAACCCTTCGGCCCTGTTTCTTTCGCATCACGAAGAGCCGGTGCCAGGGGCCTGTGTGCTCGTGACCCAAGAAGGCTCACGTCCGCTGCTGGTCGAGATTCAAGCCCTGGTCGATGCCGCGCACTCGCCAAATCCGCGTCGGCTCTCAGTCGGGTTAGATCAAAACCGGCTGGCGATGCTGCTCGCGGTACTGCACCGCCACGCAGGCGTACCAACCTACGACCAAGATGTGTTCATTAATGCCGTGGGTGGGGTCAAGATCGCCGAACCTGCGGCGGATTTAGCGGTGCTGCTCGCGATCGCGTCGTCGCTCAAGTCCCGGCCCTTGCCCAAGGGTTTGGTGGTGTTCGGAGAGATTGGCCTGGCTGGGGAAATCCGCCCTGCGCCGCGTGGGCAGGAGCGCTTGAAAGAGGCCGCGAAGCTGGGGTTTACGCAGGCACTGATCCCGAAAGCGAATGCGCCCAAAGGCAAGATCGACGGGATGGAGGTGATTGCTTGTGAGAGGGCGGGGGAGGCACTGGCGCGGTTTCGGTAGGGGTTCGATGGGCGGATAAATGCACGCATCCCCACTTTTTTTAGCGGCATCTCACAGGAGGTGCGAAGCGAGGCAGTGCCGGTTTTTTAGCTGCTATGGGGATGAGCAACCTGCTGGGCCAAAAGACCGGGCAGCAAAAGCGGTGCGGTGAAGGTCTGCCTCCCACTCGATGAATAAGATACCGAGCGGCTAGTTTAATTTCACGTAGCCCCCGTCTTGATAGAGATATTTGTAGACCTCTATCGCCGTTCGGACTGTCGCCTCCCCGACCGGAACCCACATTCGAACATTTCGAACTTCGATGTCGGCGAATTCGGTTCCCGTCGTTGACGCAAGAAAGCGAAACGAGTAACGCTCCAACAAGCATGGATTTTCGAGGTGGGGTTCACCGATTAGTCGTTTTGCGATGCAATCGGCGGGGTTCGCCGAATAGTCATCTATATTTGCGTGAGGAATTCGAGCAACTTTCCTAAAAAGCCGACCGCTTAGAGAATAGAGAGTCGTCCATTCTGTGGTTCCTGCCCCTGAGCCACCGTAGTAGCCTTCACCCAACTTCAAGCCGAGCGAACCAAGGCCAGCCGCCACGAAAGTTGGAGGAAATTTCCGGTCGTCA
This sequence comes from Burkholderiales bacterium, assembly GCA_031362865.1. GTDB lineage: Bacteria > Pseudomonadota > Gammaproteobacteria > Burkholderiales > JAEUOS01 > JANLTH01. The sequence goes on along the minus strand of JANLTH010000002.1, from coordinate 40,048 downwards.
TATTCACCCCGACTACCTGTATCGTCGGCTACCAAATGCGGGGCGACGATCACAGCTCCTACACGAGACTTGGCGACGATTGCAACAACAATTTTGGGCGAACAGACGCGACAGCTATTCGATTCAAATGAGTAGACAAGGCCTTGGCCGGATGTGCCTTCAAAAATCACGGCCTGTTGATGAATGAGCCGGACTCGATAAATCGTTTCGGCAGCGAGTTGGTCTTGAGCAATATGCGGATTGGGGGTCAAGCTCGATAGTTTGATATTTGCCAAAAGACGCAACGGGTCAAATCTGATACTCGCTGTTGGATCATGGGCTATATTCGAGTCAAATTTTTTCGAATCGGCATTTGGGACAACTTCCATAGATGGATTGGCGCTGGGTGCGACAGGTGGTGGCCAAGGTATGTTTTGCGCCGTTGCAGGAGATGCTGGCGATGGGCCAAAGTCCAATTTTTTGGTTGGTAGGTTTAACTACCGGCGGGGGCGTGTCACGATCTGCCGTATTTTTCTCGGATTGATCTGACGTATCGCTGATCAACTTTTTGGCTAGTTGTCGCGCCGCGCTTTCCGGACAGCCGTATGCGATCAAAGCTCCCACTATCATTTCCTCAGAGTACCCCTTCGCACGAAAGGTGATAACTATCTCGGCCATCGTTTCGAGAAAGACTTGAATGGCGGATTCGTCGGCCGATTCCTGTTTCCACTCGTCAGAATCGGTTCGCGCGTCGTCCGAGGACGAATTATCGGTGTCATATTTGACACGCTTTTCGGGCGTTCGAATTTTTGCGTATGCTTGGGCTATCGCGGTGAATTGATCGCCCGCATTCGGTGCTTTATTTCTATCGGGGTGTAGTTGCATAGCAAGGTGGCGATATGCCTCCTTGACCTCTTCCTGGGTGGAATATCTAGGCACACCGAGTACGTCATATGCGGAAAGTTTGTGAAGAGCCACAAGTGTCAAGCCTATGTCGGAACTTCATAACTGAATGCGTTCTCGCGGGAAAACCAGTATAGCGGAAATTACTATATAAAATTATAGTCTATAAGAAGTGCTTCGAAATTCCTTCAGAGGCGCGAGCGAATGCGTTCCGCGTCACTTGCGCCACACATCCGGCGCACCCGCTAAGCAAGAACGACCCCAATCACCAGCCGCCCGCCTAACGCCGCCACTGCCTGCGCAATGCGCGGCAGCTTGGACCCGTAATGCGGGTCAAGCAAGCGGCGCACCTCTTTCTCGTCAATCCCCAGCAGCCGTGCGAGCTGACTTTTACTCACCTGCGTTTTGCGCATGGATGTATAGAGCGCAGCTTTGGCGACGGTTTCGGCTGGCGGAGCAATCAATTGCTCACCTCGACGAGTGGTGCTGGCTCGCGGAAAATCCATTTCGGCGAGCATGTAGGCTGCAAAAACTTCGTCCATCGCATCGACCGCCTGCATCAGTGCGTCTTCCCGGTCGTCCCCTTGCGTGATGAGTTGGGGCAGGTCGCGACAGGTGACGACAAAACCGCTGTCTGCGCCTACTTTGAGTTTGATTGCGTATTCGAAAGACTGCATCGCTGCCTCTAGAGGTCTTTGATTTTGATACCCAATTGCGCGCACATGCCGTGCAAGGTGCCGGTCTTGAGTTCATTTTTCAAGCTGGGAATGACAGTAAACGCCTTCCCAAGGTACAAGGTCTGATGACCACCCTTTCCACGGGACGAAACTAGCTGGACAGCAAGGCCGCGCTGCTTGCCTAAGGCTTTAAGTTTGCGCAAAAACTCATTGCCATCCATTTACGAATTTTCGGACGAAAACGTCCGATTGTCAAGGGCTTGGAGCACTCTCTCCGAAAGCCAATGCTCCACCAAGCGGTTCACCTGCGGATCAAGACAATCGAACCGCTCAATCTCCTGCATGGGTTTAAGCCACGTCAGTTGACGTTTCGCCAACTGCCTAGTCGCAGCAAGCCCGGTCTCGCGCAACCCATCGCGATCTATCTCACCCTCCAGGTATTGCCACGCCTGCCGATAGCCGACGCAGCGCATGGCCGGCAGTTCGGGGGTGAGTGCGTGGGTTTGGCGTAGCGCTCGCAGTTCATCGAGCAAGCCTGCGGCCAGCATCACATCAAAACGCTGTGCGATGCGCGCATGAAGCACGCTGCGGTCGCTTGGTTCGAGTGACAGGGCATGCAAGCGAAATGGCAATTCAGGGCGCGGCCGCTCGGAAAAAAATGCAGACAGCGGCTTGCCAGTCATGCGGAAAACTTCGAGTGCGCGGCTGATGCGTTGGGCATCGGTGGTGGGCAGGCGTGCGGCGGTGGGTGCATCGACCTTGGCTAACTCGGCGTGCAGATGCGGCCAGCCTTGCGCCGCGGCTTGTGCCTCGATGGTGGCGCGAATCGCCAGATCGCTCTCGGGCAGGTCGTCCAAGCCATCGACCAGTGCTTTGTAGTAGAGCATGGTGCCGCCGGTGATGATGGGCAGCTTGCCGCGTGCGTGAATGTCGGCGCAGGTGCCTAAGCAGTCGCGCACAAAGCGCGCAGCCGAGTAGCTTGCGGCGGGCTCGATCAGGTCGATCAAGTGATGCGGCACTAGGGCTTGCTCGGCGCGCGTTGGTTTGGCGGTGCCGATGTCCATGCCACGATAGACGAGGGCGGAATCCATGCTGACGATTTCGCCGTTGTGGTGCTGGGCAAGCGTTAGCGCGAGCGAGGATTTGCCGGAGGCGGTAGGGCCGAGGATGGCTAGAGCTTGGTGCATCTTTGATTGATTGGTGGCGCGTAGAAAAATATTAGGGACAGCCCCTTTCCGAGAGATTCAGCAGCCTTTTTAGCTCATGGGGTCTATCCCTAAAAGTTTTCTCAGGGGCCGACCCTGCCTTCCCGGCGCTGCCCCCCAATCCTCAATCCCCAACCCTCAATCCCTCCGCACTCACTCCCCCCGCATAAACAGCTTATCCAAATCACGCATCGTCATTTGAAACCAAGTTGGTCTGCCGTGATTGCATTGGCCGCTGCGCTCGGTGACTTCCATCTGCCGGAGCAGGGCATCCATCTCGGGCAGGGTGAGTTTGCGATTGGCCCGCACGGCGGCGTGGCAGGCCATGGTGGAGAGCAGCTCGTCGCGCTTTTCGGTGAGCACCCGCGTGGCAGAAAATTCACGTAGATCGCGCAATACGTCGCTGGCAAGGGCGCGCGCGTCGGCATCGGCCAGTAGCGCCGGGACGGCGCGCACCGCAAGCGAAGTGGGCGAGAGTGGCACTACTTCAAAGCCGAGTTCCGCCAGCGTTTGCGCGTGCTCCTCAGCGGCGGCCACTTCGAGTGCATCGGCCGTGAAAGCGACCGGGATCAGCAGGCTCTGGGTCGATATGCGCTTGCTATCAACCGCCGCTTTCAAGCCTTCGTACACAATCCGCTCGTGCGCTGCATGCATGTCTACCAGCACCAGGCCAGCGGCGTTTTGCGCGAGGATGTAGATGCCATGCAGTTGCGCCAGCGCGTAGCCGAGCGGCGCGTCAGTGTCGGTCAAGCGTGCAGTGGCAGTGGGGCTGGCAGCGGCTACGCTGCTGCTACTGCCGACAGGCTCGGTCGAGCGCTCAAACATCGCGTAGTAGGCGGCCTGCGTTTGCGCTACGCCCACGCTCCCGTCGTTGCCGTAGCTGCCTGAAAACGAGCCTTGCCACGCAGCGGGCCGCGCGGCGGGGCCAAAACCGACGGTACCGCGCACCGGGTCAATGGCTGGAGACGCGCCATGGACGGGCGTTTCGGCAGCACTGCCACCAAGCGCGCGGCGTGCCGCATGCAGCACAAATTGGTGAACGCCCTGCTGCTCGCGAAAGCGCACCTCCACTTTTGCAGGGTGAACATTCACGTCCACCTGCTGCGGCGGCAGCGTGAGAAAGAGTGCGTAGGCCGGAAATTTGTCGTGGTGCAGCACGTCGGCGTAGGCGGCGCGCAGCGCGTGTTGCAACACTTTGTCGCGCACAAAGCGACCGTTGACGAAGAAGTACTGCGCGTCTCGCGAGCCGCGTGCCAGTGCCGGGTCGCCGATCAAGCCGGTGAGGCTCAACGGCCCTGCCGCTTGGTCAACCACGCGTGCCGATTCGGCGAAGTCGTCACCGAGCACGTCGGCAATGCGCCGCACCGGGCTTTGTGCCCCGTAGTGGCGCGTGATCTTGGCGTTGTGCGTGAGCGTAAAAGTGATCTGCGGTTGCGAGAGTGCGATGCGCTCGAACACATCTTCACAATGACCGTATTCGGTGGCATCGGTTTTGAGAAATTTGCGGCGGGCTGGCGTGTTGTAGTAGAGGTCAGCCACCTCGACGACCGTGCCGCTGGCAAGCGCTGCCGGTTCGGCGGTTGCCATGCCACCTTCAAGCCGTGACGCGTGGCTTGAGTCGCGCGCGCGCGAGGTGATTGCCAGGCGGGCCACCGAGGTGATCGAGGCCAGCGCTTCACCACGAAAGCCTAAGGTGGCGACGTTTTCCAAATCCACTAGCGAGGTAATTTTTGAGGTGGCGTGGCGCGCCAAGGCGAGCGGCAATTCATCCGGCGCAATCCCGCGCCCGTCGTCGCTGATGCGGATCAGCTTGACCCCACCCTGTTCCAAGCGCACCTCGATCTTGCTGCCACCCGCATCGAGGGCGTTTTCAAGCAATTCCTTGACCACCGAGGCGGGCCGTTCAACCACTTCCCCCGCAGCGATTTGGTCGATGAGTTGGCTGGGCAAAAGCTGGATCGTCGGCATGGGTTCATTATATTTGCCGGGCGTGGCTTAAACTTCGCCGCGCTTCGACTGTTCTCACTTGCCGCCATTCACCAAAGCCTTCGCCCGTGGACCTTATCCTCGCTTTTATCGATCTCATTCTTCATCTTGACCGCCATCTGGCGCAGATGATCCGCGACTACGGCATGTGGATTTATGCCATTCTGTTTTTGATTATTTTTGTCGAAACTGGTTTGGTCGTGATGCCCTTCTTGCCGGGGGATTCGCTGCTGTTTGTTTGTGGCGCTTTCGCTGCGCGCGGCGACATGAACCTTACGCTGGTGATCGTGCTTTTGTGTACCGCCGCGATTTTGGGCGATGCGCTCAACTACCGCATTGGCCGCTATTTCGGGCCCAAAGTTTTTCAGTGGGAGCACTCGCGCTTTTTCAACAAATCGGCGTTTGACAAGACGCATAACTTCTACGAAAAGCATGGCGGCATCACGATCATCGTGGCGCGTTTTCTGCCGTTTTTGCGAACCTTCGCACCGTTTGTCGCAGGCGTGGCTGAGATGACCTACGCCAAGTTCGCGCTCTTCAATGTCTCGGGCGGCTTGCTGTGGGTGATCTCGCTGACAGTGGCGGGCTACCTCTTCGGCAACATCCCTTGGGTGGCGAAAAATCTCACACTCATCATCATCGCGCTGATTGTGATTCCTGGTTTGCCAGCGGTCTATGCAATCGCCAAAAGTTGGTGGCGCGCGCGCCGTGCCCGCGCCACCAAGGCGTGATACAGCCAGAGGGTGATGCCTGAAGAAGCTTATCTGTCAAGCTTCTTCAGGCATTTCCCAACGGCTATTGCAGAGCTCGCGAGCGCGCAGCGAAGCAGGATGACGCGCGGGCTTCGCCTACCGCCCGCGCCTCCCGGGTACGAGACGAATGGTCCGTGGCCCAGCGCGCCAGATTGCGAAGGCCGAAATGATGCAGCACACGATGGCGAGTGAAAACGCGAGGCGATAGCTCCCGGTGGAATCATGGATCACGCCGGTGAGCCACGGGCCAATCGCACCGCCGCCAATCAAGGCCACCGTGATTGCGCCAAAAATCGTGCCGTAGTGCGGGCCGTGGAAAATTTCAGCCACGATGGGGCCCATCACCGATGTGAGCGCATAGCCCAAGAACCCTTGCGAAGCGACCATCAGGTAGAGCAAGGGGAGTGAGGGCGCAAGCTCCATCGCAATTAAAGCGGCGTAGCAAATCGCGAATCCGATACAGCCGACCGTCCAGACCCATTCCCGGCCAATTCGGTCAGACAAAGCGCCGAAAAAGATCTGCCCCGGGATGGCGACCACGGCGACGATGCCCAGCGCCCATGCCGCCACGGTTGCGTTGTAGCCCAGGTCGATCAAGTATTGGGTTTGATGCACCTGTACCGCATACCAGGCAAACAGGGCGCAAAAATAGCCGACCGTAATCCACCAGAAGCGACCCGTGCGCAGCGCCCGCTGTAGTGTCCATTCAGTGGCTGCCCACGCCGTATCAACCACCCCGGCGGCCGGTACGTCTGGGCGTAGCGGATCAGCGGTTGGCGCGGGCGTGCCATCGGGCTGCAAGCCAAGGTTCTCGGGCCGATGGCGCACCAGCAGGTTGAGTGGTGCCACCACGAGCAACAGCACCAAGCCCATCGCCCAACACGCCGCCCGCCAGCCTTCTTGAACGATCAAAGACTGCTGCCATGGCAGCACAATGATCGCGCCCACGCCGACCCCGGAGAAAGCGATGCTGATCGCCAAGCCGCGCCGCTGCACAAACCAGTGCGGCAAGTACAAAGACTGCGCGGTGAAGCTCATCAAGTTGGCACCGCCACCCACCAGTACGCCCAGCGTGGCGTAGAGATGCCAAGGTTTGCTGATCCAAGGCGCAAGCAGCAGGCCAGATGCCATCAACACGACTCCGACACCGATCACGAGGCGGGGGCCATGGTGGTCCATTACACGGCCCACAAACGGGCTTAAAACTGCCGAGAAGAGGAATCCGAATGAAAACGCTCCCGCCGCCAAGCCGCGCTCCCAGCCAAACTCGCCGATCAACGCGGGCAAGAGCAACGAAAACGAGGTGCGGGCATTCACGCTGATCGCCATGGTGACAAACGCAATGCCGACAATCAGCCAGCCGTAGTAAAACGGCAGGCGTTGATGCCAATGCGTCGTTGCGTGACTCATCGCGTGTTTCTGGGGCTGCGTGTCAGCCGACTGAATGCCTGAAAACCCTTTACCATGGCCGCTCTTCAGGCATTATCCGGTGAGATTTTTCACTCCACCGTAATCCCGCGCTCCTTAACCAGCTTGGCCCACACGCCCATTTGCTGTTTGATAAAGGTTTGCGCCTCGGCGGGCGTACCGGCGCGCATTTCTCCGCCGAGTGCCGCGATTCTCGTGGTCACGTCCGGTGAGGCAAGCACTTTTCGTAACGCGGTGGCGAGTTTGGTGATGACGGCTTCGGGCGTGCCCGCAGGCGCGAAGATCGCGTTCCACTCATACACGTCGCTGCCACGCACGCCCGCTTCGGCCAGGGTTGGCACATCGGGCAGCAGGGCAGAGCGTTTGTCTGCCGTGACCGCGAGCGCGCGTAAGCGGCCGCTTTTGACATGCTGGATGGTCGAAGCCATGTTGCCAAAGAACACCGGCACCTGCCCACCGATCACGTCGTTCAAGGCCGGGCCGCCGCCTTTGTAGGGCACGTGAACCATGTCCACGCCCGCTGCCGCCTCAAACGAAGCGCCCGCCAAATGCTGCGCCGAGCCATTGCCGGACGAAGCGAAGGACACCGCGCCCTTGCTTGCCTTGGCCGCCTTCACCAAGTCGCTGACCGACTGGGCGGCGAAATTCGGGTTCACCAGCAGCACATTGGGAAAAAGCGCGATCACGCCGATGGGACGAAACGCTTTTTCGCTGTCGTAGGGCAGCTTGGGGAAGAGCGCCGGATTCACTGCGAAAGAAGAGGCATCGAGCATCAGCGTGTAGCCATCTGGCGCGGCTTTGGCGACTGCCGCAGCACCGATTTGCCCGCTGGCACCAGGCTTGTTTTCGACCACCACGGTTTGCCCCAGCGCCTCACCCAGTTTGGGTGCGAGCAAGCGGGCCATGGTGTCCGCGCCGCCACCGGGCGGGTAGGTGACCACCAGGCTGATGGGCTTGGCGGGCCAGGCGCTATCGCCTTGCGCGAAGCTGGGAGCGTTGAGCAGCGGCATCATGGCGGCGAACGCGAGGCCGAAAAAAGACGTGCGATCGCGGGCAGTGAGAATCGGGGTCATGGCAATCTCGTTGGCAAAATGCAAATTGTTGTATCGAACAATACCTGAAGAAGCACGTTGGTAGCGGCTCTTCAGGCATCGGCAGGAGCCGTTCCAGGCAGCATCCGCGACAGCGGCAACTGCCGATAGTAGCGGGTCAGCAAATCATACAGCGCCGGGTAAGCGGCTTGCAGCACATCAGGTGCGCAGAAAAAGCTTTCAGAGGCGACCGCAAAAAACTCGGTAGGGTGTTCGGCGGCGTAGGGGTCGAGCGGCAACGCGGCTTCGGCTTCGACGGTTGCGCTGGCTTGCACCCGTGCGACAAAATCTTCGTAGGCGTTTTTCATGGTGGCGATCCACTCTTGCTCCCACTGCGAGCGTGGGGTTTCGCCATGAAATTGCTGCAGCCACGGCGGCATGCCGTCGGCCACGCCGGTCAGCATATCGAGCTTGTGGGCGAATTCATGCACCACCACGTTGTAGTCCAAATTGTCAAAGTCGCCCGCCATGCGCACGTCTTCCCAAGAGAGCACCACCGGGCCGCCGGGCATGGCTTCACCTGACAGCTCTTCGTCGTAAACGTGCATCACGCCGTCGTCGTCCATCCTCTCGCGGCGCGCCCGTACTTCGCCTTGGTAAACGATGATGCCGTGCCAGCCTTCATAGAGTGCGAGGTCGAGATTGAGAATCGGCAGGCAGGCTTGCGCGGCGATCGCCAGCACAGCTTCATCGGTGAGCTCAAAGCCATTCGCACCGACGAACTGCTTGGCATCGATAAAGAGCGCGGTCAGCGCCCGCAGGCGCTGCGCTTCTGCGGGGTTCAACGCGCCCAAGAAGGGGAATTGATCGAGCGTGGCGTGCCATGCGGCATCGCTAATGCCGATTTTGGCGATGGTGCGCGTGCGTTGCCAGTTGCGCAACCGGGAGGAGAGCTTGCTCCACATGGTCAGCTTGCGCGGCTTGGTTTGCGTGTGGCCAAAATCAAGCCGGGAATGATGAGCGCTGTGCCTGCCAGGTGATAGCTTTGCAGATATTCCGCCAGCCACCAGCTCGACAGCACTGCGCCAAACAGCGGGATCAAATACACAAACAGGCTCGCCCTTGGCGCACCGGCAAGCTCAACCCCGCGATTCCAAAACACGTAGCAAACGATGGAGGGAAACAGGCCCATATAGAGGAGCATCCAAGCTCCATCCATCGAAAATCGCGGCGTTTGCACCATCGCGATTTCCCACAGTGCCATCGGCAAGAGCGGTATTAGGCCAATCAGCGCCAAGGCGGTGAGCAAGGTGAGCTGCGAAAGGTGGTCGCGGCGCTGCTTGAGCAGCATGGTGTAAATCGCCCAGGAAGTCATGCCGGCTGCCACCCATAAGTCGCCGGGCACGAATTGCAATGTGACCAGGCGCTGCCAGTCGCCTTGCGCGGCAATCCACGCCGCCCCAATCAAGCCCAGCGCCATGCCTGCCATGCGGCGCGCTTGTAGGCGTTCATTCAAAAAAGCCAAGCTGAGCAGCATGGTGATGATCGGGATCAGCGTATTGAGTAGCGTGCCATTGAGCGCCGTAGTGGTTTGCAAGCCCTTGAATGAGAGCGCGTTGTAAGCGCCTGTGCCGGTAAGTGAGAGCCAGGTGAATAGCTTCCAGTGCTCACGCAGTGTGGCGCGCTCGCGCCAGAGCGTGGCGGCGCAGAGCGGCACGAGTATCGCCAACGCCACGCACCAGCGCAGCAGCGAAAGTGTTAGTGGGCCGAAATCGTCGCGCAGGGCGCGGGCAAATACCCAATTGCCCGCCCAAAACAGCGTCGTCAGTGTCAAGAGCAAATAGGGCTTGGCGTAAAGACGCTGCCAAGTGCCAAGCAGGTCTGCGCGGGTCAAAGCGCTTTTTCCATCAACACCAGATCGAGCCTACGCCCAAACTTGATGCCGACTTCGGTCAAGCGGCCCGCGACGCGATAGCCGTGCCGCTCGTGGAAGCGAATCGAACCGGTGTTTTCGCCATCAACACCTCCGATCATGCGGTGCTTGCCCAGCTTGCGCGCCGCCTCTTCGAGCGCGCCCAGCAAGGCGCCGCCGGTGCCTGCGCCGCGGTGGCCATCGCGAATGTAGATCGAGTGTTCCACCGTGTGCCGGTAACCAGGGAAGGCACGAAATTCACCGAACGAGGCGAAGCCTGCGACTTCGGTGCCCACGCAACTCACCAGCACCGGAAAGCCTGCCGCGCAGCGCGCATCGAACCAGGCACGCCGATTCGCCAGATCAACCGGTTCGTCAATCCATACCGCAGTGGTGTTGATGACGGCATGGTTGAAGATGGCGAGGATCGCGGGGAGGTCGGCGATTTCGGTGGGGCGAATGGTCAGCATGGCGGTGGAGAATTTTTAGTCGAGACGCAACGCAATTCTATGCACGGACGCGCATGCCATAATCGCAACGATGAGCAATGTGATCCCCTTGATTACGCCGACAGCGCCCGCAACACCTACCCCGCTTGAGAGTGCGCAAGCACTCGCGCGCCGCTATTACGCCGATCGTGCTCTAGGCACTGGCGAACTTGCGATCACCCATGCTGCCGCGATTGCCGCGATCGCGCGCGAGTTGAAGTTGGATGCGGCCACGATTGATGCTGCTTGGCTCTTCGCTGTGCCACAATTTTGGGAAGGCAAGCCGGGCTGGGAAGAGACTTTGCGCCCGCTGGTGGCGGCTGATACGCTCGACCTGGTGCGCGGCTTGGCCCAATTGCACCGGTTGCGCGACATCACTCAGCCTGCTGTCGTGGCAAAAAGCAGCGGTGGCCCAGCGCAGGCCGAGGTGCTGCGCAAGATGCTGTTGGCAATGGTGGAAGATATTCGGGTAGTGCTGCTGCGCCTGGCCTCGCGCACCCAAACGCTGCGCTTTTTGACCACTGCCCCGGCGCATCCGCAACGCACCGCGATTGCGCGCGAGACCTTGGACTTTTACGCGCCGCTCGCTAATCGCTTAGGCGTATGGCAACTCAAATGGGAACTGGAAGATTTAGCTTTCCGCTTCGTCGAGCCCGACACCTACAAGCGCATCGCCAAGCTGCTGGACGAAAAGCGCAGTGAGCGTGAGAACACGATTCGCGATGTGGTGCAGGCGCTCGAAACTGAGCTTGCCGCAGCAGGCTTGAAAGCCGACGTAGCCGGCCGCCCCAAGCACATCGTCAGCATTGTCGGCAAGATGCGCAGCAAGGGCATCGAGTTCGATCAGCTTTACGACGTGCGGGCCTTTCGTGTGCTGGTCGATGACGTGAAAGATTGCTACACCGCGCTTGGCCTGATTCACAACCTGTGGGAGCCTGTGCCCCGCGAGTTTGACGACTATATCTCGCGCCCCAAAGACAATTTCTACCGCTCGTTGCACACGGTGGTGATCGGGCCGGACGACCGCGCGCTCGAAGTACAGATTCGTACCCACGAGATGCATCGCCATGCCGAGCTGGGCGTAGCCGCACACTGGCGTTACAAAGAAAAGTCGGGTGATGCGAAGGAGAGCTTCGACGAGAAAATCGCTTGGTTGCGGCAACTACTCGCGTGGCGGGATGAGGTGGCCGAAGGCGCGGGCGCAGGCGCGGCGAACGCAGATGCCCAAGACCAACAAACCGCCGCGCGTTTGAAGGAAGGTACAAAACGCGCCCGGCTCGACGACACGATCTACGTGCTCACTCCGCAAGGGCGGGTGATGGATTTACCGCGAGGGTCAACCCCGATCGATTTCGCCTACACGCTGCACACCGATTTGGGACATCGCTGCCGCGGTGCCAAGGTGGACGGCGTGATGGTGCCACTCAACGCGCCATTGGCCAATGGGCAGCGCGTCGAAATCATTGCCGCGAAGGCCGCGACCGGCGCGCGTGCCGGGCCGTCACGCGATTGGCTTAATCCGCAATTGGGCTATCTGGCGAGTAACCGCGCTAAAACCAAAGTTCGCGCGTGGTTCAACGCGATTGAGCACGACGAGACCGTCGCCAGCGGGCGCGAGCTGGTGCAAAAGGAGTTGCAGCGCCTGGGCAAAACGTCCACCAATCTCGCTGATCTGGCCGCGCGCTTGAAATTTGCTGATATGGCGGAGATGTTCCTCGTCGCAGGCAAAGGCGAACTGGGCATGAAGGCAGTCGGCGATGCGCTCGCCGAACCAGTCATTAACGATCCAGGTGCGGACGAGGAAATCACGTTTGTCGCCAAGCAGAAGCCGTCAGGGTCAAAAGACGGCAGTTCGTCGGGCGTACTGCTGGTCGGTGTGGACAAGCTCTTGACCAAGCTTGCGAGCTGCTGCAAACCAGCGCCACCTGATGCGATTGGCGGCTTTATCACCCGTGGGCGTGGCGTGTCGATTCATCGTGCGGACTGCAAAGACTTTGTCAACTTGCGCAACAGCGTGCCTGAGCGCGTGATCGAAAGCCAGTGGGGCGACGTGCGCGAAACCCTTTTTGCAGTGGACATCGACATTGAAGCGCGCGACCGGCAAGGTTTGCTGCGCGACATTACCGAGGTGCTCTCGCGCGAAAAACTGCATGTGTTAGCGGCCAATAGTCAGGTGGTGCGAGCGGCAGGAGGTGCGAGTGAAGCACGCTTGCGATTTACCTTGCAAATCAGTGATGCCAAAACGCTGGGGAGAGCGCTGGGCGTGATTGGGGACGTGCCAGGGGTGTTTGCGGTGCGGCGAAGGTAGCGAAGTGGTCAGACTTCAAGGCTGCGAGCACGGAGGCTCGGGCTACTGATTCCATTTCTAAATCATTACGAGATTAGGCGCACCGACGACGACAGTGCGCGTAGCACGGCTAGGAAGGGGCAACGACATATCGTAATGATTTAGAAATGGAATGAGGTCTACGTTTTCAACCGCGTCACGCGCACCACTTCCTGTACGCGACGCACGCTCTTCATGACACTCGCCAAATGCAGGCGGTCTGACACTAGCAGGGTGAAGTCCATCGTCGCGTATGCGCCAGTTTCGTCGTCCGCCGTATGGACGTTGGTGATATTGGATTCAGCGGAGGAAATTGAGGAAGCGACCTTCGCCAGAATGCCGCGCCCGTTGCCTACGATCACACGGATGATGACGCTGAAGTACTTGTCTGGCTCGGGTGCCCATTCGACATCGACCCAGTTGTCCGGGTCTTTGCGGCGCGCTTTTGAAATCGTTGAGCAGTCGTGAGTGTGGATCACCAAGCCTTGCGCTTTGCTGATGTGCCCGATGATCGGGTCGCCAGGAATTGGGCGGCAGCACGGCGCGAGTTGAACCGCCAGACCATCTGCGCCTTGAATCAATACTGGCGCGCCGGAAGTGGATTTTTGGTCACGCGAAAAGAGGCGCTGCCAGGCTGATTTCTTCTCACCCGATGCGCCGCTTTCGGCTAATTTTCGAGCGACCACGGCGGGTAGCCTGCGGCCGATGCCGATGTCTGCCAGCAATTCGTTGCGCGATTTAGACCCGGTGTCTTTGAGCAGTTTTTCCCAGCGGGTGGTGTCGAGCGCAGCACGGTCTTCGCCCAGCTGGTGCAGGGCTTGGCCTAACAAGCGCTCGCCTAATTGCACCGACTCGTCAAACTGCATCGTTTTCAAGTAGTGGCGAATCCGCGAGCGCGCCCGGCCGGTTTTGACGAAGGTCAGCCACGCCGGATTCGGCTTGGAACTGGGCGAGGTATCGACCTGCACCATGTCGCCATTTTTTAACTCGGTGCGCAGCGGCATCGATTCATTGTTGATGCGCACGCCGATGCACGAATCGCCGATGTCGGTATGCACCAGATAGGCAAAATCGACCGCGGTCGCGCCGCGCGGCAGGGCCATGATGCGGCCTTTAGGAGAAAACACGTAGACCTCATCGGGAAAGAGGTCTACTTTGACGTGCTCCAAAAATTCACCGGGATCGCGCGAGTTATTTTGGATGTCAAGCAGCGACTGCAGCCATTGGTGGGTGCGCCGCTGCACCTCGCCAAAACTCACATCGCTCTTGTAGAGCCAATGCGCCGCCACGCCCGATTCGGCGATGCGATGCATTTCGTTGGTACGGATTTGAATTTCAATCGGCGTGCCGTAAGGGCCGATCAGGGTGGTGTGCAGTGATTGATAGCCATTAACTTTCGGGATGGCGATGTAGTCTTTGAATTTGCCGGGCACGGGCTTAAAAAGGGCATGCAGCGACCCCAAGGTGACGTAGCAGGTAGCCGGGTCGGCTACAACCACCCGAAAGCCATAAACATCGAGCACATCCGAAAACGAGAGGTGCTTTTGCGCCATCTTGCGGTAGATGCCGTAGATGTGTTTTTCGCGGCCATGCACTTGCGCCTTGATGCCACGCTCGGGCAGCGATTTGGTGATCGTTTCGAGCACCTTGCTCACCACTTCACGGCGCGTGCCGCGAGCGGCTTTGAGGGCGCGCCCGAGCACGGCAAAGCGGTTCGGGTACAGATTGGCAAAACTCAAATCTTGCAGCTCGCGGTAGACCTGATTGAGGCCCAAGCGGTGCGCAATCGGCGCGTAAATATCCACCGTTTCGCGCGCGATGCGCCGCCGCCGCGCGGTGCTCACGGCGTCGAGCGTGCGCATGTTGTGCAGCCGGTCGGCCAGCTTCACCAAAATTACCCGCACGTCTTTCGCCATCGCCAGCAACATCTTTCGAAAACTTTCGGCCTGCTGGTCTTCTTTGCTGGTGAATTCAATCTTGTCGAGCTTGGACAATCCGTCTACCAAATCAGCTACCGTGGCATCGAGCTTCTGGCGGATTTCCTCTTTCGTGACACCCGTGTCTTCGAGTGTGTCGTGCAGCAGCGCCGCGCTGATTGCCTGCCAATCGAGCCGCCAGGTGGCGCACATGCCCGCCACCGCGATTGGGTGGGTGATGTAGGGGTGGCCGGAGTTGCGGGTTTGGCCGGTGTGCGCGGTTTCCGCTAAGGCATAGGCGATGGCGACTTGGGCAATTTCGTCGGGCTTGAGATAGTGGGCGAGCTCGTCACACAGTTTTGCAAACTGCGCTGCGGGAGCGAGATCGTCCAGATTGTGGTCGTCCGCTTTCGCCGCTTCGGGCCGCTGGCGTGAGGTGCGAGTGCGCAGTACCGAAGGGGTGGCTGTTTCGGTCGCCGCATCAGCAATGCGGAAGGCATTTAGCGGATTACTGGCAGGCGCTTGCGCAACTGGCGCGCCCGCATCAGCGAACTCGGTAATCGCCGGGGCGGCCGTTGGGGCGATTGTTGAGGCAAAGGCAGCCGAGTCGGTCGAAGGCATGTTGGGCCCAAGCCAATCCGGCGGCCGACATTGAGCCGGTCAGACCTGTACCCGTTTAAGCATTTCGATGCCGACGTGGCCCGCCGCGATTTCACGCAGGGCGGTCACGGTAACCTTATCGCGGCCGGGGGTCACTTTCGGTGCGCCACCCTGTGCTAGTTGACGGGCGCGGTAGGTGGCCGACAGCGTGAGCTGAAAGCGGTTGGGGATACGATTCAGACAGTCTTCAACGGTAATGCGTGCCATGATATTTTCTTTGCAAGAGGTGATGCTGGGGAGGTGACACTGGGCAATTCGACAAGCAGCTTTTGAGGGACGGTGGGTGGGGCTTTGCGTGGGGTTTTGGTACCCCCATTGGGTATCGCTTAAGCTGCCCGGCATTGCGCAATGATGCGCTTGAGTTCGACCAAGGCGTGGTCAAACTGGTCGTTGACGACAGTATAGTCGAAGCGCGAGGCTTTCTCCATCTCAATTCGTGCATTGGCTAGCCGCGTGGCGATCGCTTCGGGTGAATCGGTGTCGCGCCCGCGCAGGCGGCGTTCGAGTTCATCCAAGCTTGGTGGCATCACAAAAATCGAATGCACCGCCGGAAATGCGGCGCGCACCTGCTCAGCCCCTTGCCAGTCAATTTCAAGCACGATGTCGCGCCCTTCGCTAAGCACCTGCGCGATCCAGGTGCGCGAGGTGGCGTAGTAGTTGTCGTGAACCTTGGCGTTTTCGAGAAATTCCCCCCGCGCGCGCCGTTCCAGAAAGTCAGTCACTGTGGTGAAGTTGTAGGCAACCCCATCCACTTCACCGGTGCGCGGCTTGCGGGTGGTGAAAGAAACTGAAAGCTTTAGTTGCGGGTCGTCGGCCAGCAGGGCCGCAACCAGAGAGGATTTACCGGCGCCCGACGGTGCTGCGAGGATGAAAATCCGTCCACTCATTGAGCGTCACTCGATGTTCTGCACCTGCTCGCGCATTTGCTCGATCAGGATTTTGATTTCAAGCGCCGCCTGACCGACTTCTGGCGAGACCGACTTGGAACCCAAGGTATTGGCTTCGCGGTGCAGTTCTTGCATCAAAAAATCGAGCCGCTTGCCTACGCCGGATTGATTGGCGGTGGCGGCCTTGCCGTCGCCGCGCAGCACGCGGCGAACTTCGACCAGGTGCCCGCTTAAGCGCGTGAGCTCCTCGGCGACATCGATTTTGATTGCATGCAACGCCACTTCCTGGCGAATCCGGTCGGGATCGAGCGTGCCACCCGCCTGGGCGATGGTCTCTTGCAGCTTGGCTACCAGTTTGGCGTTGTAGGCGGCCACCACCGCAGGCACCTGCGGCTCGATTTGCCGGATATAGCCTTCGATCGCGGCAAGTCGGCTTTCCAGCATGTCGCTCAGGCGCGCACCTTCGCGACCACGGGCGGCGATGAACTCGCCCACGGTTGTTCGGGCCAACTCGCCCACCATGGTTTGCAGGGCATCCGGCGGCAAATCGCCTTCAGCCAGTACACCCGGCCAATGCAAAATTTCGCTCACCCGCAAATCCTGGGCATCGGGCACTTGCAGCTTGACTTCGCGGTTCAAGCGCGCCAGCTCATGCACCAAGGGCGCATTGAGCGCTAGTGCGACCGGCGCATTGCTGTGGTTGGCAAACGAGAGCCGACAATCAACCTTGCCGCGGATGGTCTGCGCGCTGATCGCCTCGCGCAGCAGCGGTTCGGCGCTGCGCAATTCGTCATTGAGGCGGAAAGCGAGGTCCAAAAACCGGCTGTTGACCGATTTAATTTCGAGCGTGAGTGCGCCGCGCGAGGTGTCGCGGGTCGCTTGGGCGTAACCGGTCATGCTCTTTATCATCAGATTTCTCAGGTGAAAGCACAAAGCGCTTGATTTTCAAGCAAAATTATACGGACGCACCTGCCGCAAGGCAGTGTAACCTCGCTCGATTACTTTCATCTTTTTCGCGTAACGCGCGAATGGCTGCTCAAACCAACGCTTCGCTCCCTGAAAACTCTATCCTGGAAAGCTATCGGGTCATCAAACCGATCGCCTCCGGCGGGTTTTCCATCGTCTATCTGGCCAACGACGAGCAAGGTGCGCCGGTTGCGATCAAGGAATATTTGCCCTCTTCGCTGGCGTTACGCAGCGCGGGGCAAATTGAGCCGCAAATCTCGCAGGACAACATGCACGTGTTTCGCTACGGCATGAAGTGCTTTTTTGAAGAAGGGCGCGCCTTGGCGCGGATTGCCCACCCCAACGTGGTGCGTGTCGTCAACTTTTTTCGTGCCAACGAAACCGTTTACATGGTGATGCAGTATGAGCGTGGTCGCACGCTCCAAGAGCACATCATCCAGCGCAAGGGCGAAATCAAAGAGAACTTTATTCGCCATATCTTTACCCAATTGATGAACGGCCTGCGGGAAGTGCATACCAACAAGCTCTTGCACCTGGACATCAAGCCGGCCAATATTTACGTGCGCAACGACGGTATTCCGCTGATGCTCGATTTCGGGGCGGCGCGCCAAACGCTGACTGAAGACGCGCCCCGTTTGAATCCGATGTACACGCCAGGTTTCGCAGCCCCTGAGCAATACAAGAACCGTGAACTGCTGGGACCGTGGAGCGATATTTATTCGGTGGGGGCATCGATGTTCGCGTGTTTGGCCGGGGTGGCACCGCAAGCGGCCGACCAGCGGATCGAAAAAGACAAGATGCAGCCCACCTCCAAGCTGTTCAAAAACAAATACTCACGCGAGATGTTGGAGATCATCGACTGGTGTCTGGAGCTCAATCATCTGAATCGGCCGCAGAGCGTGTTTTCGCTGCAAAAAGCGATTATGGAAAATAAGCCGCCGGAGCGTGATACCCCGGGCGTTCTCAATAATTTCAAACGCATGTTTGACGACATCACGCGGCCAGTGTTCGGGCGTGACAAACACACCACCACGGTCGAGCAGCGATGAAATTTTCAATCTTCCAGGAAAGCCGCTTGGGCGGGCGCAAAACCAACCAAGACCGCACCGGTTACGTCTACAGCAAAGGTGCGCTGATGATGGTGGTAGCCGACGGCATGGGCGGGCATATGCATGGCGAAATTGCCGCGCAGCTGGCGGTGGAATATCTCGCATCGATCTTCCAAAAAACCGCCAAGCCGACGCTTGAAGACCCGGCCGCATTCTTGCGCGAAAGCATTGTCGGTGCGCACCGGGCGATCTTCGAGTACGCCGAAAAAAAGGCGCTGTTGGAAACGCCGCGTACCACCATCGTCGTTTGCATCGTGCAGGCGGGGTATGCCTGGTGGGCGCATGTCGGCGACTCGCGGCTTTACTGGTTGCGTGGCCCTTCGATTGTGGCGCAAACGATTGACCATTCGCGTGTGGCGCAGTTGGTGCAGCAGGGCGTTGTGAGCGAAGAGGCGGTTGCTGTGCATCCGGAACGCAACCGGATTTTCAATTGTTTGGGTGCGCACATGAGCCCCAATGTCGAAGTTGGCAAGCGCGCCAAGCTTTTGCATGGCGATGCGCTGGTGCTGTGCACCGACGGTTTGTGGGGGCCCTTGGTCTCCAAAACCATCGTGCAGGCGTTTGCCGCCGAAGGAATTTTGACTGCTGCGCCACGCCTGATGCAACTGGCGCAGCAAAAAGCCGGAGCCGATGCCGACAACATCAGTGTGATTGCGATGACATGGAACGAGCGCGAAAACGACAACGAGCCGGGCGAGCACCAAACCGGCGCGCTGCCAGAGGATGGCTACTCTACTCGCATCGACCCGATGAGTGTCACCGGGCGCATGTCGGCGCTCTCCGACGACGAAATTGAAAAAGCGATCCGCGAAATCAATTCCGCCATCGCCAAGACCACCAAATTTTGAATCCATGACGACACCAAGGCCTTCTGGGCGCACCGCGGCGCAATTGCGCAACATCACCATTACCCGTCGATTCACCAAACATGCCGAAGGTTCGGTACTGATTGCCTGTGGCGATACCCAAGTAATTTGCACCGCTTCGGTCGAAGAAAAAGTGCCCGGCTTTCTCAAAGGCAAAGGGCAGGGCTGGCTTACTGCCGAATACGGCATGCTGCCGCGCGCCACCAATACGCGCGGTGACCGTGAGGCCGCGCGCGGCAAACAGTCGGGCCGCACCCAAGAAATCCAGCGCCTGATTGGGCGTTCATTGCGCGCCGTGGTGGATCTGGACAAGCTGGGTGAGCGCACGATTCATATCGACTGCGACGTGATTCAGGCCGACGGCGGCACGCGTACCGCGAGTATTACTGGCGCATATGTAGCGGTGGCCGATGCAGTGGCGTGGCTGGTGCGCGAAGGCAAATTGACGGTGAGCCCGCTGCGCGATCACGTTGCCGCCATCTCAGTGGGCATCTTCAACGGCATGCCGGTATTGGATCTCGACTACGCCGAAGACTCGAACTGCGACACCGACATGAATGTGGTGATGACCGGTGCTGGGCACTACGTTGAAGTGCAGGGCACAGCAGAGGGTGCGGCCTTTTCGCGTGCTGAGATGAATCAACTGCTCGGCTTGGCTGAGGCCGGGATCGCTGATCTGGTTGCCAAACAGCGGGCGGCGTTGGCGGCGGCGTAAATGTCACAGCCGTTGGTGTTAGCCAGTGGCAACGCGGGCAAGCTGCGCGAATTTTCGGCGCTGCTCCTGCCCTTAGGGATCGCGGTGCACACCCAACGTGATTTCGATGTGCCGGAAGCTGACGAGCCACATCCCACCTTCATCGAAAATGCACTCGCCAAGGCCCGCAACGCGGCCCGCTTTACCGGTTTGCCGGCCTTGGCGGACGATTCCGGCATCTGCGTACACGCCTTGGGCGGTGCGCCCGGTGTACGCTCGGCGCGCTATGCTTGTGCGAGTGACGCGGAGCCAAAATCCGATACCGCCAATAACGCCAAATTGATCGCCGCCCTGCACGGCATCGCCGACCGGCGCGCCCACTATTTCGCCGCGTTGGTTCTGGTGCGGCATGCCGATGACCCCGAGCCGCTGATCGCTGAAGGGCGCTGGTTTGGCGAAGTCATCGCCACCCCGCGCGGTGAGAGCGGGTTTGGCTACGATCCCTATTTTTTTCTGCCTGCGCTGGGCAAGACCGCCGCAGAGCTGGACGCGTGGGAAAAAAATGCTGTGAGTCATCGTGGCATGGCCTTGCGAAAGCTTGTGACGATGCTTGAAGATCAGCCACTGTAGGGCTTCTTCAGGCATGTCTCTGCCTGTCATTCCTGCTCTGCGCGAGAATGTTGGTTCTGCTTTGAGGACTTGGCTGCTCGGTGAGGGAACGTTAAGACGAACAACTCACCTCAAGCCCATTCGCCCAATCCGGTGGCAGCGCAGCGTAGGCGGCGTTCTCGGGTTGCTCGTCAAACGGCTTGGCCAGAAGCTGTCGTACCTTTTCCACCTCACTGAAGTCGACCGCGCCATCGTCGCCACGAGCTAGGCGAATCGCTTTCTCGGCGATCCAGTTGCGAAGCACGTATTTCGGATTGACCCGGTTCATTTGGGTCGCCCGTGGTTCGTCTGGTGAGTCTTCCGCTTGCAAGCGTGTGCGGTAGCTGCCAAGCCACGC
Source organism: Burkholderiales bacterium (assembly GCA_031362865.1). Classification (GTDB taxonomy): domain Bacteria; phylum Pseudomonadota; class Gammaproteobacteria; order Burkholderiales; family JAEUOS01; genus JANLTH01. Next base: position 19,257 of record JANLTH010000002.1, on the reverse strand, counting down.
ATCGCTGGCGGCGCGGTCGATGAAGAGGTCGCGCACGGCGTGGTCGCCATCGCTTGATGTGGCACGAATCTGCGCCAGATTGCGAAACAGCAAGGTGAAATCCACCTGGTGCGCGGCCATCAGCGTAAACAAGCTGCTGACGAGTTCGTCGTCGCCGTCACGTTCGGTTGCCAGCCCCAGTTTTTGCCGCATCAGGGTGTCAAGAGTTTCTTCAAACTGCGGTTGATAGGTTTTCAGAATGCCTTCAATCACTTCCGGCTCCATCAGCGGCACGAGCGCTTGGCCCAAGGCGTAGAGGTTCCACAAGCCAATTTGTGGCTGCATGTTGTAGGCGTAGCGGCCACTGTCGTCAGAGTGATTGCAAATATGGCCCGGGTCGAACGCTTCCAGAAAACCAAACGGGCCGTAGTCGATGGTGAGACCCAGAATCGACATGTTGTCAGTATTCATTACACCATGGCAGAAGCCTACCGCTTGCCATTGCGCGATCATGCTGGAGGTGCGTTTGACGATTTCAGCGAACCAGCGCTCATACTGGTCTGAGAAGCCCGCTAAATTTGGGTAGAAACTACCGATTACGAAATCAGCCAGTTGGCGCACGCGGTCGGCTTGGCGGCGATGATAGAAAAACTCGAAGCTGCCAAAGCGCACAAATGAGGGTGCGATCCGCGTCACCACCGCAGCGGTTTCCACCGTTTCGCGAATCACGGGTTGGTCTGAGCCCATCAGCGCCAAGGCGCGGGTAGTGGGGATGCCCAAACCGTGCATCGCTTCGGAGCAGAGGTATTCGCGAATCGAGGAGCGCAACACGGCGCGCCCGTCGCCCATGCGCGAGTAGGGGGTTTTGCCCGCGCCTTTCAGTTGCACTTCTTGCATGCCCATCGGCGTGGCGATTTCGCCCAATGAGAGGGCGCGACCATCGCCCAATTGCGGCACATACACGCCAAATTGGTGTCCGGCATAAACCGCCGCCAATGGCGTAGCACCTGCCGGAATTTGATTGCCGATCAATACCTGTTGAAAGGCGGCTTCGTGCGGTGCGTCGGCCGCCAGCCCAAGATCAGCCACCAGCGCGGCGTTCGCGGCAATCAGATGAGGTGCTGGGAGGGCGGCGGGTTGTACGCGGCTGTAAAAATCCGTGCCCAGCGTGGCGAAACGAGATTCAAAATTTACCGCTGCGAATGGCTGTAAAGCGGGTCGGTCGCGCAGCAGCGAAAGATCAACAGCTTGGTTCACGCAGCGCTCCTCATTGATTCGGTTTTGCGCCGGAAATCTCGACAACCCGCTTCCACTTCGCAATGTCGTCGTGCAGATATTTGGTGAATTCGTCCAAATTCATCCGCAACGCAGTCGCACCGGCTTTGGCCCAGGCTTCGCGCACCTCGGCACGTTCCTGAATCTTGTTGATCTCGCTATTCAATCGTTGAAGAATGGCGGTGGGTGTACCTCTTGGGGCCATCACCCCGAGCCAAATGGTGGCTTCGAAGCCGGGCACACCAGATTCAGCAACCGTGGGTACATTGGGCAAAATCGCCGAGCGTGCCTTGCCCGTGGTCGCGAGCGCCTTGACCTTGCCGGCCTGGGCTTGTTCAGCCATAGTGGTGATCGCATCGAACATCACCTGCACCTGGCCCGAGAGGATGCCGGTGCGTGCTTCGCCGCTGCCTTTGTAGGGCACATGCACCACATCTACCCCCGCCATTGCCTTGAACAACTCGCCCGCCATGTGGTAAGGCGTGCCTGGGCCGGAAGACGCGTAATTGAGGCCGCCGGGTTTGGCTTTGGCCTGCGCCAACAAATCGGCGACTGAGTTCAATCCTGCTGATGGGTGCGCCACCAGCAGCAACTCAGAAGCGTTGATCGGTGCGACTGCAACAAAGTCGCGCATCAGCTGGTAGGGCTTGGTGGCGAAGAGCGACTCGTTGACGGTTTGCGCGTTTGACATCACCAACAGCGTGTAGCCGTCGGGCGCACTTTTTGCAGCCGCATCAGTGCCCACAATCGCGCCCGCGCCCGGCCGGTTTTCAATCACGAAGGCTTGGCCCAGCGCGGTTTGCAACTGCGCGCCCACGGCCCGGGCGTAAATGTCGGCTGGGCCACCGGCTGCAAAGGGCACGATCAGACGCACCTGGCGGCTGGGGTAGTCTTGCGCCAGTGCCGTAGTGGATGCGGCCAATAACATTGCAGTAGCGCCGCAGCGCGACACCGCGCGCACGATGAATTTCAAGGGTGACATGGGGATTCCTTTCGAGTCCCGCCATTCTCGCAAATTTGCCGGCTCAAGCCGGGGTGCTTAGCGGCTTCTCCATGAACACATTGAGCGGATCAGGGCGATATGCACCGAACGCGGTGATTGGTGCATAGCCCAAGCGCTCGTAAAGACGCAGCGCCGCCTGCTGCTCAGAACCGGTTTCCAGTCGCGCCACGCGATAGCCATCAGCGAGCGCGAGATTTTCGAGAAAGGCAACCACCGCCTCCGCAATACGCTGCCCGCGCGCTTCAGGCTTGACATACATGCGCTTGAGTTCGACGTAGCCTACGCCCGGCGTACCTTCGCGGCGAATTGCCCCGCAGCCTAGCACCGCATCAGCTCGGCGCGCGAGCACAAAGCTGACCTCGGGAGCCAACAAGGCGTTGACATCGAGCAGATAGTTATTCTCGGGCGGGTAAAGCGCGTTGAGGTAATCGTCCAGAGCGGCGATCAGGGCGCGCGCTTCGGGCGTGCCGGGGGAGGCGATGGCAACTTGGATCGGTAGCGTCGAAATCGTCATAGGGTAGATGCCTGAAGAATCAATACTGGTACGCTTCTTCAGGCATATTAGCAGGGTGTTGAGCCGCTCTCTGAGCCCGACTCTGGGTCGATCAACGCGGCCTGGGCACTGGATCAGCCCTGCACCTACGGGGGCGTAGTTGGCTCGGAAACAAAACCAATCCGCACCAGGCCCGCTTTGCTCGCTGCCGCCATCACTTCAGCCACTTTCTCATATGGCGTGGTTTTCTCGGCGCGTAAATGCAGCTCAGGCTGCGGTTGCCGCTGTGCTGCTTGTACAAAACGCGGCGCAAGCAAGGTTTTTTCAACCACTTCGCCATTCCAATAGAGCGTACCGTTGGCATCAATCGCAAACTGGATGTTGTCCGGTTTTGTTTCATTGGCTTGCGATGATGCGCGCGGCAGCTCCACCTTTACCGCGTGGGTCAGCAGCGGCGCGGTCACAATAAAAATTACCAGCAGCACCAGCATCACGTCGATCAGCGGCACCATGTTGATTTCTGCCATGGGTGCGCCCTGCGCCTCTTTGTTAAAGCCGCCAAATGCCATGATCTAGGCTCCCAGAGCAGCCGGGCGCAGGGCTGACACCCTAGCACCAGTCTGTGACTCGGCTCGCTCAGGCTGCCCCGATGCGGGTCTGGCGGGTGACTCTGCCGCGACATGCGCACCGGTGGTGAGAAAGGCATACACATCGTGCGCAAACGAATCGAGCTGCGCTAGCGTGAGGCGGTTGCTGCGCGTGAAAGCGTTATAGGCCAGCACGGCTGGAATCGCCACCGCCAGCCCGGCGGCCGTCATAATCAATGCCTCCCCAACTGGCCCTGCCACCTTGTCGAGCGTACCTTGGCCTGAGAGACCGATGGCGACCAGCGCGTGATACACCCCCCACACCGTGCCGAAGAGGCCGACGAAGGGCGCAGTTGACCCCACTGAAGCGAGCACCGACAGGCCCGATTCGAGCTTGGCGGTTTCTTCGTCCATCACGCGGCGCATCGAGCGCGTCAAAAATTCAGCCGAGGAGCCAGCCGCATTCATGGAGGCGGTCAATTGGCTGCCGCCGTGCCGCGCGTGATGCGAACTGGCATTGATCGCGTGATAGGCCAGATGACCGAAAGGCTCCGCTGGGTGCTCTTCCTCCAGGTGGCGCGCCACCGCCTCCAGCGAAGGGGCATTCCAGAAGGCTTCGAGGAAGCGCTTTGTTTTGCCGCGCCGCGCCAGCAGTGCCACGCTTTTGCTGACGATCAGGTACCAGGTGGCAATCGACATCAGCACCATGATGGCGATGACGATCTTGCTGATCGTGTCGGTTTGTGCGAGTACTTGGGTGAAATGCGGACCAAAGCCCAGAGTCTGCTGCATGTTTAACCTTCAAGAGAAAAAGAAATCGGAATCACGGCCCATACCGGAATCGCCTGACCGCCTTCGCGGTAAGGCCGGAAAGCTGCGCCCATGGCGGCTCTTCGGGCAGCTTCGTCGAGCCGCTGAAAGCCGCTCGAGGTGCGAATCTGCGCGTCCTCCGGCTGCCCCAAGGCGTTGATGAGCACGCGCAGCACGACCCGCCCCGCTTCACCGGTGCGGCGTGAGATCGGCGGATACACCGGTTGTGGCGCGCGCAGGTATTCGACTTCCGACACCTGCCTGGGCTGTGGAGGGGAAGGTGGCGCAGGTGATGCCACGGTGGCCGGTGCGGCATCAATCGGCGCGGCAAGCCTGGGCGGCTCCGGTTGCGGTGCAATCGTCACCGGCGAGGGCGCATCACTGGCCACCGCCAGCAAGGGCATTGGCTGCGGCTTGGGCTGCTGCACCTTTTTGACGATCTTGACCTCCGGAACTGGCTCGGGTTTGATCTCCGGCTTGGGCGGTTCCGGCGGCACCGGAACCTCCGGGGTGATAAAGCGCACCATCAATGGGGTGGTGGGCAAAAGTTGGCGCAAAGGTGTCCAGGCGAGCAGGGCGGCACCGATGGCAAGATGCAGTGCCACGACCAGCGCAAATGACAGCGCCTGACCGCGTGCGGGCAGGCTGTGATGGGTGCCAGGCCTGGCCATCATGTCTCCACCCACATGCGCAGGAGGTTGTGATAGGTGCCGGTCAGACGGACGCTCTCTTCGCTGTCGCCACGCGACTCCCGCATGCGCATGATCGTCATGTCGAGGTCGTAGAGCAGGGCACGCTGCGCTGCATCGCGCACCATGCTTTCGATCCAGAAGAAGCAGGCGGTGCGGATGCCGCGTGTGACCGGCAGGACGCGGTGCACGGTAGTGCCCGGATAGAGCACGAGGTCACCCGCCGCAAGTTTGACGTGTGCGGGTGCAGCCGAGCTTGCCGCTGTTTCGATCACCAATTCACCACCCTCATAGTCAGTGGGTGCGCACAGAAACAGGGTGGCTGAGAGATCAGTGCGTACATTGCCGCCGGTTGCAGCGAAGGTACGTACCGCGTTGTCGATATGGTTGCCGAAGGCATTGGCGTTGCCTTCGTAGCGATTGAACAGCGGCGGGTAGATTTTCTTTGGCAGGGCTGCGGCGAGCAACATGGCGGACCGGGACAATGCCTGAAGAACCATGCTGCGTGCGGTTCTTGCGGCATCGCCCGATTCCGGCAACTGGCGGTTGTTTTTCACCAGCGCCGACTGCGTGCCCGCCGTCATGCCGCCGTCCGCCCAGTCCGCAGCATCGATGATGCGGCGGATTTCGGCCAGTTCGGCGGCGTTGAGGATTGCGGGAACGTGCAGATGCATTGGTGAAGAGCGCTTTTCTTAGAATTTCAGCGTGCCAGTAATCTGCACCGTACGCTTGGCACCCGGCACGGTATGGCCCTGATACACGCCTTCGTAGTAGTCCTTGTTGAGCAGGTTGAGCACATTGAGCTTCACTGCCCACCAGTCCTTGCTGTACTCGACCAGTGCATCCCAGCGCGTATAGCGCGGCACCGCGGCAGTGTTGGTCGCGTTGGCTTGGCGCAATCCGACCATTTCGAGGCCACCTCCGACTTTCCAGCCCTGCAAATCGCCTGCGAGCTTGTAGGTTGACCACAGGCTCATGGTGTAGGAAGGTGTGTTGATCGGGCGCTTGTCCTGGGTATTGGCCTGCTGGAACGAGGCGCTGTCGATATTGGCCTTCATCAGCGCGATGGCACTGAACACCTCCCATTGCTTGGTGATGCGGCCGGCCGCTTCGAGTTCGACACCCGAGGTGTGGCGCTTGCCCGAGAGCAAAAACAAGGTTGGTGAGGCGACATCGGTATTGCGTTCATTGGTTTTCTCGGAACGGAAAATGGCGGTGCGCAATGCCAGATCCCCCTCGAACAAGTCCCATTTGGCCCCGGCTTCGAGGTTGCGGTTTTTCTCCGGCGGCGTATTGGTGCTGCGGTCGTCCAGCTGGTACAGCTCGGCAGATGGATTGAACGAGGTGCCGTAGGAGACGTAGTAGGTCTGCACCGCGTCAGGCTGCCAAATCAAGCCGGTGCGGTAGCTCCATACTTTGTCGGAGCGGGTCAGCGGGCCTGCGGGCGCCGGGCGGTTGTAGTCGGCAGTCATCCGGTCCCAGCGCGCACCCAGCAGGAGCTTCCATTTCGGCAGAAATTCGATCATGTCCTGCGCGTAGACGCCCACCGAATTTGCGGTGTAATAGTTGTCGCCAGTCTTGGTGATATTGAAGTAATTCGCCGCCAGCGCCGGAAAGGGATTCGGGTCGCCTACCGTGGTGTTCGGATTGGCGGCAGCACTGGTCAGGGTGTAGCGGTGCGCCTTTTCGCGCAGAAACTCCACTCCGGCCAGCACCTGGTGCTTCATGCCACCCAGGTCAAACTTGGTGGTGAAATCATTCTGCGAAGTGAGTGTGTGTTCGTCGCTGCCGCGCGCCTGGCGCTGCCGGGTGATGACGGTGGTTGGCAGGATCGTGGTGACCCCCGCAACCAGGCGCGGTGCCACCGCCCAGAGGTCGCGCTGGTAATCCGCCTTGCGCAACTGCGACTTGAACTGGGTGTCGTTGGAGAAGCGGTGAATGTAGGTCGCCGTGGCGATTTTCGTGTCGTTCTTCTCGAAATCGGCATTGGCCATGCCGTAGAAGGTTTTGACCGGGACGTTCAGCGGACGGCCGTTGAAAAATGGCACGCCGTAGTCGGGTGTATTGTCGTCCTTGAGCTTGTAGTAGCTCAGTGTCAGCTCGTTCTTGGTGCCGATGCCAAAGCTGATGGTCGGGGCGAAGCCGTAGCGCTTCTGATCGACCGCATTGCGGAAGCTGTCGGTATCGATGCCCATCACGTTGACGCGCACCGCGACGTTATCGCCCAGCTTCTTGTTGAAGTCACCGGTCAGGCGTTTGTAGTCATAGGAACCGGCGGTGAAATTGACCTCATGGCGGTCGATCAGGTCGGGGCGTTTGCTGACCTGGTTGATGATGCCGCCGGTCGAGCCCCGCCCGAACAGCATCGACGCCGAGCCGCGCAGAATATCGACTTGCTCCAGATTGAAGGTTTCGCGGTTGTATTGCGCCATGTCGCGCATGCCATCGAGAAACAGATCACCGACAGCGGAGTAGCCGCGCAGCGTGATGTTGTCACCGATCCGGCCACCTTCGCCCGCATTGAAGGTCAGGCCCGCGACATTGCGCAGCGCTTCTTTCAGGGTGTCGGCATTGCGGTCATGCATCAACTGTTCCGGCACGACCGTGACTGACTGCGGAATGTCTTTCAACTCCTGCTGAAACTTGCCGACCGAGGTGGTTCCAGGGTTATAGCCAATCGCTTCACGGTCGCGGGCCCCGCGCACGTTGACTTCGGGTAGGGCCTGGTCCTTGGTGGCAGCCGGTTTGGCGGCCGGATTGGCAGCTTCGGCGGCGGTTTGCGCAAATGCCAGTTCGCTGCCCAGAGAAAAGCATGCCGCCGCAACAATACCGGCGCCGAGCGGCGTGAGGCGGGGCTGGCTGGATCGGTTGTTCTTGGGGCGGGCTATGGGTAACGCAGTTGAAGCCTGCGCAGCTTGCAGCGCCTGGGTAATCGCAGTGGCGCGCGGATGGAGTTTGAACAGAGGGATCATCAGTGTCGGAAAAGTCAGGATTGAGGATGAAACCGGCCACTTCTGACGTGATGTCATCGGTGACTCGGGCGACCTTCGCTGGCTATTCCGGCAAATCCCGCACAGACGGTGCGGTTGGGCGTGGCTGGCTATTGGTGATGGCGGGTTAATGCGGGTGATTGCGGATTGATGCGGGTTGTTGCAGGCGATTGCGGGCTTCAGGGCTTGCGTAGCGTCACATTCTAAATGATAATTATTGTCATTATCAAGTAGGGGGCTTTCTATGTTGTGCATTACGGGATGGCTGGTTTGCCGCGCAGGCGTGGCCTGCTTGCATGAATTGCGTGCGCACGGCACGGTTTGCGATGCGTGACGGACACCGCAGGCGCAACCATACCTGGGTGGCGGTCGCACTTGGCTTGGGTGCCTGCGCCTCAGGCAGCGGCAGCGCCGACTTGCCATCGGAGACCAACCGGTTGGCCCGCGATTTGCGCCAGCATCGCCTCGTCCTGCTCGGGGAAGTGCATGACAACCCGCACCATCACCGCTTGCGGCATGCGGCATTGCAGGCGGCTTTAGCAGGCGATGCCGACGCAAGCGCTGAACGAAGCACCGGGCGCTACCGTCCCGCACTGCTGATGGAGCAGTTTGACCGCGAACGCCAGCCGGATATCGACCGGGCGCGCCGTGAGCGCCCGCGCGATGCGGAGTACCTGATCGCACAGGCTGCACCTGCGCCTTCGAGCCCCGGCGGGGCGGGCTGGAATTGGGTGTTTTACAAGCCTTTTGTCCAATTGGCGCTTGACTATGACCTGCCGCTGATTGCCGCAAACGCATCACGCGCCGATCTGTTCAAGGTGTCCAAAGACGGCTTCGGGGCGCTGTTCAATCCACAGGAACTGCAGCGCCTGCGCTTCGATGCGCCGGTTCCGCCCGCGTTGCAGCTCGCGCAGGAAAATGCCATCGCCACCGGCCATTGCAACGCTCTGCCTCCGCAGGCGCTGGGCCCGATGGCGCGGGCGCAGATCGCACGCGATGGCTACATGGCCCTGAAACTGGCCGAGCATGCCACGCATGGCGCCGTGCTGATCGCCGGCAATGGTCACGTGCGGCGCGATCTGGGTGCGCCGCGCTGGCTGCCCGAACCCATGAATCCCTACGTGGTTATTTATGTTGAGCCGGATGCTGCCGGGGCACGCGGGGTGCCGTCAGAGTCGGCCCGTGCGGACCGGGTGATTGTGACTGAGGCGGTCCAGCGCCCCGATCCGTGCGAGGCCTTCCGCAAATCGCGTGCAGCGAACCGGGAGGCAAACAAATGATTGCTGCCGAAGCAAACGCCGCAGTTGCGAACCCCGCGGCGACTCCTGTCACAGAAGCCGCCGGGACGGTGATCTACGCCAAAGATGTCGCGCGGGTCGCGGCTTTCTATGAACACGCAGCCGGGTTGCCGGTGGTGCATCATGAAGCGGATCACATCGTGCTGGAATCGCCCGCGTTCCAGCTGGTTGTGCTCGCCGTGCCTGAAACGCTGGCTGCCACGATCCGGGTTGACGTGCCATCTGAACGGCGCACCAACACCGCCATCAAACCGGTTCTGTTCGTTCGCGATATTGCAGCCACGCGAACCAGGGCGGTCTTGCATGGCGGTGAACTGAACCCGGCAGCACGTGAATGGATCTTTCGCGGTCACTGTGTCTGTGACGGACATGACCCTGAAGGCAATGTAGTCCAGTTTCGCCAAAAACTTTCAATTCCAGCTTGAGGAGATCCGCATGCAGCAAAGCGTTGTTCCCGCGATCCGCATCAAATCCTTCAAGGCCGGTGCCGCGTTCTACAAAAAGCTCGGTTTCGAGGAGCAGTGGCGGCATCAGTTCGGGCCCAACTTTCCGATTTTTGCGTCGGTGCGTTGCGACGCAATGGAAATTTTTCTCACCGAACATACCGGTGATTGCGCCTTCGGTGCCCTGGTGCATTTCTATGTACACGATGTGGATGCACGCCATGAACGTTTTCAGGCGCAGGGTGTGGCGGTGGCCGAGCCACCGAGCAACTCGATCAGCCCGGACATGCGTCACATGATCGTGGTGGACCCGGACGGCAACCGGCTTTCCTTCATCACCCGCCAGGAGAAGGTGGCGTAGTGCGCCCGCACAACCTCGCATTGGCCGAAATTGCGTCGCTTCAATGAGAATCATTCTTAAATGAAATCTGATGCAACTGCGGATATCAGCAATTTTTACTTGCCTGAGTGCGTACTTTAATTGATAATCGTTCTTATTCCACAAACGAAATAGCCGACATTTTCATGTACATCTGCAATTGCGAAGGGGTCACCGAACGACAGATTCGCAGCGCCGCGCGTCTGGGTGCCTGCTCGATGCGCGACCTTCGTGAAGGACTCTGCGTGGCACAAAATTGCGGTAAATGCGCATCTGATGTAAAGGCCATTTTGCGCGATGAGCAGGCGCAGGCGCGTAGTCACGGGCATCGCGTGTTTCACGTCCGCCTGGCGCACACCGCCACTGCGTGAATTTGAGAAGCGAAGTAATTCCCATTTGCGCCTGAGAATGATTCCTGTTCCTATCTCTTTGATTTTATTGAGAATTTTTTGATTTTCGCCGGTTCCGCGCGTAAACTTTGGTTTTCTAGCAACCACGGAGCGGGCCATGAAAGGCGATAAAAAAGTCATTCAAATCCTGAACCGGCAGCTCACCAACGAGCTGACCGCGATCAACCAGTATTTCCTGCATTCCCGCATCTACAAGCATTGGGGCTTGAGCAAGTTGGGTGAGGTGGAGTACAAGGAATCGATCGGCGAAATGAAGCATGCCGACAAGCTGATCGAGCGCATCCTGATGCTCGATGGTTTGCCCAACCTGCAAGACCTGCACAAGCTCAAGCTCGGTGAAACCGTGCCGGAGATGCTCGATTGTGATCTGGCGCTCGAGCAGATTTCGCAGGCTACAGTCAAAGACGGGATTGCGTTGTGCGAAACCGCACGCGATTTCGTGTCACGCGATCTGTTCCAGGCCATCCTTGACGATACCGAAGAGCACATCGACTGGCTCGAGACTCAGAAAGAACTGTTGGAGCGGGTCGGTTTGCAAAACTATCAGCAGTCGCAGATGGCGGGGTCGTAGACTGCGCGCGTGCCGTGCGGGCACGAAGGCCCGCCCCTACGGCATCGTGAAGAAGCTTGTCCAGAGCGCGTCTTCAGGCATTTGTCAGGCGCTGCGCGCGCGTTACCAACACCGGAACACTTGAATCACGGCGTTCGAGCAGTTCGACTTCGACTCCGAATACCGCGCTGATGCGTTCTGGTGTGAGCACCGCCGGAGGCGTTCCATCAGCGACGATACGCCCGTCTTGCATCATCACAATCCGGTCGGCATATTGCGCCGCCAGGTTCAGATCGTGCAGCACGGCGAGCGCTGCCAGCGGCGCTGCGGTTCGGGTCAGGGCGCGCACCACTTCCAGCGTGTGATGCTGGTGCTTGAGATCCAGTGCGGCGGTGGGCTCGTCAAGCAGCAGCACGCGCCCGCATCCACCCGCATCAGCCGAACCGTTCGAACCGTTCGAATGATTGGAAGCCGCGCCGCTATCGACCACCGGCTCCCAGATTTGCGCCAGCGTGCGAGCCAGTTGCACACGGGCCTTTTCGCCACCGGAAAGTGTCAGGTAATTGCGCTGCGCCAGATGCGCAGCATCCGCACGGGCGAGCGCCGCCAAGGCGATTTCGTCGTCCCGTTGCGAATTGGAGCTGGCGCGGTGCGGATGGCGGCCGAACTGGGCGATTTCGAGCGCGGTGAAGGCGAATGCCAGCGAACTTGCCTGGGGCAGTACGGCACGGTGCCGGGCCACTGATTCGGGTTGCCAGGTTGCGAGAGCCCGTCCATCCAGTTCCATGCTCCCCCCGGAAGGCACCAGTTCGCCGGCAAAGCACTTCATCAGCGTGCTCTTGCCTGCGCCGTTCGGACCGACCAGCGCTACCAGTTCTCCCGCTTGAAGCGCAAGCGAAGCGTCCCTGACCAAGTCTGCATGACCGATGCGCACGCTCACGTTGCGCGCGCGCATGACCGCTTGGTATGGCAGAGGAGTTTGGCTCATGTTGGCCGCCAGGCGCGCCGCTCTTTGAGCAGCAGGCCGAGGAAGAAAGGGGTGCCGAGAATCGCTGTGAGAATGCCGATCGGCAACTCCGCCGGTGCTACCAGGAGCCGCGCAGCGATGTCGGCGATCACGATCAGGGTGGCACCGAGCAGCGCGGCGGCGGGCAGCAGCAGGCGATGATCGGGGCCGCAGATGAGGCGGATCAGATGAGGGGCAACCAGTGCCACAAAACCGATGACACCCGTCATCGCCACCAGTGGCCCGACCACGAGGGCGGTGCAGACGATGATGCGCGATTTGAGCCGGGCAACATTCACACCCAGGTGTCCGGCTTCGGCCTCGCCCAGCAGCAGTGCGTTCAGTGCCTCTGCTTCGCGCAGCAAAATGACCAACGCGGCGATCACCACCGGGCCGACGATGCCAAGCGTTTGCCAACTGCCGCCGGCCAGTGATCCCAAGTTCCAAAAGGTGAGGTTGCGCAACTGCTCGTCATTGGCCAGATAGGTGAACAGGCCAATCCCGGCCCCGGCCAGCGCATTCATGCCGATTCCCGCCAGCAGCATCACCGCCATCACCGCGCCGCCATGACCGGCCGCGATCCGGTAAATCAGCGCCGAGACGGCAAGGCCGCCACAGAATGCCGCAAACGGCAGCGTGTAGCCGCCAAGTATTTTCGACAGGCCGGGCAGCCAGGTGGCACCGAGCACGATGACGAAGGTCGCGGCAAGCGCCGCACCACTGGAAATGCCAATCAGGCCAGGGTCGGCGAGCGGATTGCGAAACAATCCTTGCAGGGCGGCACCGGCAGCGGCGAGTCCTGCACCAACCAGCACACCCAGCAGCACACGCGGCAGGCGGATCGAGAGCAGCACTGTTTGCTGTTGCTCGGTGAAACCGCCCGCAGTGGCGGGAGCGCCCAGGCCCAGCGCATGCGCGAAGATGGCGAGTGACTCGGGGATCGAAATCGCGAAAGCCCCGGTGGTGGTAGCCAGCAGCACCGCGACCATCAGGGCCGCGCCGAGCCCGAGCCAGACCGTGGTCGGCGGCGGGCGGCGCAGGGCGTTGTCGTGCGGTGTGGGCATGCGGGCGATCGGTGGATTGGGGATCAATGTTGGCTGGGCGCGATTTTGCCCGAGTTGGCACTGGGCCTGCCGGTACTTGACTCCTGCCAGTGTCTGGCTCAAAGCGCCTGCAACTGCAGCGACAACTCCTTGACCGCCTGGGGCAGGCGCGGGCCGAAGCCGAGCAGGAACAAGGCATCGGGCGCATACACCCGCTTGGCCCGTGCGGCCGGTGTCTGTGCCAGGCCGGGCATCGCGAGCAGCTTGTCCATGCCGCCGATCGCCACCAGGCCTTGCTGCGTGAGCACAATGATGTCCGGTGCTGCAGCGATGACCGCTTCCTGCGAAAGTGGTTTGTACGCCTTGAAATTGAGCGCACCGCTGACTGCATTGAGGCCACCGGCATAGTGGATGACCGCATCGGCGGCGGTGCCTTCGCCCGAGGCCATCAGGCCATTGGTAGTCGAGTGCAGGAGCAGGAACAACACTTTTGGCTTGCCCTGGCCTTTCGCTGTGCGCGCCGCTGCCACCCGGGCGATATCTGCTTGCACTGCGTTCCAGTCGCGTACCAGCGTTTCGTCGAGTCTGCTGCCTTCGGCGCGTTTGCCCACCGCCTCTGCAATCACCCTGACCTTGTTGCGCAACTCTTCAAATGTGTGGTCGGCGCTGACCTGCGCAAAGTTGACCCCGACGCTTTTCAATTGCGCGACCACCGGGGGCGGCCCGGCCTCAGTGGTTGCCACCACCACGGTGGGCTTTAGCGAGAGCATGCCCTCGGCGGAAAGCTGGCGCTGGTAACCCACCTTGGGAAGTTTGAGCGCTGCCGGCGGAAAGGTACTGGTGGTGTCGGTGGCCACCAGGGACTTGTCGGCCCCCAGCGCATAGATGATCTCAGTCATCGAGCCGCCGATGGCGATGACTCGCAACTCGCTGGCGCTACGGGCGGGCAGTGACGGGGTGAGTGCGATTGCCAGCGTGGCAGTAGCGAGCAGCAGGAGAGAGCGGCGACGGAGCGTTTGCATGGGTTTACACCTGGTCTGCCTGCCCGAGCCGTGGCAGCGAGGCTGCCAGCGCCTGCCACTGCGGCAATTCAGGGATTCCGGGTTTGCGTTTGCCGAAAAACATCACCATCGTCTCGCCGCTGGTATCGAACAGCTCAAGCGAAGTCACGTCACCCTCGGTGGTGGGCTTTTTGACCACCCAGCTTTGCGCGATCAGGTCTTCGCGCAGATGCAGGTTGAAGCCGGGGTCGAGCACATTGAGCCACTTGTCCATGACCTTGATGTTTTCTACCGGGCCGGTATGAATCTGGATCATGCCTGGATTGCCGACAAAGGCCATGATCGCGAGCTTGGCAGTGGCAGCGGCCTCGAGCATGGTGCGGGCCGCGCGGTTCTCCACCTGCCACGCAAAATCGGCTCCCGCCAAGCGCAGAGCCTGGGTGCGCGCCACTTTGAATTTTTTCAACAAGCCGAAGAACTCATGGGTGTCTTGCATGCCGGCCCAGGCAAGTTGCAAGCCGTCCACGTCGATCTCGGCATCGAGCAGGGTTGCATTTTTCCCCGATGATGCCGACACGCTCTGGCCTGGCGCTTGATCGTCATGGGTCCACTTGTCCGTCAGGCCAAGCCAGGCTTCGAGGCTGGACTCCGGTTTCAAAAAAATCTTGTGGATCGCGCCGCCATCGGCTCCAAAAAATTGCAGGCTGCGCTGCGGGCCACGGGTAGTCTCCTCGGTCAGCGCATAGGCGTGCTGCCAGTGAGAGTAGAAAATCCGCAAGTCAATCTCTTCCCCCAGTGCCAATCCCATGTGTCCCTGATGGGAGAGGTTCTGGTAGGTGCCGACCTTCTCGTGCACCACGCTTTGATTGCGAGTAAGCGCCATGACGTTGCCCAGGGTGCCGATTTCCGGCAGCAACTCCGGAAATGGCCCTTTGAGGCGGATTGCGCTCGCTTCGCCCCGCTGTCCAACATGCGAGGCGATCACCTCGCCTTCGGACACCCCCAATTGCTGGGCGGCTTCGCGGGTGCGCAGGCCTTTTTCGGCTTTGAGGGCGAGAAAATTTTCACGTAGCAGGGCGGGGGAGCGGGGTTGCGGTTCGATTGCGATCATGGCAAGGGCTTTCTGGTTAGTGGAGAAGTTTGATCACAGGGTTGAGCGGCGCAAAAGCTGGATGCGGCGGTGCGCTCTTGGGCGCGGCATGAGACGCGTAGCCACCTACCCGCGCTACCGCAGGTAGGCGCGCCCGTGGCAATGCATCGCGCAAGGTTTGTTCCCACTGCTCGGTCAGCTGCGCGCAGGTGCAGGCCAGCACTGGCGGGATATCGTGGCGCGCGGCGAGCAACTCAAGGTGGCGCAAAATCACATGGGCCAGCTTGGGGCAGCCGCCGTTGCGACTGTAGGCGGACATGAGGTACAGCGCCGCCGCAAGAATCACCTCTGGCTTGCCGGAATCGCTCTGCGGGTCGAACGGGTCAAGCGCGTGATCGGATGAGGTTGGCATGGCGAGAGATCCTTGCAGTTAGTGAAGCAAACCGGGAGCGGAGTTTTCTGTGGCGGCCTGGGGCTGGTCGGCTCTCCGTTGCAGATGCGGCGAACGATTCAACTCATGTTGCCAATGCGCTTGCAGGCGCACACACAGACCGCAGAATGCGTCGCTCAGTGCCTCGTGCTGCGCGAGGCAGCGCAGGTTGTGGGCGACTTTGGCCGCAATTGAGGGGCACTGGTGGTGGGTAAAGCAACTCATCAGCGTCAATGTGCCCGCCAGGAGTGGCAGGGCATCGGTCGGGTCAATTGCGTTCTTCAAGGTGTCATCGAGTTGGCTCATGGGCATACCGCTCAAAACTGCGCCTTGACGCTGATCGAGGCATTGCGCCCGGGTTGCGAATAAGCATCCAGATGCGCGTAGTTCGAGGGCAACAGCTTCACGTCACTCCAGTGAAAATACTTCTTGTTGAACAGATTGAAGATGCCAGCATTGAGCGTGACGTTTTTGCTGATGTTCCAGAACGCTGTGAAATCAACCACGTCGAAGCTGCCGGGCACGTAATTAGCCGCAGCCGGAGCACGATCTTTGCGCGCTACATGAGTCCAATTCACTGCGCCGCCAAAGGAGCTGTTGTCATAGCCTAAACCCACCACTAGCTTGGCGGGGTCAATCGTGTCAAGCGGCAGGCTGGTGGTCGGCGTGCGCTGGTCGCCGCGTGCCGTGGCGTAGGTCCCTTTGACATTCCAGCTCTTGGCAAATTTCCACTGGCCCCGCAGTTCAAGCCCGCGAATCTTTACGCTTGCCAGATTGACTGACTGGAACACGCCAGGGTTGGCCAAGTTGCCCGCCACGCCTGAAATCAACTGATTGGAGATGAAGTTTTTGTACTGGCCCTGGAACAGCGCCACGCCATAGCTGACCTCGGCACCGACGCCGCGCAGGCCAAGCTCAAGCGTGTTGCTGGTTTCTGGTTTCAAATTGGGGTTGGAAATTGTGCGATAGCCGCCGGCGATATTGGTGAAGCCATTGTTGACATCGTTTGGCGTGGGCGCGCGAAAGCCACGCGCAAAATTTGCGTAAGGCTGAGCCAGCGGATAGGCCTTCCAGAGCACGCCCAGCTTGGGCGATACAGCTGAATCAGATAAGGCGGCCGGGGCCAAACCCACATACTGCGGGTCACCGGTTTTTGGGGTCAGCTTGAAGCTGTCGTAGCGCAGCGCCGGAATAATGCTGACTTGACCGATACCAATTTCGTCTTGTACAAACGCGCCCGCCAAGCGGTATTTGGTATCCGGGAAGGCTTTGGTCGGAAATACGTCCGGCGGAGTTGCCACTGTGCCGTCGCGCAGACCGGTGATGTTGGTATTTGAGGCATCGAACCCGTATACCAATCGATGCGTCACGGTGTCGCCAAAATTGCTCTCGGCATTGGCTTGCAGGCCACTCAAGGATTCGCGGTACCGGTTGATGCGCACCCGGTCGGCGGCGGTGTTGCGGTCTTCAAAAGCGCTTTGGTCGTTGCGTGAACGCTGCGTGTAGGCCTTGACCTCGCCACGTTGCAGCCAGCCATTTTTGGCGTTTTTGTAGAGGTAGTCGAGTGTGCCGCGCTCGCGGCGAATGTTGTCTACCGAGCGCAGGTCGAGCACGGTGGTGGCGGCAAGGGTCGGCACCACCGTGGTGTTGTCGCTGAGCGGCCTGAATCGCGCCGAAACTACGTTCGTATTCAGGTCTTTGTCGGTCGTGTCAACGCTTAGTTTGAACTGGTGCTCAGGGTTCACTTTGAGCACCAACTTGCCCAAAAAGGAATTAGCTTTTGCGTCTTGCGGATTGGGCTTGGTGCGAGTGAAGTTATTGCTTTCGTTGTTGCCCAGACTGATGGTTTCATGCCCGCGCCGGGTGCTCAGCAGAACCATCCCTTCCAGCATCTCGCCGCGCGCCGCGAAGCTTGGGGTGAGCATCCAGCTCTTGTCGGCACCGCTGTAGGCCAGTTTGGCACTGACTTGCCAAGGCTTGCCCAGCGTCAGCAGGTCAGCTGGGTCTTTGGTGACAAACGACACCGCGCCGGCCAAACCGTCGCTACCGTATAGCGAAGAGGAAGGCCCGCGCAGGATTTCGACCGATTTGAGCGCTTCCAAATCGAGATAGTCGCCACGTCCGGCAGATTGCGCGCCGAATGAAAATGCGGCCGGGAGGCGGATGCCGTCCACTTGCAGCAGCACCTGATTGCCTTCGAGTCCGCGGATATTGATGCCCTCATTGCCGGCCCGCCCGGTCGCGGCACCTGCCGCCTGGTAGCGTGAGGGATTGGAGCGTACCGATACCCCCGGCTCATAGCGGATCAGGTCTTTGATGTCGGTGGCCAGCTCACGCTCGATTCGCAGCGCAGGGATTACGGTAACCGTGACGGGTACATCCTCCACCTTGTTTTCGGTGCGGGTGGCGGTGACTGTAATCGTAGGCAGTGTGCCCGCTTGCGCCAGCACCGGGGCCGCAGCTTGCGCGAAGGCTGCATTGGAGGTGAACGATGTGAGCGATGCGAGCACGCCGGCCCAGGTGGCAGCGCATGCCAGGGTGATCGGTTTATGGCGAAATGGTGAACGGGTTTTGATTTGGCGCACGGCCAGTCTCCTCGGATGGATGCATCACGATTCGCTGGCTGGCTGCCTTGCGCCGCCTGAATTGCTCAGAGGGGGCGCGAGCTGGGTTGCTGGCTGGCTACATTCTTTGGGAATACGGGTACTGCGAGTCAAACAGGTGCTACGGTTCAAGCGGTAAGCAATAACTTTCCCTGCGCGGTGAGCCGCAGGCGGTAGTCGCGACCATTGTGTTCGATGATGACTTCCTGCGCCCGGCCAAACAACTCGACCAGAGAGAAGCGTCGAGCTGACGTGCCGCCGTCGCTCCCCGCAGTGTGCGTCGTGGCTTCGCCTCTCCGCTCACTCGGTTCGCGTGGATTCATCACGGCGGCAGCTTTCTGTTGCATGGGTGCAAGTGCGGACGATGACTTCGGTCGTAGCCTTACTTCCAACCCACCCGATCCACCATTTTTTGCGCGGTGATGGCGTTTTTGCCGAGTACCGCAACACTCGCGTTGTCCGGCTTGAACGTGCCCATGGCATCGAGCGCCGCATTCTGAATCTTCACACTTTTGACGGTAGGCCACTCGTTGTTGCCATTGGCAAAGTAAGCTTGTGCGTCGTCACTGGCGAGGTATTCGAGAAATTTGGCAGCGGCCTCTTTGCTGGGTGCATATTTGGCCATGCCGCCACCGGCAATATTGAGGTGCGTGCCCCAGCTTGCTTGATTGGGCCAGACCCAGCCTAGCTTGGCCGCGGTCTCTTTGTCTTCCGGCTTGGTGCTTTTCAGAATGCGCGCCAGGTAGTAGGTATTGCTCACCGCGACCCCGCATTCCCCAGCGGCTACGGCTTTGATTTGGTCGGTATCGCCACCCTTGGGGGGGCGCGCAAAGTTGGCAACAACCCCTTTGGCCCACTCCTCCGCTTTGGCCTCGCCTGCCTTGGCAATCACCGCGCTAATCAGCGACAGGTTGTAAGGGTGCGAGCCGCTGCGTACGCAAATCGTGCCTTTGTTTTTGGGGTCGGCCAAGGCTTCATAGGTGGCGATGTTTTCCGGCTTCATCGTCGTCTTGTTGTAAACCAAAATGCGTCCGCGAGTGGAAAAGCCAAACCAGTGACCGTCGGGGTCGCGCAGCTCTGCCGGAATGCGCGATTCCAGGATTGCCGACTTGAGCGGGGCAAACAGACCTTCGGTTTGCGCGTTGTACAGCCGCGCCGCATCGACCAGCAGCAGCACA
>JANLTH010000175.1:0-22784 GCA_031362865.1 Burkholderiales bacterium | reverse complement strand
CTTCAAAGAACACATCCTGCCTGAGCAAATTCATATTCTCAATGTCTCATTTTTGGTGCCTGAAATGCGCCGTGAATACGGCGGCTGCGCAGGCAATATTGCTTACAACCTGCACATGCTGGGCGGCGGTGCCGCGATCATGGCGACCATCGGCAAAAACGATGCTGCCCCCTATCTCAAGCGCTTGGACGATCTCAAACTCTCGCGCCGCCACGTGCGTGAGGTAGACGACGCTTTTACCGGCCAAGCCTTCATCATGACTGACCTGGACGACAATCAGATCACCGCCTTCCACCCCGGAGCGATGGGCGAATCGCATCGCAACCACGTGGGCGATGCCACCGGGGTCACCTTGGGCATCGTCGCCCCCGACGGCCGCGACGGCATGCTGGCCCACGCCAAGCAGTTTGCCGAGAGCGGGATTCCCTTCATCTTCGACCCTGGTCAGGGCATGCCGATGTTTTCGGGCGAAGAGCTGCTGAAATTTGTCGATCAAGCGACCTACGTGGCCGTCAACGACTACGAGGCCAAGCTATTGCAAGACAAAACGGGCAAGTCCTTGAGCGCACTCGCTGCGAAAAAGCAGGCACTTGTTGTCACGATGGGCGCTGAAGGGGCTGAAATACACGCTGATGGACAAATCCACAAAATTCCGCCGGTGACCGCCGAAAAGCTGCAAGACCCCACCGGCTGCGGTGACGCGTTTCGCGGCGGTCTGCTCTACGGCATCGCCCAAGGCCTCGATTGGCCAACCGCCGGGCGCTTGGCCAGCCTGATGGGTAGCCTCAAAATTGCGCAGCGAGGCGCGCAAAATCATCTGCACAGCAAAGACGAAATCGGTCAGCGGTACAAGGATGCTTTCAACTCTCGCCTCTGGTAGAAAATTTTTGGGTCGAGCCTTAATCGTCTCGACCCTAATTTCCAGCATCGCAGGCGCGCTGGCCGCACCGGATGAGCTGCGGCTGGGGCGCGCCAAGGGCTACCCGGTCGGTAATGCGCAAAACTGGTACACCGATGAGTCGGTGCGGGTTGGCACCTTTTCGCATCAGGGCGAAATTCCCGGCATCGGCGCGGGTGGTGTGCATACTGTAGCGGCGGCGGTGCGCCCCATGCCCTTGCCGCGCGCCGCCGCTGAACCTGACTATCGCTGGTCACCCGGGGGGCCACCTACACTCACGATCAACGATTACCTGGCGCGGCAGCGTGTGACCGGCCTTTTGATTGTCAAAGACGGGGTGGTGCAGGTCGAGCGCTACCAGTACGGCCGCACCGCGCAGCACCGGTTTTGGTCCGCTTCCATCAATAAGTCGATTGTCGCTTTCGGGGTCGGCATCGCGTTGGCGGAAGGCAAGATTGGCTCGCTGGAAGACCGAATCGAGAAGTACGAGCCCCGCCTGGCCGCAACCGGGTACGGTAAGGTTACGCTGCGCGAGTTGCTGCGCATGAGCTCAGGCCTGCGTTTTGTTGAGCAGTACAGCGGCGTTGACGATCTGGCGCGCTACAACCAGGCCCGCACCCGCGCGGGAATCGTTGGCGCGGCCGCCGTCCTCAAGGTGCGCGACGCGCCGCCGGGCATGAAATTCAATTATTCGAGCGCGGATGCCGATGTGTTGGGGGTAGTGCTGCGAGGCGCTGTGGGAATGTCGCTCGCCGACTATCTCGCGCCGCGCCTGTGGCAGGCGATTGGCGCGGAACAATCTGCCCTGTGGCGCACCGACCGCGAAGGCATCGAACGCGCTGCCGGTGCTTTCAATGCGACCTTGCGTGATTACGCGCGCCTAGGCATCGTGCTGGCCAATGACGGCGCGCGCCCCGACTTGGCGGGCGCACCGCAAATCATCCCGAAAGAATTTCTGCTCGATGCCACCTCGCCAGAGCGGGTGCCCGATCTGTTCAAGCCGGGCAAGGCGACGCCGTACTTCGGCTATGGCTATCAAACCTGGCTCTTCCCCGGCACCAAACGCCGCTTCGCACTGGTTGGCGTATTTGGGCAAAGCATTTTTGTTGACCCCGAACTGAAGCTGGTGATGGTGCATACTGGCGTAAATGCCACCGCCGGTGCGAGCGGAACCTCGCTGGCGCGTGAGCGCGATGCGCTGTGGCGTGCCTTGGTGGTGCATTACGGGAACAACTGGTGAAGCGGTGCGTCTAAGCGTCTAGGCTGAAATTAAATAGGGACAGTCCCTATTTAATTTGCGGACTGAAGCAAATCTGAAAAAATGGGAATCCGAAAAATGAGAGCAATCTTCGTAGCAGTTGTCGCGATGGCGGCCTTGGCGGGCTGCGCGTCGACTTCCAATTCTGGCAGCGTTTACGGCACCGGCGAAGCCGGGCGCGAGCAAACCGTGCGGATGGGGGTGGTGGAAAGTATTCGCCAGGTGACCATTGAGCCGCAGCGCAGTGGCGTGGGCGCGGTGGCGGGTGGCGCGGTTGGCGCAGTGCTGGGCGGGGCAGCGGGCAATCATGCGGGCCGTGGCGTGGGTGGCGCGATTTTGGGCGTGCTGGGCGCGGTGGGTGGTGGCCTGGCGGGCGATGCGATTGAGCGCAGTGGCAACCGCAAGCCCGGGCTGGAAATCACCGTCAAGCTCGATAACGGCGAACTGCGCGCGATCACTCAAGAAGCCGACGAAACCTTCAAGCCGGGCGAGCGGGTGCGTTTGCTCTCCTCGGGCGGCACGACCAAGGTGACGCATTGAGCGCGCGTTTGATCTGGCGCGGGTTCGCCTCGCTGGCACTGTTGGCGTTACCTTGCGCGGCCCACGCGACGGGCGATGCCAAAACCGACCAGCCGATGACGGCGGTCGAAAAGGTCGATCTGGCCCAGTATTTGGGTGCTTGGTACGAAGTGGCGATGATCCCAAACCGCTTTCAGGCGCAATGCGTGGGCGATACGCAGGCCCGTTACTCGATGGACGGCGAGCAGTTGAAGGTGCTGAACCGCTGCCGCAAGGCCGATGGCAGCGTGGACGAAACCAACGGCTCAGCCAAGATCGTGCCGGGCACCAACAATGCCAAGCTCAAGGTCACGTTCTTTTGGCCCTTTTATGGCAACTACTGGATCGTTGCGCTCGACCCGCAGTACCGCTGGGTGCTGGTGAGCGAGCCGTCGCGCAAGTTTGGCTGGGTGATGTCGCGCACGCCCACGCTCGATGCCGCTACGCTGCGTTCGGTGCTCGACCAAGCCGCCGCGCAAGGCCTAAACCCGGCAGATTTCAAAATCACGCCGCAGCCCAAACCACTCGGGTAGCCGCATGCTGCTGCGCGCCTTCGCCCCGGCAGACGAAGCCGCTGTGATCGCGCTGTGGCAGCGTTGCGACCTGACACGCCCGTGGAACGACCCGAAGAAAGACATCGCCCGCAAGCTCAAGGTTGACCCCGAGCTTTTCTTGGTCGGTGTGAATGACGGCGCGATTGTCGCCAGCGCCATGGCGGGCTATGAAGGCCATCGTGGCTGGGTCAACTATCTTGCGGTGGAGCCAACTGCGCAAAAGCAAGGCTGGGGGCGGCAGATCATGAGCGAAGTCGAGCGCCTCTTGCACGCCCGTGGCTGCCCAAAAATCAATCTGCAAATCCGCACCAGCAATGCGGTGGCAATTGCCTTCTACCGGCAATTGGGCTATGAGGTGGACGAAGCGATCAGCATGGGCAAGCGGCTCGAGCACGACAACGCGTGAGCCATTTTTAAAAACATGACAGCGTGGGCTTCAAGCATGTTTTTGTCATGAAGGGTGCAATTACCCACCATGGACTGCCTGAAGACGCGCTCTGGTATTGGCTCTTCAGGCATCCGCAAGCACCCGCAAGCACCGTCAGGTGCCGCTAATCAGCGCCACACGCCGATCCACAGCCCGATCAGGGCGTTCGCGCACAATATGGCGATCTGCAAGAGCACCAGCACGATGATGGGCGACAAATCCACCCCGCCCACCAGCGGCACGCGCCGCGCAAACGGGCGCATGATCGGCGCGGTCAATGCGCTGAGCATGCCGTAAGCCGGGGAGTGTGGCTGCACCCACGAGAGAACCGCCTGCATCAAAATCAGAACAAAAAGTCCGTAAAGCGCAACGCTCAAGCAACCCAAACCACCTAAGCCTGCCAACAGCGCCGCTGCCTCGAGCTTGAGCGCCAGTGCGCCGCGCAGGCTTAAAAGCAGCGTATAGAGCAGCAACTGCGCCAACCAAGCGCAGGCCAAGCTGGCCCAATCCAGCCCCGACCAATCGCGCCAGCCTGGCATCAGCTTGCGCACCGGCAGCACCAGCCAATTGGTGAGCGCCAGCACAAAGCGCCCCAGCGGGTGCGAGAACGGCACGCCGACTTTCGGGAAATAGGCGCGCAGCAACAGCGCCCCGGTGAAAAGGCCAAAAGCAGTTTCGAAAATCAGGCTTAACGACTGAACCAACAGCGCGGGCATGGGGGTGACAATCAGGAGTGGACTGAGAGGAGTGGACTGAGAGCTTGTGAAAAATTCGCTCACACCCGCTCGGGCGCATTCGAATCCGTCACAAGCTCTGAAAGCCCGATTATCGCCCGGCACTGCTGCGCTTGGCCGCCCTTAACCAGAGCGCCACGCCCATCGAGAGCGGCAGCAGTGCAAACACCGCGAAACTCCACGCAAACGTGTGCGCCACGTCATGCAATAAGCCAAACAAGGGCGGAGTCAGCACCACACCGCCGTAGGTAAAAAACGAACTTCCGCCGGTCAGCACCCCCGCCTGGCCGGGCGGGGCGATGCGCGCCATTTCGGCCAAATGCACGCCATTCCAGCCGATCGCGGTCGCGCCAAAGCAGGCGCACGAAAGCAGAATCGCCGCTGAAGGCCAACTGCTCGCCCCAGGCGGCGCGCCCACGCTCCACAGCGCCGCCACCAGCCCGAAGCCACCCATCGAAAAGCCCAGCACGCTCAAAATCTTCAAGGTCGAGCCCAGCTTATCGGCCACCACACCCCAAAAAATTCGCCCCGCCACACCGAATGCCGTGGCCACCGAGAGCGCAAACCCGGCTGCGGTCAGAGTCCAACCCAGCTCTTTGTGCAAGTAAGTCACCAGGTAGGTCATCAAGCACATCTGGCAACCGGCAAACACCACCGAGCAAGCCACCAGCCAGCGCCGGTCGGCAGTGGCAATCACCATCGAGAGCGGCGTGCGCACGTTGTCCAGCGAGACCGGTTGCGCCGGGTTGCGATCCGCATCAAAGGCTTCGCGCCAAGGCTGCGCGATCAGCGCAAACAGCGCGCAGGCTGCCGCCACACTCAGCGCCGCCGTGCGCCAGCCCGGCCCCAGGGTGAGCACGGGAATCAGCGCACCGGCCAGCACCGCACCCAAGGGCACGCCGGTTTGCTTGATCGAAAACACCCGCGCCATCAAATGCGGCGGAGTCGATTTGGCCAGCACCTGCGAAGAAGCCGGCGTAATCGGCCCATACCCCAGCCCCAACAAAATCGCCGAGAGCGGAATCAACCACACCGGCACGATGGTCAACAAAGCCAGGCCACTGGCGCAACACAGCAAGGCCACCTGCGAAAGCCGCATCGGGCCAAAGCGCAAGGCCAGCCCACCCGCCACCAGCGCACCCAAAGCCGCGCCCAAGTACACAAAGCCGACGTAGAAACCGACCAAGGCAGGCGACAAACCCAATTCAGGCGCCGCCACTGGTGCCAACACCGGCACCGAGATCGAGGCCATCGAGGTGAGCGCCTGAATGATCGTGGTCAGCGCCAAAGAGAGGTGGACCGAGAGTGTGGCGGCCGGTTTGACAGGCGAGGATGGCGGGCTGGAAGTCACCCGGCGGATTATTGCAAGGGCGGGCGCGCAGCGGGCTTGATTGGTGAATTCGCGATCTGGCATGGAGCCGGGGGTTTGGGCGGTGGCGGAGAGTCGAGATTGAAGGGGCGGCGTGATCGGCGGATGCGGGAGCGCGCGGGTGATGCAAATGGCGGGCTGTTGGCGGCAGGCTGTACGGCGGCTAAGCGGGCGGGTGTCCGCGCGGTGCGGTCGCACCTATCGAATGCGCCGTTTTGGGCGAATTCTGTCTTCCAAAAGGTCGATTGCCACCGCCAGCGGGGCGCTTCGGTTGCTCGAAGCGGCGCAAGATAAGGCACAATCTGGCGTAAGTGGGGCGTGGAAGATTTCATTCCCCTTATCGCCGCTACCTCACGCGCGATTCAGTCCAAAGAGGTTTATCTGTCGCAGGAGAGTCCCATGCTTCGATTCAGTTTGCGCGTGCGACAGATAAACGCTGTTCGTTACCCGAAACACCGCCTTCTCAGGCATCGATGAGCTACACATCAACCAGCGTCCTGCGCGCAAGTGCAACTGCAGCGCAGGCGCAGGAGATCATTGGCCTTCTGGGATACAAGAAGGTCGGGGACGGACTCAAGGTTCCCAATCGAATCGCCGGCTACATGTGGTACGACGACGCAGACTACCGATCTTGGTCGGGCGTGGAACTCGATGTCTACAAGACACCGAAGGGCCCTGTCAACGTCACGACTCGCTCAACAGCCTCCAGAAGCTACTGGGACCTCGTTCATCAGAACAAAACCCTGAAATTACTGCGCGACCTGTTCGGCGGTCACTTTCAAACCGACGCAGGGCGCAATAGGTATTGGAGACCCGACGAGCCCGCACCAACACCACTTTCTTCGGGCTGCTACTTGGCTCGGTGGCGCTTCCACAATGGCCTCGGGCGAGCACATGTCTATCTCATAAATCGGAAACTTGAGGGACCGATCGCACGCGACAAGTCATCCGGGTTCGATTTCATGGATGAGCTCAATCCCCGTCTACTATCCAACAACCTTGTCGTACCCTATATGGTTGCGGTCTGGGAGGAGTACTTCCGAGCAACATTCGCGGCGTGCCTGCGCTTTTCACAGCAACGCGAAGCAGCGCTTAAGCGCGCGAAGCTCAGCCACGCGGACCTGGAGAAGATCGCGGTGGGTTCTCGCCAGATTGAACGCTCAATTGCCGAAACGTTCTCCTTCCAGAGACCTACTATGATCGCCGAAAACTTCAGGCTTCTTGATCAAAGTCTTGATATTGGCGGTGCGATCAAGAAGCCGTATCGTGGTCGAAAGACGACTCTATTTCAGACACTGGAAACATTGATTGAGCGCAGAAACGAACTTGTACATACTGGTCAACTCAATCTAAAGCTATTTGATAAAGAACTGAAGTTGGCGTTGTCCGACTTTACTGAGGCAGTGAACCGGTCGTATGAATGCATCGCCAAGCACTATGCGTTCACACCAAATCGCAATTACTAGCCGCGCACGGGTGCCTAACGAGGCTGTCCCAAAACCCTATTTTTCGACGGTTTGGTCAGATCCGGCGAGGCTATTTGCTGCAGGAATTTCATGTGGGCAATGTTGCGCCTATTTTCTGATTGGCAGCGCCTAGCGGGTAGCCCGGACCCATGTGGGGCGGCTTCGCTCCGCTCTTACTGCCGCCAGCCGCTGTTGGCCAATGGATAAAAGGGGTCGTGGACGTTTAAATTTCCCGACGAGCCAACCGGGCCCGCATAGTTCGGCGACATCAGCTTGAAAAAAAGCGACTTGATCCGATGAAAATTGGCCAGCAAAGACATTCTTCAGGCAAGAGTGCCCGAAGAGCCGCGCCAATACTCACTCTTCGCGCGCATTGCCTTCATGCTGGTGTGGCCATTCGGCATCAGAGACGAGAATCTGGATAGCCGAATGCCACTCAGACACTGGCCAAGCCGATGTTCTACCAGTGGCGTGTGGAGCTTGCGGCTTTGCGGGTTTACCCTGCGGTGGCCGCAATCATGTCCGCCGCTTTCTCGCCGATCATCAAGGCACTGGCATTGAGGTTGGCCGACGGAATCATCGGCATGATCGACGCATCGGCCACGCGCAGGTTGGCGATGCCATGCACGCGCAGCGCGTCGTCAACCACGCTGTCTTGCTTTGTTGCCGGGCCCATGCGGCAGGTGCCCATCGGGTGGTAGGCGGTGTTGCCGGTGCGGCGGGCGTGGTCGAGCAGAGCTTCGTCGCTTTGCCGCTCCACACCTGGCCAACGCTCTTCGGCGACATAGGGATTGAAAGGCTCGCTTTGCAGGATGCGACGGCTCCAGCGCATGGCAGCAAGCAGCACGCGCCGGTCTTCTTCTTCACCCAAATAATTGCCTTGAATCTCGGGCGGCGCAAAGGCGTCTGCCGAGGTGGCGCGCACGTACCCGGCGCTGGTCGGTCTCTGCTGCCAGCACGCCACGGTGGCCCCGGGAAAGCGATCCAGCCCGGATTGCACGCCGTCTGGGTAACTGGCGGGCGTAAAGGTGAGTTGAATGTCGCCGTGCGCCAGGCTCTCGGCGGACTTCCAGAAGCAGTAGACCAGGGTGGGCGTGAGCGCCAAGGCCCCGCGCCGCGTCAAGGCGTAGTTGAGTACTTCGCGCACCAACGGCAAACCGCGCACCCGGCCATTGATGGTGGGCAGGTTTTGGATGCGCACCACCGAGCGCACCGCGAGGTGGTCACGGAAATTTTCGCCGACACCCGGCAAGGCGTGGACGACCGGCAGGCCGACTGACTGCAAATGCGCCGGGGCACCAATGCCGGAGAGCTGTAGTAAATGGGGCGAGCCGATTGCACCGGCACACAGAATCACTTCGCGCTGGGCCGTTACGGTGCGGCCAGGCCCGCTGCGCCCACCTAACTTGAAACGCACGCCGGTGGCGCGCTTGCCTTCCAGCACAATCTGCTCGACATGGGCATCGGTGATGACGCGGGTATTGCCGCGTTGCACCGCCGGGGCCAGAAACGCGCGCGCGGGGCTCACGCGCCGCCCGCGAAACACGCTGCGCTGGGCGTAGGCGATGCCTTCTTGGGTGTGGCCGTTGTAGTCGGGGTTGGCGGGGATGCCGAGCGCTTGCGCACCACGGATGAAGGCATCGCACAGCGGGTCGGTTTCTTCAATGTCGGTGATGGTGAAGGGGCCGTCTTTGCCGTGGTAGCCCGCGTCAGCCGCACCGATCTTGTGTTCGCTTTTTTTGAAGTAGGGCAGCACATCGTCATAGCCCCAGCCGCGATTGCCGGCCTGGGCCCAAGCATCAAAATCCTGCCGCTGGCCACGGTTGTAAATATGGCCGTTGATCGAGCCTGAACCGCCCAGCGTTTTGCCGCGTGCGTGGGTGATGGCGCGCCCGCTCAAGCCGGGGCTGGGCAGGCCCGGATACATCCAGTTGATGCGCGGGTTGCGCAGCGTGTAGAGCACGCCTGCCGGAATGTGGATGAAGGGGTTGCTGTCCGGCGGCCCGGCTTCGAGCACACACACGCTGTATTTGCCATGCTCCGACAAGCGCCCGGCCACCACACAGCCTGAGGTGCCAGCGCCAATGATGATGTAGTCGTAAGATTCTTCGCTCATGGGACCTGATGTTATTCCAGCCCGCGTATTTGGGCTCGACACGACCCTCCCGACAACCTTTTGACAACCTTTTTCTGACCTTCTTCGCCCCATGCGCCATCTACTTCCTGCCAGCCTGCTCGCCGTCTCGCTCACCGTCTCGCTCACTGTCTCGCTTACCGCGGCCTTCCCCGCCCATGCGCAATCCACTCGCACGCTGAACGTGATTTGCAGCGCAGGCCCCGCCTGCGAGGTGCTGGCTAAGCAGTATCAAAAAGCCACGGGTACCAAGATCAATTTGGTGGCGCGCTCAACCGGTGAAGCGCTGGCGCAAGTGAACGCCGAGCGTGCCAGCCCGAAGACAGACATTTGGTATGGCGGCACGGGTGACCCGCATTTGCAAGCTGCGGAGTTGGGCTTGCTCGAAGCCAATCGCCCCGCCGCCTTGCCGCAATTGCACGATTGGGCGCAGCGCCAAGCCGAAGCGTCGAAGTACCAAACCGTGGGCATTTACTTGGGGCCGATGGGCTTTTCGTACAACCCCGAGGTGCTGGCGAAAAAGAAGCTGGCGGTACCGGCTTGCTGGCGCGATCTGGTCAAGCCTGAATACAAAGGCGAGATCCAGATGGCCAACCCGCATTCGTCGGGCACGGCCTATTTGGTGATCGCCACCGTGGCGCAAATCATGGGCGATGACCCGGCCTTTGACTACATGGGCAAGCTCAATACCAACATCAGCCAATACCCAAAAAGTGGCTCCGCGCCGATGCGCAATGCGGCGCGCGGTGAAAACGCGATTGGCCTTTCATTCATCGCTGACGTGGTGGCTGAGGCGCAAGCCGGGTTTCCGATCAAGTGGATCGTGCCTTGTGAGGGTACTGGCTACGAGATCGGCTCGCTCTCGATCATGAAGGGCGCGCGCAATTTGGACGAAGCAAAGCGCTTTGTCGATTGGGCGCTCACCCCAGCCGTGCAAGACGAGTTGCAACGCGAGTCCAAAGCCCCGCAATACGCTTCGCACAAGGCGGTGGCGGTGTATCCGGGCATGCCCAGTTTGACTGAGTTAAAGCTCATCAACTACGACTTTCCCAAGTACGGCAGTAGCGCGGTACGCAATGGCCTTTTGTCGCGTTGGGACAAAGAGATTGGGTCCAAACGTCAGTAATTGCAATGCGGCGCTATGCGGACACTGTCGCGCGCTATCGTGGGGCGTTTGAGTGCGCCTCTGCATGGCCTGAAGAGCCGCTCGCAGAGCCGATCTTCAAGGGTTCTCCGAGAGAAGGCGCACCAGTTTGCCTACTCTTCGCACCCCATCCGGACGACGAAGCCTTAAGCGGCGCCGCCGCGCTCAAGCTGCGCGCCGAGGGCTGGCGGGTTGTGGTGGTGGCGGTGACCTTGGGCAGCAAGCGTGCACGCCGTGCTGCGCGTTGGCGCGAGATGCAGGCTTCGTGCGCCTACCTTGGCTTTGAGCTGGTATCGGCCAGCGGCGAAGCGGCGCAGGGCTTGGAGCGCATTGGGCCTGACGCGCGCGAGGCCGAGCCTGTGCATTGGCAAGCGGCAGTGCTGCGCATCCGCGCTCTGATTACCTTGTTCAACCCAACCGTGATTCTGTGCCCGCATGCAGACGATGGGCACAGCGCGCATGTCGGCACGTATCACCTTGTGCTCGATGCCTTGCGCGACTGGCAGCGCGCCACGGCGCTGCACCTGCTGCTGTCGGAATATTGGAATACGCAGAGCCAGCCGCGCCTGCGCGTGGGCTTGAGCGACGAAGCGGTGGCGCAGTTGATGCAGGCCACGGCGCTGCATGTCGGTGAGGTCGCGCGCAATCCGTACCACCTGAGCTTTCCGGCGTGGCTGATGGACAGCGCGCGGCGTGGGGTGGAGCGAGTTGGCGCGCCTGGCAGTCATGCCGACGACACGGTCTTCGCGGCGCTGTATGGCTGGCAGATCGTGCAGGACCGTCAGTGGCGCACGGGGAGTGCTACGGATGTGCCGCAGAACTCCGCATTGAGTCAGTACTTCCGAAGGCTGGGGTAGGCCAAAGGCGCTAGTGTAGTGTTGCACGCTGTTTGCGACTTATAAAAATGATGGATTTTTCGTCGAATCGAGGCGCAAAGCACAGTCATAGTTCCACTATGACGAGCATTTGCAACGACGAGTCGGCGGAAAAGACGCATTTTTAAATCGCATTAAGTGTGCAACACTACACTAGCGTTTGCCGCGCTGATGGCGGTGCCGCTACGCCAAATCAGGAACGGTGATCTCGCCGGTGAACACGGTGGCCACCGGCCCAGTCATCAACACCGGTGCTGTGCCGCCCGCCCACTCAATCGTCAGCGTACCCGCGTGCTCGCCCAAGGCCGCAGGCCGCACCACCACGGGTGAGTCGAGCAAGCCGCGCAAGATGCCGGCCACCACCGCAGCGCAGGCACCGGTGCCGCAGGCCAGCGTTTCACCCGCACCGCGCTCGTAGACGCGCAGTGCAATCGCATGACGATCCACGATTTGCATGTAGCCCGCGTTTACGCGGCGCGGAAAGGCCGCATGCGCTTCGATCAACGGGCCTTGGCTCAACACCGGTGCGCGGGCAACATCGTCCACCACTTGCACGGCGTGCGGATTGCCCATCGAGAGCACGGTGACCTTTACAGACTTGCCCGCTACGGGTAAATCCCAAGTATGCGGGTGAACTGATGTGCTTGCCATCGCGGCATCAAACGGCACTTGCGCGGGTGTGAAAATCGGCGCGCCCATATCCACGGTGACTTGCCCGTCTTCTTGCAGGCGCAGCTCGATTACGCCGTTGACGGTTTCCACTTTGATCGTCCGTTTGGTGGTCAGGCCACGATCAGTCACGAAACGTACAAAGCAGCGCGCACCGTTGCCGCAGTGCTCGACTTCGTTGCCGTCGTGGTTGAAGATGCGATAGCGGAAATCAATCCGTTCGCGCGTTGCAACTTCCACCAAGAGCATTTGATCCGCACCCACGCCAAAATGTCGATCCCCAAGCCATTTCCATTGTGCGGCGGTGAGCGAGACGCTTTGCGAAATGCCATCGAGCACAACAAAGTCGTTGCCCAAGCCGTGCATTTTGGTGAAGGTGAGTTTCATCTGAGGCGAGTGAAGAGTGAGCCGTGAACAGTAAACAAGTAAACACGAAAACAATGCAGCAAGTAGCAAGCGGTTACGCGTTCACCGTTCACGGTTCACCGTTTTCACGCGTTTGGACACCTTTGGGCGCTTTATACCGGTTGTAGCCCCAAAGGTATTGTTCCGGGCAGGTGCGGATCAAGTCTTCCACCGCGCGGTTTAACTGCGTGGTGGCAGCGAGCGGGTCGGCGCTGAGTGCCGCGTTGAAAGGAACGGCGCGCACCTTAAACCCCGCACCATCGGCCAAGCGCTCGCCAAAGGCCAGCACAATCGGCGCGCCAAACAATTGATGCAAGCGCGCCACCAAGGTCATCGTATAGGCAGGCTTGCCGAAGAACGGCGCCCAGAGGCCTTCTCCATCGCGTGGGGTTTGGTCGGGCAAGATGCCTACGGCCTCGCCGTTTTTCAGCGCGCGCATCAGCATGCGCACGCCCGCGAGCGTTGCCGGGGCCAGCGTGACATTGTGTTTGTTGCGCCCCGAGTCAATCATGTCTTGCAGCCACGGCAGCTTGGGCGGGGAATAGAGCACGGTGATTGGCCCCATCACCGCCGCGTAGCCTTGCGCGGTGACCTCAAAGCAGCCCAGATGCGGGGTCAGAAAAATGACGCCCTTTTTTTGCGCGAGAGCCGCTTGTGCCACAGCGGCCGCGCCAGGGTACTGCACATGGGCCATCAACTGGGCGTGCGAGCGGCTCCAGACCCAGGCCCACTCGAGCACCATCTTGCCGGATTCGGCGACGACGCGGCGGCGCAGCGCGCGGTCGGCGTAACCTGCCTGCGCGAGATTGGCATCCAGCGTTTGCGCGTATCCGCGCGAAAGCTGCGCCATCAGCCATCCCAGGACCGCCCCCAAACGATGATTCCAGGCCAGCGGCAGCCGGCCAATTAGGCGAAAAAGGAGCCCGTACACAACAGCGCGGGGAGTTTGAAGGAGGTGAGAGGCTAAAATCGAGGGTTGCGATTCGACAATCCAAATCTACACGATCCAAAATTGTCGGGGCGCATTCCAAGAGCTTGATCCGGGCGCGCCGTGCCGACTTCGACGCGACTCCGCAAGTCTCATTTTACTTAACCACTACGAAGGCACAACCCAGCATGAGTGAGTTTTATTTCACGTCGGAATCGGTTTCAGAAGGTCATCCGGACAAAGTTGCAGACCAGATTTCCGACGCGATTCTTGACGCAATTTTAGCCCAGGACAAATACAGCCGGGTGGCCGCAGAAACACTGTGCAACACTGGTTTGGTGGTGCTCGCAGGCGAAATCACCACCAACGCCAATGTCGATTACATCGGCGTGGCACGCAATGTCATCAAGCGCATTGGCTATGACAATACCGACTACGGCATCGACTACAAAGGTTGTGCCGTGATGGTTTGCTACGACAAGCAATCACCCGACATCGCCCAAGGCGTGACCGAAGGCCAGGGCTTGAATCTCGAGCAGGGCGCAGGCGACCAAGGCCTGATGTTTGGCTATGCCTGCGACGAAACGGCGGAACTGATGCCAGCGGCGATTCACTACGCGCACCGCTTGGTCGAGCGCCAAGCTGATTTGCGCCGCGACGGCCGGCTGCCATGGCTACGCCCAGACGCGAAGTCGCAAGTCACCTTGCGCTATGTCGATGGCAAAGTGCATTCGGTTGACACCGTGGTGCTCTCTACCCAGCACGCGCCCGATATCGAGCACAAGAAATTGACCGAAGCGGTGATTGAAGAAATCATCAAGCCGGTCATCCCGAAAGAGCTCATCAAAGGCGACATCAAATATTTGGTGAACCCAACCGGCCGCTTTGTGATTGGCGGTCCGCAGGGCGATTGCGGCCTGACCGGGCGCAAGATTATTGTCGACACCTATGGCGGTGCAGCCCCGCACGGCGGCGGCGCGTTCTCGGGCAAAGACCCGTCGAAAGTGGATCGTTCGGCGGCTTACGCTGCGCGCTATGTTGCCAAAAACGTGGTGGCGGCGGGCTTGGCTTCCAAGTGTACGATTCAGGTCTCTTACGCCATCGGCGTGGCACGCCCGACCTCGGTAATGGTCACCACCTATGGCACCGGCAAAATAAGCGACGAGAAGCTCGGCGCATTGGTGCAGGAGCATTTCGACCTGCGTCCGAAGGGCATTGTGCAGATGCTCGACCTGTTGCGCCCGATCTATGAAAAAACCGCTGCTTACGGCCACTTTGGCCGCGAAGAACCGGAGTTTTCGTGGGAGCGGACCGACAAGGCGGCTGCATTGAAAGCGGCTGCCGGTTTCTAAACTCTCGACCATGTTTGACCCTGCAAGCCTCGCGTTGCTCATCGGTGACGCGAGGCTTGTTGTTTTGCGCGGCCTGCCGGGGACCGGCAAATCGACGCTCGCGCACGCACTCGCGCGCGAACAAGGCTTCGTGCACCTGGAAGCGGATACCCATTTCGTGCGCGACGGGCAGTACCGCTTTGACCCCGCGCACGTGGCCGACGCGCATGCCTGGTGTGTGAGCCAAGCCTTTACCGAACTCAAGACTGGCAAACGCGTGGTGATCGCCAATACCCACGTTAAGCTCTGGGAACTCGCTGGGCCACTCGGGTTGGCGCAGTTGCTGGCGCTACCAGCGCGCGTGATCGAATGCACCGCAGAGTACGACAACATTCATACCGTGCCTGCCGAGGTGATCGCGACGATGCGCAGCAAATGGGAGCGATTGCCCCCACACTTCACCGAAATCGACTACTCGGCGGGCACAGCCCGGGGTCTGCGCGTTTGGTCGGTCGCCACATAGGTCAGCGTCGCTTCCGTCACACGCACGGTTTCTAGCACCGCCGGATTGCGCTGCGCGAATACCTGCACATCGACCGTGATCGAGGTGCGTCCGACCCGCGCGACTTCGGCATAGAACAAAACTACGTCGCCAATCAGCACCGGATTTTTGAACACGAAAGAATTCACCGCGACCGTCGCCACGCGGCCTCGGGCACGCCGCGCCGCAATCACACCGCCGGCAATATCGACCTGCGCCATGATCCAGCCACCAAAAATGTCGCCATGTTGGTTGCAATCAGAAGGCATCGGTACCACCGAGAGGATTGGTGATTTTCCGGGAGGAGGGAGTACGGGGTCGATGGACATTTTTGTTTGGGCGGTTGATTGAGCAGTCAAAAATAGGAGGCGCAGGTGTGCGTCACAGGCGGCGCTTTTCAAACCCCAAAGCTTCAGAGACCTTGGCGGCAGTCACCTTGATCTCAGAAGCCCAAGCCAGCTTGCTGCGCTCCATCGGCGCTGAAACCGAAAGCCCCGCGCACAGCGCCCCCGTGTCGTCGTACACGCCTGCGGCAATGCAGCGCACACCCAACTCGGCTTCTTCTTGGTCGAGCGCATAGCCTTGGCCGCGCACGGCCAGCAACTCTTTGGTGAGCGCGGCCAAGGTGCGTAGTGAGTTGACGGTGTAGGGTGTCAGGTGTGAGCGCTCAGCGTAAGCCTTAACCCGCGCCGGATCGTCCTCGCACAAGTACAGCTTGCCCGCTGCGGTGATGTGCAGCGGTGCGCGAGCGCCGATCACCTGCACCACGCGCATCATCGTGCGCGCAGAAGCGGTGCGCTCCACATAGATGATTTCGTCGTCCTGCCGCACTGAGAGATTGACGGTTTCGCCCGTGATGGCGTGCAGCTCGCGCATGAAGGGCAGCGCCACCTGGCGCACATCGATGCGTGATTTGACGATGTTGCCCAGCTCCATCAAGCGCATGCCCAAGCGATAGTTGCCCGGCTCATTGCGGTCTACCAGACGCGCACCCACCATCACATTGAGGATGCGATGCGCGGTGGAAGTATGCAGCCCGGTTTGTTGCGCCAGCGCCTTGAGCGCCACTGGCTCACCCGACGCCACCAGCACATCGAGCAATAGCATCATCCGGTCGATGACTTGAATCGAGTTTTTGCTGTCGGCAGGCGGACGGTCGAGCATGAAATGGGATTTCGGATGATGGAATCGAATGGATTCTAGTCGCCGATCCAGTCACTGACGGTCGTTGTCAAAGCCGGGTGTTGTCAAAGCAAGCATCGCATCCAGCCCACCGCTTTAGTCGTATCCTTTCGCAGCTATTTCCGCTTTTCCATTTTCTGAAAGATCGCTATGCCTGCCCAACCCGGTTCCAAGCGCCTGCTAGGCGCACTGCTCTCAGTGCTCGCCACTTTCTGGGGCGGCAATGCTCAGGCGCAAACCAAGCAAACTCTACCGGCCCCCGCAGGCTTTGCCAAAGCGACCTTTGCAGGCGGCTGCTTCTGGTGCATGGAGCAGCCCTTCGACAAACTTGACGGCGTAATCTCGACCACTTCGGGCTACATCGGTGGCAAGGAGAAGGGCGCGACTTACGAGCAGGTGTCTGCTGGTGCCACCACCCATACCGAAGCGGTGGAAATTGTCTATGACCCGAAGAAGGTCAGCTATGCCAGATTGCTCGAAGTCTTCTGGAAAAACATCGACCCGACGCGTAAAGATCAACAATTCTGCGATGTTGGCAAACACTATCGAAGCGGAGTGTTCGTCCACGATGCAGAGCAGAAAAAACTCGCGGAGGAATCAAAGGCTTTGCTCCATCAAGGCAAACCCTACGCCAGCGCCAAGCCAGCCGGGTTCAAAGGTGGGGTGGTGACCGAAATCACCGCTGCCACTGAATTTTGGGCCGCTGAGGAATATCACCAAGACTACTACGTGAAGAACCCGGTGCGCTATCGCTTCTATCGGCAAAACTGTGGGCGCGATGCCCGGCTGGAACAGCTTTGGGGGCCAGCGGCGAAGTAGCGCGCGCCCCTAACGCGACCCAGAATCCCGCGGGGCGATGCCTGAAGAGCCGCTCTGGTATTGCCTCTTCAGTCGGCGACCGGCGCTGGTGCGACAGGTGCAGTCGGTTTCGTTATCTTGAACCAGGCCGCATAGGCCGCCGGCAAGAACAGCAGCGTCAGCGCGGTAGCCACGGTCAGGCCGCCCATGATCGCCACCGCCATGGGCCCGAAAAACACCGAGCGGGTCAGCGGGATCATCGCCAAAATCGCGGCCAGCGCGGTGAGCACAATCGGGCGAAAGCGCCGCACGGTGGCATCGATCACCGCGTCCCACGGTACGTGTCCGGCTTTAATGTCTTGCTCGATTTGGTCGATCAAAATCACTGAGTTGCGCATAATCATGCCCGAGAGTGCGATCACGCCCAGCATCGCTACAAAGCCGAAAGGCTTGTTGAAAGCGAGCAGAAAAATCGTCACGCCAATCATTCCCAGCGGGGCCGTCAGCACCACCAAAATCATCCGCTGAATCGACTGCAATTGCATCATCAAGAGTGTCAGCATAGCCAGAATCATGACTGGAAACCCTGCCGCCACGGATGCGCCGCCCTTGGCACTTTCTTCCACCGCACCGCCTATTTCAATCCGAAAGCCGGGCGGAAGTTCGGCGCGCAGTTTCTCAAGACCGGGCGTAATGTCGGCGGTCACCGTGGCGGGTTGTACGTCGGCGCGGTAAATGTCGCCGCGCACAGTGATCGTTGGCACGCGGTTGCGCCGCCAAATCACGCCTTCTTCAAACTCGTAATTCACGCTGGCGATCTGCGTCAGCGGCACGGGCTTGCCGCTGCGCGTAGGCACGCTTAGGTTTTGCAGCTGGCTTAATTGCGCACGCTCGTTGGCTGCGCCACGAAACACCAGCTCGACCAACTTGTCGCGTTCGCGCATAAAAGTGATTGAAGAGCCGTTGATCGAGGTGGCCAGAAAGTTGGACAGGTCTTGGGTCGAGATTCCCAGTGCCCGCGCCTTGTCTTGGTCGATCTCCAGCTTGATTGCTTTCGATTGCTCGTTCCAGTCAAAATTCACATTAGTCAGCGCCGGGTGGGCGCGCATCGAGCTGGCGACTTGCTCGGAGAAGGCGCGTAGCTTGGGTAAGTCGTCGCCTGAAACGCGGATCTGCACGGGGTAGCCGACGGGCGGGCCGTTTTCCAAACGCAGCACACGGCCGCGCAGACCAGTAAAGTCAGTACCGTCAAGAATGGCGATCAGCTTGGTTCTTAAGGCTTCCCGTGCTTCCAGAGATTTGCTGGTGATGACGAACTGGGCGAAGCTTGCGGCAGGCAATTGCTGGTCCAGCGGCAAGTAAAAGCGGGGGCTGCCGGTGCCCACGTAGCTTACGTAGTTGTCGTAAAGTCCAGCTTCTTTGCTGAGAATTGCCTCGAGCTTTTTGACCTCTTTTTCGCTTGCGAAGTAAGAGGCACCTTCGGGCAGTTTCAAATCAACCACCAGCTCCAGCCGGGTAGAGGACGGAAAGAACTGCTGGGGCACAAATTTAAAGCCCCAGATCGACAGGGCGAAAGCGGCCACGGTCACCACAATTACCGTTTTGCGCCACGTCACGCACCAAGTGACCAAAGCCCGGAAGTGCGTGTAGAAATTTTGACCGACCCGCGAGAGCGCGGCCCAGCCAGGGATGCGCCGCTCAGCCCAGGTAGGGCCGGTCTTGTCAGGGTGGGCCTTCATGTCGGGCAGCAAATGAAAGCCTAAATACGGGATCACGATGACCGCCGCGAACCACGAAATGATGAGTGAAATCACCACCACCTGAAAAATTGACAAGGTGTATTCGCCCGTGGCCGATTTCGCCATGGCAATTGGCAAGAAGCCCGCCGCCGTCACCAAGGTGCCGGTCAGCATCGGGAAGGCTGTGGAGGTGTAGGCGAATGAAGCTGCCTTGAAACGGTCATAGCCCTCTTCCATCTTCACGGCCATCATTTCAACGGCGATGATTGCATCGTCCACCAGCAGCCCCAGCGCCAGGATCAATGCGCCGAGCGAAATTTTGTGCAAACCGACGTCGAAGATTTGCATGAACAAAAAGGTCAGTGCCAGCACCAGAGGGATCGACAGCGCCACCACAATGCCGCTGCGCACGCCGAGCGACACAAACGAGACCGCGAGCACGATCAACACCGCTTCAGCCACGGAGCGCACAAACTCCCCCACCGAAGCCCGTACCGCGCGCGGCTGGTCTGAAACACGTGAAAGTTCGAGCCCGACCGGCAAGGTTTTCTGCACTTTCGCCAACGCCTCGTCCAAACCTTTGCCCAAGGTGAGAATGTCGCCACCTTTTTTCATCGACACACCAATGCCCAGTGCATCCTGCCCCATGAAGCGCATTTTGGAAGGCGGTGGATCGGCGAAGCCGCGCTTGACTTCAGCGATGTCG
Source organism: Burkholderiales bacterium (assembly GCA_031362865.1). GTDB lineage: Bacteria > Pseudomonadota > Gammaproteobacteria > Burkholderiales > JAEUOS01 > JANLTH01. The sequence continues at coordinate 3,068 of JANLTH010000175.1, read as the reverse complement.
CCTAAGCGAATCGTGCGCCCCGCACTGCCCGTGCCCACGCGAATCGGCGTATTGGCAATCTGCTCGATGGAGGTGAAATCGCCGGAGACGCGCACAAATATTTTGTCGGTCGCGGTGTCGAAAGCGCCCGCCGGGGTCAACACGTTTTGTTGCTGCAAAGCGCCGAAGATGGTGGCGGTGTCGATGCCTAAGTTGGCGATTTTGGCGTTATTGAATTCGACAAAAATCTTCTCTTCCTGCTCACCAAACAGTTCCACTTTCGCAATGTCCGGCACGCGCAGCAATTCCTTTTTGATTTGGTCGGCGTAGTCGCGCATTTCGGCATAGGTAAAGCCGTCGGCCGTGAGCGCGTAAATGTTGCCGTAGGTGTCGCCGAATTCGTCGTTGAAACCAGGCCCTTGCACACCCGCCGGGAAAGTCTGCCGGATATCGCCGATTTTTTTGCGTACCTGATAAAGCACGTCGGGCAAGAGCTTGGGGTTGAGCTCGTCTTTGATCGCCACAAACACGGTGGACTCGCCGGGCCGTGAGTAGCTGCGCATGAAGTTGATTTCTGGCAGCTCGGTGAGCTTTTTCTCGATCCGCTCAGTGATCTGCTTCTCCACTTCGAGCGCGGTCGCCCCGGGCCACGCGGTGCGCACCACCATGAATTTGAAGGTGAAGGGTGGGTCTTCACTTTGCCCCAATTTACCGTAAGAAAAGATGCCGACGAAGCCCAGTACCACGACCAGGAAAAGCACAAACGATTGGTGCTTGAGCGCCCACTCGGAAAGATTGAAATTAGAGGACATGGCTTGCCTGAAATAGATGACTGCGGGTCAGTAAGAGTTTGTTTTTTTCCGTCACTCCCGCGAAGGCGGAAATCCAGCGCTAGTCGGAAATTTGGGCGGATGCCGTCAGGATTCCCGCCTTGCGGGAATGACATCCGGGTGAGGAGACCTTAGTTCGCTTTGATTGGAGCCGCAATTGCTGCGACTGTCCCGTTGGACGGATTGGTTGTGGCAGTCGCCACCGTCTCGCCCAGTGGCTTGACCGGTTGCCCGGCGACCAGCTTGTGAACGCCTGCCGTGACCACGGTTTCGCCACCGTTCAAGCCTGCTGAAATGGTGACACCTTGCTCGCCATATTTAGCAATGGTGACTGCGCGAGCTTGTACTTTGTTGTCGGCATCCACCACCCAGACGCTACCTTTGCCGTCGCTGTTTTGCGCCAGCGCCGTGAGCGGCAGCACGATCGTTTTCGCGTTACCCGCCGTGCCGGTTTCGCCGTTGATAAACCCAACCGTTGCCGACATGCCCCAACGCAGCGCCTCATCAGCATTGGTCACTTCCACCTTTACTTGATAGGTACGGGTTTGCGGATCAGCTGCCGCGGCAATATCCCGCACACGGCCAGTGTATTTCTTCTCCGGGTTGGCCCAGGTGGAAAGCAGCACGGTCGATGCCGCCTTGACCTGCGCGATCTGGTTTTCGGCCACGTTGATGACGGCATCTTTCTCGCCCAAGCGGGCCACCCGCACCACTGGTTGCCCGGCTGCAACCACTTGGCCGGGCTCGGCATTCACCGCCGTCACGACCCCATCAGCATCGGCCACCAAAGTGGCGTAACCGGCCTGATTGCCTGCCACGCCTGCCTGTGCTCGCACTGAGTCGCGGCGCGCGGCGGCGGCTTTGAAACCGTTAACTTTTTGATCGAGCACGCCTTGGCTGACAAATTTTTTCTCAAACAAATCTTTGGTGCGATCCAACTCGGCTTTGGCGAATTCGAGTTCGCTCTCGGCTTGTTTGACGCTGGCATTGGCGGCGGCGGCATTCAGGTTGGCATCTTGCGGGTCGAGCCTGGCTAATACATCGCCGCGCTTGACCCTGGCGCCGAGTTCAGCTTTGCGTTCGAGCAGCTTGCCTGCAATCCGGAACGACTGGTCTGACTCAATTCGGGCGCGGATTTCACCTGCGAAAGCGGCCAGCGAACCGAGATCGGACGGCTTGGCAATCATCACCCGAACGGGGCGCACATCGGCGACCGGCTCGAGCGCTTTGGTGCAAGCCGCAAGGCCTACTGCCGCGACCACTGACAATGCGAAAAGCTGCTTCATCTCATTTCCTTTTCAAGCCTTGGGAAGATTCCCGGCCATGCCATACCAAAGTGCCAGGAGACCGGTACGCAAATCGGCGTACACATCGCGCACGAACACGGCCATTTCGGGTGGAACGTCAAGATGTTCCGGGCTCGCAGAGCAATTGTGCGCATGCTGTGGGTCGCACAGTTGCCAGGTGCCAATCGCATAGGAGAACGCGTGGTGCAAAAAATCCATGCCCGCCATCGGCCCGCGCGCGGCGAAACTAGGGAAGCGCTGCAACAGCAGGCTGCCCGAGCGGTGCAGGCGCATGGCGATGGTTTTCTGGTGTTCGAAGAGCAGTTCTGGGTCAATGTTGCGCCCTAGGCTCGAATGGCAAATCGCCGCCGTATGCAAAAAAAGCGGGTTGGCGCGCACGAAGGCCACAAAACCGTCGGTAATCAACTCCGGTGTCACTTGGCCCGGCGGCAGGGAAAGCACCGCATCCATGCCGTCGAACATCGCCATTGCATGCTCGGTGTGCAGCGCCATCAGCATCTCTTCCTTCGTTTTGAAGTAGAGATAAACCGTGCCTTTGGCCAAGCCCGCCTCTTCAGCCACCTGGGCTACCGAGGCGAAATTTTCCGGATCTCGCGTCAGCAAGCGCCCGGCCGCCGCCACGATGTCGGCGCGCCGCGAGGCTTTTTCTTCAGAGTGGATGGCGCGGGATTGGAGGACCATGCTTTTTTCGGGGGAATCAGGGATCAGGTCGCCGGGGAATTACTGACCGGCGGTCATTTGTTCGTCACTCTAAATGACTGCCGGTCAGTTGTCAAGCGGTGTCGGCTAAAACTCAGTAAACCGAGATTTTCCATTAGCCTGGATTTCTAATGTCCGTCATTAGCGCAAGGGACTGATTTCATTGGGTTTTTTGGTAAAAATGCCATTGGCTCTGGCGGTCTAGTTTCAGTGCTGGATGAGAGAAGGGATTGAGAGGGTGTGCGATGCGTGA
>JANLTH010000164.1:0-19229 GCA_031362865.1 Burkholderiales bacterium | reverse complement strand
TCTTCAATCAGCTCACCACCATGCACGGCCTCATCATGGTGTTTGGCGCGATCATGCCGGCCTTCGTGGGCTTCGCCAACTGGATGATTCCGCTACAAATCGGCGCGCCTGACATGGCGTTTGCCCGCATGAACAACTGGTCTTTCTGGCTGTTGATTCCGGCGGCGCTGTTGTTGATTGGCTCCTTTTTTGTGCCCGGTGGTGCCACCGCAGCGGGCTGGACGCTCTACGCGCCGCTCTCGACGCAAATGGGGCCGGGCATGGACATGGCGATTTTTGCCATGCACATCATGGGTGCCTCGTCGATTATGGGGTCGATCAATATTGTCACCACCATTCTCAACATGCGTGCCCCTGGCATGACCCTGATGAAAATGCCGATGTTTTGCTGGACTTGGCTGATTACCGCTTACCTGCTCATTGCGGTGATGCCGGTGCTGGCAGGTGCGATCACCATGCTGCTGACAGATCGTCATTTCGGCACCTCGTTCTTCAATGCGGCTGGTGGCGGTGACCCGGTGATGTACCAGCACATTTTCTGGTTCTTCGGGCACCCTGAGGTGTACATCATGATTTTGCCGGCCTTTGGCATCGTCTCGCACATCATCCCTGCGTTCGCGCGTAAGCCCTTGTTTGGCTACGCTTCGATGGTGTATGCGACTTCGTCGATTGCGATTCTTTCCTTCATCGTTTGGGCGCATCACATGTTCACCACTGGCATTCCGGTGGCCGGCCAATTGTTCTTCATGTACGCCACCATGCTGATCGCGGTACCAACCGGCGTGAAAGTGTTCAACTGGATCGCGACGATGTGGAAAGGCTCGATGACTTTCGAGACGCCGATGCTGTTTGCGGTTGGCTTTATTTTCGTATTCACGATGGGCGGCTTTACCGGGCTGATTTGCGCGATTACGCCGATTGACATTCAGATTCAAGACACCTATTACGTGGTGGCGCACTTCCATTACGTGCTGGTGGCGGGCTCGCTCTACGCCTTGTTTGCCGGGGCCTACTACTGGCTGCCCAAGTGGACCGGGCACATGTACGACGAAGGTTTGGGCAAGCTGCACTTCTGGGCATCGCTGATTTTCTTCAACGTCACCTTTTTCCCAATGCACTTTTTGGGGCTCGCAGGCATGCCACGCCGCGTGCCGGACTACGCCACCCAATTTACCGATTTCAACATGTTGGCATCGGTTGGTGCCTTCGGTTTCGGCCTGTCGCAGTTGATCTTCTTGGTGGTGGTGCTCAAGTGCATCAAGGGCGGCCCGAAAGCCGGCGACAAGCCTTGGGATGGTGCTGAGGGTTTGGAATGGGAAGTGCCGTCGCCTGCGCCTTATCACACGTTTGAAACCGCGCCGATCGTCAAGTAAACCGGGACCGATTGCAAGCCGATTGCAAGCCGACTACAAGCCGATTGCCTGCCATGAGCCAACCGCCCAATCACGCACAGAGCAATAAGCGCATGTTGTGGGTATTGGCGACCGTCGCGGCGGCATTTTTTGTCGGCATTATCATCAAGCGCTGGTTTATTACTGGCTGATGGATCAAGGTGCGGCGATGACAGACACCACGCTGGCGGCAGAGCGGCAGCACGGAAAAAAGGAAACGCTGCGCAAAATGCTGGTGGTCGCCGTGCTGATGTTTGGTTTTGGCTGGGCGCTGATCCCGATTTACAAAACAATTTGTGAAGTCACGGGCCTCAACAATTTGCTCAAGCCCGACATCAAGCCAGTCAGCGCAGCCAATTCGCAGATCGACCGCACTCGCAAGATTACGATTGAGTTTGACAGCAATACCAACCACTTGCCGTGGCGTTTCAAAGCGCAGAAAACCTCGATGGAGGTTCATCCCGGCGAGTTGGTGCAAGTAAATTATGAAGTGGCCAATGCGCAGTCGCGGGCCATGGTTGGGCAAGCAATTCCGAGCTACGCGCCCAAGCATTCAGCCAAGCACTTCAAGAAAATGGAGTGTTTTTGTTTCAAGCAACAAACTTTGCAGCCGCATGAAACGCGCGAATTTCCGGTGGTGTTTGTGATTGACCCTGAGTTGCCCAAGGATGTCACCACGATTACCCTGTCGTACACGTTTTTTGAAATTGCCGGAAAGAGTTGAAACCGGTGACCGAGAAGAAAAACACCGCGTCGTTTTTGGATGTTGTCAAAGCGGTGCTGTGGTCTTTTGTTGGGATTCGCAAAAAAGCGGGTTACGAAAAAGATGTTGCGACGATCAACCCGGTACACGTGATCATCGCAGGCATTATTGGTGCAATCCTGTTCGTGTTGTTGCTGGTGTTTATTGTTAAATTTGTTGTGTTGGCTAAATAGTCGATTTGTATTTGGGGAAACCTTATGAGTACTGCCGCCACGCCGGGTAAAACACCCGCCTATTTTGTGCCCCCGCCATCGGCTTATCCGGTGCGCGCGTCGGTCGCCTTGCTGATCACGATGATTGGCGCATCTTCCTGGGTTAACGACGCGATGCCCGGAAAATGGGCTGTTCTGGTTGGTCTTGCCATGCTGATTTGGGTGCTGTTTGGTTGGTTCGGCACTGTCATTGGCGAGTCACAGAGCGGCATGTACTCCAAGCAGGTCGATACTGGCTTTCGTTGGAGCATGAGTTGGTTCATCTTCTCCGAGGTGATGTTTTTTGCCGCCTTCTTTGGCGCGCTGTATTACGCCCGCGTGATTTCGATTCCCTGGCTCTCCGATCTGGACCACAAAGTGCTGTGGCCCGACTTCACCGAGCATTGGCCCACCAAAGGCCCGGCCGGCAATGTGGACGCGTACACCCCGATGGGGCCGTGGCCGCTGCCCACCATCAACACGCTGCTGCTCTTGGCTTCCGGTGTCACGCTCACCTACGCGCACCACGCGCTCAAAGCGGGCAATCGCGCCTCATTGAAGCTGGGCATGGTGCTGACCATTTTGCTGGGCTTAACCTTCCTTGGCTGCCAGGCTTACGAATACATGCATGCCTATGCGGACCTGAACTTAAAGCTCACCAGCGGCATTTACGGGTCCACCTTTTTCATGCTGACCGGTTTTCACGGCTTCCATGTGACACTGGGTGCCACCATGCTGATCGTGATGTACTTCCGCATTCTCAAAGGCCATTTCACCGCCGACCATCACTTTGCTTTCGAAGCGGTGGCGTGGTACTGGCACTTTGTGGACGTGGTCTGGATCGGCCTCTACATCGTGGTCTACTGGCTGTAAAGCAAAACGCCGCTTCAGATCAAGCGGCGTTTTTTCTGGTGAAACGTGAACAGAGCGCAGCCTAAAACGGGCGTTTGTTCGGCTCCACCCAGCCCATCCACCAAGCAAACATCAAGAACAGAAACAGCGTCACCGACAGCCCGATCCGCCAAGTCAGTGCCTTGACCATGTTGTTGGTTTTCGAGCCGTCGCGAATCAAAAACACGGCCGCCGAGCCCAAGGTGAGCAGAATGACAACAAGCGTGAGGGCGATGAATATTTTCATGACAGGTTTTAGGGGGCTTCAGTCGTAGCGTACGGTGCACTCACCGTGCTGACCCGAAGTTTAAGCGATGCCTTGATCCATGACTCCGCCCCAAATCTCCGCCGACCCCAGCACTGAATCCAGCCGACAGGCTGCAAAACGCTTTGCCCCCCGACTCGTGCCGACCATCGCGGCGCTCGTGATGATGGTGCTCACCTTTTCTCTAGGGCAATGGCAAACGCGCCGTGCGGCTGAGAAAAATGCGCTTGAAACCCAGGCCGATACACGAGGCCGTGATTTGCCAGTCGCGCTGCCGTCGGCCATTACGCCCGCCCAAGAACTCGATCTGCGCCGGATCACCGTGCGTGGCCAGTTTGTGGCAAGCAGCACGATTTACCTCGACAACAAGGTGCATAACCGGCAGGCGGGCTATCACGTTCTGACCGGTTTCATGCCCGAGGGTGGTCAAGCGCTCCTCCTCGTCAACCGCGGTTGGGTCGCCACTGGCATGGATCGCAATACCCTACCTGCGGTGACTACGCCCACCGGCCTGATCGATTTGCGCGGCGTGGCGCGCGTCTTCCCGAAGGCAATTTACGAATTGCAGAGCGACGACACGGCGCGGGCCGGGGGCGGCAGCATGGCTTGGCAGAACATCACGCAGGCACGCGCTGAGGCCCATCTCCAGCGGCCGCTGCACACGGTGCTCCTGCAACAAGAAGACTCGCCCGGCAGTAGCGCAGACGGCCTCACCAGAGCCTGGCCACCCGCCACCGCGCAGGTCGGTTTGGGCTCTGACAAACACCGTGGCTATGCGTTTCAGTGGTACGCCCTAAGCGCCTTGCTCCTCGTTCTCTGGCTCACCTTTAGTTTTCGCCGAGTTTTCGCCGCCCATGAACCAACCCGCTGAATCACCCACTCCCGACGAAAAAGCCAAGCGGGGCCGCCGCTTCGCGCTGCTGGTCATGCTGATCTGCGCTGCTCCGCTGGTCGCCTCCTATTCCCTCTATTACCTGTGGAAGCCCGAGGGTGGTGCCACCAACTACGGGACTTTGCTCAAGGTCATGCCGCTCTATGAAAATGCCTCGGGAGCCGCGCCCATCAAGCGTCTTGACGGAGACGTGACCAAGCTTGCCGAACTCAAAGGCAAGTGGATCATGCTCACTGTGGACGAAGCTGCCTGCACTGAAAAGTGTGCTGAGAAGCTCTTCAAAATGCGCCAGGTGCGCGAAATCATGAACAAGGACAAGGGCCGTATCGCCACCGTCTTCCTGGTCAGCGATGATGCCCCGGTCGAAACCATGCTGATCCGCGCCTATGAAGAAACGCTGATGCTGCGCGCCCGCGGGCACGCGCTGTTGGCCGTGCTACCCGTGGATGCTGGTGGCAAGCTCACCGACCACATTTACGTGATCGACCACTATGGCAACTTGATGATGCGTTACCCGAAGGATGCTGATCCAAGCCGGATGAAGAAGGATTGGTCGAAGTTGATGGCGGCATCGAAAACGAGACAGTAGAACCGTGCGGAGTGATTCCGTTTCTAAATCATTACGAGATTAGGCGCACCGACGACGACAGTGCTGCTAGCACGGCTAGGAAGGGGCAACGACGTATCGTAATGATTTAGAAATGGAATGAGGGGTTAGGAGTGAGGAAAAACTGTCCTGCCCCTAACCCGCCGCAAACTTTATTCCTCACCCCTCACCCCTCACCCCTCACCCCTCACCTCTTCACACCTATGGAGATATCGGTCGGCCTAGTTATCAAGCTGCTTTTGCTAGGCGCGATCATCGCCGCCGTTCCGCTTTCCTTCGTTTTGGTCAAGGGCGATGCGGTACGCTACCGCAAGCTGGTTTGGGTCACCTTGTTTCTCACCTTTGACCTCATCGTTTTTGGTGCATTCACGCGCCTGACTGATTCGGGCCTGGGCTGCCCCGACTGGCCGGGTTGCTACGGCAAGGCGGATCCACTGACTGCCGCCAAAGAAATCCGCGCCGCCGAGGCGGCCGCGCCGCATGGCCCAGTCACCATGGCCAAAGCCACCATCGAGATGATTCACCGCTACCTTGCGATGGCAGTCGGTGCGTTGATCCTGGCGCTCGCGGCGATGGCGTGGACCAAGCGCCACACCCTGAGGGCTTCGCCGTGGCCTGCCACGTGGCTCTTCATGCTGGTGTGTATTCAAGGCGCGTTTGGCGCATGGACGGTCACGCTGCGCCTGATGCCTGCCATTGTCACCATCCATCTCATCTTGGGTATGACCCTGCTGGGTTCGCTCACCTGGCTCGCGGCGCGAGAACGTTATTTCAACCCCCACGCGGTTGGGGCGCTGGCCCCACTGCGGGGCGCGGTGGTGATTGGCGTGCTGGTACTCACCGTGCAGATTGCCCTGGGTGGCTGGGTCAGCACTAACTACGCCGCGCTGGCCTGCCCTGACTTGCCGCTATGCCAAGCCCAAGTGCTGCCGCCGATGGACTTCAAAGAAGGATTTTCGGTATCGAGAGATCTCGGGAGAACCAATACTGGCACGCTTCTTCAGGCATCTGCATTGACCGCGATTCATTGGTCGCACCGGGTCGGAGCGATTCTGGTGTTTCTCTATTTGGGCTGGCTCGCATCGAAGGCTTTAAAGCTGGAACGCTTGGCAGGCGTGGCCAGTGGCCGCAACATCGGTCGCTGGCTCCTGTGGGCGCTCACCGCGCAAATCCTGCTGGGTCTCGCAGTCGTCCAGTTCGGCCATCCGATTGCCATCGCGACCTTGCACAACGCCTGCGCCGCCTTGCTGGTCGGTGTAATGGTCGTGATGCTTTCTCGTGCAAGCGCGCACTAGCGCCGCCCGCTATACTCTCGGCTCCAACGCCTTACCCTTTACCCTTCACCCTTCACCCCTAACTCATTACAGGAAATCAAATGACCATTAATGTAGGCGAAACCGTCCCCGCAGGCACTCTGAACGAATTCATCGAAGTCGAAGGCAACGGCTGTACGCTCGGCCCAAACACTTTCAAAGTAGAAGAACTCACCAAAGGCAAAAAGATCGCCGTCTTCGGCCTGCCGGGTGCGTTTACACCCACCTGCTCGGCCAAGCACGTGCCCTCCTTCCGCGACAATTACGACGCGCTTAAAGCCAAAGGCGTGGACGAAATCTGGTGCATTTCGGTCAACGACGCTTTCGTCATGGGCGCTTGGGGCCGTGAGCAAAAATCCGGCGGCAAAGTACGCATGATGGCCGACGGTTCCGGGGCTTACACCAAGGCGCTTGGCCTCGAACTCGACCTCACCGCACGCGGCATGGGCGTGCGCTCTGACCGTTACTCGATGCTGATCGACGACGGCGTGGTCAAACTGTTGAACCGTGAAGCGCCCGGCAAGTTTGAAGTGTCTGACGGCACCACGATGCTGAACTTCCTGTCGAAGTAACTCGACGCAGCATTAAAAAAAGCCCCGCTGGCCGGGGCTTTTTCTTGGCACCTGGCGGCGCATGCCAGGCGCGCGTTGGCCACGCTGGCGCGACACTTGCTACGACATTTGCGAAGCGTACTTCTGCTTCATGCTATTGTCCGCCTGATCCGTCCACCACGCAGCGTCCACGCAGCATCCCCGTAGCATCCACGCAGCGCCCCAGAATTTTTGCCCGGAGTTCCCAGTGTCAATCCACGTCGGCCTCAATCACGTTACCCACTACAAGTACGATCGGCCAATCCATTTGGGGCCGCAGATTGTGCGCTTGCGTCCGGTGCCGCATTGCCGTACGCGGGTGCTCTCGTATTCGATGAATGTGGGGCCGGCGAAGCATTTCCTCAATTGGCAGCAAGACCCGCAGTCCAACTACCTCGCAAGGCTCGCTTTTCCGGAAAAAACCCGCGAGTTGCGCATCGAAATTGATCTCGTGGTCGAAATGTCGGTGCTCAACCCGTTTGACTACTTTCTTGAGCCGCACGCCGAGAAATTTCCTTTCAAATATCAGCCGGATCTGGCGCGCGAGCTGGCCCCTTATCTGGTCACACAGCCGCCCAAGCCCAGGTTCAAACAATACTTGCAAGACATTGCGAGTTTGGTCGCTCGTGACAAGATGGAGACCAATGATTTTCTGGTCGCCGTCAATCAGCGTTTGCAGCGCGACATTCGCTACGTGGTACGCATGGAGCCTGGCGTGCAGTCGCCGGAAAAGACTCTCGAACTGGGTTCGGGCTCGTGCCGCGATACCGGCTGGCTGCTGGTGCAGTTGCTGCGCCGCCTTGGGCTGGCAGCACGATTTGTCTCCGGCTACCTGATTCAGTTGAAGCCAGATGTGCGATCGCTCGACGGCCCCTCAGGCACCGAAGTCGATTTCACCGACCTGCACGCCTGGTGCGAAGTCTATTTGCCCGGTGCTGGCTGGATCGGCCTAGACCCGACCTCGGGCTTGTTGGCCGGTGAAGGTCACATCCCGGTGGCGTGCTCGCCTGAACCTTCATCGGCCGCGCCAATCAGCGGCGGGGTGGAAGAATGCGAGGTCGAATTCGCGCACCACATGCGGATCGAGCGGGTTTGGGAAGCACCGCGCGTGACCAAGCCCTACACCGACGAGCAGTGGCATCAAATTGACCTGCTGGGTGAGCAAATCGACGCAGATTTGCAGAAGCAGGATGTTCGGCTCACCCAAGGCGGCGAACCGACCTTTGTCTCGGTCGATGATCGCGACGGGGCCGAGTGGAATACCGCTGCCCTGGGGCCGGGCAAGCGCAAGTTGGGTGCCACGCTGCTGGCCAAACTGAAGTCCCGGTATGCGCCACTGGGTCTGCTGCACTATGGTCAGGGCAAGTGGTATCCGGGCGAGCAGTTGCCGCGCTGGTCGCTCAATCTTTACTGGCGCCGCGATGGCGAGCCGATGTGGTCTGACACGGCGCTGATTGCCGACGAAAACACCGACTACGGCGTGACCGAGGCGCAAGCCAAGAGTTTTCTTGAACAGATTGCAGCGCGTCTGACCCTCGATCCCAAGTACGTGTTTTCAGCGTATGAGGATGTCTGGTACTACCTGTGGCGCGAACACAAGCTGCCGGTCAATGTGGACCCTTTCGATGCGCGCCTCGACGACAAAATGGAGCGCGCACGCCTTCATCAAGTCTTCACGCAAGGGCTGGAAAAAGTGGTGGGGTTTGTGTTTCCGCTGGCCCTGCGTGAGGAAGAAGATACCGGCGCGGTGCAAGGCCCGGTGCTGTGGCAAAGCGGCCCCTGGTTTTTGCGCGGCGAGCGTTGTTACCTCATTCCCGGCGACTCTGCATTGGGCTATCGCCTGCCGCTGGCCTCGCAGCCTTGGGCCAAAAAGGCCGACTATCCCTACCTGCACCAACCCGACCCGACGCAGGTTTTTCCGGCGCTGCCACCCTATCAGCGCAGCGCGCACGACGGGCCACTGGTGCAGTCGGCCAGTGCTGGTGACCATGAGAGCGGTAAGCCTATGATGCCACCACGTGTTCAAGCAGCGCCGGCGGCATTTCAATCAGCCAGCCGGATTACCCGTACCTCGATGTGTGCGCAGGTACGTGGCGGCAGGCTGTATATCTTTATGCCGCCACTCACGCGGCTCGATGCCTATCTTGAGGTCGTTGCAGCGGTCGAGGCCACTGCCGCAGCTATGAAGCTGCCCGTCATTCTCGAAGGATATGAGCCGCCGCGCGACCCGCGCATCACCACGCTGCGTGTCACACCTGACCCCGGTGTGCTCGAGGTCAACATTCAGCCCGCGCGCAGTTGGCGCGAGCTCACTGACCTGACCACCTTTCTGTACGACGCGGCATTCGAGACTCGCTTGTCCACCGAGAAATTTATGCTCGATGGCCGTCACGTCGGCACCGGTGGCGGCAACCACTTCGTACTGGGTGCCGAAACGGCGTTGGACTCGCCCTTTTTGCGGCGGCCCGATCTGCTCGCCAGCATGATCGGTTACTGGCACAACCACCCGGCGCTTTCTTACCTGTTTTCGGGCATGTTCATCGGGCCTACCAGCCAGGCCCCGCGCATCGACGAGGCGCGCAATGAGTCGGTGTACGAAATCGAAATTGCGTTTGGCGAGATTGCTCGCTTGTCCGCCCAACCGAGAGTGGCAGGCGCAGCCGCGCCCGCGCCTTGGGTGATCGACCGGATTTTGCGCAATTTGCTCACCGATGTCACCGGCAACACCCATCGCGCCGAGTTTTGTATCGACAAGCTTTACTCACCCGACAGCGCCACGGGTCGGCTGGGGCTCCTGGAGATGCGCGCCTTCGAGATGCCGCCACACGCCCGCATGAGCCTGACTCAGCAGTTGCTGATGCGCGCTCTAATCGCCCGCTTCTGGAAGGTGCCGTATCGCCCGGCCGCGCTCAAGCGCTGGGGCACTGAATTGCATGACCGCTTCATGCTGCCCTACTTTATTTGGAACGATTTGCAGGATGTCGCAGCCGAGCTGAAGGAGTCTGGCTATGCTGTGCAAACAGATTGGTTTGCGCCGCATTTTGATGCCCGTTTCCCCAAGCTGGGCGATTTCACGGCGAGTGGTGTCAAAGTGGCGGTGCGGCTCGCGCTCGAACCCTGGAATGTGCTCGGTGAAGAAGGTTCGCCCGGCGGCACGGTGCGCTATGTCGATTCCTCGGTGGAGCGGGTTCAAGTGCAGGTGACTGGCTTGGTGGGCGATCGCCACGTTTTGACTTGCAATGGCCGCCCTGTGCCGCTGCACCCGACGGGCCAGGTGGGTGAATTTGTCGCAGGTGTGCGTTACCGCGCCTGGTCGCCGGAATCAAGTCTGCACCCGACCATCCCGACCCATGCCCCGCTGATTTTTGATATTGTCGATACTTGGATGAGCCGTTCACTTGGCGGCTGTCAATACCATGTCGCACATCCGGGCGGACGCAGCTATGAGACTTTCCCGGTCAATGCCTATGAGGCTGAGGCGCGGCGGCTGGCTCGGTTTTTCCGGATTGGGCACACCCCTGGAAAGTTGCAGGTAGTCGCTGAGCCGCGCAATCCGAACTATCCGTTGACGCTCGATCTGCGGCGTCAGCCCGTGGCTTCAATGGCTTAGCCGCCCGCTGAAAAAAGGGCGGATTACGCGCCGTCGGCGATTGCTGAAGAGGGCGGAAATTCACGCCCTCGCGTTTCAGCACCGCTCCTATAATCCGGCCCACGCATGCCGCAACGTCTCCTCACCTCTTATCCATTAGCCGACCGACGCTTCGACGAATTGCTCCAGGCACCGTTGCTGCCGCGTGCCCACTGGTCGCGCTTGTTTCGCGAATTGCAGGGGATTCATCCGCAGCACATGCGCGAGCGCATCCAAGCGACCGAGCGGCAGATTCGTGAAAACGGTGTCACCTACAACGTCTACGCCGATGCGCAAGGTCAGGACAGGCCTTGGGAGCTTGATGGTCTGCCGCTGCTGATCCCGCCTGAGGAGTGGCGGCAGATCGAGGCGGGGATCACGCAGCGCGCCAACCTGCTCAATCGAATTCTGGCAGACGTTTATGGTGGCCAGGAGTTGCTCAAAAGCGGTGTGGTGCCGCCCTCGCTGATTTTTGGTCACAGCGGTTTTCTGCGCCCGGCGCACGGCATGCGCGTGCCCGGCGGAGTCCACTTGCATGTGTATGCGGCTGATTTGGCGCGCTCGCCAGATGGCGCTTGGTGGGTCATGGCAGATCGCTCGCAAGCACCTTCGGGGGCCGGGTATGCGCTGGAAAATCGCCTGATCGTTTCGCGCATATTCCCAGAGCTGTTTCGTGACCTCTCAGTGGAGCATCTGGCCGGATTTTTCGCCACGCTACGCGACTCGCTGGCCCATTTTGCCCCTGAAGGCGATGGTGCCAAACTGACCGTGCTGCTCACCCCAGGCCCGTACAACGAGACCTATTTTGAGCACACTTTTCTCGCCCGTTACCTGGGTTTTCCGTTGGTGGAAGGCGGCGACCTGAAGGTGCGCGATGGCAAGGTTTGGCTCAAAACGATTGACGGCTTGAAGCGGGTTCATGCGGTGCTGCGCCGCCAAGACGATGATTTTTGCGACCCGCTTGAACTGCGCTCAGATTCCGCACTCGGCATCGCTGGCCTCACCGAATGCGCCCGCCGAGGCACGGTGCTGATCGCCAACGCCTTGGGGTCGGGCGTGCTCGAATCGGGCTCGTTATTAGGCTATTTGCCGCAAATCAGCGAATTTCTGACCGGCGAAGCGCTCAAGCTGCCGTCAGTCGCCACTTGGTGGTGCGGCGAACCTGCGGCGTGTGCTGCGGCGCTGGCGCGCTTTGATCACCTGGTGTTCAAACCGGCTAATCCGGCGTATCCGTTTGAGCCAGTATTCGGCCAGGATCTTGATGTTGCCAAGGCGGCCGCATTTCGCCAGCAGCTAGCCGCGCACCCTGAGCGCTATGTCGCGCAAGAGCTGGTACGGGTTTCGCAAGCCCCGGTGCTCAATCGCGACCACGCGCGCCTCAACTCGCCTGACATTGCGCTGGGCGCGCGCGCAGTCGGCCTGCGGGTGTACGCCGTTGCCTCGCCCGGCGGTTATACAGTTATGCCCGGTGGGCTCACTCGGGTGGCCGCCAGCGCTGATGCCCGAGTGGTCTCGATGCAGCGCGGCGGCGGCTCAAAAGACACCTGGGTGATGTCGGCCACGCCGGTCAACTCCAGTTTTTCGCTGCTGCGCACTACCGTCACGGCGGCCGAACTGAAACGTTCTGGGGTCGGGCTGTCGTCGCGGGTTGCCGAAAATCTGTTCTGGTTTGGCCGCTATGCGGAGCGCTGCGACAACGCGGCGCGCCTGCTGCGAGTGGCGCTGGCCCGCATGGTGCCCGACAACGACGATGAAGATGCGGTAGGGCCGATCATGGAGCTGGCGCATCGCTTCGGCATTTTGGGCGAAGCCGAATTGCTCGACCCGCAGCTGATCGAAGCCAGTCTGCTCGCCGCCGCCAACCGCGACACGCAGCTCTGCGGGCTGGCGGCCAACCTTCGGCAGCTGGCGCGGGTCGCCTTCAACCTGCGCGAGCGTATGTCGCAAGACAACTGGCGCACCATCAACCGCCTCTTGCAAGACCCGGTGTTTGGCAGGGAAGCGTCGATCCCTGAAATCCTCAACTGGCTAGACCGCGCCATCACCGGACTGATGACCCTGAGTGGCTTTGCGCTCGACGGCATGACGCGTGACACCGGCTGGCGTTTTTTGTCAATCGGGCGGCGCCTTGAGCGGCTCAGCTTCACCACCTTGAGCTTGCAGGTGGCGCTGCGCGAAGGCCAACAAGACGGACAGCAAGACGGACCGCGGGCGGGCAAAAGCGCGGGGCTAACCTGGCTTTTGCGCCTGACCGATTCGGTCGTGACCTATCGCTCACGTTATATGTCCCGGCCCGAATGGCTGCCGGTGCTCGACTTGCTGGTGCTGGACGAGGCTAATCCGCGCTCGGTGAGTTTTACCGCCGACGGGGTCTGCGGCTATCTACAAAAGCTCGAAACCGCCTTTGGCCCGTGCGGCGGCGACCTGCTCGCGCCGCTCTTGGCGCGCCTGGCGCAGCTTGATCCTGCGGTTGATCTGCATCCGCAAAGCGCGCGCCTTCTGGAGCTGCTCGAGGCGCTGCGCGCCGCTGTTTTTTCGGTGAGCGAGCGCCTCGCGACGCGCTTTTTCAATCTTGCCGATGGGCGCAACCGCGCCATGCTGGGTTCGTGATGCCTGACAACGCGCCTGCCGCGCCTTTCATGCAGCCAGCGCGTTACCGCGTCAGCCACGAGACCCGCTACCGCTACTTTCCTGCGGTGAGCAGCGCGCGCCAATTGGCACACCTGACACCACGCGCGACCGAGTGGCAGATCGTGCAATCGCATCGCTTAAACATTCTGCCGCCCCCAGCTGAGTACGAGGAGTCTCAGGACTTTTTTGGCAATCGCATCACCCGTTTTGCGCTGGAAGGCAGCTTTGATTCGCAAAGTGTCTTCGCTGAATCGGTGGTCGAGGTGCTCCCGCATGCTCCAGCGCCCGCTGCGCCCGCGCCCGACTGGCGCCAGGTGCGCTCAGCGTGTGCTGAAGGCAATGCGTTGCTGCGATTTGAGCTGGCGCAGTTTTCGGCTTCGTCGTGGATGGCACCAGCACTGCCCGAGGCAGCCGACTACGCGATGGCAAGCCTGCAAGGGGGCGGCTCATGGCTGGAGCGCCTGCTCAGCTTGAGCCAACGAATTCAGGCGGATTTCGCATTTGACCCGGCTGCCACCACCGTGGCGACACCCGTGCTGGAGGTGCTGGCCCTCAAGCGCGGTGTGTGCCAAGACTTCGCCCACTTGATGATTAGTTGCCTGCGCTCGGTTGGGCTACCGGCACGCTATGTGAGCGGCTATGTGCTCACCCATCCACCCGCAGGGCAACTGCGCCTGATCGGGGCCGATGCCTCACATGCCTGGGTTTCGGCCTATTGCGCTGAATTGGGTTGGGTGGACTTCGACCCCACCAATGGCAAGCTGGCCGATACCGAATACATCACGCTGGCTTGGGGGCGCGACTTTTCAGATGTCACCCCGCTGCGTGGGGTGGTGCTGGGCAGTGGCTCGCATGAGCTCGAAGTCAGTGTGACGGTGTTGCCGTTGGGCTGAGCTTGATAGCCTGCGCGGCGCGCGGCAATCGTCAATCAAGCCGCCGTTGTACAAGGTATTATCGGCTTCGCCGCTTTCTGTTCTGATTCCATTTCTAAATCATTACGATATGTCGTTGCCCCTTCCTAGCCGTGCTACGCGCACTGTCGTCGTCGGTGCGCCTAATCTCGTAATGATTTAGAAATGGAATAAGGATGCTTGCCATGACTTCGCGCCGCCAACTGCTCGGACTGACCGGTCTCACCGGTCTCACCGGTCTCACCACTGCATTGGGAATGATGTCGTCGCTCACTCCTTCCCGCTGGGCTGCTGCGCAAGAGCGCACGGTCGTCTCGCTTGGCACGGCCACGCCGGGTGGCGGCTTCCCGGTGTATGGCGCGGCGTTTAGCGAGACGATCAATCAAACCGACCCAACCCTGCACGTGCAGCCGCGCAACACCAAAGGCAGCCTTGAAAATATTCCTCTGATCGAATCCGGTCAGGTCGATCTGGCGCTAGTGACTGGCGAGCCACTCTATGAAGCGCGCAACGGCATCGGGATTGGCAGTGGCAAGCCACCTGCCAACCTGCGCTTGCTCACCGCGATGTATTCCTCGCCTGGCATGTTTGCGGTGAATGGCGACAGCCCGGTGCGCCGCATCGCTGACTTGCTAGGCAAGCCGGTGGCGTTTGGCGCACAGGGCTCCGGGCTGGTGGTGCTTGCGCGCTACGTGCTCGACGGCCTGGGTTACGACATGCACAAAGACTTCCAGGCGATTTTTCTCGAACGTGCCGGCGACGGACCAGCCATGGTGCAAGACGGACGCGCCGCTGCGCTGTGGGGCGCGGGCATCGGCTGGCCGGGCTTTGCCACTATCGCGAAAAGTCCGCGAGGCGCGCGCTTTATCGTGCCAGATGCCGCCGAGGTGCAACGCATTCTCGCCAAGCACACGCTGCTGAAGGCCAATCTCGTCCCGGCTAATACCTATCCCGGCCAGCCACAGGCGCTGCACTCGGTGGGTTCATGGTCGTTTGTGATCGCACGCACCGACTTGCCAGACGACACTGCCTACCGCCTGGCACGTGCGCTGCACCAAGGCGCTGGCGCGCTCGGTGAGCGCCTCGCGCAAGCGAAGGAAACGACGGCTGCCAATACCGTTGCCGCAGCACCCAGTTCTGATCTCATTCATCCCGGCGCGCAACGCTATCTGCGCGAAACGGGATTTCTGCGCTGAGCCCTGACCGATACGCGGTGCCCGTCAAACGCACCTCAATCATTCGCAAAACCCATCGCCTAAGGAAAATTCGTGAAGACGCTGCTCAAGATTGCTACGGTCGCTGCTGCACTCATCATCGGCAACTCCCTGCCTGCCTTGGCGCAGGACTACCCCAACAAGCCGATTCGCATCATCATTCCGCTGACCCCAGGTTCGGGTGCCGACATTGCGGGCCGGATCATCGCCAAGCACTTGAGCGAAGCGTGGAAGCAACCCGTCATCGTCGAAAACCGGGCCGGCGCTGGCGGGCAAATTGGCACGCAAGCCGTCGCCAAAGCCGAGGCAGACGGCTACACCCTGCTGGTGCAATCCGCCTCCCACGCGGCCAATCCGGCGATCTACAAAAGCCTGCCCTACGACCCGCTCAAAGAACTCACCGACGTCGCCTTAATAGGGATTACGCCCTATGTGATGGTGACCGCCAAAGGGGGTGAATACAGCACCATCAAAGCCTTGGTCGATACCGCGAAGGCCAAGCCCGGCGCGATCCCCTTCGCCTCCGCAGGGGTTGGCAGCTCCACGCACTTGGCCGCAGAGTATGTCGCGCAGGTGGCTGGTGTGAAAATGCTCCACATCCCTTACAAAGGCTCGCCCGAGGCGATTACCGATGCGATGAGTGGCCGCTCCGCCTTCTACATGGCACCGATCAATACCGTGATCGGGCAC
Source organism: Burkholderiales bacterium (assembly GCA_031362865.1). Taxonomy (GTDB): domain Bacteria; phylum Pseudomonadota; class Gammaproteobacteria; order Burkholderiales; family JAEUOS01; genus JANLTH01. The sequence goes on along the minus strand of JANLTH010000164.1, from coordinate 3,252 downwards.
GCCAAAGAAGGCAAGCTCACAGCCTTGGGCGTTTCCACCCGCCGCCGCGCCGAGGTGCTGCCAGATGTGCCAACACTGGCTGAGCAAGGCCTGAAAGACTTCGACCTCAGCCTGTGGTTTGGCGTTTGGACCCCCGCAGGCACACCGCCCGCTATCGTGCAAAAGTTAAACGCGCAGATCACCACGATTTTGCAAAGCGCTGAAGTGCGGGAGCAATTCGGCAAACTTGGCATCACGCCTTCGCCAATGAAGCCGGACGAGTTTGGCCGCTTCGTGCGCGAGCAGGTGGAAACCTATCGCCAGATTGTCAAGCAGGCCGATATTCAGCCGCAGTAGGGGCTGCCGCATCTGCCTTGCGATGGTCGTCAAATCAGTAGCGCCGAGCCGGGGTGCTCGCAAGCGGGCGACAAGGAGGCTGTTTCTGGAATGCGGACTGGCTCTGATGCTTGCTGACGACTCAACGCCAATGCCAGCGTCGCGTTTATCGCCAAGTCCATTGCCCACGCCATAGCCAACGCTGTAGCCAACGCCATTGCCAATTCACCGCCACACCCGTTCCCCGCTCTCGTCATTCCCGCGCAGCCGGGAATTCATTCCATTTCTAAATCATTACGATTGAGTCGTTGCCCCTTCCTAGCCGTGCTACGCGCACTGTCGTCGTCGGTGCGCCTAATCTCGTAATGATTTAGAAATGGAATCAGGCGGCGTGTAAATCCCGTGCAAACGCCAATCAACGCACCGACTGGACTACTCAAGGCCATGCCTGAAAACCCTTGCCAGTAAAGCGTCTTCAAGCCTTATGCCGCAAGAAGAGCATCCAGTGGGCTTCTTGCGGCACCGGCCTCCACTTTCAGCACATGCGTGTAGATCATTGTGGTGCTCACATCACTATGCCCCAGCAACTCTTGCACGGTGCGAATGTCAGTGCCGCTTTGCAACAAATGGGTGGCAAAACTGTGGCGCAAGGTATGCACCGACGCCGGCTTGGCAATACCCGCGGCACCAACCGCGACCTTGAGCGCGCGCTGCAAACGCTCTTCATGCAGATGATGCCGCCGCTCGATGCCGGTGCGCGGGTCAGTGGCTTCGGTGGCCGCCGGAAATAGCCAAAACCAACCCCATGCCTTGCCCGCATTGGGGTATTTCTTTTCCAGCGCGTCGGGCAGGTAAACCCCGGTGCGTTGCGCTGCGCGGTCTCGTTCCCACACGGTGCGCGCCGCCTGCATTTGTGCCCGCAAGGCTGCAAGCAAGGCGCGCGGCAACATGACGACGCGATCTTTATTGCCTTTGGCTTCTCGCACGATGATGACATGTCGGTCGAAATCCACATCCTTCACCCGCAAACGGACACCTTCCATCAAGCGCATGCCAGTGCCATACAGCAGCCGCGCCAACAGCCCCGACTCCCCACCCATTCCCGCGAGAAGCGCACCGACCTCGCTTTTCGACAATACGGAAGGGATACGCTTGGGCCGAGTGGGGCGGTTGATGCCGTCAAGCCAAGGCAGGTCGATGTCCAACACTTCCCGGTACAGAAACAGGATCGCGCTCAAGGCCTGATTGTGCGTGGAGGCCGAAACTTTTCGCTCGGTTGCCAACATCGTCAAATAAGCCTCGATCTCGCTCGCACCCAGCTCGCGCGGATGGCGCAAATGACCGCCCCGCCCACTCCAGCGCACAAATTCGCGCACCCAGTGAACGTACACTTTTTCCGTATTTAGGCTATAGTGCAGGTAGCGGATGCGTTCGCGTACCTGATCCAAGAGGCGCAATGACTGAAGCAGTGGCTTGCCGGGTTTCATGGAATATTTTATACATTACAATATGTACAGTATATTGAATGAAGAACCAATTGGCAAGCGGGTTTTCAGCCGATTGGACTGGTCAAGCTATACCGCACTCGCCGAGCTATACCGCAGTGCTGCGCGGTATACATCACGTTAGGCATCATAGAAACGCTGCCCCAGGCCACTGCCAAATGCCCGCTTGACGTCGGGGGCTGCTGTTGGCAGAATCGCCATCATGAAGGCCGTGTCCGTCATGAAAACCAGAGTAGCGGACGCTAACGGCGGCTTCGCCGAGTACGTCGTCTGGCTGCTTCCACAGCCGCTTCCACCGTCCGAGCATCCCTACAAGTACCGACTGGCATACGTCATCAATCGAGAGTGCGTCGTCCGCTATGACAACGAGCGCGGCAAGGGCGACCATCGGCATTTCGGTGGCGAGGAATCGGCGTATGCCTTCTCAACGCCTCGGAAGCTGATCTCAGACTTCGAGGCAGACATCGTGAGGTGGAACAGTGAAAACAGTAATTCTTGATGTGGCTACCCGAGCAGAAGCGGGCGAAGACTTCATCCGTGCCTGGGAGACAGGCAAGGCTCAGAAGAACGCACGAATCAGCTTTGAGACACCTGAACTGCTATGGAAGGTGCTCACGGCTAGGCGCTGGGAACTATTGAAGTCTCTTTGCGGGGTGGGTCCCGTCTCCATACGTGAGGCAGCCCGGCGTGTAGGCCGCGACGTGAAGACCGTGCATGGCGATGTCACGGCGCTGCTAGATGCAGGTGTTCTCGACAGGACTGAGAGCGGTGCTATCGAGTTTCCTTATCAGGCGGTCAAGGTCGAATTCTTGCTTCAGGCTGCCTAATGATGCCTAACGACTAAGGTTAGATCGTGCGAAGCCACGATCTGAACCGTTTGTTGGACGAGCCCCGGATCTGTCGCAGGAGAGTCCCATGCTTCGATTCAGCTTGCGCGTGCGACAGATAAACGCTATTCGTTGGATGTCATATCCCGGAATACGCGACAATTGAGATTTTCCTTTCGCGAGGTATCACCATGGAACTGACAGCTGTTCTTACACCCGCCGAAGAAGGCGGGTACATCGCGCTTAACCCCGAGACAGGCACTACCACTCAGGGCGAAACGGTTGAGGAGGCAGTTGCCAATCTGAAAGACGCAACCGCACTTTACTTGTCTGAGTTTCCGCTCCCCGCTCCAGGGCATCCCGTAGTCACCATGTTCAGCCTGCCCGCGCATGCCTAAGCTGCCGCGCACCTCCGGGGCGGTGATCGTCAAAGCCCTTGAGCGTCTCGGTTTCGCAAAGATTCGTCAGTCCGGCAGCCACGTCATCATGCGGCGTGGAGCCAAAGGTTGTGTGGTGCCGATGCACAGTGAGGTCAAGGTCGGCACGCTCGCGGGCATCTTGCGTCAGGCGGATGTCTCTCCCGACGAGTTCACCGAATGCCTATG
>JANLTH010000130.1:0-18169 GCA_031362865.1 Burkholderiales bacterium | reverse complement strand
AATCATGCGCGCTGAAGACGTGGGCTGGAATGCCAACAAAATTGTGCTGGGCAAGCTTTCGGGGCGCAATGCGTTTCGTGGGCGCGTGCAGGAATTGGGCATCGAGCTTGCCAGTGAAACCGATTTGAACGAGGCCTTCATCCGCTTCAAAGATCTCGCTGACAAGAAATCCGAAATTTTTGATGAAGACATCCATGCACTCTTCTCGCACCGCAACGACGACGAAACCGGCGAGCATTACAGACTCATTTCGATGAAGCAAGCCTCAGAGATGGGTGAAGCGCCCGAAGCCACGGTGGTCATCACTGAAGGCGGGGTTGAGCGACGCGCGCAAAGCACCGGCTCAGGGCCGGTGGACGCAGTGTTCAAGGCGCTCGAATCGGTGGCGAAGAGCGGTGCCGAGCTCACTCTGTACTCCGTCAATGCGGTCACGCAGGGCACCGAAGCGCAAGGCGAAGTAACCGTGCGCCTGGCGCGCGCCGGGCGGATTGTCAATGGCGTGGGTGCCAATACCGACGTGATTGTCGCCTCGGCGATGGCCTACGTGTCGGCGCTCAACAAACTGTTCGACAAGACCGAGCGCGTGAAAGCGCAAGGTGTTTAGACGCTAGATTATCGGTCTGCCAAGCCGTGCCTCAGAAGGGTACGGCGGAAGTGGAGCGCCGGTGGGTCACAAGCCCACCGGCGTTTTCTTTTCGGCCACGTGAAAATTCATTCCTGCACCATGTCACGGAATTTAATCAACTCAAAATCCTCGTCCCGCTCCAGCGTGCCAATCGGGAAGAGGATATGCACCTTGCCGTTCAGCGCGGTACGTACCTGTTCGCCGGGGTTGTACATGGCATCGGGCACCACGATCAGGGCCGCGCCCGGTTCGGCGTGGTCGGGCATGAATAGTCCTGAGAGCTGCGCCTGCCCATTGTTCCAGGCACCGCCCTGCGTGGTGAACGCAGCGGTCACCGGGTTGCGTGAAATTACCTGCACACCCACTGAAGACTGGCCGCCGGGCTCGCGCGCCAAGCGCCGCACCATCGCCAGTTCCCAGGTGCCTTTGCCTTCGGCTTGCACCAGAATCAAGCGCCCCACCTTGAGCCAGTCGGCATCTTTTTGCTGGATGGTCGCGCCAAAGCCGCCCGCGCTCACGTTCTCGACCACCCAGCTCTCGACCGTGCCAAATACGCCGGTCGCGCCAAAGTCGAGATCGATATCCACCTTGGGGGCTGCCTCCACGGAGCACAGCTCTAGCATGGTTTCGAACCGATGAACCACCGAGACCCGCGTTTGCAGGCGCATGCGCGGCGATTTGCGAATCGGCGGCTGGGGCGACCACATCATTTCCAGATGATGCAATACCTCGCCTAGCACAGCGGGATCAGAGTGCCCGCCGACGTCAAGGTCGCGCGGAATTTCACGGGTTTGCGCGATTCGCCCGGTGAGCGCTTGGACCCCGGCATGCCCGTGCCCGCACGAGAAAAGCCGCAAATCGGGCGTGATGCTGGCGGGCGGGGCCGCGAGTCGTGCGGGTGGCTTGCCCGCACTCAAATCGAACCAGTACGTCGAATCTTTTTGCTGAGTGGTTGAGAGCTCGAAGGCCTTGGAAAAATGCGCGATCATGCGCTCGCAGACTTCCAATTCGCCGGGGGTCAGGCCGTCGGGCGCGGAGGCCGAGATCAACAGGGCACGCAGCAATTCCTGTTCAGGCGTGGTTTCGCCAGCGACGGTTGAGTAGGCGACCACTGAGGTGCGCCCGGCCTTGCGCTTGTCGGCAAACTGAAATGCCCGGCCCAAGCTCTGCCAAGTTTCCGGGTTGATCGGGCCATAGCGCACGTACAGCCATTTAAGCGCCTGCGACTGCGCGCGCAGGCAGCGCACCGAAATCAGCGCAGTCTGTGCTTTGAGGGTGTCAGCGCCTTTTTCGTTGGCATCAATGCGCCGCATCAGGTCCAGATAGGCGCTCGACAAATGCGCCCACAAATCGTGGTTCAAGCTCCAAGTTTTTTGCTCACGAAACTTTGACTGCCGCGCAATGGTCGCGTAATCGCGAGCCGTTTTCATGCGGTGTGGTTGCACTGCCTCATCGAGCAGCTTGATGATCTCAAAGCGGTCTTGGAGCTTGATTTCCTCAGCCTCTGGCAAGGTTTCGGCCCAGTGGCCGATTTCTTCGACCGCCTTGGTGGAGTCGGCCGTGCGCAGCTCACCGACAATGCGCAACTGCTCTTTAGGATTGGCGAGCGGATGCGAGCTTGCACCACCACCGCTTAAGTTGCCGATCCATTTAAACATCCGTAAGTCCTTGTCAATTTTTTCGGTCAGGAGGGCAAAAAAACCGGTGTATCGCGCCCGAAGCGGCTGTGCCATCAGCATCTTCGGAAGGTCGCGCCGACAGCACGCACTATTACTGCCACACCTGAATTTCAAGCATTATGTTGGAAATCGAAGGTTCAATCAAGGCAACCTTGACCAGCCCTGCGCCCTTCCCGCGATTTTGCAGCAACTACCGCCGCGAAAATGCGTAATAGTTGGCACTGTGGCATGCCGACAGCATAATTTGCTTCCGTAGAATGTCAGTCGATTCAACTGACCCAATACCGAACCCGTCGCTAAACCTGCTGCAGCGAATTCCCGAGCGCCCCACTCTATCCTAAGCCCGTGCGAATCCTTTTTGTACACCCACCGGGTGCGTTTCGCAGCCAGTGCGAAACCCATATCTCGGCGCAGTGGCCGGGGGCAACCATCGACAGCCACGACCCGCAGGTGGCGGGCAAGCCGGATGCCGTCACCCAGCTTGACCGCTACGACACGGTGCTGCTCGATTTGCCCGCCGACTCGCCGAATGCCGCCGACACGCTAAGCTGGCTCACCGAATGGACTTCGGGCGGGCGCGAACGCCATGCCGTCCCGCCACTCATTCTGCTCTCGGCCGGGCACGACCAAGAGACTGCCGTGCGGGCCATGAAACTGGGCGCAGCAGATTTTTTGCGCAAAGACAAAGTTACCTCGAATCGACTAATCAGCGCGATTCACGATGCCATCATTGAGCGTGCCCAGGCTCGCGACACCGAAATGAGCAACACCGCCCGGATGCGCACACTGACCTCGCGCAGCTTCGAGCGCGCCAACTATTCGGATGACGATGCCACCTTGCAGCTCGATTTCCCCGCGACCCAGCAGGGCAATGGCGGAGTCGGGGCGGACGGCCTGCCGACCTTCCGTGTGCGCGGTTATCGAGTGAAAAAAATGATCGGCCAAGGCGGCAGCGCGCGAGTGTTTTTGGCGGTGCGCGAGAGCGACCAGCGCGAGGTGGTGCTCAAAGTCTTGCACCCGGAAGTCACGCGCCACGACAGTTTTTTGCAACGTTTCTTGCGCGAATACCGGGTCATCGCCGACATGCAAAACGAACACGTCGCGCGGATTTACGACCAAGGCATTTCGGACGATGTGGTCTATATTGCGATGGAATATTTTCCGCTAGGCGATCTCAAAAACCGCATGGAGAACCGCGCCCAGCGCCCGATTTCATCGCTCGATGCACTGCGCCTCACGGCGCAAATTGCGCGTGCGCTGGATGCGGTGCACACCAATGGCGTGATTCACCGCGACTTGAAACCGCACAATATCATGCTGCGCTCGAACGACCGATTGGCATTGGTTGATTTTGGCCTGGCCAAGCAAGTAGGCGACATCACCATCACCGCCACCGGCGGCCTGCTGGCAACCCCGCTCTACATGAGCCCGGAGCAATGCCTAGGGCGCGAGCTCAACGAGCGCTCGGATTTGTATTCGGTAGGCGTGATTCTGTATGAATTGTTGACCGGCCTTCGTCTCTACGACTCAGCCAATCTGGCCACGATTGCTTTTCAACATGTGCATGCCGAAATCCCTCAACTTCAGGGAAAATTGTCGGGATATCAAACCGTGATGGAAAAGCTGCTCGCCAAAAATCCGGACGACCGCTTTCAAAGCGCCCGCGAGTTGTTTGCCCACATCGCCCACTAAACATGCCGATCCCCGCCCCTTGAAACAATATCTCGATTTCATGCGCCATGTGTACCAACATGGCACCGCCAAAACCGACCGCACCGGCACTGGCACGCGCTCGGTATTCGGCTACCAGATGCGCTTCGATTTGAGCGCCGGGTTTCCGCTGCTGACCACCAAAAAGCTGCACCTGAAATCCATCCTGCATGAGCTGCTCTGGTTTCTCAACGGTGATACCAATACCAAATACCTCAACGATCATGGTGTATCGATTTGGAATGAATGGGCCGATGAAAATGGCAACCTGGGGCCGATTTATGGCTACCAGTGGCGCAGTTGGCCCACCGCTGATGGTCGCCATATCGACCAGATGAGTGCCGTGCTCAAAACCCTGCGCAGCAACCCGGATTCGCGGCGCATCATCGTCTCGGCCTGGAATGTGGGCGAGATTCCGCAGATGAAATTGCCACCCTGCCACGCCTTTTTTCAGTTTTATGTTGCCGATGGCAAACTTTCCTGCCAACTCTACCAACGCAGCGCGGACATTTTTCTGGGAGTACCCTTCAATATCGCCTCCTATGCCCTGCTGACCCACATGGTGGCACAGCAGTGCGATTTGGGGCTTGGCGATTTCGTCTGGACCGGCGGTGATTGCCATCTGTATTCCAATCACTTGACCCAAGTACAAGAACAACTGGCGCGTACACCTTATGCACCGCCGCAACTGGTAATCAAACGCAAAGCGGCCGACCTGTATTCCTATGCCTTCGAAGATTTTGAAATCACGGGCTATCAAGCGCACCCACACATCAAAGCCCCGGTTGCCGTATGAACCGCGAAACAGCACCGAAGGTTTCACTGATCGTCGCGCGGGCCCAAAACGGTGTGATCGGCCTGAACAATTGCATGCCTTGGCATTTGCCCGAAGACCTGAAACACTTCAAAGCAATGACGATGGGCAAGGCAGTCATCATGGGGCGTAAAACCTGGGATTCGATTCTGGCACGCCTGGGCAAGCCGCTGCCGGGCCGCACCAGTATTGTGCTAACCCGGCAAGGTGGCTTCAACGCCCTTGGAGCTATTCCGGCGGACGCTCCAAGAGCCGCACTGGACAAGGCTTTTCAGGCATCCCCCGAGGAGGTTTGGGTGATTGGCGGGGCCGAAATCTATCGCGAATATCAACCCGTGGCGACCGACGCGCATGTGACCGAGATTCTGCAAAATTTCGATGGTGACGCTTTTTTTTCGCCGCTTGACCCCAAAGTATGGCGCGAGGTAAGCCGCGAGCCTGGGGTCAGTGCGCAAGGCCTGGCCCACGATTTTGTCCACTACCAACGCATTTGATTTTTTCCAATTAACGGGAGCAAACAGTATGTCAGGCGCAGGATTTCACGTTCACGGCCCGCACGACCACGCGGTAGAGCATGTCGCACACGGTTCACACGGCAACGACCACGGCGACCATGGCGAAGGCTTCGCCAGCAAGATCGCGGTGGCAACCGCCATTTTGTCCACCGTTGGCGCGCTCTTTTCCTACCAAGGCGGCTCGACGCAAAACGACGCGATGATCTACAAGAACAACGCGGCGATCGCCAAGACTGAAGCCTCGAATCAGTGGAACTACTACCAATCCAAGAGCAGCAAGCAAAACCTGGCGGAGCTGGCGATGGCCCTGCCCGGCGTGGATATCGAGAAATACAAGAAGGAAGTCGCGCGCTACAAAATTGAAAAAGAAGAGATCAAGAGAGACGCTGAGAAGCTTGAAGCCAAATCGAAGGACTGGGACAAACAGTCCGATGCCAGCATTCACCTGCATCACCGCTGGGCGCAGTCGATGACGGCGATTCAAGTGTCGATTGCCCTTGCCGCCATCACGCTGCTGACTCGCAAAAAATGGTTGCAGTATGGCGTATATCTGATGGCCAGCATCGGTGCGGTGCTTGCGGTGATGGCCGGGCTGCACGTGTAACGCAGGGCGGTGCGCAACGGTTTAACGCTGCCCAAAAATGATTTCCCCCAGCACCTGCGCCGCCTCACGCGGTGGTGAGCGCCAGTAGGGGCGCGGTCCCTCAACACTCGCACCAAGTGCTGCCGCCGCATGCCAAGGCCAGCGCGGGTTGTAGAGCATGCCGCGCGCCAGCGCCACCATGTCGGCTTCGCCGTTGGCAATGATGGCATTGGCTTGGTGCGGGTCGGTAATCAACCCTACGGCCATGGTAGCGCCCCCGGTTTCGCGGCGGATCAGCGCTGAAAACGGCACTTGGTAGCCTGGCCCCACTTTGATCTGCTGCTTGGGGCTGACCCCGCCCGACGAACAATCAATCCAGTCGCAACCAGCCGCTTTGAGCCGCTTGGCAAGAGCCACGCTTTGCACCGGCGTCCATGTGGTGGCATGATCGAATTCAGCGCTGCTTGAAGAAGCGCTATCAGCCTCATTCTCCAGCCAATCGGTGGTGGAGATGCGCACCCCGAGCGGCTTTTCAGCCGGCCAGGCAGCACGCACCGCCTCAAAGATGCGCAGCGGCAGGCGAATGCGGTTCTCAAAACTGCCACCGTAGCTGTCACTGCGGTGGTTCGCCACCGGCGAGAGAAATTCATGCAACAGGTAGCCGTGCGCGCCGTGCAGCTCAATCGCATCAAAGCCGATGCGTTGGGCGCGCTCGGTGGTGCGCACAAAGTCGGCAACCAGCTGGTCGATCTCGGCCAAGGTCATGGCACGCGGTGGCGCTTCGCTCGCAGTGATGGGCACAGCGGAGGGCGCGAGTGGCTGCCAGCCTTCGCGCACCTGGTCATCTGCGGCGATCAACTGCCCGCGTTCCCAGGGCCGCCCGCTGGAAGCCTTGCGCCCGGCATGGCCGATCTGGATGCCAATCGGCATTTTGGTGATCTGGCGTAGCGCGGTGACAACCCGCCTCAGGGCCGCTTCGTTTTCGTCTGAGTAGAGGCCCAGGCAACCCGGAGTAATGCGCCCTTCCGCCGAGACGGCGGTCGCTTCCAGAATCAGCATGCCTGCGCCGGACATTGCAAGCTGCCCAAGATGCATCAGATGCCAGTCCTGCGCCGAACCGTCCACCGCTGAATACTGACACATCGGCGAAATCACAATGCGGTTGGGCAGCGTCACGCCGCGCAACTGCAATTTGCTGAACAAGGCGGGCACGGCAGATTCGATAGGCATAGTTCGGACAAAAGGCCCGATTCTGCCATCGCGCAGCTGATTTCAGGCAGCCCAGGCTCCTACTCCTAATGCACTGGATCACGCGCCAGCGCACGCCATTCGCTCGGCGACATGCCATAGCGTCCGCGAAAAGCACGGCTGAAGTGCGCCATGTTGCCGAACCCCGCACCCATCGCCAGTTCTGTAATTGAACGATGTCGCAGGGCCGGTGCGGCAAGGTCGCGGCGGCACAATTCCAGCCGCGCCGACACGATTGATGCTTCGAGGCTGTGCGCTTCTGCTGAAAAAGCCTTGTGCAGCAGGCGTTTGCTGCAATTCAAGGCCGCCGCGATTTCGGCGACACTTAAACGCGAATCGCGCAGATGCCGCTCAAGGTGGAGGTTGACGCGGTCGCGCAGTGCCGCACGCAGGCTGACATCGGTGGCGCGGCCGCTGCGCTCAAGCAGGCTTTGTATCACCAGACCGGAGATGTCCCTGGCCATATCACCGGCGCTTTTCGGCGGAACCAGAGATTCAGCCGGCGCTTGCAATTGATGCATCGCCTGCACAGCCGCATCCCAGGCAAGGCGGGAAATTCCGCGCCGCCCGGAAAAACGCTGCACCATCAACTGTTCCAGTGGCAGCACGTCGTCGCCCAGGTTCTCTTTGGGCAGCATCAGTACCAGTTGTTCCACATTCCCCAGATTGTGTACGGAGTAGGCGCGCGTGGTGTCATAAACACTCCATTCGCCAGGGGACAACCAAACCCGCTTGCCGTCCTGCTCAAAGCAGGCCTGGCCATGCAACTGTGCAACCACTTTCAGAAAACCGCGATCACTGCGCCGGATCAGGTCCGGGGTGCGAACCACGCGATGTTTGGTGACCGCCAGGCGGCAAACCCGCAGATCGTCCAGCGCGCCATGCTCGATGGTGCCATTGAAGTCCGCATCACCGAAGGCATCCGAATGCAGGCCGCCGATCAGCTGCCACACGGAATCGCCCCAGGCGTGCAGCCGGTCCCTGGCAGGAATGTGGGCTGTCGACATCACCGTTGTGGCCATTGTTTTCATCTCCGTCAGACGTTCCATACCCTTCTATTCTATGAAGCCGGGCGACAGAATCAAGGCGGTCGGCGGGCCCGAAGGAGGAAAATTGTGCGCGCTGAGCAAAGTATGCGCGCTCCATCACCCGTATATTTCTGCCCAGTGGCCGCGCGCCGCGCGCTGCCTATAATTGACCGGGGCCGACTGTGCGCCCTCATAAAAGACTGAAATTCCGAGACTGACCCCAAGGAGACCGCCACCATGACCACACAATCAAAACGCAGTTTCATCAAAGGTTCGCTGGCGCTCGGCACCACTGCTGTGGTGCCGCCGCTCGTCACCTCCGCGCTGGCACAGGGTGCGCCGGTGCGCATCGGCTACGCCATCGCCCGTACCGGCCCCTGGACCGGTGGCGCGCAGGTGAGCCAAGAACCCAATTTTCTGCTTTGGGCAGAACAGCAAAATGCCGCAGGCGGTCTGAATGTGAAAGGCACGCGCCGCCCGATCGAACTCATCAGTTCGGATGACCGCAGCGATGTCGAAACCTGTGTGCGCACCTACGAAAAACTGATGGGCAGCGACAAGGTGGATCTGGTGCTGCCGCCGTGGGGTTCGAACGCGAATTTTGCGGTCGCGCCACTGGCAAACCGCTTCGGCTACCCCTTCCTGGCCCCGACCGCTCTCTCGCGCCGCCTGATCGAGATGAAGCTGCCTTACTTCTTCCTGCTGTTGCAGCAACCCGCACCAATGACCACTGCGCTGGTCGAGATGCTCAAGGCCAGCGGTGCCAAGACTGCTGCGGTGGTTTATGTGGACGACCTGTTCGGCCTGGAAAACTACGCCGCGCTCAAGGTTGCCCTGCAGGGCAGCGGCATCACCCTGGTCGAAGACAAGAGCTACCCGGGTGGCGTGAAGGATCTGTCGCCGGTGCTGCGCTCGATCAAGGACAAGAATCCGGATGCCTTTATTGGCTTCACCTATCCGCCCGACACCATTCTTGCCAGCCGCCAGGCGAAGGAAATCGGCTTCAATCCAAAGTTCTTTTATGCTTCCGTGGGCACGGCCTTCCAGCTGTACCGCAATGTCATGCAGGCGGGGGCCGAAGGCGTGCTGGGCATGGGATCATGGAATGGCAAGACCAGTCCGGGGGCCAAGGCCTACTTCGATGCCCATGTCAAGAAATTCGGGGCCGCCAAGGAACCAGACCGCTGGGCCAGCGGCCACTGCTGGGCCGGGCTGGAAATTCTGACGGCCGCAGTTGCCAAAGTCGGCCTGGACCGCAAGGCCATTCGCGACTATGTTGCCAATACCGAGCACAGCACCATCATCGGCCGTGTCAAATTCAGCGGCAGCGAAAATGTCGCCACGCCCGGTACGGTGAGCCAATGGCAAAAGGGCGAATTTGAAGTCGTCTGGCCGCGCAAGATTGCCACAGCCGAATTGATTGCCAGCAAGCCCGCCTGGAAATAAGGCGAGCTACCAGGCAATGTACAAGTCCATGCACCGCGCGACTCGCCCCATCACAAGCGCGGCAAACCTGACCGTCTCTTCGGTTGCGGTGCGCTGAATGTCGGCAGGTGCATGGGCTGAGCTGATCGCCTCCGGTCTGATCACCGGAGGCGTGTATGCCTTGATCGCGCTGGGCCTGAATTTGCAATACGGCCTGATGCGCATCCTGAATATCGCACACGGCGAATTTCTGATGGTCGGAGCCTTCCTCACCTGGCAGGCGCAAACCAGCTTCGGGATTTCGCCGCTCTTGATGGCACCGGTGGCTTTTGTTGTGCTGCTGGGCCTGGGCTGGGTGATCCATCGCCTGTGGTTCAAGCGGCTCACTGCCACCTCGCCCAACCTTGACATCTTCGAAGCGCGTGGCCTGATGGTGAGTTTTGGCCTGATGTTCCTGGTGCAGAATTTTGTCTCGCTGGTGTGGGGTGGTGATCTGCGCGGCTACGACTACCTGACCGACCCGGTGCAATTCGGCGATGCACGCTTCGCGGCGAACAAGCTGCTGCTGGCCGGGATTGCACTCGCGGTCAGTGTCGGGCTGATTGCGCTCTTGAGCCGCACGCTGCTGGGCAAGGGGGTGCGTGCCCTGATGCAATCGCCCACCGGTGCCACCCTGGTTGGAATCGATACCGAACGCCTGCATCCGCTGATGTTTGGGATTGGCCTGGGCCTCTCTGGTCTCGCAGGTTGTCTGCTGTCGATGACCTATGCGATTTCACCGTCGATGGGTGAACCCTACACCGTGACCGCACTGATTGTCATCACTCTGGGTGGTTTTGGCAGCATGGCGGGCAGCCTGATCGCCGGTCTGGCCCTGGGTGTGATCGAGGCACTCGGCATGCATTTCACCAGCCCCTCGCTCAAGTCGCTGCTCTCTTACAGCATCTTTATCGGTGTGCTGCTCTGGAAACCAAAAGGGCTGTTCAAGAAATGAGCCCGGGTTTCGACAAATGGAAAAAGGCGTGGGACAGCTTCACCGATGATTTTGGTGATGTCTGGCCTGCCATGGCACGCGACATCCTGATCCTCCTGGCGCTGTTGGGCTGGGCACTGGCGCTGCCTTTTTATGCCAGCGAATTCGTCGTCTCGATGGCCCTCACCTGCCTGATGTATGTGGCGCTGTCGTCGAGCTGGGCACTGTTTTGCGGGCTGACGCGCTACCTCTCGCTGGCAACCCCTGCCTTCTTCGGCATCGGTGCCTACACCAGCGCCCTCACGCTTGAACACCTGCCGTGGATCAGCGTGATCGGCCTGGGCGCGGCGGTCGCCGCACTGGTGGCAGCGGTGATGGGAAGCGCCGTGCTGCATCTGCGCGGCACCTATTTCGCGGTGCTCACGTTCGGCATGACCGAGCTGATTCGCCACGCCATCACCTACTTCGAAAAACAGGTCACCGGCACGGTCGGCCGCGTACTCAATGTGGTGCCAGAGCGGGACACCATCTATCTCACCGTGGTCGGCCTGGCGGGCCTGGCGGTGCTGCTGTCGATTCTGCTGCGGCGCAGCCGCTTCGGCCTGGCGCTGGTCGGAATTGGGGCAGACGAGCAGCGGGCCGAGACCCTGGGGGTCAACACCCGCGTGGTCAAGATCTGCGGTTTTGCCATGACTGCCGCGTTCGCCGGGTCAATGGGTGCGGCGATGAGCGTACGCTGGACCTACATCGACCCGATGACCGTGTTCAATCCCTTTATCGGCTTCCAAACCGTGCTGATCGCGCTGATCGGCGGGGCGATCACGCTGTGGGGGCCGTTGATTGCAGCCATCGTGTTCAGCCTCCTGGCGGAAGCCCTGCGCCTCAAGGTGCCGCAGTTGTACATGATGACGCTGGGGCTGCTGCTGATTTTCTCGGTGCTTTACTTGCCAGGCGGCCTGGCATCCTTGCGCTGGAGCACCCTGCGCGGATGGCGTGACGACATTCGTTCATGGTGGCGCGAAGCCAACCGCTGCGTGCGTGGTACCTGGGATGAAAAGCGGCGCGCCTGGCGCGGTGAAGCACCGCTCAAGAAAAAGCGCGAGGTCTACTGATGGCCGCTTTGCCGGAGGTGTCAAACACCACTTCGAGCGCAGCATCGCATGCTGCTTCAAGCACCGGCCAGGCTGCACGCGAAATCCTTCTCGAAGCCCGGGAGGTCACCGTGCGTTTTGGTGGCCTGACGGCCGTGGATGCCGTCAGTGCCAGCTTCATGCGCGGCGAGCTGGTCGGCATCATCGGCCCGAACGGTGCGGGCAAAACGACCTTTTTCAATGTGCTCTCCGGCGTAACCGAAGCCACGCATGGGCGCTTGCGCGTCCAGGGGCGCGACCTCACTGGCGCGCGGGCCCACCGCTTTGCGCACTATGGCATCGCGCGCACCTTTCAGACACCGCGGGTCTTCGCGGATCTGCCGGTGGCAGCCAACATCGACTTTGGCCTCAAATTTGCCGGGCGTGGCCGTGCGGCCCCCTGGGTGCTGCGCGACGCGTCCAGCATTTTGGGACTGATCGGCCTGCTGCCGCAAGCCGGGTTGCCCGCCGGTGTCATTACGCCATCACAGCAGCGCCTGCTCGAAATCGGCATGGCGTTGGCCGCGCGTCCGCAGATTCTTCTGCTGGACGAAGTCGCTGCCGGTCTGACCGACAGCGAGCTCGACAACATGGCCAAGCTGATTCGCCGCATGCGCGACGAACTCGACCTGACCGTGATCTGGATCGAGCATGCAGTGACAACCCTGCTGCGTTATGTTGAGCGGGTGCTGGTGCTGCATCAGGGCCGCAAAATTGCGGACGGCCCGCCGCATGAAGTGGTGCGCGATGCCGCCGTGATCGAGGCCTATCTGGGCGATGAAATGAGCGGCACAGCCGACCTGGCACAGCCAGTCTAATGAAAAACGACTTTCTAGCCCCAGTCGGCTTCGGCACCGATCTCGCGCACTTGCGTGTGAGCAGCTTGGGCGCGGGCTATGGTCCGGTGCAGATTTTGCGCGACCTGAAGTTTGAGGTGCGCCCTGGCCTGACAGTGGTGCTGGGGCCAAATGGCGCAGGCAAAACCACCCTGCTCAAGGCGCTCGCCGGGCTGATTCCGCGCAGCGGTGATGTGACGCTCAATCACGACGAACTGGAGGCCGCCCTGCCGACCGAAACCGTCCGGCGCGGCATCGCCCTGGTGCCGGAGGGGCGGCAGCTCTTTCCGGACATGACTGTTACGGAAAACCTTGAGCTGGGCGGATGGCTGGTTACACCGCAGGAGCGCACCAAACGCCTCGCGCAGGCTTTTCGTGACTTTCCCAAACTGGCCGAGCGCGCCAAACAGCTGGCCGGCACGATGAGCGGCGGCGAGCAGCAGATGGTGGCGGTGGCGCGCGCCATGATGAGTGCGCCGCGTCTCTTGATGCTCGATGAGCCTTCGCTGGGCCTGGCCCCGAAAATGGTCGACGAACTGCTGCTCATTGCACGGCGCATCGCCGATACCGGCACCACGGTGCTGCTGGTCGAGCAGAACGTGAAGAAGGCCCTGCGGATTGCGGACTACGGCTATGTGCTGGAGCGCGGGCGGTTGGTGGCCAGCGGCGCCGCAAAACTCCTGATGCGCTCCAAAGTGATCCGCCGCGCCTACCTCGGTCCTGAGCAAAACGCACGCTCAGTCAGCTCAGCCAGTACTGCAAACCCTACCTCGAACACCAACAAAGCTTTCAAGGAAACCGTCATGTCCGATCTTTCCATGCTGATCAACGGGCTCGAAGTGTCATCCGAATCCGGAGCCACATTCGAGCGGCGCAACCCGCTGGATGGTGCCGTGGCCACCCGCGCACCAGCAGCGAGCACCGGTGATGCAATCGCTGCAGTGGAAGCGGCAGCCGATGCCTTCGTGGCGTGGCGCAAAACTGGCCCCGGCGAACGCCGCGCCCTGTTGCAAAAAGCGGCTGATGCGCTCGAAGCCAAAACGCCAAAGTTCATCGAGGCGATTTCGGCAGAAACGGGGGCCACCGGCGTGTGGGGGGGCTTTAATGTGTTTCTTGCCGCAAGCATGATCCGCGAAGCCGCTGCACTGACGACCCAGATCAGCGGTGAAGTGATCCCTTCGGATATTCCCGGCTCACTCGCGATGGGCCTGCGCCAGCCGGCGGGTGTGGTACTCGGCATTGCACCGTGGAATGCGCCCGTGATTCTGGGTGTGCGGGCGATTGCCACGCCACTGGCCTGCGGCAATACAGTAGTTCTCAAAGGCTCGGAAAACTGCCCGCGCACCCATCAATTGATCGTTGAAGCGTTTCAGGACGCAGGCTTTCCGCCGGGGGTGGTCAACTACATCACCAACGCGCCTGCCGATGCCGCTGCCGTGGTCGAGGCAATGGTCGCGCACCCCGCAGTGCGGCGCGTCAATTTCACCGGCTCAACCAAAGTGGGCAAGCTGGTGGCGCTGACCTGCGCGAAGTACTTGAAACCAGTCGTGCTGGAACTGGGTGGCAAGGCACCGATGGTGATTCTGGATGATGCCGATATCGATGCCGCGGTCAATGGCGCAGCCTTCGGCTGCTTCGCCAATTCGGGGCAGATCTGCATGAGCACCGAGCGGCTGATCGTTGACCAGAAAATCGCCGACACCTTCGTCGAGCGTTTCGTGGCAAAAGCCAAATCCCTGCCTCTGGGCGACCCGCGCAAGCCGGAGCCGGTGGTGCTGGGCTCCGTTATCGGCATGAGCACGGTGGAGCATTGCAACCGGCTGATCGACGATGCGCTCGCCAAAGGAGCCAAGCTGCGTTGCGGCGGCAAGGCGGATTCCACCCTGATGCCCGCCACTGTGCTCGATCATGTCACGCCGGAAATGCAGATTTACCACGAAGAGACCTTCGGGCCGGTGAAATGCGTCGTCCGTGTCAAAGGGGTGGAGGAGGCGATCGCCTGCGCCAATGACAATGAGTATGGCTTGTCGGCGGCCGTCTTCGGCCACGATACAGCGCGCGCCCTGCAGGTCGCGCAGCGGATTGAATCAGGTATCTGCCACGTCAACGGGCCGACGGTGCACGATGAGGCGCAGATGCCGTTTGGCGGCGTAAAAGGCAGCGGCATGGGCCGCTTCGGCGGCAAGGCCGGGATTCACGAATTCACTGATCTGCGCTGGGTAACCGTACAAACAACGGCGCGCCAGTATCCGTTCTGAGCCCAGAATACAAAAGAAAATGCCTGAAGAACCGCCGCTATGGCTGCTCTTCAGGCACCAATGGGAGTGCTCAGGCAGGCTTACTTGCCAGCGTTGTGGGCTGAATAGGTTCTTGCGCCGTCTTTGCGGTCTCCACCCGTGCGCCAGCCGCCACGTGCGCCATCGCGCGCACCGTCACGACCACCGCCACCAAAGCCACCGCCAGTGCCCGCACCGCCTTTGGCACCAAACCCGGCACCTTTGCGATGACCGAAACCGCCACGAGCCGGGGGACGCACGCCGGGCTTGCCAGGCACATGCGAACCCGGACGACGCTTCGGCTCAAGGCCAACTACTTCGACGACCGGAATCTTTTGGGTGGTGAAGCGTTCGATGCGGCGAATCTTGCCGGCGTCTTCGACGGCTGCCAGCGTGATCGCCAAACCACTCCTGCCGGCCCGCCCGGTACGACCAATGCGGTGCACGTAGTCTTCTTCGGTGATCGGCAGCCCGTAGTTGATGACGTGGCTAATCGAGGGCACGTCGATGCCGCGTGCGGCGACATCAGTTGCCACCAGCACACGCAAGCGACCAGTGCGCAAATTGAGCAGCGTACGATTGCGGCGACCTTGCGGCATGCCACCGTGCAAGGCGGCAACTGCGTGGCCTGCATCTTCCAAGCGCATCGCCAGTTTGTCGGCATCGCGCTGCGTGCTGGTAAAGACCAAAGCCTGCACCACATCAACACCAGTCAGCACATGGTCAAGCATGGCATTTTTGTGCGAAATGTCGTCGGCCCATTGCAGACGCTGCTCGATATTCACGTGACGCTCGGTGTGGGTATCGATCATGATCTTGACCGGGTCTTTGGTCATGCGCTCAGCCAGCTTGCCAACGTGACCGGCAAAGGTGGCCGACAGCATCAAGGTTTGGCGCGCAGCAGGGGTCGCTGCGGCGATGGTTTCGATGTCTTCAATGAAGCCCATGTCGAGCATGCGGTCGGCTTCGTCGAGAATCAGGGTTTCGACGGTGGAAAGATTGACCTTGCCAGCGCGCAGATGGTCGAGCAGACGGCCCGGCGTGGCAATCAGCACATCAAGCGAGCCGCGCAGCATGCGTAGTTGCAGGCCGTACGGCACACCGCCAACAACGCTGGTGGTTTTCAGGCCTTTGATGCCACGACCGAATTCTTCAACCGCTTTGGCGACTTGCAGCACCAATTCACGGGTCGGGGCGAGTACGAGAACCCGCGGGCCTGGCTTGGTAGCCGTCGATTTTGACGAGAGGATTTTGTGCAGCGCGGGCAGCACATAGGCGGCGGTTTTGCCGCTGCCCGTGTTGGAGGAAACCAGTGCATCCTTGCCCGACAGCGCAACCGGGATGGCTTGCGCCTGTACCGGGGTAGGCGTGGTGTAGCCAGCAGCTTCAATGGCGCGATTCAGTTGCGCGTGCAGCGCGAGTTCGTTAAACGACATGTAAAACCTTTCAGTGAGCCTAAGGCTGCGGGTTGACGGGAAAGTCAGGTTTTCGCAGCGCACAGCAAAACGAACCTCAAGCGCCGTCAGATCGGCAAACCAAAGGACGTTCGTAAGAAATGTTGCGTGGGAGCTTTAGACGACCGCCTTTGGAAAACCAAAGTGGTACGTCGCTCATGCAACGGCATCGCCGCCAACCACGCAAATCAACTGAAAGGCTAGAGGGGATGAGCTTTTTTTAAGCTGCTGATGACACAAAACCAACTCAACAAAATCTTTGCTAAAACAAACTACAGACAATCTACCGCAGCGCAAAGTCTTTGAAAATCAGAAACTTAAGCCGCAATTATAAAGCAATAACGCAGACTGGTGTTGCGTCGCAGCAGAAATTTGTTGAAGACTGACTTTAGGAGCCTGTCGGACTTAGGATACTCGGCTCAAATTTGCGCTCGACCACCTAAGTCCGACAGGCTCCTAGCGCAGTAAATCCAGCACGCCGGCCAACTCTTGGCGCACCATCAAAAAGCTGACCGACCCGTCGACACCGCTGGCCGTCGACTTCAGGCCAACGCCCAAATTCTCGTCCAGCCGATTCCGCGCCCCTGAAATGGTGAAACCCTGCTCATAGAGCAACTCACGGATGCGCCGAATCAGTAGCACTTCGTGGTGCTGGTAGTAACGGCGGTTGCCGCGCCGCTTGACCGGCTTGAGTTGGGTGAATTCCTGCTCCCAATAGCGCAGCACATGCGGCTTGACACCGCACAAATCACTCACTTCACCGATGGTGAAATAGCGTTTGGCCGGAATTTGCGGCAGTTGGTTCGACGGGATATGGGCCATGCTGGTCGCAGATGGGGAGATCTAAGGAGGATGAGCCGCCCAGAACGCTCAGGCGGCCACGCGATCCGGTTGCGAGACCGCCAGCACGGCAGCTGTGTTGCTGACGGCCACGTTGGCCAACCCCGACGATGGAGGTGGATTGGCACCCGGAACGATACCTTGCGCCTCATCTACCATGGCCTTGAGTTTTTGGCTTGAATGAAAGGTGACGACGCGGCGCGCGCTGATCGGAATTTCTTCACCAGTTTTCGGGTTGCGACCGGGCCGTTGGGGTTTGTCACGGAGCTGGAAATTGCCAAAGCCGGAGAGCTTGACCCCGCGCCCTGCTTCGAGTGCGTCGCGAATTTCTTCAAAAAACGTTTCGACCATGTCTTTGGCTTCGCGTTTGTTCAAGCCTACCTTGTCAAACAAAAGGTCCGCGAGCTCGGCCTTGGTCAACGTGTCTCCGGGCGGCTGGGCGGATGCACCCGCCACCTGCGGAGAAGCCTTGGCGGCATCACCAACGGCTGACGACAACGGCAAGGATGATGACAGAGGCGGCACCATGGAATGATTACTTTTGTGAAACAAACTCAGAGTTGACAAAGTACACGGGTACGGCCAGTAAGCTGACCATTCTGGCAAATAAAGCCGCGAACCGTGCTATCGGCGCAGCTGCGCACCCAATTTCTCGTGCATCGCAATCACCAGCTTTTGCATCACTTGATCGGCTTGTTCGTCGGTCAAAGTCGTTTGAGTATCTTGCATAAGTACCCGAAACGCAAGGCTTTTTTCCGAAACTGTGACTCCCGCGCCACGCTGCAAACGGTAGTCGTCAAAGAGATCAATCGAGGCCACACAAGGCTCTGCTGCGGCAAACAGCACGTCCAGCGCGGCTTGCGCTGGAATGCGTGCCGGGACCAAAAATGCCGCATCGCGAATCACTGGGGGGAACTTTGAGACCTCAACGATTTGCGGCAGACCGCGGGCTGTCAAGGCAGCCATGTCGATCTCGAACAGCATGACAGGTTGGGGCAGCTCGTAGCTTTGCAGCCATTTGGGATGCAGTTCG
>JANLTH010000001.1:0-7743 GCA_031362865.1 Burkholderiales bacterium | reverse complement strand
GTAGCTGATGACCCCGGGCAAATCCTTGCCTGGCACCGGCAGGATGAAGGGGTTCGAGCCGGTGGCCAGCAACAGGCGGTCGTAGGGTTCTTCGATGCCGTCAGCGGTGATGACTTTGCGTGCCACCCGGTCGATTTTGGTGACTGTTTTGTTCAAGTGCAAGGTGATCTTGTTGTCGGCATACCAATCGACGTCGTTCAACATGATGTCTTTGATCGTCATTTCGCCGGCAAGCACGGGCGAAAGCAAGATCCGGTTGTAGTTGGCGTGCGGCTCAGCGCCAAACACGGTGATGTCGTACAGATCGGGGGCCACTTTGAGCAACTCTTCGAGCGTGCGAACGCCCGCCATACCGTTGCCTACCATCACCAGTTTCATCTTTTTCATGCGGCCTTCCTTGCTAATAAATGGAGTTCTTGCGGCTGCGCCATGCGCACCACATCACCGATCACGATGATGGCCGGGCTGGAAAGCCTTGCAGCGCGGGCATCTTGAGCTAGGTGCTTCAAAACGCTTGTTACATAAGCTTCTTCAGGCAATGTGCCTGAAGAAACGCACGCAGCGGGCATCTGCGGCGACATGCCTGCAGCAATCAACTGCGCGCTAATCTCAGCTATGTGCTTCATGCCCATGTAAATAACCAGGGTTGTGCCGCCTTCGACAAGCGCACGCCAGTTGAGCGCCGCGCCGTCAGGTTTGGTGTGACCGGTGAGAAAAGTGACCCCGCGCGCCCAATCGCGATGGGTCACCGGGATGCCAATCGATGCCGGGGCCGCGATCCCGGCGGTGATGCCGGGGATCACGTCGACCGTGATCCCGGCTGCGCGCAAGCTGGCCACTTCTTCGCCACCGCGCCCAAACATGAAAGGGTCGCCGCCCTTGACGCGCGCGACCCGCTTACCCTGGCGAGCATAGCGAATCATCAGTCGCTCGATGAAGTCTTGCGGGGTGGATTTGCAACCGCCGCGTTTACCTACACGAATCACCCTC
The DNA here is from genome assembly GCA_031362865.1 of Burkholderiales bacterium. Classification (GTDB taxonomy): domain Bacteria; phylum Pseudomonadota; class Gammaproteobacteria; order Burkholderiales; family JAEUOS01; genus JANLTH01. The sequence continues at coordinate 6,753 of JANLTH010000001.1, read as the reverse complement.
GCCATGGCGTTGGCATGGGCAAGGATGCCATCGTTGGCTAAGTCGTCAATCAGAATCACCTCGGCTGCCGCTAAACAGCGCGCCGCTTTCAGGGTGAGTAACTCAGGGTCGCCTGGGCCTGCGCCGATTAAGGTGACGATGCCGGGTTTTGCGCGCAAATAGGGAACCATGTCCCCTCATTGCAAGCGACGTGCCAGAAATAATTAAGCCAAATCAAGGGCTTATTGACCCCAGTCCGCCCTAAGTTGGCGCAGTGGCACTTGCGCTGCGCACTGTTGCGGTGCAGCATTACTGCCGTCGCGCAGGCTGTTCGCGGTGCACAAAAGAAATATTTGATGCACCTCACTCCATGCAACCAGGGTATGCGATCTGTTGTAAGCTCTTGGGTTGACCTTCCCTGCGAGGCGTGTTTACGTGATGATTGGTATGAGTTACCAACAACAGCTCAATCACTTTTTTGAGCTGTTTGAATCCGCCTACCCAGGGGGTATGGAGCCCGAGCGCTTTTTTCGTGATGATCCATATGCGCTCGAAATGCTCTACCTGGCGCAGGCATCCGATCGAGACGAGTTGGTCACAACGGCTGAGCTGGTCAAACGCGAGCGCAGCAACACCCTTCGGTTGCGCCGCGCTACGCAATCAGGCAACGAACGACGTACGCACGCCGAAGCTGCCTTGCGCGCGGCGCAGACCGACGAAGCTCGGGTAGCCTCACTGGGCAAGCATTTGGTAGCCGGTGAGACCTCGAACCGCGCCCGCGCGATCAATCTCACTGCTGAAGAAACACTGCTGCTCTCGAAAATGGCATCGGGCTTTAAGCGTAGCTTCGGCTTCAGGCTCGATGTGGATGAATTCGCCCGCAACGATGTTTACGCGCGCACCGTGTTGAAGTTGTGTGTTACTTCAGAGCACGACGACTTGGTGGCGCTGGCATCGCTCTTTTTTGATGAGCAGGGCAATCCCACACGGCATCGGCGCGGCCAGCATCTGGATCCGCCGACCACCCTAACTCAGCCGATGATGGCGCGCCTTGCCGGGCAATAACCCGACGACGAGCACCGTGGAGCCTAACCTAGGAGGGAAACGGAATCAGCTGCACCGCTTCTTCTGCGCAGCCCATGGCCGAAGCCATGATTTTGAGGGTGTCGTCGCTCACTGCAACGACGTTGTAGCCAGCGGTTGCAACCTCGCCTTGCACCTCTAAAAAGGCGCGGGCGTGCGGTTCGGTATTCCAATAGACCACCGCATCGGTTTCGGTGCCGGGCATGCGGTTACAGATCGGGAAGCCATCCGCTTTGTAGACAATTGCGAACATACAACTACCTCCTATTTGCGCGAGTGATGACTGAAGTTTAGCGCTTTTTTTCGGAATTTTGCGCGCCGTTTTGTGACTTGCTTCACGATTAAGTCAGCATCTGTTTGCCGTGTGCAATGGCATGCACCATGCTGGTTCACCGGCTTCACGTTCTGGCTTCACAGGCTGGCATCAAGGTTGCTGTAAGCCTGCGCATGACACCATCGGCAAACGCCCTGGCCCCGGCCCAAGAAACTAAATCGACCTGCCCGTATTGCGGCGTGGGTTGCGGCGTACTGATCGAGCATCAGGGTGGCGTGATTCGCGGCGTGCGCGGCGACCCTGACCATCCGGCCAATTTTGGCCGCCTCTGCACCAAGGGTACGACCTTGCATTTGACGGCGCATGGTGCGGGCCGGGTGCTCAAGCCCGAGGTACGCTTCAACCGCAATATGCCGCGCATGGCAGCTTCGTGGAATACGGCACTCGACTACGTGACCAGCGAGTTCACTCGCATCATCGAGGCGCATGGCCCAGACGCGGTGGCTTTCTATATTTCCGGCCAGTTGACGACGGAGGATTACTACGTTTTCAACAAACTGGCCAAGGGCTTGATCGGCACCAATAATGTCGATACGAATTCGCGGCTGTGCATGTCTTCCGCCGTGGCAGGCTACAAACAAACCTTGGGGGCAGATGCGCCGCCTGCGTGCTATGAAGACATCGGCCTGGCTGATTGCCTGTTCATCGCCGGGTCGAACACCGCCTACGCGCACCCGATTTTGTTTCGCCGGATTGAAGATGCGAAAGCGGCCACGCCGGATCTAAAAATCATCGTGGTCGACCCGCGCCGCACCGACACGACCTCAATCGCGGATTTGCATTTGGCGATTTTGCCCGGCACCGACATCGCCCTCTATAACGCGATGTTGAACGTGATGCTCTGGGAAAACCTGGTCGATCAAGCCTGGGTCGCAGCGCATACCGATGGTTTTGATGCGCTCAAAATTGCCGTGCGTGATTGCACACCCGCGTGGGCCGCGCAAGTTTGTGGCGTGGCAGAAGTGGATATCGTGCAGGCGGCGCGCTGGTTTGCCGGTGGCAGCACACCGCGGGCTTGGGCCACGTTGTCGCTCTATTGCCAGGGCTTGAATCAATCGAGCCACGGCACGCACAACAATGCCGCACTGATCAACTTGCATCTGGCCACCGCACAAATCGGCAAGCCGGGCGCCGGGCCGCTCTCGCTCACCGGGCAGCCCAATGCGATGGGCGGGCGCGAAGTTGGTGGTCTGGCCAATCTGATCTCGGCGCATCGCGAGATGGCCAACCCTACGCACCGGGCCGAAGTGGCGCGCCTGTGGGGCATTGATGACGTGCCTGCCAAGCCCGGCAAAACCGCCGTCGAGTTGTTCGATGCGCTCAAGCGCGGCGAGATCAAGGCGGTTTGGATTGCGTGCACCAACCCGGCGCAGTCGATGCCGGATGCGCACCAAGTGCGCGCCGCGCTCGATGCGGCGCAGTTGGTGGTGGTGCAAGAGGCGTTTAGCAACACCGACACCGTGCCCTATGCCGACGTGTTGCTCCCCGCCTCAACTTGGGGTGAAAAAGAAGGCACAGTCACCAATTCAGAGCGGCGCATCACGCGGGTGAATTCGGCCGTGCCGCCACCGGGGCGGGCGCGGCATGACTGGAAGATTGTGGTCGATTTTGCGCATCGGCTGGCGCGTGATCTGAAGCGCCCGCAGCATCTTTTTCCCTACGAAACGGTTGAAGAGATTTTTAACGAGCATCGCGAGACCACGCGCGGCCGCGATCTCGATATCACCGGCTTAAGTTACGCCAAGTTAATGGCTGAAGGCCCGCTCCAGTGGCCATTCTTCGAGCATTCGTCCAGCGGAACAGCGCGCCTTTATGAAGACGGTCAATTCGCTACCGCCAATCAACGGGCGCAATTCGTCCTCACCCGCCATACCGGCACGGCGGAAGCGACCAACGCACGTTATCCCTTGGCACTCAACACCGGGCGCTTACGCGACCAATGGCATGGCATGAGCCGCACCGGCCTGGCAGCGCGACTGTATGCTCACGTGGAAGAGCCGACGCTCAGCCTGAACCCGACTGATTTGGCGCGCCGCAATCTGGCGGTGGGCGACCTGGTGCGGGTTTCGTCTGCGCGCGGCAGTTTTGTGGTGCGCTGCGACGCAACCGACGACCTGCGCCCGGGGCAAGCTTTTATGCCGATGCATTGGGGCGGCCAAACTGCGAACAATCTGGGGGTCAATAGCATCACGAGCCCGGCTTTTGACCCGTTTTCCAAGCAACCGGAACTCAAGCACGCCGCGGTTGAGGTGGCACGAATCGACTTGCCGCACCGGTTGGTCGCGATGAAGCATCTGCCGGATGATTTCGCCGCGCAAGCCTTTGTGCGCGAGGCGCGTGCCGTGCTGGCGCAGTTCGATCATGCCACCCTCACTTGCACCGGGCGTGAGCACGCGATCGTGACGCTCAACGCCTTTCATGCGCAAGCGATTGCCGACCCGGTATTGGCCCAGGTCGATCAACTCTTTGGCCTCGATGCGCCAACGCAAACCATGCGTTATGTCGATGCCCGCCGCCGCATCGAAAAAGCCGCGCGGGTGGAAGGTTCGCAGGTCACTGGCGTGGCGCTCTCGGGCGAGACGGTAGCTGCGGATTGGCTCAAAAGCATGATGCTCGAAGCGGCCGGCGCAGAAGCTTTTCGCCCGTGGATTTTGGCCCCGCTGTCGCAGCCGCCCAAGGGCTCGCTCAATCGCGGCAAAGTCGTTTGCAATTGCCTTAACGTGGCGGCAAGCGACATTGAAGCCGCAGCGCGCCAAGGCCTCGACTTGGCTGATGTGCAGGCTAAATTGCAGTGCGGCACGTCGTGTGGCTCGTGTCTGCCCGAAGTCAGGCGCATCATTTCGGCGGCGCGTACCATTCCGATCAAACTAGCTGGGTAGTCTGCTCTTGCCGACACCGCCAATGCAACCCTACACCCACCTACTCAAAGAAATCGGGCAAATCGCGCGGGGCGCACGGGCCTCGCGCGATCTCGATATCGGTGCCGCCCGCCAGTTGTTTGGCGCGATGCTCGATGGCGGCGTCCCCGAATTGGAGCTCGGTGCCATCGTCATCGCACTGCGCATGAAAACTGAAAGCGTGACCGAGCTGATCGGCTTTCACGACGCGGTTGCCGCGCGCCTGGTGGCGCTCGATGCACCTGACCCCGCGCTGCGTCCGGTCATTATTCCCGCTTACAACGGCGCGCGCCGCCAGGCCAATTTGATGCCGCTTTTCGCTCTGTTGCTCAAGCGCTTGGGGTTGCCGGTGTTGATCCACGGCACGCTTGAAAGCGAGGGGCGCGTCACCTCCGCCTACATTCTGCGCGAGTTGGGTGTTTTGCCCAGCATCAGTGCGCTACAGATTCAAAGCGCGCTCAATGGCGAGGGCATTGCCTTTGCACCCATTGGGGCGCTATGCCCCGGGTTAGCCGAGCTGTTGGCGCTGCGCGCGCGCTTGGGGGTGCGCAATAGCGCCCACACCTTAGCCAAGCTGATTGACCCGTTCGCCGCGCACTCGGCTTTGGGCGGCTTGCGCATGCTCTCGGTTACGCACCCGGCCTATGGCGACAAGCTACGCGCCATGTTCGCCGAAGGTGGCCCGCAAATGGGCATGGCACTCTTGATGCGCGGCACCGAGGGCGAGGCCGTTGCCAACGCCAAGCGCCGCCCGCAAATCGATTGGTTGCAGCCAGGCAGTTGCGAGACCCTGTTTGAGGCCGAGCAAGGCAGTATCGGCTTGCTGCCCGATCTGCCTGACGAAGCCGATGCCAAAACCACCGCACGCTGGATCGAGGCGACGCTCGAAGGCGCGCATCCGATTCCCTCGCCGATTCTGAATCAAGCAGCCTGCTGCGTCTATGCCAGTGGTTTGGCAGACGATTTCAATCAAGCCAAGGCGATGGTGGCAGTGCATGCGCGTGTGCCGCAGGCGGTGACTGCGAAGAGTCGGGGTGCGCGACTTGGGCCGACCCAGTTGCCAGTCTGAGCCGATTAACCCCAGGAATCGGCTCACGAAGTGCGCAATTTTGGGTCGATTGACTAGGAGCTTGTCGGACTTAAGGGATCGAGCCCAAATTGTCGAAAATTGCGTAGCGTTTGGTGATGCTTTCTAGCCAATAGTTGTTCTATTGGTGACGGAAGTAGCGCCTAACGCTACCAATTTTTCGGCGATTTGGGCCGATTCGCTTAAGTCCGCCAGGCTCCTAGTTAGTCAGGGGTGTGGTGATCCACGCACTCAAAGCTTGAGCACCGTCGGCAGCCACAAACTAAGCACCGGAAAGGCCACCAAAATAGCCAGCCGAATCACGTCTGCCACCACAAACGGGGTGACCCCGCGAAAGATCGTCGCCGTTGAGACCGAAGGCAGCAGATTGCGCACCACAAACATGTTCATTCCTACTGGCGGCGAAATCAAACCGATTTCGACCACCACCACAATGATGATGCCGAACCACACCGGATCAAACCCCAAGCTCATGACCAGCGGGAAAAACACCGGCACAGTGAGCAAAATCATCGACAGCTCTTCCATTGCGGTGCCGAGCAGCACATAGATTACGCAGATCGCGACCATTACCGTCATCGGCGAAATTTGGTATTGCTGGACAAAGTTTTTCAGGTCGGAGGGCATCGAGGTGAAATTGATGAAGTTGGCGAAGATGAGTGCGCCAATCAAAATCAGGAACAGCATGGCCGTAGTAGAAGCGCTTTCAACCAGTACTTCGTAGAGAATTTTCCACGTCAGTGATTTACGCAGCAACGCGAACACGAAGGCACCGAAGGCCCCGATGCCGGCGCCTTCGGTGGCGGTGAAAATGCCGCCATAGATGCCGCCCATCACGATGGCAAACAGCACGACCACGCCCCAGATACCTTTCATCGCCGTAAACCGCTCGGCCCAGGTTGCGCGGCGGTCACGCGGGCCCGCAGCCGGGTTGCGCCAGGTCACGTATTGCACCGCCATGCACAGCAGAATGGTGGCGATGATCCCGGGGATGACACCGGCGGCAAACAGCTTGCCGATGTTGGTCTCAGTCATGATGCCGTAAATCACCATGATGGTGGAGGGCGGAATCAGGATGCCCAACGTGCCGCCAGCGGCGATTGAGCCGGTGGAAAGTTCGTCGCTATAGCCTAAGTCTTTCATCGATGGATAGGCCACCTTGGTCATGGTGGCAGCGGTGGCAATGGAAGAACCGCAGATCGCGCCGAAGCCCGCGCAGGCCATGATGGTGGCCATCGCCAAACCGCCGCGCAAATGGCCCACAAAGGTTTTCGCGGCGTCCACCTACTGGCCGGGCTTCAGGCCCGGGCGCTCCACCAGCTCGATGCGCGCGCCAGCCGGACCCGCCACGTAGGCGAAGTTGATCGACGGGC
>JANLTH010000154.1:0-57414 GCA_031362865.1 Burkholderiales bacterium | reverse complement strand
GGTCTCGATCCGCGCGACATCCAGCGCTTTGTGATACGCCGCCAATTGCGCCTCGGTGTAGGCGGCAGTCTCGACCAATTCCACCGCCTGCGCGATGCTGGTGTCCTCTGTCAGGGCCGGGTCGATGACTTGCCGTTCTTCAGTAATCAAAGGGGTCAGGGTAAATATATCTGAAGCCCAGCCACCAGAGCCATTCTCCAAGACTTAACGCTCGAAGACCCGCACCAGTAGCGCCTCTCGGCAAGCACTATCCAAGAACCCCATCCAGAGCACTTCTTCAGCTTCCTCCAACAAAAACGCCGCCAGATTCTGGCGGCGTTTTGCCGTGCTGTGTCGTTTCAGGCATCACCAAGCATGCGGCTTGAATCCCGCCGCATTGGTTACCGCCACCGTATCCCCCGAAGGCTCGATCACAAACATGCCTTTCGCAAGAATGTAATCGCGTACCGACGGATGCATCGACACCGCAGCGATTGCGCCGTAAAGATTCACTTTCGCCAAATGCGGCAAAAATTCCCTTACTTTGCCTAAGCGGGCAATGTGCTCGTCAACGTGCTTCTTGGCCGCGCGGCTCTTGCACTCGATCACCACCGCCTCCTTGCCGTTGACCAACAGCACGTCAATTTCAAGTCCCCCGCCACCCGCCTCGGGCGGACGGGTCACCTCCACCGCGCGCTGCATGGTTTTCATTTTGATGCCCCGCTCCACAAACAGGTGGATCGCAGCCGGTGCCACCAAGTCTTCAACCCACTCGCCAAAGCGATTGCCCAGTTCGCCGATCTGCTTGGTGACTTCTTTGATCTTGCGGTCAGTGTCTTGGCTGCGCCGGTCAGTTTGCTGGGACTGTTCCTTCAACAGCCGCTCGGTTTCTCGTACCTGTTCCTTGAGGAGTCGTTCAGTTTCCTGCATGCGACGGTCAGCTTCTCGTCGCTGCTCCTTGATTTCGCGCTCAGTCTCTTTCGAGCGCCGATCCGCTTCTTTGAAGAGCGCAAATACATCATCAATCGTGACCGCGGACATGGCGGTTCCTGAGAAGGCAATTTGAAGCGAAGCCTTCATTCTACAAAGTCGCGCCACCGCTGTCACTTGCCGTGAAAGTGCTTGGTACTATCGGAACAATCGGAGACGTACCACGGATAAGTCTCCGATGCCCGAAGAGCGCCACCCAGCAAGCATCTTCAGCCATCGCTAGCAAAAAACGCAGCCCGATTGGGGCGGCGTATCGTTTGTGCCGCAGGCGCGCGCGGAGTCTCATGCTGCTACTGCGCGCCCGAGCTTCATGCCCGGATACTGCGCTCAAGCCCCCTGACCGATCACCTGTTGCGCCGCCCGCGCCAAAAAACCGCTCCGGCTCTCGCCATGCGCTTTGGCATAGGCATCCACCCGCGCGAGTAACCGGCCCGGCAAGGTGATATTGATTTTTTCTGCCTTGCCCTGATAGCGGCTCAGGTCAATCTGAACGACTGCCCAGACTCCCCGGGCATACGCCGGGTTCGCCTGATGCTCCGCAATGGCGCGCGGCACCGGCAGATCAAGACCTTCCTCGCTCAGGCCTTCGGCATGCAGGTCAATCGCTTCACTGGCGCACTGCAAGGCTTCATCGAAGGTGTCGCCTGCGGAAAAGCAGCCGGGCAGGTCCGGGACCGTCACCCCGTAGCGAACCCCATCGTCCGAGTGCAATACGATTGGATAACGCATCTGAAATCTCCGTTATTTCCAGCCCGCCTGTCGGCGGATACTGTTGAGTGTGCCTTCGGGAATGTCTTTGTCCGGATGTTTGACGGTTACCAGGCCGGGCTGCCCCTGGCGCTTGAATTGCTGATGAGAGCCTCTGACTCGCGCGAGCACCCAGCCGTCTTTCTTGAGTTGCTTGATGATGTCTTTGCTCGTCACGGTAGTGATTATAACCACCGAAATTTGAATGATCGGTGATCGCTAAGGTTGAGTGCTTCTCAATTTTGAGCGCGAGGCAAGCCGACGACCGAATCGGGAAAAGCGTAGGTGAGGCACGTCCGCGAGCGCAGAAAGTGGGGACAGGCATCTTCCGAGGACTTCATCGCTTTACGAAACGCGTGTGCTGGCCCCCGACCGAGCGCGCAGAAAGTGGGGACAGGCATCTTTCGAGGACTTCATCGCATCTCCGCCATCATGATGACTATCCCCAGTTTCTGCCTTAGGCCAGCGAGTCAGCCAATGCCTAAAACAAGAAATACCGCTGCGCCATTGGCAGCACCTTGGCCGGTTCGCAGACCAGCAATTCGCCATCGGCGCGCACCGCGTAGGTCTCTGGATCCACCTCCAGCTTGGGGGTGGCGCTGTTGTGGATCATGTCTTTTTTGCCAACCTTGCGGATATTTTTCACCGGTACCAGCACCTTACTCAAGCCCAGGGATTCGCCGATACCTGCATCGTAGGCCGCTTGTGAGACGAAGGTCAGAGAAGTTTTTAAGCCCTTGCCGTAAGCCCCGAACATGTACCGGTAATGCACCGGTTGCGGCGTGGGAATCGAGGCGTTCGGGTCGCCCATTTGCGCCGCCGCGATCATGCCGCTTTTCAAGATCATCGACGGCTTTACGCCGAAAAATGCGGGCTTCCACAGCACAATATCGGCGATTTTTCCGGCCTCAAGCGAACCTACCACATGGCCAATGCCGTGTGTAATCGCCGGGTTGATGGTGTACTTGGCGATGTAGCGTTTGGCGCGCGTGTTGTCGTGGCGCGCCGTGTCGCCCGTCAGTGCGCCGCGCTGCACCTTCATTTTGTGTGCGGCCTGCCAGGTGCGCATGATGACTTCGCCCACCCGGCCCATCGCCTGGCTGTCGGAGCTCATCATCGAGATCACGCCCATGTCGTGCAGGATGTCTTCTGCGGCGATGGTTTCCTTGCGGATGCGGCTCTCGGCAAACGCGATGTCCTCGGCAATCGCCGGGTCGAGGTGGTGGCACACCATCAGCATGTCGAGATGTTCATCGAGCGTGTTGATGGTGTAGGGCATCGTCGGGTTGGTGGACGAGGGCAGCACATTGGCTTCGCTGCAAATCTTTATGATGTCGGGCGCATGCCCGCCGCCCGCGCCTTCGGTATGAAAGGTGGCGATGCTGCGGCCCTTGAAGGCGGCCACCGTGTTTTCGAGAAAGCCGCCTTCGTTTAGGGTGTCGGTGTGGATCGCGACTTGCACGTCGAATTCGTCTGCCACGCCAAGGCAGTTGTCGATGGCGGCGTGCGTCGTGCCCCAATCTTCGTGCAGCTTCAAGCCAATCGCGCCCGCTCGTACCTGCTCACGAATCGGCTCGGGCAGGCTCACATTGCCTTTGCCGAGAAACCCGAGGTTCATCGGGAAGGCTTCGGCTGCTGAAAGCATCGAATGAATATGCCAAGGCCCCGGCGTGCAGGTGGTGGCTGCCGTGCCCACCGCCGGGCCCGTGCCGCCGCCCAGCATGGTGGTCACGCCACTCATCAGCGCTTCTTCAATCTGTTGCGGGCAGATGAAGTGAATGTGCGAATCAATTCCGCCTGCAGTGACAATCATGCCTTCGCCTGCAATGATCTCGGTAGCCGCACCGATGGGCAGCGTGACCCCGGGCTGAATGTCCGGGTTGCCGGCTTTGCCAATGCCGAAGATCCGCCCATTTTTCAAGCCGATGTCGGCCTTGACGATGCCCCAATGGTCGAGGATTACGGCATTGGTAATCACCGTGTCCATCACATCCGCATGGCACAGTTGCGATTGCCCCATGCCGTCGCGGATCACCTTGCCGCCACCAAATTTGACCTCTTCACCGTAGATCGTGAAATCTTTTTCGATCTCGATGAATAGCTCGGTGTCGGCCAGGCGCAGGCGGTCGCCTACGGTGGGGCCGAACATTTCAGCATAGGCTTGGCGATTAATCTTCATACCGCTTTCTCCTTCAATGCGCCCATCACCTTGCCATTGAAACCATAGACTTTGCGCGCCCCGCTCAAGGCCACCAGCTCGACGGTTCGGGTTTGCCCTGGCTCAAAACGCACAGCCGTACCAGAAGCCAGATTCAAGCGCATGCCATAGGCAATTTCACGGCTGAAGGCGAGCGCCGCATTGACTTCGTAAAAGTGAAAATGCGAGCCGACTTGAATCGGTCGGTCGCCGGTATTGGCAACCTGCAGGCGGGCGGTGGCGCGGCCAACGTTCAGTTCAAGTTCACCTGGTTCAACGAGCATCTCGCCGGGAATCATCTGCCGCCCCTATTTGCGTTTGAGCAGCCAAAAAGCCACTGCGGCAAACACAATGCCGATCAGCGCCCATTCTTCGGCATGCAGGTGCATCAAGAGCGCGCCATGCCCTTCATGGGCCTGCGCAAGGGACGCCAGCGCAGCCATTGCAATGCCTGAAAACCCGCTCTGGATAAGCTTCTTCACGATATTCTCCTGGTATCTGGAAAGTCAAATGATCGGTTGGTGGACTGTCACGAGCTTGGTGCCGTCCGGAAATGTGGCCTCGACCTGAATGTCGGGGATCATTTCGGGCACGCCTTCCATCACGTCGGCCCGGGTAAGCACGGTCGCGCCTTCACTCATTAGCTGTGCCACGGTTTTACCGTCGCGCGCACCCTCCATCACTGAGGCGGTAATGAGCGCAATCGCTTCTGGGTAATTCAGCTTGAGGCCACGCGCCTTGCGGCGCTCGGCCAATAACGAAGCGGTGAAAATAAGCAGCTTGTCTTTTTCTCGCGGGGTTAGATCCATGGCTTGGGCCTCGATATTGAGTAGGCAGGTAGAAGTTTGAACTTCTCAGTGCCGGTTCTATGATCTTGTGCTTTTATCAATTCAAGTATTCCAGATTCTGGGCGTTGCGGCTGCCACACCTAGCAGCGCGGGGCGAATCACTTGCCAGCACAGCAGCAGCGCCCGGCGCGCCTCTTCACTCGACTGCCCCAAATAGCGTACCACCAAGACATCGGTGCCGGGGCAAGCCTGCGGGGTCATGCGGGTGACGCCGAGTCGGGTGGCTCCTAGGGTTGCAAAATTCGTTGCAGAACTCGTTGCAAGTTCCGCGCCAGTCGCCTCTGCCAGCGCGGCGCGGCACGCCTGCACGACAGCCTGCCCGGCCTTGCCCAATGCCCCCACAGCAAGCAGCGTCGCGGCTACCGAGCACCCATTAAGCCCGATTTCCGCTTGCATCAACCCACTCGCCGCACTGAGCCGCCCCTGCTCAACAAAAACCGGCCGCTCGGCGACGCTCACCCGCACCCGCTGCGCAAGTGAGCCACGTAAAAAGCGCTCACCCGAGGCACGCCTGCCCAGGCAGGTGATTTCTTGGCCGATAAAGCGCGCCCCAGCACCCAAACGCACATCCAACTCAGTCGAGGCATTCACGCCATCAAAATAGATCGACTCTTGGGGCAGCCATTCGCAACAAGCGTCCGCCGCAACTTGCAAGCGTGTGTGCTGCGCCGAGCGCGCGCCCGCTTCGGCGCGATACCACTTGGTGGCACCGGGGGTGGTGAGAAAGGCATGGGCAGCAACGCCCAAGTTGGCCGAAATATTGAGCTCGTCGCCACCCACAATACCGCCTGGCGGGTGCACGATCACGGCATGGCAAATCGACGCGCCTTCGGGGTAGAGCGCCTTCTGTACCCGTAGCGGACCGCTGTGGCGACGGGTAACCAGTGCGGTAACGGGGGCCGGTTGCGACGCTCCCGCTGCGCTTGCCACCTGCCGGGCGAAGGCCAGTTCCAGTGTCGCAATGTCCATGGAGTTCCAAATAAGCCGTACAAAAAACGGTACAAAAAAGCCGCCCGTAAGGCGGCTTTTATTCGGCGCGACTACCCGATTGTCCGACTTACTTCTTTTTCTTAGCAGCGCTGGCCGACTTGCGAGCGGCAGACTTTTGCGCAGTTTTCGCTTTGGCTGCTTTGCCTTTGGCTTCGCTCTTCTTTTGGGTCGTGGTTTTCGCTTCGGCAGGCGCGCTGACGGTAACGCTGGTTGCGATAAATGCAACAGCAGCAATGGCTACGAGCAGTTGTTTCATGAATTCCCCTGAAAATTTGGTTTATGCACAGTAAAAAGGTTTGCGTGCGCCTTGGAATTTAGCACGGCGTTTACGCCAATGCCACGGCACTGGAGTTTTCATGAATCGTCGGGCATCAAGCATCAGATCTTATGTCTTATTTTTGTCTTATATAAGACTTAAATCTTGATTTGTGCCAACGGGTGGCCCGGATGCCGCAGATTTACTCGGCCAATCGGCGCAAAATCCATGCGTGGTATCGAGATTGCATGGGGCCGCTAAATGCAAGAGCCCGCGAACCTCCCAAGCACAACCATTCAAGGATCATCATGGCAAAAATCAAAGTAAAGAACCCCGTCGTCGAAATGGACGGCGATGAAATGACTCGCATCATCTGGGCCAAGATCAAGGAAAAGCTGATCCATCCCTACCTCGACCTCGACCTCAAATACTACGACTTAGGGATTCACAGCCGCGATGCCACGCGCGACCAAGTGACGGTCGAATCCGCCAATGCCACGAAGGAATTCGGGGTCGCAGTCAAATGCGCCACGATCACGCACGACGAAGGCCGGGTCAAGGAATTCAATTCGCCGGAGATGCTCAAAAGCCCAAACGGCACGATTCGCAATATTCTGAATGGCACCATCTTTCGCGAGCCGATCATCTGCCGCAACGTGCCACGCCTGATTTCCCATTGGGACAAGCCGGTGGTCGTGGCGCGTCACGCCTTCGGCGACCAATACCGCGCCAGCGAATTCCGCTACCCCGGCAAAGGCACACTCAAGCTGACCTTCGTGCCCGCCGACGGCGGCCCGGTGATTGAAAAGGAAGTCTACAAATCGCAAGACGCAGGTGTCGCAATGGCGATGTACAACTCGGACGAATCGATTTCAGGCTTCGCGCGCGCCACCTTCATCTATGGCTTGGCACGCAAATACCCGGTGTACCTTTCGACCAAAAACACGATTCTGAAAACCTACGATGGGCGCTTCAAAAACCTGTTCCAGGAAATCTTCGACGCTGAGTTTGCCGCCGACTACCAAGCCGCCGGGCTCACCTACGAACACCGCTTGATCGACGACATGGTTGCGTCAAACCTGAAGTGGAGCGGCGGCTACCTTTGGGCCTGCAAAAACTACGACGGCGACGTGCAGTCCGACACCGTCGCCCAAGGCTATGGCTCATTAGGCTTGATGACTTCTGTGCTGCTCTCGCCGGACGGTAAATCGTTCGAGGCCGAAGCCGCTCACGGCACTGTGACGCGCCACTACCGCGACCATCAAGCGGGCAAACCGACGTCGACAAACCCGATTGCCTCGATCTTCGCGTGGACCCGCGGCCTAATCCGCCGGGGCACGGTGGACGGCACACCAGATGTCGTCAATTTCGCCAACACGCTTGAAAAAGTGTGCGTGGAATGCGTGGAAGCCGGCCATATGACCAAAGACCTGGCGACCCTGATCTCAAAGACCCAGAAGTTTGAGACCACGGACCAGTTTTTGGATACCCTGGATGCGGAGCTTAAGCATCGGATGGCGTAGCGCGTGAGGCTGCACACCACCAGTGGGCTTGAGCGCATCAATCGGGAGATCAAACGCCGTACTCGCATCGCTTTCATCTTCCCCAGCACGCCTTCCTGCTTGTGCTTCGTGCCACCCCCTCTGGCCAAGACTGAGGAGAACTGGCTCGAAGGCAAAAATTACCTGAGCATGAAACGCAGATCAGCCCCCAACCTCTCGACTCAATAGAACGGCCTTCAACTTATTCACAGAAAATAAGTTGCGCAGTAAGAAATTCTCCTACCGACTCACCAACTTCGATGCCGCGGTAAAGTTGGCGCTCGCACAGTCGTTAGTCGTACAATTTACCTAGGCAACATCCCGACAGTGTTTGGCTACCACCGCGCCTTCCGTCCGCCTGGAAATTCGTGTAAAGCGGCCGGGAATCGCGACATCGCAAGCCCCGGACGTGTTGTGATCGCATTGACCTTAGGAGAATGACCGTGCCAACCCCAACCGGCTTTACCACCACCGCGCCGATTTTCCTTTCCACGGATGCCCGGATTAATTCGCTCATTCCAAGCACCTCGCGGTTTAGCTGGCTCGACACCAATATCTCCTATAGCTTTCCCACGTCGGGTTCCATCTTCGGCACCTCGTCGTATGGCGTGGGTTCAGAAATCTACAGCTGGTATGGTGCCACTTCAGCTCATATCCAGAACTTTCGGCTGGCGTTTGCCGAAGTGGCAAAAGTCGCCAACATCAATTTCACCGAGTTGGCTGACAACAGTTCGACTGTCGGCACGATTCGAATCGCCTTTACCAACACCATCAACTCACTAACCGAATGGGGTCATGCCTACCGGCCCAGCGGTTCGTTCGCAGGTGCAGGAGACATATGGATCGACAATTCCATCTACTTCCAGTCATTCGCCCCGAACACTTACAACTTCAACGCAACTCTCCATGAAATTGGCCACGCGTTGGGCTTGAGCCACTCATTTGGCTCTGGCTCATCTGCCCCGCTCTCAGCAGCGTTCGACAACATGTCGTACACGATCATGAGCTACACCCAAACGTCGAAAGACGGGATCAGCGGTAATCCGACAACCCCAATGCTCTATGACATTCTCGCTTTGCAGTATCTTTACGGTGCGAGTACGACCGCCAGTGGAAACACCACTTACACTTACGGTGATTCCGTCAATTTTCTGACTATATGGGATAGCGGCGGCGCTGACACGATCAGTTTCACCGGGGCATCGGGTGCCGTGATCAACCTGAACGCTGGTGCGTGGAGCCGGATGGGGCGAATTAACTCAACCCAGGCCCTAGGAACTTCCGACAACGTGGCTATCGCCTACGGAGCGGTGATCGAAAATGCGACCGGGGGTTCCGGCAATGACACACTCGTCGGCAACGATGTTGACAACGTTCTCGACGGGGGCGCGGGCCTCGACTCACTCAGCGGCGGAGCCGGGAACGATACCCTGACCGGGGGCTTGGGCAATGACATTCTCGATGGCGGAACCGGCACAGACACCGCCTCTTACTCAGGAGCAACCGGCGGTGTAACCGTCAATCTCGCGCTGACAACCGCGCAAAACACCGTTTCTGCGGGCACGGATACTCTGACGAATATCGAAAACGTCACGGGCACGGCGTTTAATGACACGCTCACCGGAAACAGCGGCGACAACGTGCTGGACGGTGGTGCTGGCAACGACACCATTGACGGCGGCGGCGGCAACGATACCGTCAGCTTCGCCACCGCAACCGGGGCGGTCACCTTCAACGTGGGTTTGAGCGGAGCGCAAAGCACCGGCGGTGCGGGCACTGACACCTATTCCAATATGGAAAATGTGACAGGCTCCGCATTTGCTGACACTTTGTACGGAAGCAATATCAGCAACTTGATCTACGGCGGTGCCGGAAACGATTTCATCGTCGACAACCTCGGGGACGACATCATCAATGGCGACGCGGGTAACGACACGATCTATAGTTACGCTGGGAATGACACCTTGGTTGGCGGCATCGGGAACGATGTTTTAGTGGGTGGCGACGGTATCGATACTCTCTGGGGCGGCAACGACGATGACTACCTCTATGGCGGAGCCGGTAATGACTTGCTCAACGGAGAATTGGGCGCCGACTGGCTGATTGGTGATACCGGTGCCGATGTTGCCAATGGCGGCGACGGCAACGATGTTTTTTTTGGTTATGCCGACAACGACATCATGAATGGTGACGCGGGCAACGACACTTTTTTGTTGGGCGACGGCGACGACACTGGCAACGGCGGCATCGGTGACGATTGGATGATCGGCGATGCGGGTAACGACATCTTGAATGGCGACGACGGTACCGACAACCTCTGGGGCTTCGACGGCAACGACACGCTCAACGGTGGAGCGGGCAACGACATTCTGATCGGCGACCTTGGCGGCACACTGGCTGGCGGCAATGATATTGGCAACGGCGGCGACGGCAATGACTGGTTCTACGCCGGAGCGGGCGACGACACGTTCAACGGCGGCACTGGCAACGACGTTGTCTTTGGTGCGGAGGGAGTGGACGATTTGACCGGCGGAGCAGGGCTTGATTACCTCTACGGTGGAGCAGGCGGAGATACCTATCGCATGAATTTGGGCGACGGTTTCGATTTTGTCTATGACAGTGGGGTCTCCAGTGAGATCGACAAAATCATTTTTGGAAGCGGAATCGCACAAAGCGATGTGCGATTTGTGCGCTCGAATTCAGACCTCTTGGTCTACTACAGCGCAACGGATTCTTTTAATGTCCAGTTCTGGTTTGTAACTGCGGACAACCAGATTGAACAATTTCGGTTTGCCAGCGGGGCGACCCTCAGCGCTTCGCAGGTCAATTCAATGGCAATTTGAGGCTCCGAACATCGGACCGCCGGGCCAGAGCGTCGGTGAGGCTCGCAGCCGTGGCCTTGCGCCGCGCTGACTCATGACACTCAAGCGCTTGGCCCGCTCACCTAGAGCACCGTCGGATTCGTTCCACTGAGCGACAACTCGACGTTGCCGCGTACGAGCGCTGAGGTAACACCCAAAACAAAAATGTCTGCGGTGGTTGCGCCGCCAAAATTGATTTTGACAAACGCCCCTGAGTAGGTCGTGCCCCGATAGCTGTACAGCCCATCTGAAAACGAAATTGCGCTGGCCTGCAAATTGGCCTGAATCGAAATCGTGTCGATGTCGTCACCAAAGTCTCCGAAGCCCAGAATGACATCGGTCACCCCGGCCTGCAGATCTTCTTGGTAGAAAGCAAAAAGGTCTTTGCCTCCCAGGCCAATCAACGTGTCTGCGCCCAGCCCACCGCGCAACACATCGGCGAAATTGCCCCCCCACAATTCGTCGTTTCCAGCCCCGCCGTTGGCGGCACTGCCGAGCCCTCCGCCGATGACAATCAGGTCATTACCATTTTCGCCATAAAGAAAATCGGCCCCGCCATTGCCCGTCATGACATCGTTGCCGTCGCCGCCGTACGCGAGGTCGATGCTGGTATCACCGAACCCACAATCGATCCAGTCCGCCGCTCCCGAGCCGAAAAGCAAGTCGGCACCAATTCCGCCGTAAAGCTGGTTGCCAAATCCGAGTGCGCCTGATTCGCTCGTGGTGTCCGACGAGAGCGAGGTGGCGATCAGCGTGTCACCGCCCGCACCACCAAGGAGAATATCCGCTCCGGCATCGCCGTAGATGCGGTCATCTCCATCGCCGCCTTCGAGCCAGTCGTTGTCCGCCTCTCCGTAGAGCGTATCGTTGCCGTTTTGCCCGAACAGTATGTCGCTACCCGCGCCGCCATAGATACTATCGGCCCCTTCGCCGCCTAACGCTACATCATTGCCAGTTGCAGTCGAAAAAGTGTCGTTGTTGGCAGAGCCGTAAAACCAGTCGTTGCCCTTGGCGTACACCGCAGCGGTTGTCCATGCTTCAGCCATCAACGCCGAAATGCCTTGCACAGAAATAACTGAACCCACGTTCGTGGAGGTGTAAGAAAAGGATGACACCACACCACCCGTCACCGTGGTTTCGCCGAAAGCGCTTCGACCGTATGTAAACCCCAACCCCTCGAGGACGTACTTGCCGTCTAGAACACTCGAATTCGACGACAAACCGCCCCTGATGTCCGCAAATGCTTTGGTCGTTGTCCCACTGGCAGACCAAATCGGCAAGACGGGTTTGACATAGCTATTGAAACCAAAACCAATGGTAATAGTGGCCATCGTTGCCTACCTTATGTGATCCGACATGTCTAAGCAAAAAGAAGATCATCGGTCAACCCGCTCACGGTCGCGCCCCAGACAAAAACTTCATGCGTACCACCAGTGACGGTCACCATGACCGAGGTTCCCGCCGTCTTCTGTACCAAGGTCACGTTCGCGCGGGTGATGCCGCCGGTGAATGACAGCAGATCATCATCACCCACGTTATCCCCAAAGCCATGAACGGTGTCCAGACCGCCAGCAGTGAGATCAAGTCGGTTGAAGAGCATCACATCGTTGCCGCCCAAACCGACATATTGGTCGTTACCAGCACCGCCCTCAAGGCGGTCAACCCCCATCGCGCCCCAGAGCCAATCGTCGCCAGCGCCGCCAGACTGAGTACTTGTTCCCTGGGCTTGAATCAAAATGTCATTACCCGCATCGCCATAGAGCGTATCAGCCCCGCCACCGCCCACTACCACGTCGTTGCCACTGCCGCCGCGGACCACATCGGCGCTGGTATCGCCGATGCCGCCATCGACCCAGTCGTTGCCGGAACCGCCAGTAACGGTATCGGCCCCAGCGCCGCCAATCAAAACGACCACACCAGTGTTGGATCCAGCGTTGAGCACATCGTCGCCCAGGCCTCCGATCAGGATGTCGGTAGCGCCGCCGCCCGAGTTGATAGCGTCATTACCGTCATTGCCCTCAAGCCAGTCGCTGCCTGAACCTCCAGTGACCGTATCGTTGCCCTCGCCACCAAACAGAATCACCGTCTGCGAATTTCCGGATGCGGTGATGATGTCATTTCCCAGACCGCCTTTGGCGACATCAAAACCACCGAGATCGGCATACAGGGAGTCGTCCCCATCCTCGCCCTCGATCCAGTCGTTACCGATGCCGCCATACAGGATGTCATTGCCGGTCCCACCGAAGAGTGTGTCGTTGCCTGCTTCGCCGCGAAGTGTATCCACCCCGCCGTAGCCATACGCGACATCATTGCCGTTGCCCAAAGCCACTTCAGAAAAATCAAAATTGCCGTAGGAAATATCGTTACCACCATTGATTGCGATAGTCCTTTGTGCATCTGTCATCGCAAGCAGGGAGACAATCGGAATGCTCACGTCGGTCCACGACAAATGAGGCAATCCGTACGCATATATTTTCAGACCGGTAAGTGTGCCACCGGTAGGCGAACCGGCAGAGTCGTAGGTGAAACCAGTACCAATGTAGTCAGCGTATAAATTGGGCGATAGAGCCAAACTTAGCAGTGTGCTAGTTGAACTCTGCACTACGACCCGTGTGTAGGTTCCGGTCGAGAGCGCAGCCGCCGCAGCCGAGTTTGAAAGCGATCCCACAGTGAAAATTGCCACGGTTAGTCTCCTTGAGAAGGGGAAAAAATTTGCCCGATTCTAGCGGTTTGAAGATGGGTCACTTCTACCCTGAAGCTCCTCCCAGTGTGAATTTTGGTTGCGCCCATGGTTCAACCCATCACAGTTAGTACCATGTGCCCAGACGCGTCTTTACCCATTTCCCATGCCCAATTTTCTTGGCACACTCTCGCTCGGTTTCAGTCTGCTCATCTTCGCCGGCTCAGCCTTTACTCAGCCCGCTCACTTTAGCTTTGGGGCCTTCGGCGACACACCTTACGGGTACTCCGAGATCGATGCCATGCGAGCCTTGGTCGCCAGCATGGGCAAGGTCACCAAACCGCGGCCACTGACCTTCACGATCCACGTTGGCGATTTCAAAAGCGGAGCCGAGCCATGCAGCGATGAACTATTCACAGCCCGGCATGCCGATTTCATGGAATCTGCCGTTCCGTTGATCTTTGTGCCTGGCGACAATGAATGGACCGATTGCCATCGCCCGTCCGCTGGGCGGTACTCACCAACCGAGCGGCTGCAAAAGCTGCGGCAGATTTTTTTTGCAACCGGCCAGTCCCTTGGTCGACGCACAATCGCATTGACCCAACAACCGGTCTTCGCAGAAAATCTGCGCTGGACGCACGGGGCCGTGCAATTCGTCACGCTCAACCTGCCCGGCAGCAACAACAACTGGCTCAACACTCAACAACGCACCGCTCTGCGCGGGCGCGACAACCGCGAGTTTCTGGCGCGTGAACTGGCCAATGCGCAGTGGCTCAAAGCCGCTTTTGCGCACGCGAGGCAAGAGCGAAGCGCCGCGCTGGTATTGGCTTTTCAGGCCAATCCGGATTTTGAAAATGACTGGGCACGCGCCCAAAAGCCGCGCGAAGGCAGTGGTCTGCGCTTTAACAACGACTCACGCGACGGCTATGCCTCATTTAAAACGCTGCTTGCCGCCGAAGCCGCTGCGTTCGGCAAACCAGTGCTGGTGATCCACGGCGACACGCATCAGTTCCGAGACGACCGGCCGGTGCAAGACACCCAAGGCAGACCACTGGCCAACGTGCGCCGTGTCGAGGTGTACGGCTCGCCTTTTTTGGGCTGGGTGCGGGTGGATGTTGATCCGGCTGCGGCCGATCCGTTCACCGTGACCGGCAGCCGCTGGTAAACCCGCGCTCAGTGCAAAGTCCGCGGGCTTACCGTAAAACGTGACTCGATATCGGCGACCGCGCCGTTCTCAAGTTCATCCGCCGTGGCTGCGCGAATATCGACGATTTTGGCAAAAAAGCGCAGCGCGATTCCCGCCAGTGGGTGATTGCCATCCATCACCACCTTGTCGTCGGCAATATCGGTCACCAAGTAGATGCACACCTCTTCGTCGTCGTCAAAGGCTGACTGGTCGTCACCGGGCACGCCTTCGAACTGCATGCCAACTTCCAGCGTTTCAGGGAAGACATCACGCGGCTCCACCCTGAGCAATTCGGCATCATATTCACCGAAAGCATCGTCGGGTTCAAGTTGCAACTGCACCTCGTCACCGGCCCGCTTGTGATGCAGCGCCTCTTCAAGCTTGGGGAAAATTGCCTCGTACCCGCCGTGCAGGTATTGCATTACTTCCGTGCCGTCGTCGACCACTTCGCCCTGCGCATCGGTCACGCGGCAAGAAAGGCTGACAACGGTATTGGCTTCTACTTTCATGGCGCGCTTTCATCGTTCAACCATCAATCACAATTTCTATAATAGCCGATGGACAAAATTCTTTTGGGCGGCCTCACCGCGCGCCAGTTTCTAAAAGCGCATTGGCAAAAAAAGCCGCGCATGATTGTTGGCGCAATCCCGGATTTCGTGCCGCCCGTGACAGTGGCGGAAACCCTCATTCTGGCGCGCCGGGAAGAGATGGAAAGCCGCCTCGTAACGCAACGGCTTGGAGCGGGCGGCATCGTCAAATGGTCGCTCAAGCACGGCCCGTTCACCACTCGCCAGCTCAATGCCGCCAAAGCCACCCTTTGGACCGTACTGGTGCAAGGCGTTAACACGGCCAGCCGCGATGCGGACGCGCTGCTGCGCCGCTTTAACGCCCTGCCCTACTCCCGGCTTGACGATTTGATGATCAGCGTGGCTGGCAAAGGCGGTGGGGTTGGGCCGCACGTGGATTCTTACGATGTGTTTTTGCTGCAAGCCTACGGGCGCAGGCGTTGGCGCATCAGCGCTCAAACTGACCACCGGATGGTGACGGGCGCGCCGCTCAAGATTCTGCGAAACTTCAAGCCGACCGAGGAATACGTGCTGGGCCCGGGCGACATGCTCTACCTGCCGCCAGGCTACGCGCACGAAGGCGTGGCGCTCGACGACGACTGCATGACCTGCTCCATCGGCTTTCGCGCGCTGTCGAAGAGCGAAATCACTCGCCATCTGTTTAATGCGTTGGATGAAGCCTTGCCCGCGCCATCGCCGCTCTACCAAGACCCCGCGCTCAAACGCGCCAAAGCGGCAGCTCTCATCTCCAACGATTTTGTGCAGCAAGCTTTTCGACTGGTAGGGCGCATCAAGTTTGACCGCGCACTGCTCGCCGCGACGCTGGGCGCAGCGCTCACTGAGCCCAAGTCGCACGTCGTCTTCGAGATGCCTGAAGAGCCGCTATCAGAGCGCTTCTTCAAGGCACGTGCGGCGCAGATTGGAGTGTATCTTGACCTCAAAACGCTATTTCTGTATCGAACAACCGCGCTCTACATCAACGGTGAGGCGCTGAAGTCACCGCGCGATTCGCTGGTTGCGCTGCAAACGCTGGCGAATGCGCGAGCGCTGCCGGGAACGGCGTTGGTTCGCCCGGCAGCGTTTCTGAGCAAAACGCTCTATGTCTGGTATTGCGCAGGCTGGCTGCATCTGGAGGAGTAAACGATGACCGACACCCCTATCCCCGTTGTGACCTTGGTGACCTTGGTGACCTTGACGCCAAGCCGCCTAGTCATGGCTTCAAAAGCGGATTTCGCGCTTCAGCTCGACAAGCTAATCGGCAAAACGGCGCGCACCTTGCGAATTTTTGACTTCAATGCCGCTGAGTGCGGATTTGGCTCAGCCGCGCGCGAAGCGCAGCTTGCCGCATTTCTGCGCACAAGCCGCCGCAATCGGGTCTTTGTCGCCGTACACGACTTGCGCTATCTCGAAACACAAGCACCGCGTGTGCAACGATTAATGAAACTATTCAGTCACGCGTTCTTTGTGCATCAAGTAAACGAAGACATCCGCAATGTCGAAGATTGCCTGATCGTAGCCGACGACGCGCATTGCATTCGCAAACCGCACTGGGAGCGCTTTAACGGTGTGGCGCTATTTGACGACCCGGTCGGCACACGCGACTGGCTCAACCGCTTCAATGCGGTTTGGGAGCAATCGCGGCCCGGTTTGTCGGCGACCACCATCGGCTTGTAGAAAAACCTGCTCGGAACCCCAAGAATCTATACAAATTGTCAAAAGACTGCCTATAATTGAAAGTTGTCATGAATTTTTGACCAAATTTTTCACCGATTTCATCGATTTCACTCAAACGAAGTCATTTTTAACTTGGAGACCTGCAATGATTGATCGTCGTCTTTCCCTGATGGCCATGGCCGTAACCGGTGCGTTGGCCCTGATTTCTTGCGGCAAAGAAGAGCCAAAAGCTCCCGCCGCCGCTCCCACGGCTGTAGCCCCTGCGGCCCCGCCAGCCCCGGCTGAAATGGTTGTCAAAATCGGCCACGTTGGCCCGCTCACCGGTGGCATCGCTCACCTGGGCAAAGACAACGAAAACGGCGCACGTTTGGCGCTTGACGAAGCCAACGCCAAAGGCATCATGATCGACGGCAAAAAAATCAAGTTTGAACTGATTGCTGAAGATGACCAAGCTGACCCGAAAGTGGGCACCACCGTCGCGCAAAAACTGGTTGATGCCAAAGTTGCAGGCGTGGTCGGTCACCTCAATTCCGGCGTAACGATTCCCGCTTCGGTGATTTACAACCAAGCAGGCATCCCCGTGATTTCCGGTTCGGCCACCAACCCCAAGCTGACCGAGCAAGGCAACAAAGCCACCTTCCGTACTGTTGGTCGTGACGACCAGCAAGGCCCGGCCGTTGCCGCCTACTTGGCCAACACCCACAAGCCAAAAGTTGTTGCGATTGTTGACGATGCCACCGCCTACGGCGAAGGCGTTGCCAACGAAGTCGAAAAAACCCTGACCGCTGCTGGCATCACCGTGCTGCCACGCGAAAAAGGTACCGACAAAACCACCGACTGGAAAGCCGTTCTGACCAAGCTCAAAGGCAAAAAGCCTGATGCGATTTTCTACGGTGGCATGGACGCAACCGGTGGCCCGCTTATCAAGCAAGGCAAAGAATTGGGCATCAACGTGGTGTACGCCTTTGGCGACGGTGCTTGCACCGACGAAATGGCCAAATTGGCAGGTGCTGCAGCCGAAGGCCTGATCTGCTCGCAAGCCGGTATTCCACCGACTTCGGCCTCGAAGACCTTCACCAACGCATTCACCGCCAAGTACCAGAAAGTGCTGCAATACTCGCCTTTCACCTATGACGCGATGCAAGTCATGATCGCCGCGATGCAAGCTGCGAATTCGACCGATCCGGCCAAGTTCACGCCTGAGCTCTTCAAGATCACCTTCAAAGGCGCAACCGGTACCGTGGCATTTGATGCCAAAGGCGACCGCAAAGATGCTGAAATGACCATCTTTACGCTCAAGGGCGGCAAGGTTGAGCCAATCACCGTGATCAAAAATGGCAAGAGCCTCTCGATGGACGATGTCGCCAAGATGATCGCTGGCGAAGCAGCCGCTGCTGCGCCAGCCGCCGCCGCTGCCGCAGGTACTGCTGCTGCCGGTGCGGTTGCTGGTGCTGCCGATGCTGCAAAAGACGCAGCCGCCAAAGCTGGTGATACCGCCAAGGACGCTGCAAGCAAAGCAGTTGAAATGGCAAAAGATGCTGCCAAAGCAGGCGCTGGTGCAGCGGTTGAAGCAGCAAAGTCCGGCGCTAGCGCTGGCGATGCCGCCAAGGCTGCTGCTGGTGCAGCAATGGACAAAGCCAAGGAAGCCCCGAAGAAGTAATTCGGCGCGTCGGTCAGTAGCAACGGCTGACAACCTCTGACGCAGTAATTTAGCGTCAAGAAAAAGGCATCTTCGGGTGTCTTTTTCTTTGCAGGCGCAGCACGGTGTCGCACCTCAAGGGTACGATCACGCCATGCTCAAGCTCAACCTCACCCTCATCGGTTTTGGGGCTATCGGGCAGGCGCTGGTCAAGCGCCTGCATGAACACCCCTCGATTCAAATTACGCACTTGGTGGTGCGTGAAACCCAGTGCGAGGCGGTTGGCCGCGCTTTAGCCGCAAGCGAACCACAAATCGCGATCTACGGCCGCGTGCCCGATGATTCGGCACTGGTGCTCGAATGCGCGGGGCACGGCGCGCTGCAAGCCCACGTGCTCCCCGCGCTGCAACGAGGCGTGGAATGCGCCGTGCTCTCCGTAGGCGCGCTGGCAGATTTGGCGTTGGCCAAGGCGCTTGAAGCAGCCGCCGTGCGCGGCCAAACCAAACTGCATCTACTGCCTGGTGCCATCGGCGCAATTGACGCGCTGGCCGCCGCCCGGCAGGAAGGCTTGTCAGCGGTGACCTACACCGGGCGCAAACCACCGCAAGGCTGGCGCGGCTCACCAGCGGAAGCGATTTTGAATCTGGACGCGCTCACCGAAGCGGCCACGTTTTTCACCGGCAGCGCGCGCGAAGCCGCTCGGCTCTACCCAAAAAACGCGAATGTCGCGGCAACCGTATCGCTCGCCGGTTTGGGCTTGGATGCGACCCAGGTGCAGCTGATTGCCGACCCCACCGTTAGCGCCAACATTCACAAAGTTCACGCGCGCGGGGCCTTTGGCGAAATGCAGCTCACGATGCGCGGCAATCCCTTGGCTGAAAATCCAAAAACCTCGGCGCTCACGGTACTCTCGGCCTTACGTTTTTTGCACAATCGCGCAGCACATGTAACGATCTGAGCATGAGCGCTCGTCAGTCATCTATCGGGGAAGAAATCAATGAGCACATTCGTACTGGTTCACGGTGCCTGGCACGGCGGTTGGTGTTGGCGCGATGTCGCTCGGCTGCTCCGCGCGGCGGGCCACGAAGTTTTCACGCCTTCTCTGCCTGGCATGGGCGAACACTGGCAGCAGATCAACCGACAGATCTCGCTCGACACTCATGTGGACGCGATCATCGAGCTGATCCGCCTTGAACGCCTGAATCAAGTCGTACTGGTCGGCCACAGCTACGGCGGCATCATCATCACGGGGGTAGCAGACCGGCTGCACGACACCGACACCCTAGCCCGTTTGGTCTATCTCGATGCCGTCGTTCCTGAGCATGGCCGCGCTTGGGGGATGGCGCACACACCAGAAGTGCAGGCCTCTCGCCACGCTGCGGCCGCCGCTGCTGGCGGCATTTTTCTGCCGGTGCCCGATGCCGCCCTCTTTGGCATCGACGATCTCGACCAGCGCGCCTGGGTGCAAGCCTCGATGCGCCCACACCCTTATGGCACGTATCTCTCACCGATCGCGCTGCCCAACCAAGCAGCAGTCAAGCTGCCGCGCCTCTACGTCGATTGCGTCAAACCGTTTTACGGCGATTTCAATGGCCTCAAACCCAAGCTCAAAGCGGATAAAAGCTGGCGCTATGTGGAGCTGCAAACTGGTCACGACTGCATGGTAAGCGCCCCGCAAGCCACCGCCGAGCTGCTGATGATTGCCTGAAGAAGCGCTCTGGTATTGCCTCTTCAGGCTGTCTTTCGCCAAAAAATCCGGCGAAATTTCAGCCGGTGATCGCCGCTGCAAGCACATCGGCGGCAGTTTCGCACTGCTGGCGCGACACGTCCAAATGCGTCACCGCGCGTACCAAGCGCGGCGAAAATGCGAACACCAGCACGCCCCGGGCTTTGGCACGCGCGACCACCGTGGCAGCGTCAGGCGCACCGACGCCAAGTTTAAAAACGATGATATTGGTTTGCAGGCTCGATAGATCAATCTCTACGCCCGCCGTGCGCGCCAAGCGCTCACCGATCAACTTGGCATGGGCGTGATCTTCGCCCAAGCGCGTCACGTGTTGCTCAATCGCGTACAAGCCTGCGGCGGCGTAAAAACCCACCTGACGCATCGCCCCGCCAAACATGCGCCGATGCTTATGACAACGCGCTACCAGCTCGCGTGAACCCGCCAGCACCGTACCGCCAGGGCAGCCTAAGCCTTTCGAGAGGGCGACTGACATCAAGTCAAACGGTGCGGCCAGTTCGGCAACGCTCAGCCCTGACGCGACGCTGGTGTTCCACAACCGCGCACCGTCAAGGTAAGTAGCGATTTCGCGCTCGCGCGCCGCGCTGCACACCTTGACAATTTCAGTCTGAGGAACCACCACCCCACCGGAACGGTTGTGCGTGTTTTCCACCTCGACCAGCGTGGTGGCCGGGTAAATCACGTGCCCTCGTGGCCGCACCGCCTGCACAAACTCATCCGCCGTAAACCATGCTCGGCCAGCACCTGCGACCTCGGTGAATTGAACCCCGGCATTCGCACCTGAGGCCCCCATTTCATGCCATACCGCATGCGATTCTTTCGACACAATCACATCGTCGCCCGGGCGAGTGAGCACGCGCAGCGCCACCTGGTTCGCCATCGTGCCACTCGGGCACCAGAGTGCCGCTTCCTTGCCCGCCAGCGCGGCGATGCGCGCTTGCAGCTCGTTCATCAAGCTGTCTTCGCCATACTGGTCGTCGCCCACGGGTGCCGCAGCAATCGCGGCGCGCATCGGTGCGGTGGGGCGGGTTACGGTGTCTGAGCGTAGGTCGATTAACGGCTGCATGAAATCCCCTTAAACAACCACGGTTGGCGCTTGGCCGAAAGTCCGATCCAAAATCTCGCCAATCCGATAGACCAATTCACCAGAAGCGCTCAGCGCAGTGATCGCGGCTGGTGCATCTGCCGCGGCCACAATCACCACCATGCCAATGCCGCAATTGAAGACCCGGTGCATTTCGGCGTCCGCCACGTGGCCTTCGCGTTGCAGCCAATTAAACAATGGCGGCATCGTCCATGCATCACGGTGCAGCACAGCCGATAAATGCTCACCCAGTACCCGAGGCACGTTCTCAACCAAGCCGCCTCCGGTAATGTGCGCCATACCTTTGATTTTCATTTGGTCCATCAGCCCCAGCAGCGGTTTGACGTAGATTCGTGTGGGTTCCATGATGACATCGCGCAGGCTGCGCCCATGAAAATCGGCACTTAAATCGGACTTGGCGCGCTCCAAAATTTTGCGGATCAGCGAGTAGCCGTTGGAATGCGCACCGCTGGAGGCCAAGCCGAGCACCACGTCGCCCGGCTCGATGGTGGAGCCACTGATGATTTTCGATTTTTCGACTGCGCCCACCGCAAAGCCCGCCAGGTCGTACTCGCCATCGGGATACATGCCGGGCATCTCAGCGGTCTCACCGCCAATCAGCGCACAACCGGCCAGCTCGCAGCCCCGGGCAATGCCGCCCACCACCTTGGTACCGGTGGCCACGTCCAGCTTGCCGCAGGCGAAATAATCGAGGAAAAACAGCGGCTCAGCGCCTTGCACCAAAATGTCATTAACGCTCATCGCCACCAAGTCGATCCCTACGGTGTCGTGCGCATCGAGCTGGAATGCGAGCTTCAACTTGGTGCCAACCCCGTCGGTCCCGGCCACCAGCACGGGTTCTTTGAATTTTTTTGAAACTTCGAACAACGCACCAAATCCGCCGATACCAGCCAGCACGCCTTCGCGCATAGTGCGCTTGGCCAAAGGCTTGATCGCCTCGACCAAGGCATCCCCGGCATCGATGTCAACGCCCGCATCGCGGTAGGAAAGACTGGTTTGTGCCATGAGTTAGGATAGTGAAAGAACTAAAATTCGATTTTAAGCGACGCAATTTTTCAAAGTGCCCGAACCTCAATTTCTCTCTGCCAATCAGCGCCAAACCTTGCTCTGGCTGTTGTTCGGTGCGCTGCTGCTGTGGCTGGTCTACGAGCTGCGGGCGATTCTCACGCCCTTCGTCATCGGGGCGATTCTGGCGTATGTGATTGAGCCGGCAGTACGCTGGCTCACCGCGAAGTTGGACCGGCGGGGCCAATCGTCGTGGGCGCGCCCGGTTGCGGTGCTGAGCATGGTTTTTCTGTTGGGCATCAGCGGTGTTGCGATGATTTTGATCTTGGTGCCGCTGTTTCAGCACGAGGTAACCGAGCTCACCACGCATTTACCGCAAGTGTTGGTCAAAGCCAATGAGGTGCTGGTGCCCAAACTGAAGGCATGGTTTGACATCACCGTTCAGTTCGATGTCGCCACGCTCAAGGCTTGGCTGACCGAGCAACTTCAAAGTGCCGATGGCGTGGGCAGCAAGATCGCCGCCTCCCTCAAATTGGGCGGGCTGGCTTTGGCTGGCTTTTTGGGCAACTTGTTGATGATCCCGGTGGTCCTGATCTATCTGTCGATGGATTGGCCGCGTTTGGTGAAAAGTGTGGACATCGCGGTTCCGCGGCGCTTTCACCAGCTGGTTTCTGGCGCGGCGATTGAAATCGACGACGTGCTCTCACAGTTTTTGCGCGGTCAAATCACGGTGATGCTTTGTTTGGCGGTCTACTACTCGACCGCGCTATGGTTGGCCGGGCTGGATTTTGCGCTGCCCATCGGCATGATCACCGGGCTGCTTGGGTTCATTCCCTACGTCGGCTTTGGCTTGGGCGTGTTGCTTGCCGTGCTGGTCGGTATTTTGCAAATTGCTAGCGGCACGCTGGGGCTGGTCGGGGTCGCTGCCATCGTCGCGGCATTCGTGATCGGTCAAGTGATCGAGAGTTTTGTGCTCACGCCCAAGCTAGTGGGCGAGCGGGTCGGATTGCACCCATTGGCGATTATTTTTGCGCTGCTTGCCTTCGGCCAATTGTTCGGCTTTTTCGGCGTGCTGGTGGCTGTTCCCGCTTCTGCTATTCTGCTCATTGTGCTGCGCCGCGTCTCGGTCGCTTACTTCGCGAGCGAGTTTTACAAAAGCAAAAAATAGCAAAGGCAATTTGGGTCAAACCTCAATCGCCTTGCTCCGTTCGCGCCATGCAGCACCTTCTTCCAGGGATTTCTGAAACTCCACCGGCCTCCTTCGAGAACTTCGTGGTGGGGCGCAATGCACACGCGATAGCGGCATTGCGCCACTTGGGGCAAGACGACCAGCCGTGCATTTATCTGTGGGGCCCGGCAGGTTGCGGGCGTACACATTTGGCGCGCGCGTGGGGCTCTTGCGTGGTGGACGCCCGTCTTGATCGCACACTCGACACACCCGAACCCTTGATCGCGCTCATTCACGTCGAAGCCTTGAACGATGCCGGGCAAACAGTTCTTTTCAATCGTTACAACGCCGCTCGTGAAGGCGGGCCGCCCTTGCTAGTCACGGGCGACCTTCCCCCGGCGCAGCTAGGCTTGCGCGAAGAAGTGAAGTCGCGCTTGGGATGGAGCTTGGTTTTCGAACTGCATCTTCTCACCGACGATGAGCGGCGTGCGGCGCTCGTGCAACATGCGCTCGCACGCGGCATGAAGTTTGATGCGCCGCTGCTTGATTACTTGCTCACCCACACACGGCGCGACATGCCTTCCTTGATGCACCTGCTTGATGCACTCGACCTAGCATCACTGACCCAAAAACGCCCGCTCACCCTGCCCTTTGTGCGCGACACCTTGCAACGATTGCAAAATCCCGAACTCATTTAAATTCGCGCTGCATGCTGCCTCTGAAACCCTTGCTTCAACTCGCACCCGGCCAAGGCCTAGCCTTGTTTGACATCGATTACACCCTGCTGACGGTGGACAGCGATCACGGCTGGGGCCGCTTTTTGGTGGCCCAGGGTGTCGTGGATGGCGAAGACTACGAGCGCAAAAACAACCATTTTTTCGGGCTTTACAAAGCGGGCACCTTGAAGCTCGAAGACTACTTGGCCTTTTCACTCGCGCCCTTGGCGCAGCACTCGCGCGCCCAGCTCGATCAATGGCATGCGCAGTTTATGGAAAGCTTTGTGCGCCCCGCGATCACGCCCGCCGCGCGCGAAATGGTGGCACGCCACCAGCGGCGCGGCGACTGGTGCGCCGCAGTCACGGCGACCAACGAGTTCATCACCCGCCCGATCGCTGCGGCCTTCGGAATCGAGAATTTGATTGCGGTGCAGTTGGAAACCACTGGTGCGCCCGACGAGCGCTTTACCGGCCGGCCGCGCGGCACACCCAGCTTTCGCGAAGGCAAAGTGACGCGCACCCAAGAGTGGCTGGCCGAAACCGGTCGTTCCATCGCTTCATTCACACAAAGCTGGTTTTACAGCGACTCGCACAACGACTTAGCCCTACTCGAGGCGGTCACCCACCCAGTGGTGGTGAACGGTGACGAAACACTGCGGGCATTGGCTGAAAAGCGCCACTGGGAAAGCTTCTCCACCCATACTGCCTGAAGAGGCAATAGGGATGAGGCTCTTCAAGTATCGGCTATGAAGAAATCCGCCCATCCTTGATCTCCAGCACCCGGCCCAGGCGCGCGGCCAGCTCGCGGTCATGCGTGACCACCACAAAAGCCGTGCCCCGTTCCGCTTGAAGCTTGAGCATCAAGTCGAACACGCCCTGTGCGGTGGCGCGATCCAAATTGCCAGTCGGTTCATCGGCAAACACCAGTTGCGGCTCGCCCACCAGCGCACGCGCCAACGCCACGCGCTGCCGCTCGCCCCCTGAAAGCTGGCCCGGCACATGCGCCAAGCGCGGCCCCAGCCCGACGGCTTCGAGCATCGCAATCGCCTGGTCGCGCGCCTCACGACGGCTGCTACCACGAATGATGAGCGGCATGGCCGCGTTCTCAAGCGCGGTGAATTCGGGCAGCAAGTGGTGGAATTGGTAGACGAAGCCCAAGGCGCGGTTGCGCAGCGTGCCTCGCGCCGTTTCGTTCAAAGTGCTCAAGGCTTGCCCGGCGAGTGTTACCGAGCCGCTGGAAGCACCGTCGAGCCCGCCCAAAATGTGCAGCAAGGTGCTTTTGCCCGAGCCTGAACTGCCGACGATGGCGAGTGTTTCTCCCTTGGCGACCTGCAAATCGACCCCACGCAACACTTCAATGCCACCGGGATAGATTTTGGTGATGCCGCGCGCGTCGAGCACGGATGTTTGGGCTGGCTTATTCATAGCGCAGAGCCTCGGCAGGCTGCACGCGTGCTGCGCGCCAACTCGGGTAGATCGTCGCCAACAGCGAGAGGATGAAGGAAATAATCACCACTGACGTGAGGTCACTCAGGCGCAGATCAGAGGGCAAGGTGGAGATGAAGTAAATGTCTTTGTTCAAAAACTGCACGCCCAGCAGCCGCTCGATCAAGGGCACAACCACATCGAGATTAAGCGCCAGCGCCACGCCCCCGGCCACGCCCAGCGACAGGCCCACCATGCCGATCAGCGCACCTTGCAGCATGAAAATTCGCATCACTGCCCCGGGCGACGCGCCCATGGTGCGCAAAATCGCGATGTCGGCACGCTTGTCAGTGACCGTCATCACCAGCGACGACACCAGATTGAACGCAGCCACCGCGACAATCAGCGTGAGGATAATGAACATCATGCGCTTTTCAATCTGCACGGCGGCAAACCAGTTTTTATTGATGCGCCCCCAGTCGCGTACCAGCAAGTCGCCGCGCACCGCACGCGCCACGTCTTGCGCAATTTGTGGGGCAGCGTAGAGGTCGCTGGTTTTCAGCCGCACGCCGGTGGCAGCGCCCTCGCCACCTTCGGTACGAAAGAGCTTTTTCGCATCATCCAGGTGAATCAGCGCGAGCGACGCATCGTATTCAAAATGCCCCGCCTCGAAGATGCCAGCCACGTTGAATTGCTTCAAGCGAGGGATCACGCCCGCGGGTGTCACGTTGCCTTGCGGCGACACCACGGTGATCTTGTCGCCCGGCAACACGCCCAGCGCCCGGGCCAACTCGGCCCCTAGCACCACGTTGAATTCGCCGGGTTGAAGCAGCGTCAACTTGCCGCGCTTCATCTTTTGCGCCAGGTCGGAAACCTGCGCTTCCAGCGCCGGGTCAATGCCGCGAATCACCGCGCCACGCACCAGGTCGTTGTTGGTCAACATCGCTTGCGCCAGCACATAGGGCGCACCCGCGACCACACGTGGCACGGCTTGCGCTTCCTTCACCGTGGCCCGCCAATCGGGAACGATTCCGGCCCCGCCCAAAATTTCGATGTGCGAGACCACCGAGAGCATGCGGTCGCGCACCTCTTTCTGAAAGCCATTCATCACCGAGAGCACCACGATCAAGGCGGCAACGCCCAACCCGATGCCTGCCATTGAAGCGAAGGAGATAAAGGAGATGAAACCGTTGCGCGAGTGTGAGCCTGCCCCTTTCGTGCTAGAGCGAAAAATCTGCCCCAAGCGGGTGTAACGTAGTGCGACGAGGGGAACCAGGGAAAGTGTGGAGAGCGCCGGTCGCGCCGACGGCGCTCGGTCAGGGGAGGATAGGTTGGCCATGAGCCTACAATTTTACTGACGGCATCCATCGTGCGCCTGCGCCAGCACGTCACCCTACGATTACCCCCTACGATCAATCATCACGCTTCGCTCGCCTTCACGCCGGAGAAATTCCACTTTGCGCACCCTGATTCACCTGCCCGACGATTTGGCCAATGCACAAGCCTGCCTGGCCGCCCTGCCGCGCGAATTGCCCGGTCACGTTCGTTGGCAATACGCGGCGATTCGCAGCGCTGAGCACCTGATATGCCAACTCTCGGCGGCGGCGGACCGCAACCAAACCAGCAGCGTTGCCACTGCACGATCACCCAAGGAGTCCGGTTCCGCGTTTCTGCTGTGCGCGGACCCAATTCATCTAACGTTGGGGCGCGATCAAGCCTACTTGGAAGCCGACGCGGCACAGGTACTAAACATCGCGGAATCGGAGCAACTCCGAGCCAGCTTGAACGCCCATTTTTTGGGTGATGGCATCCGATTTTTTCAGCCAACCGCTCCATCAGCTTTGTGCCGCGCCTCAACCTGGAATGTCGCCTTCCCAGCGCCACTCGACATCCAAACCGCCACTTTGTCGGAGGCGCTGGGAAATTCGGCTGCCGCCCAAGCACCGCGCGGCAACTCTGCACGTCGCTTGCGCGCGCTCGAAACCGAGGTTCAGATGTTGCTGCACGACCATCCGGTCAACCAAGCACGCGAGTCGCGCGGGGCGCGGGCCGTCAATAGCGTTTGGTTTTGGGGTGAAGCGGACGCACCAACCAGCACCCCCACACCGACTCGAAGCGAGTTTCTTGACGACGCAACAACACTTGCGGACTGCCTGACTGTTAATTTTTGTCAGATTCCGGTTGCCGAGTATGCAAGCCTCGCACAGCAAACGCTGGGGCAATCCTCTCACCAAGACCAGCAAGTTGGTCTGGTTTTTCGCCAGCATTTGTGGTGGTCGCGGCCGCTGCCGGGTGCAAAGTGGCGTTTTTGGCGAGCCCAGGACTGGCGTCCCGTGCTTGAAAAACTCCTTGCGAATCAGGTGCTTGTCATCCAAGGGCCGTAAGGATGCCGCAAGCTGCGTGCCCTCAAATAGGGTGAGAAGTGCAGGCCAAGGAATTTCCCACGCACTTTTCCAAACCAAGCCGTCGTTTGCTCGGCGATTGCATTCAGTCAGTGGCCGCAAGCCTCTGATTCATTTGAAGTTTTCTGGAGGTCTGCAAGAGGTGGCTACCGCACGAATTTTGGTACAATCGGGGGCTAGCAGCGCGTTGGACTAACGGTGTCTCTCGGCATCACAATTCGGCATCTCCGTCAACCGCTGTAGATTTACCAAGCTCCCTCTGCGCAAACCTTTCGCGTCAATGCTGGATAGAAACGGGCACTGTAGACTTTAGTTCATGGCCGACCAACCGAACGACAAGGACAAGAAGTTTTCCCCGACTGCCTCGCAGTTTGGTGTAACTACCGGCACGTTTAAGCGCCCAGTGGTCGATCTCGCCCGCGCGGGTGCTACCGCACGCACTGGTGCCACCCTCAATCGCCCGCGTCAAGCCAGCGATTTGCAGGCCGACCTGACACCAACCGAGAAAGTCCCGACGGAGTCCGAAGCCACCCTTGCTCCGACCGCCCCTGACCTGCCGGTATTTGCCGGTGCAGCCAGCGCCGCTGAGACTGCAACCGCGAAGAACACAGCGATACCTGTCTCGAACGACGAGGCCGAAGGTGAGCTTTCGTTTGAAGCCTTGCAGGCGCAGTTGCGCGGGGCCCAGTCCGCCGCTGAAAAGCCAGCCGAAGAAGAGATTTCTTTCGATCAACTGCAAGCACAGTTGCGCCAGTTCAAAGACACACGCGGGGCCGAGGTCACAATCAGCGGTGAGCCGGAAGACAAAACCGCCGTCAACCCGAATTCGCCCAAACATCGCGGCGTACTGGCCAGCGACTACGACGGCCCTTCTTACTCCGAATTGCGCAAGAAAGCAGCCGCTTCAGGCGAGCCGCAAAATCGCTTGGCCCTGCCGGTTGGCTATCAGTTGCAGGAGTACCGGATTGAGCGCGTCTTGGGGATTGGTGGCTTCGGTATTTCTTACCTAGCCCACGACACCAACCTGAATTCAAAGGTTGCAATCAAGGAATACCTGCCCAACGACTTGGCGATGCGCGACGAGCAAACCGCTGCCGTTTGGGCGAAGAGCGAAGCCGATTCCGAAGAATACAAAATCGGCTTGGACCGCTTTTTGCTCGAGTCGCGCACGCTCGCCACCTTCCGGCACGCCAACATTGTGCGGGTCTCGCGCTTCTTCGAGACCAACAACACGGCCTACATGGTGATGGACTATGAGTACGGCGAGTCACTCAATGCGTGGCTGAAAAAGCGGCTGGATCGCGGCGAAGCGATTCCTGATGAAAAAACGATGTTGCAGATTTTCATCCCCTTGCTAAACGGCTTGGATTTGGTTCATCAAACCGGCTTTCTGCATCGCGACATCAAGCCTGCCAACATTTACGTGCGTGACTCCGACGGCAGTTTGGTGCTGCTGGATTTTGGTGCCGCACGCTTGGCCAAAAACGCTGTCGACAACGGCCTGACCAGCATTGTCACGCCGGGCTACGCACCGTTTGAGCAATACCACTCGCATGGTCGCCAAGGGCCGTGGTCCGATCTGTATGCGTTTGGCGGCGTGCTGTATTGGATGATCTGCGGCAAAAAGCCGATTGAAGCTGCGGCGCGTATCCAAAACGATCCGCAAGAACCCGCCACCGTCATCGGCAAGGGCAAATATAGCGAGAATTTCCTGAAGGCCATCGATTGGGCGCTGCTGCCCGACGATCAGAAGCGCCCTCAATCGGTCGACGAATTGAAGCCGGTACTGATTGGCGACAACGATTTGTCCAACATCACCGCTTCAGGCGGAAAGCGTGGCAGGCGCACTTGGGTCAAGTGGGCAATCGCCGCCACCCTTGCGCTTGCCGCCGGCGTGGGTTATAGCGTTTACAAGGCTAAATCGGGTGGTTTGTCGGGCGAGCCATTCAAACTTGGCCTGATCCCTGGCGGCAGCCGCGAGGCCGAGCAGATCCAGATGAAGTCGTCGATGCAACCGCTGATCGATTTGATGCAAAACAACATCGGCCGCCCGATTCAGGTCGAGATTACGCGCAGCTTCAAGCCTGATGAAGGCCAGCCAAAAGATGCGCTCAAGTACGACATCATCATGGCTGTCACCCACCAAATCGGTGGTGCCGCGCGCGACCAAAACTATCAAGTGGTCGGCAAGTTTCGCGACTTGTTTGCCCTGGTAATGGTGCGTGCCGATTCTGAGTACGTGAAGTTTGCCGACATGAAGAATGCCCGTGTCGGCCTGTTGTCACGCGCGACCTCTATCGGCCCGATCGGCATGATTACGCTCAATGGCAATGGTCTTGAGCCCAAGGATTTCAAGGAATTCCGTGAGTTCAAGCTGCAAGATGAAATGATCGATGCACTGGCCGAGCGCAAGGTCGATGTCATCATCGTTTCGGTCGCGTCGAGCGAAGAAGGCTTGAAGCGCTATGGCAATCGCTTGCGCGTGTTCCAGAAGAGCGACCCCTTCCCCGGCTATGGCATTGGCCTTGCACCCAACATGCCGAAAGAAACCGCCCTCAAGATCACCCAACACCTGTGGAAATTGGATGAGAATCCAGAAGGCAAGGTAGCGCTGGCAGCAGTGCTGATTGGCTCAGCCGCTGGCAGCGCCCAAATCGCCGAAGCCACTTCGCGCGAGTTTGTTCGAGCCACGGAGCAGATCGAGCGTGCCCGCAAGCTGTACCCTGGTGACCCACCCAAGTAGTACATTGCTTGCCTACCACCGAAGCCGGTGTGGCCCTGTCGCCCACCGGCTTTTTTCATTGAGGGGCCATCCACCATGCCAGACATAGTCGTCCGCCGCACCGACGAGCGCGCGCGCCTGATGATCGAGCAAGGCGGCGTGCATCCGCTGCTGGCACGGCTATTCGCCAATCGTGGCCTGCGTGATGCAGGCGGGGCACAATTGGAACTGAAAACGCTGCTGCCCCCGGCCACCCTCACCCACGCCGATGCTGCGGCCCGCCTGATCGCCCAGACCATCGTCGCGCAGAAGAAGCTCCTGGTGGTGGCCGACTACGACTGTGACGGGGCTACCGCCTGCGCAGTGGCCTTGCGCGGAATTCGCCTGCTGCTGCCCAGCGCGCAGATCGACTACCTCGTGCCGGACCGCTTCAAGTTTGGCTATGGCCTCACCCCCGGGATCGTGGAGCTGGCGGCGCTGCATCCGCGCCTGGGGCGGCCTGACCTCATCATCACGGTGGACAACGGGATTGCCAGTGTTGACGGCGTGGCCCGCGCGAACGAGCTGGGCATCGAAGTACTGGTCACCGATCACCATCTGCCTGGCGACGCGCGGCCTGCGGCAGCATGCATCGTCAACCCGAATCAGGCTGGGTGCAAATTCGCAAGCAAGGCAATCGCCGGGGTCGGCGTGATGTTCTATGTGCTGCTCGCCTTGCGCGCGCAATTGCGTGCCCAAGGCCACTATGCAAATGCTCCCGAACCCAATCTGGGCGCGCTTCTTGACCTGGTTGCCCTGGGAACGGTCGCCGACGTGGTGCAGCTCGACCACAACAATCGCATTCTCGTGGCGCAAGGCTTAAAGCGCATCCGCAGTGGGCGCGCGCATGCTGGCGTTGCGGCCTTGTTGAGAGTAGCGGGCCGCCACGCGGCGCAAGCGACCACGTTTGATTTCGGCTTTGCGGTTGGTCCCCGGCTCAACGCTGCCGGTCGTCTGGACGACATGTCGATTGGCATCGAATGCCTCATCACCGACGACATGAACCGCGCGCTGGCGCTGGCCCAGCAATTAGATGACCTGAATCGTGAGCGGCGCGAGATTGAGGCCGGGATGCAGGAAACCGCATTCGCCGCGCTTGAAGCACGCCACGTGGCCGCCGAGGGCCGCAGCACGATTTCGCTGTTCGACTCAGCTTGGCATCAGGGCGTGGTCGGCATTGTCGCCTCGCGCCTGAAAGACCGCTACCACCGCCCAGCCATTGTGTTTGCGCCCGACGAGATCGACGGCCTGCTCAAAGGCTCAGGCCGCTCGATCAAGCCTTTGCACCTGCGCGATTGCCTCGATCTGGTATCCAAACGTCACCCGGCGTTAATTGAGCGCTTTGGCGGCCACGCGATGGCGGCTGGGTTAACCATTCAGGCAATCCATTTCGACCAATTCGCTGCGGCTTTTGAGGCAGCGGCGACGCAGTTGCTGCGCCCGGCCGATTTGGCACTAACCCTGGAAACCGATGGCCCGCTGGAGCTGGCTTATCTCAACCTGCCCGCCGCGCAAATGCTGCACGCTGAGGTCTGGGGGCAAGGCTTTCCCGCGCCAATGTTCTCTGACGTATTTGCGGTCAAAAGCCAGCGGCTCATCAAAGAAAAACACCTCAAGCTGGTGCTCGAAAAAAACGGCCAACAGCTCGAAGCGATTCAGTTCAATACGCCCGATGCGGCGCACAGCGCACCTGGCAGAATCTGCGCAGCCTACGAGCTGGCGATTGATGAATTCAACGGCGTGACCAAGGTGTCGGTCATCATTCGCCACTGGGAACCGGTGGCATCCGACTGATCTTTTTCAGACGAAGCGAATCCCCAGCACTTCCAGCTCACGATCACCGCCCGGCGTAATCAGATGGACTACGTCACCTTCCACTTTGCCAATCAAGGCGCGCGCAATCGGTGAGCTGATCGAGACCTTACCTACTTTGATATCGGCCTCGTCATCGCCGACGATTTGGTAAGCCACTTTGGCACCCGAATCGAGGTCTTCCAAATCAACGGTCGCACCAAAAACCACCCACGCCTCACCGACCAACGAAGTGGGGTCGATGACCTGAGCTGTGGAAAGCTTGGCCTCCACTTCTTTGATGCGCCCTTCGATAAAGCCCTGACGCTCTTTTGCCGCATCGTATTCGGCGTTTTCTGAAAGATCGCCGTGCGCGCGCGCTTCCGCGATGGCTTGCACCACCGCCGGGCGTTCCACCGACTTCAGGCGCTTCAATTCTTCATGAAGGCGAGCCGCACCTAGCACTGTCATCGGTACACGTTGGACGCTCATGGCAACTCGCTCATCACGGTCAAAAGCTGGGTCAAAAGAAAAGGGCAGCTAATTGCGCTGCCCCGAAGACCACATTGTAGTCTGCTTATTCCATTTCTAAATCATTACGAGATTAGGCGCACCGACGACGACAGTGCGCGTAGCACGGCTAGGAAGGGGCAACGACATATCGTAATGATTTAGAAATGGAATTAGGCGGCAATCCGCAAATGCAAGCTCTGCAACGAATACGGCTGCAAAGCGCCCAAATTCTGCATGCCCTGCACCGCCGCTTTCGCGCCCGCAATCGTGGTGTACACCGTCACCTTGGACTGCAAGGAAGAAACCCGAATCGCGCGCGAATCAAGAATGGTGGAGCGCTTTTCGTCGGTGGTGTTGATGACCAGCGCAATCTCCTTGTTTTTAATCATATCGACGATATTGGGGCGGCCTTCTTTTACCTTGCTCACCTGGGTCACCGGCACACCGTGATCGCGAATCACCTGCGCGGTACCACCGGTGGAAACGATCTTGAAACCGAGCAGATTCAGGTCGTAGGCGAGCTCGCCGATATGGCGTTTGTCAGCATCTTTTACGCTCAAGAAAGCCGTGCCGCTGATCGGCAGCTTGACGGACGCACCCAGTTGCGATTTGACAAAGGCTTCGGCAAAGGTGTCGCCTACGCCCATGACTTCGCCGGTCGATTTCATCTCTGGTCCCAAAATCGTATCGACTCCAGGAAACTTAGCGAAGGGGAACACTGCCTCTTTCACACTGAAGTAAGGCGGCACGACTTCTTTGGTGATGCCCTGGCTGCTGAGCGATTGCCCGGCCATGCAGCGCGCCGCAATTTTGGCAAACGGCAGGCCGGTGGCCTTAGAAACGAAGGGCGCGGTGCGTGAGGCGCGCGGATTGACTTCAAGCACGTAAACCACGTCTTTACCCTGCTCCTTGGTTACCGCAAATTGCACGTTCATCAAACCAATCACGCGCAGCGCCTTGGCCATCGCCACGGTTTGGCGGCGAATCTCGTTTTGCACGTCTGCCGAAAGCGAATAGGGCGGCAGCGAACAGGCCGAATCACCCGAATGCACACCGGCTTGCTCAATGTGCTCCATCAAACCGCCAATCACCACCTCGCGCCCATCAGAAACACAGTCAACATCGACCTCAATCGCATCGTTCAAAAAGCGGTCGAGCAGCACGGGTGAGTCGTTCGACACCTTGACGGCCTCGCGCATATAGCGTTCGAGGTCTGCCGGGGCATGCACCACCTCCATCGCGCGGCCGCCCAACACGTAGGAAGGCCGCACCACCAGCGGATAGCCGATCTGCTGCGCTAAACGCAGCGCCTCCAGCTCGTTGCGCGCGGTGCGATTCGGCGGCTGCTTGAGTTGCAAATCGTTGAGCAGTTGCTTGAAACGCTCCCGGTCTTCGGCGCAGTCGATCATGTCGGGCGAGGTGCCGATAATCGGCACACCAGCGCGCTCCAGATCACGCGCCAATTTGAGCGGCGTCTGCCCGCCGTATTGCACAATCACACCCCAAGGTTTTTCTTTGTCGACGATTTCGAGCACATCTTCTAGGGTCAGCGGCTCGAAATAGAGCCGGTCACTGGTGTCGTAGTCGGTCGAGACGGTTTCTGGATTGCAATTGACCATGATGGTTTCATAGCCGTCTTCACGCAAAGCCATTGCGGCATGCACGCAGCAATAGTCAAACTCAATTCCTTGACCAATGCGGTTTGGCCCACCGCCCAGCACCATGATTTTCTTGTTCGTGGTGGGCTGCGCCTCACACTCGCCGCCCACCCCGCCTTCGTAGGTCGAGTAGAGATAAGCGGTCTTGGTGGCGAACTCCCCCGCACAGGTATCAACCCGTTTGTACACCGGGCGAATTCCTGAAGAAGCGCGCCTGGAGCGCATCTCCAAGGGGCTTACTTTCATCAAATGTGCCAACCGGCGGTCCGAAAAGCCTTTCGTTTTCAGGTAGCGCAGCTCCGCATCGGTGAGGTTTGCAAGCTTGCGTTTTTCAACCGCGAGTTCGAGATCGACAATCTCTTTGATCTGCACCAGAAACCACGGATCAATGTGGGTCAGCTGATGCACCTTTTCCAGCGACATGCCGACCCCAAATGCGTCGGCCACATACCAAAGGCGCTCGGCACGCGGGTGCGCCAATTCTTCGTCGATCTTCTCAGGATCGACCGACTTGAGATTGAAGCCATCGACCCCGACTTCGAGCCCGCGCAGCGCTTTTTGCAAGCTTTCTTGAAACGTGCGGCCAATTGCCATCACTTCGCCCACGCTTTTCATCTGCGTGGTCAGGCGGTCATCCGCCTCCTTGAATTTCTCGAAAGCAAAGCGCGGCACCTTGGTGACCACATAGTCAATCGACGGCTCAAATGACGCGGGAGTTTGACCACCGGTGATGTCGTTCTTCAGCTCATCGAGCGTGTAGCCAATCGCCAGCTTGGCGGCAATTTTGGCAATCGGAAAGCCGGTCGCCTTCGAAGCCAGAGCAGAGGAGCGCGAGACGCGCGGATTCATCTCAATTACGATCATGCGCCCGTCTTTCGGGTTGATCGCGTATTGCACGTTGGAGCCGCCGGTATCGACCCCAATTTCACGCAGCACCGCAATTGACGCATTACGCATCAACTGGTATTCCTTGTCGGTCAAGGTTTGCGCCGGGGCCACCGTGATCGAATCGCCGGTATGCACGCCCATCGGGTCCAAATTTTCAATCGAGCAGACGATGATGCAGTTGTCGGCGTGGTCGCGCACCACTTCCATCTCGTACTCTTTCCAGCCGATCAGTGATTCTTCAATCAGCAGCTCGCGGGTGGGCGAGGCTTCCAGCCCGCGACGGCAAATCGTCTCAAATTCTTCCGGGTTGTAGGCAATCCCGCCACCGGTGCCGCCCAGCGTGAATGAGGGCCGGATGATCGCCGGATAGCCGATTTTGGCTTGCTCGACAAAGGCTTCGTCCATGCTGTGCGCCACGCCCGAACGGGCGCTACCCAGGCCGATCTTGGTCATCGCGTCTTTGAACTTGAGCCGGTCTTCGGCCTTGTCAATTGCTTCTTCGCGCGCTCCAATCATCTCGACATTGAAGCGCTTCAATACGCCGTTTTTGGCTAGATCAAGCGCACAGTTCAACGCCGTCTGCCCGCCCATCGTCGGCAGCACCGCATCAGGCCGCTCTTTTTCAATGATTTTCGCCACTACTTGCCAGGTGATCGGCTCGATGTAGGTCACATCCGCCATTTCCGGGTCGGTCATGATGGTCGCGGGATTGGAATTGACCAAGATGACGCGGTAGCCCTCTTCCTTCAGCGCCTTGCACGCCTGCGCCCCAGAGTAATCGAATTCACAGGCCTGGCCGATGACGATTGGGCCAGCGCCGATGATGAGGATGGATTGGAGGTCTTGGCGTTTAGGCACGATGCTGCTCCATCAAAGAGACAAATCGATCAAACAAATAAACCACATCCTGCGGCCCGGGGCTTGCCTCGGGATGCCCTTGAAAGCAAAACGCGGGCTTGTCGGTGCGCGCCAGGCCTTGCAGCGAGCCATCGAAGAGCGATACGTGGGTTGCGCGCAGATTCTTCGGTAGCGAAGCGGCATCGACCGCGAAACCGTGGTTTTGGCTAGTGATGACCACGCGCCCGGAGTCAAGGTCTTTGACTGGATGATTCGCACCATGGTGGCCAAACTTCATCTTCAGCGTTTTAGCGCCTGAGGCGAGCGCCATGATTTGGTGACCTAAGCAAATGCCAAACACCGGCAGGCCTGACTCAATCAGCGTGCGAGTAGCGCTGATGGCGTAGTCGCATGGCTCGGGGTCGCCTGGGCCGTTGCTCAAAAACACGCCGTCGGGTTTCAGCGCCCGCACCTCCTGCGCGCTGGTTTGGGCGGGCACGACCGTG
This sequence comes from Burkholderiales bacterium, assembly GCA_031362865.1. Taxonomy (GTDB): domain Bacteria; phylum Pseudomonadota; class Gammaproteobacteria; order Burkholderiales; family JAEUOS01; genus JANLTH01. Next base: position 20,741 of record JANLTH010000154.1, on the reverse strand, counting down.
AGTTTGCAGCCGCGCTGTGCCAGCATGCGCAGGATGTTGCGCTTAACTCCAAAATCGTAAGCCACCACGTGAAAACGCGCATCAACCAGCGTGCCATAGCCTGCACCTTGGTTGGCCGCCGCTCGAGAAAGTGACCATTCCGTTTCTGTCCAAGCGTATGCTTTGCGCGTCGTCACCACTTTCGCCAAATCCAAACCGGCCAGATTCGGGGCTTTCGCCAGCGCTGCACGCGCGGCGGCTAAGTCGAGCGTTTCGCCCGGCTGCACCCCGGCAACAACCACCCCCGCTTGCGCGCCCTTGTCACGCAGGATGCGCGTGAGCTTGCGCGTGTCGATGTCGGCAATCGCGACGATGCCTTCCTCGCGCAAATAAGCATCAAGCGTGAGCGTGCTGCGAAAGTTCGAGACCACCGCCGGCAAATCACGAATCACCAAGCCTGCGGCGTAAATCCGCCCGTCGCCGCTTTCCACGTCTTCGCGGTTAATGCCAGTGTTGCCGATGTGCGGGTAGGTCAGCGTGACGATTTGCTTGCAGTACGAAGGATCGGTAAGAATTTCTTGGTAGCCCGACATCGCGGTGTTGAACACCACCTCACCCACGGTGATGCCCGGCGCGCCAATACTGCGCCCTTGGAACACTGTGCCGTCAGCCAGAATCAATGCCGCCGGAATCGTGATCGGCAGAATTGAACGTACACTTTTTGTATCGGCGGTCTCAATGAGTTCTTTGGAATTCCCCAAGAGCGCGTCGTAGGCGATGCCGGTCAGCTTGTGCAGCGAAGCCACGGTCCAGCCCGGCAAGCTGGCCCGCGCCACCCAGTTATTCACCATCTGGCGCGTGACATTGCGCCCGCTCTCAGCGCTCAGTGATTCGGCAAGTCCTGCCTGACCCCCTAGCAAATTTATCGCGCGCTTGAGCGGCGAGAGAGTTTCGGATTCGGCGTAGGACTTGGGTCGGTTCGGCATGGAACACCTCTAAAACAATCACATGCCGAATCTTACATCAATAAGTGAACTTTATAAACTCTATTTGCGTACTTTAGTCGTTTTGCCAAATTGCTTGATCGCGAAATCGCGCTTGCAAAAAATCGAGCAGCAGCGGTCGCCTGATTCCATTTCTAAATCATTACGAGATTAGGCGCACCGACGACGACAGTGCGCGAAGCACGGCTAGGAAGGGGCAACGACATATCGTAATGATTTAGAAATGGAATGAGATGGCCCGCCCGTCGGACACAGACGATTGTGGGTGACGAACTCGTGCGCCGCGTGCAGCTCACCGGTGTGTCAAACTGAGCCGGTCTTCAAGAGCGACGGCTAGTCCCTCACGGATAGCGTCACCCGCGCGTCGTCACCGACCTGTCGGCTCCAATGCCCGTGAATCGCAGGGTCGAAGCTTGCTCCCAGGGGCAAGGTATCGGCTGAGTAGAAATGTTCACCCGGCTTGAAAACCCGTGAAGAACCGCTCTGGAGGCCGATTTCCATCATGCCGCTCAAGATAAACACCCACCACGGCGTGGGTCTGCAATACCACTGGCTGCGAAACCCCACCGGACTTTCACGAAGCTGATAGCCACGCGAGGGAAACAGGCTGGAGAGGCGCGCCTGGGGCTAGCCTTCAGGTATCGCTACTGCTTCCTCGCGGAATTTGGCGCGCCCATCGGTGTCAGTGAACAGTACGACTTTGCAAAAGCAGGACATAACTCTCCTTCGGTGATTTCAACGCGACAGCCGGTTCGTCAATTTAAGCGCTCAATAGACCCCGTCTTGCAAACGGACGCCAAACGTGCTGAGTGCGGCGGGCGCGCGAACTACACCGTAGGCCGCGCGATATTCCACGGCAGCGGCGCCTCATAGTCATCGGCATTGCGAGCTTGAGGCAGCGCGATGAACCCCGAAAATAGCCGACGGCCTCGTGAAGTTGTTTCCGGGCTGGGCGAAGTGGCTCGGCGTTCTCGCAATCCAGGGGCATTGGCAGCAGCGGCACTCAGTCCAGCTGGATTTTCAGCTCGCCCAAGGATTTTTTCCAGCGTGCCACTTCTTCGCCGACGTAGGTCTTCAGCCATTCTGGTGTGCTCGATTTGACTTCCAGTCCCTGGTCTTCCAGTTTTTTGACAATTGCCGGATCAGCAAGGGTTTTATTGAGCGCAGCGTTGATCGCGATGATCGCTTCCGGGGGTGTTTTGGCCGGGGCAAAAAAGGCATACCACTGGGTGACATCAACACCCGTCACGCCCTGCTGTTCCAAGGTCTGCAGTCCGGGCAGAACCTTCGCCCCGGATTTTCCGGCGACCCCCAATGCTTTGAGCCGCCCGGCCTTGATATACGGATAGGCGGTGAACAGGCTCGGAAACATGACCTGGACCGTGCCGCCGAGTAAATCGGTCACGGCGGGTGCCGACCCCTTGTATGGCACGTGTACCAAGTCTACTTTGGCAGCTTTGCTGAACAGTTCGCCGGCAATATGGGGTGCAGTGCCACTGCCGGCCGATGCGTAATTCAGCTTGCCCGCGTTTGCCTTGGCAAGAGCAACGAACTCGGAGACATTCTTCGCCCCTACCGAAGGTGCTATCACCATGATGACGGGAGAGGAGCCCACCATGCCGACCGGCTCAAAGTCAGTGACCGGGTCGTAGCGCAATTTTTGCAGCGCAGGGTTGATTGCGTGGGTTGCCACATAGCCGAACATGATGGTGTAGCCGTCGGGTTTGGCGCGGGCGACTGATTCTGCGGCAATTGCACCGTTGGCACCAGGCTTGTTGTCCACGATCACCGGCTGTTTAAGAAGCACGGATAGATTCTGGCCGATGGCACGCGCCATTGCATCGTTGCCGCCGCCGGGTGCAGTGGGCACGATGATCGTGATCGGCTTGACGGGAAATGCCATCGCTACAGTGCTCAGGAAGGTGCTAGCCAGCGACAAGAGGATTGCGGGGAGGTTCGGTTTCATTTGAATGGATGGATTTCAGTGAAAAAGATGGGAGGGAATGAACAACTGGCCCTGCATGATCTTGCGTGCAGTGCGTACCACGCCCGCCTTGGAGACCACCAGGCTGCCGGCCTGCAGTGCTGTTTCGATCCGGATCAGCATGCGACCGGAAGGGTGCGCGACAAAAATCTCATGAGTGCCTGGCTCGGTATCAAGCGGATTACCGTTCTCGTGCGGCCCCAGAACAGTGCCTGGCAGAACCCGGGCGGCTGCGACCCCGATGGCACCGGTCACAGCATGGGCACGGTGGCAGGCGTGCGGGGTGAAGTAGCGCGACAGAACCTGTTGGGTTTGCTGCCCGTCGCGCTGCACAATCACAGGTTTGGGCAGTACGCCTCCTGACACATCGCCCAGGCCCATGCGTCGGCCTGCTTCCAGGCGCAGCGCCTCTAGCCGCACGAGCAGGGGCCGGTCAGTATCGAGCGTGGCGGCAGATTCATTTGCGGCCAGTCCCAGGTCCAGGGCGCAGACGAGAACGAGTGGAATAGCTGCATCGATGCACGTGACCCGGACGCTATCAATCACCTCTTGCCGCTGGCCGGTGGGAAACAAGCTGCCGGTGACCCCGCCCCATCCCTGGATGAAGTTCAGCGCAATCGCGGCGGCCATGCCTGGCACACCGTCAATCCGGGTCGAGCCCTCATAGGTAACCTTGCCTTCGGGAGTCTGGACCACGGCTTCGATCACCGCGCCGCTGTTGACGTTGTGTACACGGATGGCGGTCTCACCCTGCTGTGCCGGGAACAGGCCCTGTTCGAGCGCGAACGGTGCCGCCGCCGACAGCATGTTGCCGCAATTCGGGCGCGTGTCCACTTCGGACTTGAACGGATTGACCTGCGCAAAGAGATAGTCAATATCGCAATCATCACGTCGCGAGACGGACACTATGGCCACCTTGCTGGTCAGCGTATTGGCGCCGCCGAGACCGTCCACCTGCAGCTCATGTGGCGAGCCCATTGCCGCGAGCAGCACCCGGTCCCGTTTGGCGGGATCGGCAGGCAGGCAGTCGCCGCGGAAAACCGGGCCGCGTGAGGTGCCGCCGCGCATCAGGACACAATCAATCGGGGTTTGCATAAAGCTATTCTGATAGCTCAAAACTGATCTGTAAAATGCAATTTTTATATCTATTAATGTGTTTTGTGCATTTAAAGACATGCTCCTTTCGCGCCCAAAAAAAGGCACCGCGCGGGTGCCTTTTACTTACTGGAGGACTGTGCCGCGTCGCGGCAGCGGGTTGGTGGCGCGCTAAAAGCGGTGCGACAAACCGAATTGCCAGCCGGAAGCCGCTTGTCCACCGGCACCGGCATATGTCAGCGCGAGGTTGCCGGTGGGCGTAGTGTTGTAGGCCGAACCCGTTGCTGCATTGCCTTTGTTGCCGATGCGCGAATACGTCAGATAGGCATCGGTGCGCTTGGAAAGTGCGTAGATATAGCCGACCATCCATTGGCTGGCATCACCGACATCATTGGCGAGACTGGTGGTACGCCGGGTGTACTCGGTGCGCAGGGTATGCGCGCCGCTGACATAGCGCAATCCCAGCCACCAGTCGCGCGCGCGATTGCCGACTGCCGCATTGTCTGAGGTTCGCTGATAGCCCCCAACCAGGCGAAACGCCGCGATATCGACATGCGCGCCACCAATCCAGCGCTTGATACGCACGCCGCCTGCGACTGCGCCGACACCCGCAGCTGCCGCATTGTCTTTCTGGTTGTTGTAGCCCAGGCCGACGGACCAGATGCCGGGTGCATAGCGCAGTGAGAATCCGCTTTGGCGTTCCGCCCCGGAAGCATTCTGGCGTTCCCCGAAATTCATCTGCGCCGTGGCAGAAAATCCGCCCCAGTTTGGCGAGTTCCAGGTCATCGCATTGGCACTGCGCAGGCTGGAGGTCATGGCCAGTGCGACGTTTGCCGGTGCTCCCGCGACCATGCCGCGCAGGCTGGTGTTGGCAATGTTCTGAATCGACCCCACTCCAACGGTGCCACCCACGTTGTACGTGCTCAACAGCAAGTAGGCCGGCGTATATACCCGGCCGAAGGTGGTGTTCCCGAATGCGCCTGAGAGACCCAGGTAGGCCAGGCGGCTGGAGAAATCGACCGCGACTGCCTGGGCACCGTTCTGGCCCCCGCTGGCCAAGCCATTCGCGCCAATCGCACTCTCCAGATAGAAATTGGCCTTGAGCCCGCTGCCGAGATCTTCCGAGCCGCGCACTCCGAAGCGGTTTGAGGTGAGTCCGTTTTCCGACATGCCGGTGATCCTGTTGGCACCAGCCTTCGCCCAGGTGATACCGGTGTCAACCGCGCCGAACATCGAAACTGTGGTCTGGGCGCAGGATTCGGTACTGGCAATCATGATGCTGACCGGCATGGCGGCAATCAGGGCCGTGAGCAAGGCGGATCGTTGGTGATGAGTGTGCATGCGTATCTCCGGTTGGATTGATTTTTCTGCTGCGATGGCTGTGCGGCAGAGGTTTTGCGTTCTGATCCTGACGATGTTAAAACGATGCCATCGATTTGTAGATTGCAAATTTCGGATGAATTAATGCATGAAACGACTTAATTTTGACCTCGCCGAATTGATCGCATTTATCGCCGTGGCGGAAAAGGCCAGCTTCAGGGCGGCAGCAGAAGAGTTGTTCCTGTCGCAACCGGCCCTGAGTCGCCGGGTCGAAAAACTGGAATCAACGCTGGGTACCCGCCTGCTCGAAAGGACCACGCGGCGTGTCGCCCTGACCCCAGTGGGGCGGCTTTTTCTCGATCACGCACGCACCGCAATTGACGAACTTGAAAGCGCGATTCTGGGGATTTCAGATCTGGCGGTACAGCGCAGCGGTCAGATCACCGTTGCCTGCGTGCCGTCGGCTGCGTATTATTTTTTGCCAGGCGTATTGAAGGTGTTCGCGGAGAAATTTCCGCGCATCCGGGTAAAAATCATTGATGAAGGAGCCAATGAAGTACTGGCCAGCGTGATCTCCGGGGCTGCCGACTTTGGGCTGAACTTCACCGGTATCCAGGACCCGGAAATTGACTTCAAGGCAATCAACAAGGAGCGTTTCGTGCTGGCAGTGCGCCGTGAACACCGGCTCGCTGCGAGGCGTTCCGTCAATTGGGAGGAACTGGTGGATGAAACGGTGATCTCGGTCTCAAAAAGCAGCGGCAACCGCCTTCTGGTGGACAACGCGCTCTCGTCACTGGCGAAACGCCCGTCATTGTCATTTGAAGTCAATCACGTCTCAGGCGCGCTGGGTCTGGTGGAAGCAGGGCTTGGTGTTGCGGCTGTGCCAAAGCTGGCGTTGCCAACCAATCCGCATTCGCCGTTGATTGGGATACCCTTGCAAAAGCCCAGTATCAGCCGGACGCTGGGTTTGATTACGCGCCGCGGAAAAACACTCGCACCCGCCGCGCAGGTACTCTACGGAATGCTCAGAAAATCGGTCTGATTCCGGTTTCAGACTATCTCCACCGACCGCTGCGAATCCTTGCCGTTTCAAACTTGCAGTCGTCGCCACCAAATGTGCTGCACTTGATTTGCGATAACTTTGAGCAGCGTTTCCGGCTTGTCGATAGATTCGGCCCAATGAAGTATGAACTTCTGTGATTTTTTTGTGCGGAAGGTTCATGGAAAAAGAAGGCGCAAGAACTCAAACGCTGGAGCAACGTCATGAGCGGCGCAAACAAGTGATGCGGCTGCACAAGAATGCGCTGGGCATCATGAAGATTGTGGCAATGGCTGGACTTCTCCCCGAAAAGCGGCTCAATGCCGATTTGAAGCACGGGCTAAACTAGCGGTTCGCGTGCGCACCAAAGCCGCTTTGCGTCAAGCGGCCAACGACCGAAGGGAAATGCTGGATCGGAATCCAAAGCGCGTACTCGCCTATTTCCAAGTCCCGCGAGAGCAATATGCTGCTTGAGATTTCATCGGGCCGTAGCAATAGCCGCGCACGAATAGCGTCACCCGCGCGTCGTCACCCACCTGTCGGCTCCAATGCCCGTGAATCGCAGGGTCGAAGCTTGCTCCCAGGGGCAAGGTATCGGCTGAGTAGAAATGGTCACCCGGCTTGAAAACCCGTGAAGAACCGCTCTGGAGGACGATCTCCATCATGCCGCTCAAGATAAACACCCACCACGGTGTGGGTGTGCAATGCCACTGGCTGCGAAACCCCACCGGACTTTCACGAAGCTGATAGCCACGCGAGGGAAACAGGCTGGAGAGGCGCGCCTGGGGCTAGCCTTCAGGCATCGCTACTGCTTCCTCGCGGAATTTGGCGCGCCCATCGGTGTCAGTGAACAGTACGACTTTGCAAAAACGGGACATGGCTTTCCTTTGGGTGGGTGGGCTTCAATGCGGGATTTACGTCTGCGATTACGTTACCGCAGCTACCAAGAAAAACGGCCACCGAAGTGGCCGTTTTTATCTTGCAAGACGCTATCGCTCAGGCGTTGGAGACCGTGTTGCCCTCAACCCGCACTTTGTCGCCACTGCGAAACGACGGTGCGGTGCTTTGCGTGACGGTGCGGTACGAACCATCTTCCATCCGCACGCGGATTTCGTAGGTCTTGCTGGTTTTCATCATCTTTTCGACTTGATGACCGCCGAAGCCGCCAGCCACGCCGCCAATCACGGTTGCCACTTTTTTGCCATTGCCTTTGCCAACTTGGTTGCCGAGAACCGCGCCGCCAATCGCACCGGCTACTGCACCGACACCGCTGGCCTCACCGGGGTTCGATTGCTCGGTGACGCTTTCCACCACACCCATATTTGGGTTAATCGCGGGGCGCGGCGCTTGCTGCGCCATCGGCGATGGTGTTGAGCCGTAACCCGGCTGGCCATAAACCGGAATCGGTTGGTTAGATGCCACTTGCACCGGCTCAACACGCGCTTGTGGCGCAGGATACTGTGGTGCTGGTGCATAAACCGGCTCGGGTGCTCTGGCGACTGGCGCAACCGGCGCTGGCTTGCGTTCGACATATTTGATCACCGGCTTTTCGACGATGCGTTCGACGATACGCTCAACCGGGGCTGGCGCTACGGCGACTGGCGCAGCGGCGAGCGCTACTGGTGCCACCGCAGCTGCTACCGGGGCGACTACCGGCACTGGCGCTGGCACCATGGCGACCATCGCGGCAGGTGCGGGCGTGCTCTTGGCGGTTGGAATCAATCCAGTCATCGCACCCACGCCGACGGCGGAAAGCACCGTGACAGACACGGCGGCAATCGCCATCAAGGGATGGATGCCACTACGTGCCGGGGTTGAAGAAATGGAAGTTGCTGCGTTCATGGTGATCTCCTGATCGGTTGAAATCTTGGGTGGGGCTTTACAACTGCGCTTTACAGCTGCGGCAGCCCTGCATCCATAACGCGACACTCTACACAGTTGATGACAACAACGAAACGGGTTGACGCGGCTATTTGTAAGGCTTTGTGACACTTGATACAGGTTCATGTGACGCAGTTCACGTACCTCTAGAATTCTGATCGCTGTCCACCAATTTCGTTCCCTTTTCTCAACCACATGAGCTCACCAAACGAACCTATCGCGATCATCGGCGGGGGCATCGGCGGCCTGACCTTGGCCTTAAGCCTGCATCAGGCGGGCATTGCCGCGCGCGTCTACGAGGCGGCCCCCAGCATCTTGCCGCTGGGGGTGGGTGTCAATCTGCTGCCGCATGCCATGCGTGAACTAGACGAGTTGGGCTTGGGCGTCGAACTCGAAGCACTCGGTGTCGCGACCCGTGAAGCGAGTTTTTTCAACCGCTTCGGGCAATTGATCTACACCGAGCCGTTGGGCCGCCACGCGGGCTACGATTGGCCGCAAGTGTCGATCCATCGTGGCGATTTGCAACAGACTTTGCTGAACACTTGCCATGCACGATTAGGCGAGGCGGCCGTCGTGACCGATGCCAAACTGGTACGCGCGCACTCGCAGGCCGATGGCGTGGTGCTCGAACTGACGAATGCCGCCGGGGAGTCGCAAGCCGCACAAGCGCGCCTGGTGATCGCCTGCGACGGGATTCACTCGGTGGTCCGCCACCAGTTTTTCCCGGCTGAAGGTGCGCCGGTGTATTCGGGTGTGAATATGTGGCGCGGCACAACGGTCGGCTTGCCACATCTCTCTGGTGCGACGATGGTGCGCGCTGGCTGGCTTTCGGTGGGCAAGATGGTGATTTACCCGATTCGCCAACTGCCCGGCGGGCAGCAACTCATCAATTGGGTAGCCGAGGTCGAGCAGCCAGTTGCGGCGCGCCACGGCTGGGCGTTTGAAGGCGTGCTCGAGCAATTTTTGCCCACCTTCGCCGACTGGCATTTTGACTGGCTCGACATTCCGGCGCTGATTCAGGGGGCAAAGCGTGTACTCGAGTATCCAATGGTGGACCGTGACCCGCTGCCGACTTGGGTATTGGGCGAGCATCGCAACATCACGCTATTGGGTGATGCGGCCCACCCGATGGTGCCACGCGGCTCGAACGGCGCGGGCCAGGCCATCATCGACGCGCGCAGCCTGGCTGGGCATTTGCAGCGCCACGGTGTCAACCCGGCCGCGCTGGCGGCCTACGATGCCGAGCGCCGCCCGGCCACCGCCAAAGTCGTGCTCGCCAACCGCACCACGCCGCCTGATGCCGTGCTGCGCCACGTGCATGAACGCTCCGGCGACCGGCCTTTCCACAATATTGATGCGCTGATTCCACCGCATGAATTCAGCGCCATCACCTCCGCCTACAAAAAGACCGCCGGGTACGATGGTGAAACCCTGCGCAACCGCCCTTCTTACCTGAGCTAAAGCCGCTATGAACAAAACTTTCCTTACCACCGCCCGAAGAGTCTTACTGGTATTGGCTCTTGCAGCCATGCCTTTGAAAATATCCGTCGCACAAGGCTCTTCAGGCACGGCCCCTTGGCCCAGCGCGCCGGTGCGCATCGTCGTGCCCTTCACACCGGGCACGGGGATCGACATTTTGGCTCGTACCTTGGGGCCCAAGCTATCGCAAGCCTGGGGCCAGCCGGTGGTGATTGAGAACAAACCGGGCGCGTCCGGCAACATCGGCGCTGACCAAGCCGCCAAGGCGCGCGACGGTCACACCTTGTTGATGGGGGTCAACACGCTGGTGATTAACCCGGCGCTCTACCCCAATTTGAGTTACGACGTGAATCGCGACTTCGTGCCGGTGGGCTTGGCAGCAACCGGCGCCTTTTTGCTGGTGGCTAACGCCAAATCGGGCATCGACAGCGCTGCCAAATTGGTGACGCAGGCCAAGGCCAAGCCAGGCGCGCTCAGCTATGCCTCACCGGGCGTTGCCACGCCCCACCACATGGCGATGGAACTGTTCAAGCAGCGCGCCGGTTTTTTTGCTTTGCACATCCCTTTTTCGGGCACAGCGCCCGCAGTGCAGCAGGTGGTCGGTGGCGAAATTCCGGTGATGTTTTTACCGGTGCATGTGGCACTACCGCAGATCAAAGGCGGCAGGCTCGTCGCGCTGGCAGCGGCCGGCAACAAGCGCGCGCCGCTCGCACCCGATGTGCCCACGCTCACCGAGTTGGGCTTTGCCGCGGTGGAGGCGGACCTCTGGTTTGGCATGCTCGCCCCCAGCAGCACACCGGCTGCCGTGGTGCAAAAAATCAACGCCGATATGCAGCGCGCCCTCGATGCGCCAGAGGTGAAAACCGCGCTCGCCAGCCAAGGGCTCGAAGTAGTCAAATCTACCGGCGCTGAAATGACAGCGCTGATGCAGCGCGACACGGCGCGCTGGGCGGCGTTGGTGAAAACGCAGGGGATTCGGGCCGATTAGCTCGAAAGAGGCAATCACGGTGACTACACCCGCGCCGCGATCAACACCGCATTGCTGCCGCCAAAAGCGAACGAGTTACTCATCACCGCTTTGAGCAGCACGCCAGTCCGCCCGATATTGGGCACGTAGTCCAAATCACACTCCGGGTCCGGCGCTCGCAGGTGCGCGGTGGGTGGCACGGCTTGCTGCTGCAAGGCCAACACGGCGGCGATAAATTCCACTGCGCCGGTGGCCCCCATCAAATGCCCATGCATCGATTTGGTGGACGATACGGCGATTCGCCGTGCCGCCTCGCCAAACACCATTTTGATAGCCGACGTCTCTTCGACATCGCCCACTTGAGTAGCCGTGCCGTGGGCGTTGATGTGCCCGATGTCTGCCATGGCGACGCCGGCGGTTGTGTGCGCATCGGCCAGCGCAGTGCGCATCGCGCGGGCTTGGCCTGGTGCGTGGGGTTTGGTGATATGGTTGGCATCGGAGCTAGTGCCATAGCCCGCCAACTCAGCGTAAATTTTTGCGCCACGCGCTTTGGCGGCATCCATTTCTTCAAGGATGACAATCCCGGCACCTTCGCCAAGAACCAAGCCCAGCCGGTCTTTCGAGAAGGGGCGGCAGGAAGCCGCGATATCCGTCGCATCTGCCGGGGCCAGCGTGCGCAGGGCTTCCCAGGCGGTGATTGTGCCCTGTGTTAACAGCGCTTCGGCACCGCCCGCAACCATGATATCGGCGTAGCCGTGCTTGATCTGGCGATAAGCTTCGCCGATTGAAAGCCCAGAAGACGCACACGCCGTCGAGTAAGTCAGATTCGGCCCCTGCAAGCTATATTCCAACGAAATATTGCCGCTGGCGGCGTTGTTCATGACCTTAATGACGGTAAACGGCGGCAGCCTTGATTGGTCGCGCCTGAACAGGGTGTCGTAGCACTCCTCTAACGCCACGTTACCGCCCAATCCAGTGCCCATCGAAACCCCGGTGCGTTCTTTTTGCGCATCGGTCAGTTCAAGCCCGGCATCGGCGAACGCTTCCTTGGCAGCAACCAGAGCAAACTGGGAAAAGCGATCCAGCGTGGCCGATTTAAGCTTATTGGGAAAGTGTTCTTCCGTCTTGAAATCGACGATTTGTCCGCCAACCCCTTGGGCCAGGCGGTGCGCGAATGGTGCTTCGATTTTGCGAATGCCGGAACGCCCGGCCATCAGACTATTGAAGAAATTCTCCCGACCTTGCCCGATGGGCGAGACGACACCGATGCCGGTAATAGCGACGCGACGATTCATCGTTGTCCCGGCAACAATCAGGCGACGCTTTGATCGGCTTTGAGCTTATCGACCATGCTGGCGATGTCTTGCACAGTTTTCAGATTCATCTGAGCGTCTGGCACAGAAATCTTGAACTCGTCTTCCACATGGAAAATGAATTCGACCACCGCCAGCGAATCAACACCCAATTCAGTGAGCACAGCCTCTGGGGCGAGCTTGCCCGTTTCAAGGCTCAGTTTGTCGGCTAGCAGGGCCTGTACGCGTTCGAGTGTGGTGCTCATAATTTTCTCCAGTCAGTTCTTCGCATTATCCCAAACAGACCGGGAATCAATCTTCACGCCGCATGTGTGGAAACAAAATCACATCGCGGATATTAGGCGCGTCAGTGAGCAACATGACCAAGCGGTCGATGCCAATGCCGCAACCACCGGTGGGTGGCATGCCATATTCCAGCGCGCGAATAAAGTCAGCGTCGTAAAACATTGCCTCTTCATCACCCGCCTCCTTCGCTTTGACCTGCGCTTGAAAGCGTGCGGCCTGGTCTTCAGCATCGTTCAATTCAGAAAAACCATTGGCGATTTCGCGCCCAGTGATGAAAAGCTCAAAACGCTCGGTAATCCCGGGGCGCGTATCGGATTCGCGCGCCAAGGGTGAAACTTCAATCGGGTAATCGATGATGTAGGTGGGCTCCCACAGTTTGGCTTCAGCGGTTTCTTCAAAAAGCGCTAGTTGCAGCGCGCCCACGCCGGAAGCCGCAGCTGGCTCGACCCCGAATTTTTTCAGCTCGCCACGCAAGTAGGCAGCGTCGTCCAGCGGCTGCCCGGCGTATTGCGGGGCGTGCGCCAGAATCGCCTCCACAATCGTCAAGCGCGCAAACGGTTTGCCCAAGTCGATGGCGCGGCCCTGATAGTCAAAGGCCGTGCTGCCACGCGCGTGCATCGCAGCCTCACGAATCAAGGACTCCGTGAAGTCCATCAGCCAGCGGTAATCGGTATAGGCCGCGTAAAACTCCATCATCGTGAACTCAGGGTTATGACGCGGGCTCACCCCTTCATTGCGGAAATTGCGGTTGATTTCGAAGACCCGCTCGAAGCCACCGACAATCAGGCGCTTCAAATACAGCTCCGGCGCAATCCGCAGGAACATCTGCATGTCGAGCGCGTTGTGGTGCGTTTTGAAAGGTCTGGCTGTGGCCCCGCCCGGGATCGGGTGCAGCATCGGCGTTTCCACTTCCAGAAAGCCCGCATTGACCATGCTATTGCGAATCGACGTGACCGCTTTGCTGCGCGCCAAAAAGGTCTTGCGCGACTCTTCGGTCACGATTAAATCGACGTAGCGCTGGCGATACTTCAACTCTTGATCGGACAAACCGTGAAACTTGTCGGGCAGCGGGCGCAAGGCCTTGGTGAGCAGCCGCAGTGACGAAGCACGCACCGAGAGCTCGCCTTTCATCGTTTTCATCAACACGCCTTCGCAAGCGATGATGTCACCCAAGTCCCAATGCTTGAAGGCCTCGTGCATAGCCTCGCCCACACCTTCGTTGTTGATGTAAAGCTGAATCCGCCCAGTACCATCTTGCACGGTAGCAAAGCTGGCTTTACCCTGCACGCGCTTTAACATCATGCGCCCGGCGATGCTCACTTTGGTGGCAGCGCCTTCAAGCTCTTCGCGGGTAGTGCTTTCATTTGCGGCGTGCAGACCACCAGCATGGTGGCTTGGCGTGAAGTCGTTCGGGAAAGCAACACCGCCCTGGCGCAACTTGGCCAACTTGGCACGACGCTCGGCGATGATTTGGTTTTCGTCAGGCGGCTGAACTGCGGAATTTTCTGGAACCGTGCTCACCGTGTTTACACTCCCTGCTTCAAACTAGCTGAAATAAAGTCGTCCAAATCACCATCGAGTACCGACTTGGTATTGCTGATTTCGACATTGGTACGCAAGTCTTTGATGCGCGACTGGTCGAGCACATAGGAGCGGATTTGATGCCCCCAACCCACATCGGTTTTCGAGGCTTCGAGTTTGTCTTGCTCCGCTTGGCGTTTGCGCATTTCGAGTTCGAACAGCTTTGATTTCAGCATCGCCATCGCTTCAGCGCGGTTGCGGTGCTGCGAACGGTCATTTTGGCAACTGACCACAATGCCCGATGGCGCGTGCGTGATGCGGATCGCCGAATCGGTTTTGTTGATGTGCTGACCACCAGCACCAGACGCGCGGAAGGTGTCGATGCGCAAGTCAGCGGGATTGATTTCGACTTCAATCGAGTCATCCACCTCAGGGTAAACAAACACGGAGGCAAAGCTGGTGTGCCGACCACCGGAGGAATCAAACGGTGATTTGCGCACCAGCCGGTGCACGCCGGTTTCGGTGCGCAAAAAACCGTAGGCGTAACTGCCATTGATTTTGATCGAGGCGCTTTTGATGCCCGCCACGTCGCCGGGCGATTCTTCGAGCAACTCGGTTTTGAAACCCTTGCGCTCGGCATAACGCAGATATTGGCGCAGTAGCATCGCGGCCCAATCGCACGCTTCGGTGCCACCTGCACCGGCCTGAATGTCCAAAAACGCCGGGTTTGGATCAGCCGGGTTGGAAAACATGCGCTTGAACTCAAGATCAGCCACCAGCGCTTGCAAGCGCGCGGCGTCTCCTTCTACTCCAACCAGCATGGCATCGTCGTTTTCGCCTTTAGCGAGGTCGAAAATCTCGTGCGTATCTGCCAGATTTTGGCCTAGCTCACGCAGCGTGGAAACGGTGGTGTCAAGCGATTTCTTCTCGCGCCCCAACTCTTGCGCGGCCTTGGCATCGTTCCAGATGTTGGGATTTTCGAGTTCTTGGTCAACGACTTTCAGGCGCGCTTCTTTGACCGCGTAGTCAAAGATACCTCCGCAGATCGGCATTGCGGGCTTGCAGATCGGCTAGTTGGGCAGCTAAAAGGTTTAAACGTTCGGCTTCCATGGTGCGAATTTTTCAATCGATTTTGGGTAACCCATGATTATCGCAGCTTGCGCTACTTCGTCTAGGGTCGGCGCAGAAATGCCGGGGATACGCGCCGAAGCTTTGGTGCGATCACACCTTACAAAAGCGGCTGGCTTTATGGTGGCGCGGTTGCGGGGCAAAAATGAGGGGCGACGGAGTGTTGCCGGCCGTTCCCACTCGGTTGTCAATGCACTGCCACGGGTTTCGCGAAGGCTGCTTGGTTGAAGTCAGTCGTTCCTGAGAGAGAAGCTCCCAAGATCGACACCCGGTGCTTCGGCTTTAGGTAACTTGCAACTCCTGACCCGAGGTCCGTGAGCTTGGCCGCTAGTTCCCGTCCGTGGTTTGACGAATATGCTGCCGCAAATGCGTTGCAACATAAGCGGCCAGTGCCACCGGTACGGCGTTGCCGATCACCTGCTCCACATCAGTTTTCGAGCCAGGAAGCGCAAACTGCGGCGGGAAGGTTTGAATCAGCGCCCGCTCACGAGTTGTCAGCGGGCGCAGCGCGTCACTCACCGCCGTCGAATCGCCCGGATGACCCGGATAACCTTTTGGAATTGGCCGGTTCACCCCTCGGATGGTCGGACTCGGCTCATCAACGCTGAACACCCCACGCCTGACGTAGGAACGCGGATGCCGGTAATAGTGCTCGAAGGCAAGCTGATCGCCGAAATGCTCGCGCAAGGTCAACGGATGCGCCCGTAAATTGTTCAGCAAGGCGGCATCCAGAAAGCCATCGGAGTCGGCTTTTGAGCCAATCACAATCAGCCGCTTGCGCAGTTGCGGCGCGCCGCAATAGGCAGCGTCGAGAACTTGAATCGTCAAGCCATACCCAGCTCGGTTAAAAATACCCAGCGCTTCTCGAAAAGCATTCGATTTCGCCGCGCGCGCGACGTTTTCCATCAAAAAATAGGCAGGTTGATACGCCTCGATCAATTGCGCAAACTTGATCGTCAAATCAGCGCGCCCCAGCGACTCGTCGCGCTTGCCCGCGCTGGAAAAATCCTGGCATGGCGGCCCACCCACAATCAGATCAGGAGCCAATTCGCGGATGAGTTCCAGAGTGGCCCTCGTGTCGGACAGGTCTTGCGTCAACACGGGGTGATCGAGGAAATTGGCACGATAAACCGCCGCCGCTGGCGGCCAATTTTCAAACGCTGCAATCACCTCAAACCCTGCCTGCGCAAAGCCAAGGCTCAAACCGCCGCCTCCTGCGAAGAGGTCAACGACCCGCAAAGGAGTGGGCGATCTCAAAACAGATCCTTGGAAAAATATAGGATTGCATCGAAACGCCGCTCCGGGCTCAAAAATTTCTGCCCGCCCCCGAGAATGATGTTTTTCACCTCATCCTTGTGGATCAAGGGTTGCGTCAGCCGGGCGCAGGTCATCGATCGGTGCGAGCGAGCACCCGAAATCGCAAATTCTTTGTCGGATTGTTTGTCAAAGGTCATCTCGTCATAGATCGGCGCTTGATAAGTCTTTCCGCTGCGCGAGCACTCATACAAAAATCTTGCCAGCCGCAGCGCCGCGAAATTGGCGGAGGCTTTGGCATAGTGAGATTATATTCAGCTACGACGATCCCGACGTGTCTCTCATCTCGCCACGATCCCGCAACTCCGCAAACGAACAAAGCCTGCCCGCAATCGCGCTGGCTGCCACCGTTGGCGGGCTGGCGAGCCATACGCTACCAGGCCCTGAACGGCCGGGAAAATTTCGGTTGATGGCGCTCACAGTGACTTGGTTTGCATCGGTGGACGACCCCGGCCCGCAGTTCGCACAGGCCCCGCAAGCTGGCTGCAGCAATTCAGCGCCGACTGCTCGGAAGGTGGCCAGATAGCCTTGTCGCTCACAGTAATCGCGCACGTCCACCGTGCCAAATTGCAGGTAGAGCTTGACGTAAGACGGTACGCGCATGCCGTGTGCCAAGGCCCAAGCGAGCACTTCGTGGTAGAGGTCAAAATCGGCACGCTTGCCAGCGGTACAAGAGCCGCCATACGCGATGTCAAGCTTGACGCGCGCGTCCGGCGGTAGCTCGCCCAATGCCACGCCGTTGCCTGGGTCGCCGGGGCGTGCCACCATTGGCGTGAGTGTGGTGCAATCGACGATGATCTGGTCCGCATAGGGCGCACCGGGGTCACTGCACATCCACGCTTCGGGCACGAAATCCACGCCGCGCCGTTCTTTGAGAAAGCGCGTGGTTTCAGCGTCAGGTGCGACGATGCCGGTGAACCCGCCAAGCTCAGCAGTCATGTTGGTGAGGGTGGCGCGCTCGTCGGTGGCAAGTGCTTGTACGGCCGAGCCGGTGAACTCGAAAATTCGGCCCACACCCGCGCCTGCTTTGATGGCAGGTAGTGCCAAGAGGTGCAGCACCAGATCTTTGGCGGTTACGCCGGGTTGCAGACCCCCGCGCAACTCGATGCGCAGGCTCTCGGGCATGGTGATGCGCACCGCCCCGGTGACCATGCTGTTGGCCATGTCGGTGGTGCCCACCCCAAAAGCCAGGCAACCCACGGCCCCGCTGTGCAGCGTGTGCGAATCGGTGCCTACGACCACTTGGCCAGGCGCGGCGTAGCGCTCTGCCATCAGCGCATGCGAAATGCCTTCAGAACCGCCGATGGCGCCTTCGACTAAATCAAAGCCCGGCGCGTCGAGGTAGCAATGGTCTTTGAGGCCATGCGCGGCAACAAACGCGCGATGGGCGGCGGATATTTCGCGCACGCCCAACATCAAGCCAGCGGTCAAGCCTTGCCCTGCGTGCGCCGGACTGCGGTGCGCATAAGAAAGGTGGTCTTCAAAAGCCAAGATGCTGTGCGGCTCATGCAGCGCCAGCGCATCGCCATAGGTGCGACGCAGCATGTGCGCGGCCATGCCGGTGTAGTACTCGTGAATGAAGCGCCAATCGGCGCGCACAAAGCCGCCCTCGCCGGGCTGGAGAGTGGCTGGCGTTTGTGCGGTGGCCAAGGCGTGCCTGGCGAAGATCTTTTGAGCCAAAGTTTGGGGCGAAAATTCATCACCATAAATGCCTTGAAGAACCTTATTGGGCGCGCCTCTTCGGGCGTATTCAGAGACAACGTTCAGCGCGGATTTACCATAAGCGAGCAGCCCACCCGCGCGCAAAATCGCGGCCGCAAGTTGGTCGCGCGAAGCCACCAGCTCATCGACAGAAATCGACTCGCCCGCTTGCATCCGATCAAGCAAACCAAAGTCGGTGGAGGTGAACAAACCTACGTTGTCGGCGTTTTGCCGGTAGATGCGCTCAAAGCTTTCGGCGATCACCAGGTCAATACCCGCTTCGTGCTCGGCTACCGGGCTATGCTCGCGCGATGAACCTTTGCCATAGCGTTTGCCGCCCACCAACACAGAAAAGCCGCCGCGCTTGAGTGCGTCCACCGCAATCGGCGATACGCTGCCGGCCTTAAAGCCGGTATGTGCATAGCGCCCCAGCCGTTCGTCAAACACCGTCATCACTGTGAGCGGTGTAATTTCGTCGGTAGAAATATCGTCGCGCAACGCGCCTGCTTGCGCGCGGGTCAGTTGCTGCCCCGTCAGTTGCGCTACGACTAAATCAGGGTCGCCGCACAAAAATAGCACCCGAGGATTCAAGCTGAGAGAAGGCTTCATGGAATCGCCACCTCAAAGGCTGGCCGCCACTTCTTCGGGGCGCGGTCTTCTCCCGCAGGGCTGGCCGCAACCGGCACCTCGGTTGGCGTAAGCTTGCCAGTTTGCGCCAGTTTGCGCTCCACCAAATTCACGCGCAGCCAGTCTTGCATGTCTTGCCACACATGCGCCAATTCGGCTTCGGTAGGCATGTTGAGGGCGTGTGGCAATTCGAGAGTCACCACCGGTATTCCTTCCTTCAAGCCGCCAAAATTGCCGAGTGAACCAGGGTAAATCCCAACCCGGTTCAAGTGCAGGCGTCCGAAGCGCGTGGGTGCTTGGACACCGGTTGGCGGACCATCGAAATCGAGCACGCCATAAGGCGCGTGGATCGAGACAATCACGTCGGGCTTGAAGCGCGCCACTTCGTCGTGCAGCCAGCGCGATTCAGGCTCAGAAAGTGGCTCAGTGCCGGGGAAGCGGCGCGGGTCGCGTTTAGTCTTGGTTTCCCAATAGCGCGGGGCCTCTTTGAGCCAATTGAGCGTAGGGAAATTCCGGTTCAAGTCCACACCATTGGCATTGACACGCGTCGGCGGCTTGGCGAGCAGGCCATCAGGGTTTAGCACCGGCACCAAGCGCCAATGATGACGGCGCGCCGCTTGCGCGAGATCGTCAGGTTTGGTCAACAGATCGAGCCAGCGAAACACGATGGACACCGCCGTCAACTCGTCGCCGTGAATTCCACCGATCACCAACACGCGCGCCGCCCTGGCAACGTCGGCCGGCTTTCCGGGTGGCCTGATGTCGCGCAGCATGACCGTGCGGCCTTGCACCGACTTCACCGGCACAGGTTTCAGCTCGGCGGCGATACATGGCTTGCGCTTGATTTGCGGGATCGCCAGCGTGACTTCATTGCACCACTGGCTCAAGTGCGCATCCGCTGCGACTTTTTCCGCGTGGGTGGGCGCGGCTTGGAGCGGCAAGGCCAAGCCGAAGAGCGCAGCACAAAACGCCAAACGCATCATGCGCGCATCCCGCGTGCCGCCAGCTGCGACAACCAAAGATAACCCGCACACGCCGCCACCATCGATCCGCTGAGCACGCCAAAGCGTACCTGCATCATGTAGGCATCGCTCGCCTCCTCAAAGGCCAGCGAGCCGATGAAGAGGCTCATCGTAAAACCGATGCCGCAAAGGATAGAAACACCGAAGAGCTGCGCGGGGCGCGCACCTTGCGGCAGTGGTGCCACGCCAATTTTGATCGCGAGCATGGTGATGCCAAATATACCCACCGCCTTGCCCAGCACCAGTCCACATGCGATGCCAAGCGGGACGGGCTGGGTGAACGCCGCCAAACTCAGGCCGGCCAGTGAGACACCCGCATTAGCAAAGGCGAATACCGGCAGGATGCCGAAATTGACCCATGGCTTGAGGGCGTGCTCAGCAATTTCTGCCGGGCCGTAACCGGTTTCACCATGCGGGCGGCGCAGCGGCACGAAGAGCGCCGTAACTACCCCCGCCAAGGTGGCATGCACGCCTGATTTGAGCACGCACAGCCACAGGCAGGCCCCGACCAGCGCATAGGCGACCAGAGACATCACCTTGCAGCGGTTCAGAATCACCAGCAAACCGATAAAAGCTGCCGCCCAAACGAGCATGGTGACCGAGAGATTGGCGGTGTAGAAAAGCGCAATCAAAATGATCGCGCCCATGTCGTCCAGCACCGCCACTGCGGTGACAAAGATTTTCAATGAAGCCGGTACGCGGCTGCCCAGCAAGGCCAATACGCCGAGCGTAAACGCAATGTCAGTCGCTGAAGGGATTGCCCAGCCCGCGCGCGCGACCGGATCGTTGAAATTGAAGCCGCTATAGATCAGCGCTGGCAGCGCCATGCCACCTAAGCCGGCGATCAAAGGTAGAGCTACTTTGCGAACACCGTTGAGCTGGCCTTCGATCAATTCCTTCTTGATTTCCAGGCCGATGACGAAGAAAAAGATCGCCATCAAGCCGTCGTTAATCCAATGCAACAGCGGCTTAGCCAAAGCCAAGTCACCCAGCCGAATCTCGAATTTCAGATCAAGCAGGCGGTCGTAGAAAACGTGCAGGGGCGAGTTTTCTGCGAGCATCGCCAGCACCGCTGCCAGCAG
>JANLTH010000104.1:0-32724 GCA_031362865.1 Burkholderiales bacterium | reverse complement strand
ACACTTTTCTACAGGTTTTGTCGGTGTCCGTTTTCGAGAAAAACCATATCCAGCAAGCCTTTTCAGGTATCGCCTACAATTTCAACCAACTACCCCTCGCTAACCAATTGATTTTGTTCGAGTTTTGACCGGACACTAGTGGTTCGCCATAGAAATCTCTCGCATCCTCCAAAACGACAACCGGGCCGTCAAAGATTGACTCGCAACCCTCGAAATCGATGCCGTGCTTCTTCAGGTTTGCGCGCCGCTTGGCTTCATCCCACATTGGCATAATTTGATTGTAGCTACAAATAATTCATCACGCAAGTGAATCGTCTGCCGGCGAGTACAAAAAAAGGCGATTCCTGGTTTGCGGGAGAATTGAGGGACGGGTCCATACTGTTTTCGGGAAACCTCAAGAGGACCACTGCAAGCCATTCTTCACATATTGATCCCAAACCCCCGGGGTAGGCAAATGATGCCGGAAAGAATCGGCTGAAGATGCTTTCTGGATGGCGCTCTGCAGGCATGCTGCCTGAAGAGCAAGGTGCAGGGCAGGTTTCCCGACGTTCGTAAAAGTCACGTGGAAATCAATTGAGACCCGTCCCCTATTGCACGTCCCGGCATTGCGCCGCCCCAAATGGCTTCAGGTGAGTCATAATCCGCGTGACGCGATGCGCTGAAGATTTCATTCCCCTTATCGCGCCGCCTTCGCACGCCGTTCAGCATGCGGCTCAGTCCAACAGGGTTTATCTGTCGCGGGAGACACCCATGCTTCCATTCAATCTGCGCGCGCGGCAGGTAAACGCTATTCGTTCGGCATCACAGGAGGTACGCAGTGCAATTATGGCTTGAAATCGGGAAACTTGCGGTGAGCGTTGCAACGCCAATCGTAGTTGCGATCCTTGGTGTTTTATTGCTTCGCCGCATTGAGGGCGTTAAAGCCCTCGTTGCCAAGCAATCTGACTTTCACAAGAAATGGGCTGACGAATTCTTCACTTGCTGCCAGCAATTCATGCAGGCTTTGGAAAGAGAGCTCGCGTTACTAACTGTTCTCGAAGGGCTTGATGATCCGAATGGAAAGTTGGGTACGGAGGTTCAAGAGGAAGTTTCTCGTCTCAACGCAAAATTGTCAGAGCTAGAGCTTCGTATCCGGCGAAGCGTGGTCTTCGCACCAATCTCAGGTAGCGCCGTATCACGAGCGGCAAGTGACTGCATCTCGCTCACAGCCCAACTCCTGAAAACGCTGCAAGGTAATCTCGATGAAATCATCGGCAAAATGAATGAGTTCAACCTTGCTTCTCGCAAAGCGCACGCTGAAATGCTTGGTTTGGGTTACGCCGAACAACGCGCCCCTGAGCTCCACGTTGGGCCACGCAGCAGAGGAATCTCGGTGCGCCAGCAGAGCCCACCAGCCGACATGGGTTGAACAGCCACAGCTGAGCGAAACTGGCCGCTGCCTGAATGGCGAGGAAGTTTGCAGCCAGCGCTGGCGGCATCTTTGCTCAATCGAGTGCCGAAAGCTAAAATTTCCTGTCCCCGACCGAGCGTAGTGCCATTGGGGTAAGACTCGACTATTTTCTGCGACAACTTTATGCGCATTCTTTTTATTGCCGACCCGCTTGCCAGCTTCAAAATCTCCAAGGACTCGACCTACGCGATGATGGTCGAGGCGGATCGGCGCGGGCATGCGCTGGGGTTTTGTGAGCAGGGCGACTTGTATCTACGCGATGGTCATGTTTTTGCCGATGTGCAAGCACTCACCATCGCCAAGAGCGACAACTGGTATAGCGTTTCCGAGGCACGCCCTGAGCTGCTCAGCGCTTTTGACGCGGTGGTGATGCGCAAGGACCCGCCGTTTGACATGGAGTATTTCTACTCCACCCACCTGTTGGCGCGCGCGCAGGAGCAGGGTGCGCGGGTCTACAACAGCGGGCGGGCGCTGCGTGACCATAACGAAAAATTGGCGATCACCGAGTTCCCGCAATTCACCGCGCCAACGCTGGTGACTCGGCGCGAGAGCGCATTGCGCGCCTTCGTGACTGAGCACGGCGATGCCATTTTTAAGCCCCTCGATGGCATGGGAGGGGCAGGTATTTTCCGGGTGCGGCACGACGACCCGAATCTAGGTTCGATCATCGAGATGCTGACCGCGCTCGAAACCCGCACCATCATGGCGCAGCGCTACATCCCCGAGATCGTCAAGGGCGACAAGCGCGTGCTCCTGATCGACGGCAAACCCGTGCCCTACGCCCTGGCGCGGATTCCGAAAGCAGGCGAGACCCGCGGCAACCTGGCGGCGGGCGGGCGTGGCGTGGCGCAACCGATCTCGGCCCGCGACCGCGAAATCGACGAAGCGCTTGCGCCAATTTTGGTGAAACGCGGCCTCTTGTTGGTAGGCCTGGACATCATCGGCGATTACCTCACGGAAATAAATGTAACCAGCCCCACCTGTTTCCAGGAAATCACCCAGCAAAGCGGGTTTGATGTCAGCGCAATGTTCATTGATGCGTTAGAACAACACAGCGGCCCGCAGGCGGCGAAAACTGGCGTTTAGAGCGGTTTCTCCAACCAAAGTCAACGCCGCGTAAGTTTCGCCAGAGTACACTTCGCTCGTTCTATTTTGTTGCGAGGCAACATGATCGGCATTTTGGTAATTTCGCATGGTGGCTTGGGCGACTGTCTGATTGGTGCCGCGAGCCACGTGTTGGGCAAGCCTTCGATGGCCAATGTGCGCGCGCTGGCAGTGCTGCCAGACGCAGACCGCGCGGCTCTCGAAGCCGAAGCCAAAAGCCTCGTCAAAGTGCTTGACGACGGCTCCGGCGTGATCGTGTTCACCGACATCTACGGGGCCACGCCTTCCAATCTTGCTGCAACCGTGCTGCAGCCAGGCCGGGTCGAAGGCTTTGCTGGCGTGAATTTGCCGCTGTTGTTGCGCGCACTCACCTGCCGCGAGCTGCCGCTTAAGTCCTTGAGCCCAAAGCTTAGGCAAGTCGCTGCCGAATCCGTGGTGCATATCACCGCTGACTGCTGCAACGACCACTCCAAAACTTACAAAGCAGGTTAGACCGTCTCAATGCGTAAGGGCGAGGTTGAAATCATCAACCAACTTGGGCTTCACGCGCGCGCATCAGCCAAGCTCACGCAGTTGGCATCGAGCTTCAAATCCGATATCTGGTTTTCGCGCAATGGCCGGCGCGTCAACGGCAAATCCATCATGGGCGTGATGATGTTGGCAGCCGGGATGGGCAGCAAGGTCGAGGTTGAAACCACGGGTGCGGATGAAGACGCTGCCCAGGCGGCAATCGTTGCATTGGTGGCCGACAAATTCGGCGAGGGCAAGTAGCGCCGGTCTTAAGCACCGCTCGTCGTAGCACCAGTGCTAGGACTGCTGCTACGAATGCGTAATCCGCTTCATCCAGATCGCTCGGGGCGGTGTCCCTTACGATACCGGTCATGCCTGCCGCCCGCTCACCGCTCCTTGAAGCGCCGCTCCTGCCGCTGATTTGCAAGCTTGCTTGGCCTGGCGTAGTGCTGGTGTTGTTCCAAGCAGCGGTGAGCATCGCTGACACGCATTTCGTCGGTCGTTTGGGGTTGGCCCCGTTGGCTGGGTTGGCGCTGGTTTTTCCCTTTGTGATGCTCTTGCAGATGCTCTCGGCGGGCGCGTTAGGCGGCGGCGTTTCTTCAGCAATTGCGCGGGCGCTTGGGGCGGGCGATGCACGTCGCGCCCAACGGTTGATGTTCCACGCCTTGGCGCTTGCGGCTGTGCTCGGGCTGGCCTTTACGGCCATCATGCTCGCGGTCGGGCCGCTCTTGTTTCGCCTGCTTGGCGGCACCGCAGAGGTACTCGATCAGGCCTTGGCCTACGCCAATCTGCTCTTCGGTGGCTGTGTGCTCACCTGGCTTGCCAATTTCTGCGCCAACATGCTGCGCGGGCAAGGCGCCATGCGGCCCCCGGCGCTGGCGATGAGCGTGGCCGCGTGCGTACACATCGCGCTCTCGTATGGCCTGACGCTGGGCGCGTGGGGCATGCCCGCCATGGGCATGCGCGGCGCGGCGCTGGCGTACCTGATCGGCTGGGGTGCAGCTTTCGCGCTGCTCTTGGGTTGGTTGATGTGGGGCAAAGTGCGGGTGCCATTTACCTTTGCCGGCCAGCAGTGGGAAGGCGCACTAGCGCGCGATATCTTGAGCGTGGGCGGCATGTCGTCGCTCTCAGCGCTGCAAACTGTGTTGGCATCGGTGGTGCTGACCGGCATGGTGGGCAGCTTCGGCGTGCAAGCGCTGGCCGGTTACGGCGTGGGCATGCGGCTCGAGCTAATGCAGGTGCCGCTGGTGTTTGCGATTGGTGCCGCACTCGTACCTTTGGTGGGGATGAACATCGGTGCCGGCAATCCCACCCGCGCCAAGCGCGCCGCCTTTACGGGCGCTGCGATTGCCGCAGGAATCAGCCTGGTGATCGGTTTCTGGGCGGCACTGTTTCCGCAGGTTTGGGTACAGCTTTTCAGCCATGACCCGCAGGTGATTGAAGCAGGCTCGGCTTACCTGCGTCGCGTTGCCCCCTTCTATCCTTTCATGGGCATCGGCGTGGCGCTTTACTTCGCCTCGCAAGGCGCGCAGCGGGTGGGCTGGCCGGTTCTGGCGGGAACCGCGCGGCTGATTGTCGCAGTCGGTGGCGGTTGGTTGGTGCTGCAAAGCGGCGGCGGACTCGCCATGCTGTTTTGGGCAATCGCCGCAGCCATCACCGTTTGGGGCAGCCTCACCGCTTTGGCGGTCTGGAAAGCCCCGTGGGGGACGCTGACACCAACGCCAGCACCAACCACCCAGCGCTGAGCGCGCCGAAGCGCCCCGCCAGTCCTTTCCGCATCACGCGAGAAAATCTGCTATAGTGGTTGGTTAACTTTTGCCTATTTGCCAAGATCATCGGCAGGAAGAGCAAAAGAGTAGCGCATTCGATTCGCGGAGCAACTCCATGGCGCAACACGTTCCTGTCACCATCCTCACCGGGTTTCTCGGTGCGGGCAAAACCACGCTCTTGAAGCGCATCCTCTCCGAGCAACACGGGCATCGCATCGCTGTGATTGAAAACGAATTCGGCGAAGAGGGTGTAGACAACGAAATTCTGCTGCGCGAAGAAGGCAAAGAGCAGATTATTGAAATGAACAACGGCTGCATTTGTTGCACCGTGCGCGGCGACTTGGTGCGCATTTTGGGTGACTTGAAGCGCAAGCGCGACAAAAAACAACTGAGCTTCGACCGCGTGATCATCGAAACCACTGGCATGGCAGATCCAGCTCCGGTCGCGCAAACCTTTTTCATCGACGAGAAAATTTCCGAGTACTACGTGCTCGATGCTGTCATTACAGTGGTCGATGCCAAACACGCCCAGAATCAGCTCGATACGCACAGCGAAGCACAGGAACAAGTGGGCTTTGCCGACCGCCTGCTGCTTTCCAAAGCTGACCTGGTCACGCCCGAGGAAATCGAGGGCTTGAAGAGCCGCTTGATTCGGATGAACCCGCGCGCGCCGATTAAGCAAGTGCATTTTGGCAACACTCCAATTGACGACATTCTGGACATTCGCGGTTTTAACCTCAATGCGATTCTGGAGATTGCCCCAGATTTTCTGACCGACGACGATCACGAGCACTCCGACGACGTGAAGTCGTTTGTCTTCAAGACCGACAAGCTATTTGATTCAGCCAAGCTGGAAGAATTTCTTTCCGCGATGATCCAGGTTTATGGCAAAGAAATGATGCGCTACAAAGGCGTTTTGGCCATGAAAGACCAGCCGCGCCGAGTCGTTTTTCAAGGCGTTCACATGATGATGGGCGGCGACCTGGGTAAGCCTTGGGGGCCGGACGAAAAGCGCACCAGCAAGATGGTTTTCATTGGCAAAGGTCTGCCGCGCGAAGTGTTTGAAAAAGGCCTCGACCTTTGTACCGTAGCCTGAGTTCCGGGTCAGTTCCGATACACCAGTAATCAAAGCAATCATTCAAGCAGCACGGGAGTCACGATGGTAGCCGCAACAAAATCTGCACCCACAAAAAAATCCGCCGCAGCACCGGCCAAGGAATCCGCCAAGACTGCTGTCAAAGCACCCTTGCGCGAATTGACCGAGGCGCAGTTGCTCAAGATGCCGGTCAGGGACTACATGAACGAGGAACAGATGGCTTTTTTTCGCCAGCGCCTCGAAAGCCTTTCTGACGAGCTGCTGAGCAACGCGGGCGAAACCTCCGAACATCTGCGTGAAACCCCCTCGGTGCCTGATCCGGCAGACCGCGCCACGATTGAGGAAGAGCATGCCCTCGAATTGCGTACCCGCGACCGGGAGCGTAAGCTCTTGAAGAAAATCGAGCAGTCGATCAAACGCATCGACGACGGCTCCTACGGCTATTGCGACGAGACCGGTGACCCGATCGGCTTGCCGCGCCTGTTGGCTCGCCCGACTGCCAATTTGTCGATTGAAGCGCAGCAGCGCCGCGAATTGCGGCAGAAGATGTACGGCGATTGATCCTCTCGACAACAGCCTGAAGAAGCCCGCCCAGAGCCATTCTCGGGGCGGGCTTTTGTTTTCTGGACAGCTTCTGCGATGGACGATTTCACGACCCAACCCGCCGCGATCCGCCGCAACGCCAATCGCAGTGCGAGCAGCTTCGATGCAGTCTCGGTGCTGCATCGCGAGGTCGGCGCACGCATGCAGGAGCGCCTGGACTACATCAAACTGACTCCCAAGCGCCTACTTGACTTAGGGTGCGCCAATGGGGGCGCACTGAGTGGCCTGGCAGAGCGCTTTCCTGCCGCAGAGTTGGTCGCGCTCGATTTTGCGCAAGCGCGCGTCGCGCGCGCGACATCACAACGCTCCACGCTTGCGCGCGGCCTAGCCAAGCTCACTGGCAAAGGGGTTCAGCACGGCGTGTGCGCCACCATGCAGGCGCTGCCTTTGGCCAACCAAAGCGTCAGCATGGTTTGGTCAAACCTTGCGCTGCACTGGCTCCACGACCCTGGCCCAGCGATTGCCGAAGCCTGGCGCGTGCTCGAACCCGGTGGCTTGCTGATGTTTTCCACCTTGGGGCCGGACACGCTCGCTGAGCTACGCCGCGCGGCCCCGCAGCGCGTGCATCGGTTCATCGACTTGCATGACATCGGCGACTTGCTGGTCAGCACGCGCTTCGCCACGCCGGTGATGGACATGGAGCGCATCACTCTGACCTACCAATCGCCCGCTCAGTTCTTCACCGATCTGCGCCACAGTGGCAGCACCAATGCGATGATTGGTCGGCCGCGCGGCTTGATGGGCCGCGCGCGCTCCGCTCGGCAAAGCCAGCTTCTGGCGCAACAGTGCGCTGTCGATGGCCGGATCAGTGCCGGCTTCGAAGTGATTTACGGACACGCTTGGAAGCTTGCACCGCAAGCGCGCGCCACCGAGCAAACGATTCATTGGACACCGAGACGCGCCTGAAGCTGGGCCAGACGCATCTGGTACGTGCCAATTTCTCGCATGGTCGCATAGCCCATGCGTCGATTAATGGCCAGCATCGGCGCATTGCTTTTTGCGTTGTAGGTACCGACCCATTTGGCGTGAAGCTGGTGCTCGCGTACCAAATCGATCAAGCGCGCCTTCAGTGCTTTCGCCAGCCCCCGCCCACGCCATGCCACTGAGACGGCCGTCAGATACTGTGCCACCCAATCTGGGCTGCGCGCATCCCACTCGCCGTTCGAGATGCCGACAATCGGTGCACTCTGCGGCTGCGCGGCCTCTCCATCTGGTGCTGCGGCTCCAGCCTGTCTGATTCCATTTCTAAATCATTACGAGATTAGGCGCACCGACGACGACAGTGCGCGTAGCACGGCTAGGAAGGGGCAACGACATATCGTAATGATTTAGAAATGGAATGAGGATGACCATAAAGTGCTGACCACCGGTGCGATCCAGCTCTTGATACCAGTGTCGGATTTCTGGCATTTCGTAGCGCATCGGTGCCGCCTCCAATTCGCCCAGCGGCTGCTGATTGGGTAACTCGGTCATCGGCTCGATCAATTCCTCCCAGCGAGAAAAAGGGACACGCCCGGCATAGACCTCCCAGTACAAGCGACCGTCACGAACATCCTGGGGTGCGCTCCAAGCACGCATCAACGGCCAATCGACTGCTGCCAAGTCGAGCCGATTCTTCATTTTCAGAAAGCGTTCTTCAGCACCTAGCGCACGCAGAAAGGCATGGCCCGCAGGAGTACGCGCGTTGATGCTGAGCACGGCTTTTCCGTGCGATTGCATAAACTGCGCGAGCGCCGTCAACAACCGAGTTGCCAGGTGCTGCCGTTGGTGCGATGCCAGCACGCCGATCCAGGCCTCCAGGTACGTCGCGTGTTCTGCGTATTCGGGCGTTTCTGCGCGACGTGTGGTCGCGGATAAATTGGCGATGATTGACCCGCCGTGCCAGACCAACCACCAGTGACGCTGCCAGAGCGGTAATCGTGCTTGGAGCGCGTGCTCGTACTCCTGATCCGACATCAGGGGTTCGTCAATCGCATCTTCCGCATGGCGCGCGCGGCGAAACACGTGCAAGGCCCGCCAGTCGTCGCCAGTGGCGCAACTCGGCTCAAACGGCGCAAGTTGATTGCTCGCCATGGCGCTACCTTCACGAGAAGAGCGGCTGATGTTACCGAACTGGACGGGTTACACGCACCGCCGTGCACCGGGCAATCCGACGGCGATGCCAACACTTAACCATTCGGTTACTATTGAGTGATGCCCTCCACTTTGCGCACTGTTGCTGCCAGCGCCAACCGCGACCCGGATCGCACTCGGGCGGCGATTCTGGCCGCCGCGCGCGCTGAGTTCGCGCGCGTGGGCTTGGGTGGCGCGCGCGTCGATGCGATTGCGCTCGCGGCGGGCACCAACAAACGCATGCTCTACTACTATTTCGGCAACAAGGAAGGGTTGTTTGTCGCCGCGCTTGAAGCAACCTACGAGCACATTCGCGCGGCGGAGCAAAACCTCAATTTGGGCGGAGTCGAGCCGGTCGAAGCGATTCGCCGCTTGGTCACCTTCACCTGGGACTACTACCTCAAAAACCCCGAATTTCTCACGCTGCTCAACAGCGAAAACCTGCACCGCGCGCGGCACTTGAAGCAATCCACCAAGATTCGGACGCTGCATTCGCCCTTTGTGGCGCTGTTGCGCGAAATTTTGCAACGCGGCGAGCAAGAGGGCAGCTTTCGCAGCGGCGTAGACCCGGTGCAACTCTACATTTCCATCGCGGCGATTTCCTACTTCTATTTGGGCAACAATCACACGCTCTCGGCGGTGTTTGACCGCGACCTGATGAAGCCGCGCGCGAAAGCCCTTCGGCTCAAGCATATGAACGAACTGGTACTGGGATACTTGCGCAAGGAGTAGGCGATGAATCTGCCCGAACGCTTCACCGGTGTGGAGCATTTAGAAGAGCTGATGACTGCCCCAAGCGCCGCTCTGGTGGCCGATCTTCAGGCGGTTCCCGGCGACATCATGGTACTGGGTATTGGCGGCAAGATGGGGCCGACCTTGGCGCGCCTTGCCAAGCGTGCCGCGCCGGACAAACGGGTGATCGGCGTGGCGCGCTTTTCGGAAGTTGGCCTGCGCGCCCGGCTTGAAACGCAAGGCATTGAATGCATCGAGGCCGATTTGCTCTCGCCTACCGCGCTGGCTGCGTTGCCCGAAGCTCAAAACATCATTTTTATGGCAGGCCGCAAGTTTGGCTCGCAGGGCAGCGAATGGCTCACCTGGGCGATGAATGCGCATGTGCCAGCGCTGGTGGCTGAGCGCTTTCGGCGTTCCCGCATCATCGCGTTTTCGACCGCCTGTGTTTACCCATTTGTGAACACTGCCAGCCGAGGTGCGTTGGAGTCGGTGCCGCCCACGCCGCCACCTGGGGAATACGCTAATTCGTGCGTCGCGCGCGAGCGGATGTTCGAACACTTTTCGCATCAGCACAAAACACCAGGCCGCTTGAGCCGCCTCTCCTACGCGATCGACATGCGCTACGGCGTGCTGCATGATTTGGCGCAAAAATTGATCCGCCGCGAGATGATTGATCTCACCATGGGCCATGCCAATTTGATTTGGCAGGGCGACGCGAATACTTGGAGTCTGCGCGCGTTGGCGCATTGCACCATGCCAACCACAGCACTCAATGTGAGTGGCCCGGTAGTCAGCATTCGCCAAGCAGCGCTTGGGCTGGCGGCGCGGCTGGGTATCGCGCCGCAGTTCAACGGCGCTGAGGCCGAGAGTGCGTGGCTGATCGATTCCACCTGCGCTGAAGACCTGTTTGGCAAGCCGACGGTGGGCCTTGACACCTTGCTCGACTGGACTGCAGACTGGGTGGCTCGTGGCCAGGCTTCGCTCGGCAAACCGACGCACTACGAAGTGCGTGACGGCAATTATTGAGCCATGAAAATCGCCGACTTGCCCGCCGATGTACTCGCGCAACTGCAACGCGGCTGCGTGATTCCGGCGCATCTGCTGGCACTGAATGCAAAGCGCAAACTAGACCAAAGACGGCAGCGCGCGCTCACCCGCTATTACCTCGATGCGGGTGTCGGCGGCCTCGCAGTCGGGGTGCACTCCACCCAGTTTGCGATTCGCGAGCTTGGCTTGTATGAGCCGGTGCTTAAGCTGGCCATTGAGACCGCGCAACAGTGGGCCCCGCTGGGCGGCAAGCGGCCGCTGGTGATGGTGGCGGGTGCAGCTGGCAAGACGGTGCAGGCCTGTGCTGAGGCGCGCCTCGCGCGTGCACTCGGGTATCACGCGGTCTTACTCAGTTTGGCAGCGCTCAAAGGGTCATCTGAGGACGAAATCATCGCGCATTGCCGCGCGGTCGCACAGGTGATGCCACTGATTGGTTTCTACCTGCAACCCGCCGTCGGCGGGATTGAGCTGCCCGCGCGCTTTTGGCAACGCTTCGCCGAAATCGACAATGTCGTCGCCATCAAAATGGCCCCGTTCAATCGCTACCGCACGCTCGATGTGATGCGTGGCGTGGTGGCAGCACGCGCCGAAAACCGCATCACCCTGTACACCGGCAACGACGACCACATCGTGCTCGACTTGGTAACACCGTTTGCAATCCCGCGTGACGATGGCTTGGTCACGCTGCGGATTCGCGGTGGCCTGCTCGGGCACTGGAGCGTGTGGACCCGCAGCGCCGTGGCGCTCTTGGAGCGCTGCCATGCCGCCGTCGCGGGGGACCAAATTGACAATGCGCTGCTGGCGCTCGATGCGCAAGTCACCGACTGCAATAGCGCCTTTTTCGATGTCGCCAACCAGTTCAAGGGCTGCATTGCAGGCTGCCACGAGGTGCTGCGCCGCCAAGGGCTGCTGGAAGGTATTTGGTGTCTTGACCCCGACGAGCGTTTGAGCGCGGGTCAGGCAGAGGAACTTGACCGGGTATGGCGGGCCTATCCGGCCTTGAACGACGATGCCTTTGTGGCGGCGCATTTGGCGTGCTGGCTTGAATCAGCATCAAGTTGACATGCGCGAATCAGGTGCGGTACATTGTTAACCAACTGGTTACTTCCGGACTATTCTTCCCGGTAGTAATTCGATGTTTCGACCAATCCTTCGGAGACCTTTCATGCATAAGCGCGCTGTTGTGAAACTCGGTTTGATGATTGCTGTAGGGCTGGCTGGTCCGGCCTTATCGATGGGCCCGGCGTTCGCGCAGGCACAGTGGAAACCGGATAAGCCAATCAACTTGATCGTGCCTTGGGCGGCAGGCGGCTCCACCGACCAAGTCACACGCGTGACCGCAGCTGAGCTGGAAAAGGCGCTTGGGCAAAAAATCGTGGTGGTCAATCAGCCTGGTGCCTCTGGCTCGATTGGCACTAAAAACGTGTGGGATGCACCCAAAGACGGCTACACCTGGGCCGCCGGGGCTGCGCAAGATTTGGGTACTTACCAATCGCTGGGCATGCTCAATGCCAGCATCAAAGATTGGCATCTTTTTTTGAACGTGGCCAACATTCCGGTGGTAGGCGTGAACCCAAATACGCCCTATCAAAACATCGGCCAGTTGCTCGACGCGATGAAGGCCAAACCGGGCGAAATCAAGGTGGCAACTGCGGGCGTTACCTCAGGCGGGCACAACGCGATGGAAGCGATCTCACGGGCGACCGGTGTCAAGTATCGCCACGTGACTTACGACGGCGGCAATCCGGCGGTAATTTCCACTGTGTCAGGCGAAACCGACTTGACCACGCAATTGGCAGTGGAACAAGCTGAAATGATTCGCGGCAAGCGGATTCGCCCGCTCGCAACCGTCTCCGACCGGCCGCTGGAAATCGAAGGCTTCGGCACAATTGAACCGATTTCCAAAATGATCCCCGGCTTCAAAGCGCCGGCCAATTACTTCGGCATCTTTGTGCCTAAGGGCGTTCCCGCTGAAGTGGTGGCCACGCTCGAGCGTATTTGGCAGGCGAACATGACCAACAACGAAGCGCTGAAGAAGTACGCTGCCAATCGCGGTGCGCTGTTCGCACCCGCCGCTGGTGAGGCCGCTCAAACCGCCGTATTCCCGGCGGTTCAGGCGAACGCGTGGCTGCTCCATTCGGGCGGCAAAACCAAAGTAGCACCTGACACGGTTGGGATTGCCAAGCCGCAGTAGCAACTTAAGGTCTCGTCCCATGAGCGATACGCGTCCCGAGGACGATGCACCCTCGGCGCGGGTGGATCTACTTTCTGCGCTGATTTGGGTGGTGTTCGGCGGTGTCATTGCAATTGGTTCGTGGCGCATGGATCGGCTGACCCACCTGAACATCAACCGATACGAAATCCCCGGGCTGGTACCCGGTCTGCTGGGTTTCGCAATCGCGGCGCTAGGTGTGGCGCTCTTGTTCAGAGCTCGGCGGGCTGCGCGAACCGTCACTGCTGACGCATCGGTAGCGGATGCCGCGCCTGTCAGTCATCGCATCCGCTTGGTGTTAGCGCTGATGCTGTTCTACTCCCTGGTGTTGGTCGGGCGCGGTCTGCCATTTTGGTTGGCAACTTTCATTTTTGTCGCGGCCTTCGTCTTTTGTTTTGATCGCGAGCGGCAGCTTGGCCTTGGGCGCTCCACAGTCAAGCAAGCTGGGCTGGCGCTGGTTTATGGCATCGCGACCAGCGCCGTCGTCACCTTGGCGTTTGAACGCGTATTTTTAGTCAGGCTTCCTTAATGTTTCAAGGGCTTACTGCGTTCGGCAACTCGCTGGCTTCGTTCCTCACGGTCGAGTCGATCTTTTTCGTGCTCGCTTCTTCTTTGGTCGGGGTCATCATCGGCGCGCTGCCGGGGCTGACTGCAACGATGGGCGTGGCCTTGATGACCACGCTCACCATCAAGCTGCCTTCGTCACAGGCGATTCTGATCTTGATCTGCACCTACGTTGGCGCGATTTACGGTGGCAGTCGTAGCGCGATTTTGCTCAATATTCCGGGCACGCCAGCATCAGCCGCGAGCTGTTTGGATGGCTACGCGCTGGCCCGCCAAGGGCATGCGGGCCGGGCGATGGGCATTGCGACCACCGGCTCGGTCATGGGCACCTTGATTGGCATGTTTTTTCTGGCACTCTTCACGCCGCTGTTGGGTGACTTGGCACTCAAATTTGGCGCGTATGAATTTTTTTGGCTGGCCGTGTTTGGTGTGATCGTCTCGGCAACCCTCACCGGCGGAGACCCACTCAAAGGCTGGATTGCCGGGTTCGCCGGTCTTTTCGTCGCCACCATTGGTCAAGACGGGATTCACGCCTATGAGCGCTTCTCGTTTGGCACGCGCGACCTCGCGGGCGGTTTTTCGCTGGTGCCCGCCTTGGTCGGTGCATTTGGTTTTGCCGAAGTGCTGATGGCGATGCGCGAGAAACGCCCGCCGGTGGAGATCAACCCGTTCGACTCCGTGATTCCCAAGATCAAGGATGTGTTTCAGTATTGGCGCACGATTCTGCGCTCGGGCGTGATCGGCACATTTATCGGCATCGTGCCAGGGGTGGGTGAAGACGTGGCGGCCTGGACCTCCTATGCCGCCGCCAAGCGCGCCAGCAAAGAGAAAGAGCTATTCGGCAAAGGCTCGATTGAAGGCCTGATGGCCGCCGAGACCGGCGACAACGCCTGCGTACCCGGCGCGATCATTCCGGTGTTAACGCTGCAAATCCCCGGCTCGGCCCCGGCGGCGGTGTTGATGGCGGCGATGTTGATCCACGGGGTCAAACCTGGCCCGATGATTATGATCGAGTCGCCGCAGTTCGTGTACGACATCGTGGCGATGATGTTCTACGCCACGCTGGGCATCTTGCTCTATGGCCTTGTGCTGACCAAGCTCTTGGTGCAGGTGTTGCGTGTGCCCACCACGATCATCGTGCCGATCATTTTTGTGCTCTGCGTAATCGGCACCTATGCGCTGGCCTCACGCCTGTTTGATGTCTGGACGATGCTGCTCTTTGGGCTGATTGGCTATGCGATGCGGCGTGGTGGCTACCCGGTTGCGCCCTTGGTGCTGGGCATCGTGCTGGGCGACTTGCTGGAGAAAAGTTTGCGGCGCGGTTTGGTGCTTTCTGACGGCGACTTGCTGCCCTTTTTCACGCGGCCCATTTCAGCCACCTTGTTTGCCATGATCGTGATTGTGGTGCTCTTGCGCGTCGGCCCGGTGCGGCGCTGGCTGGGCAAATCCGACCAGGCGGCCGCATGAAGCTGGCCCTGTGCAACGAAGTCTTGCAGCCGCTGCCGTTTGCGGCGCAATGTGCGCTGGCCGCCAAGCTGGGCTATGCCGCGCTCGAAGTTGCGCCCTTCACCGTGAGCGAAGCGCCGGCCTTGATGAGCGATGCGCAAGCGCGGGCACTACAACAAATTGCTGCGGACCATGGCTTGGAGATCAGCGGCCTGCACTGGCTGCTGGTGTCGCCAGAAGGCTTGTCGATTACATCAGACGACAGCGCCACCCATCGGCGCACCACCGATTTCATGGCGCGGCTCACGCAATTGTGCGCGGCGATGGGCGGAAGTTATCTCGTGCATGGCTCACCCAAGCAGCGCTTGATCGCCGAGGGGCAAACCAAAGCAGCGGCGTTGGCGCAAGCCACCGAGGCCTTCACCCGCGCGGGCGAAGCGGCCGGGCGCGCCGGCGTGACCTATTGCATCGAGCCGCTCTCGGCGGATCAAACACCGCTCATCAATACGGTGGCTGAAGCCGCCGCGATTGTTCATGCTGTCAACAACCCGCATTTGCGCACCATGATCGACACCAGCTCCGCCGGGCTGGCGGAAAGCGAGGCGCTGCCTGAGCTGATCGCGCGCTGGCTGCCCACCGGGCTGATTGCCCATGTTCAGGTAAACGACCCGAATCGCCGCGCACCGGGGCAAGGCAGCATGCGGTTCGCGCCGATTTTGCAGGCCTTGCAGTCGGGCGGCTATCAAGGTGTGGTGGCAATCGAGCCGTTTGACTACCTGCCAGACGGCCCCGGCTGCGCCGCCTGGTCAATCGGCTATCTGCGCGGATTGCTGGAGGCGCAGGATGCTTGAGGCGCCGCGTTTCTCGATACGCGAGATTGTGCTTTACGAGCGCCCGGTGGTGTTGCGCCTGCCGTTTCGCTTTGGGGTGGTGACTCTGCGGGAGTGCCCGCAAGCGTTCACACAGGTGCGGATTGAATTTGCTGACGGTCGCAATGCCTGGGGTGCAGCGGCCGAAATGATGGCACCGAAGTGGTTCGACAAGAATCTTGCGTTGAGTAACGAAGACAATTTCGCCCAACTGCGCGCTGTGCTGCGTATGGCGCGTGAAGCCTATTTGGCTGATCGCAGCGCTGCTACCGCCTTCGGTCACTTTGCGCGCCATCACGACGCGCATCAAGCGCTGTGCGCCATGCAAGGCTTCAATCCCCTGCTCGCCAGTTACGGCCCAGCGCTGTTGGATCGTGCCGTGCTGGACGCACTGTGCCGTGCGCAAGGCATTTCTTTTTATGTGGCGATGCAGGCCAATCTGGCAGGGATGGGTGCGGCGCACGCGGCTTTTGCCGACCTTGACTTTGACCGCTTTCTGCCCACCTTGAAACCAGCAAGGCAAATCGGGGCACGGCATACGGTTGGTATGGTCGATGCCATTGCTTCAAGCGAGCTTGAGCCCACCAAGCGCGTCAACGACGGCTTGCCCGAGTCGCTCGAAGAGGTGGTTGCGCAGTACGGGCATCGCTACTTCAAACTCAAAGTAGGTGGCGACTTGCCAGCAGATTTAGCGCGCCTCACGGCAATTGCCAGCGTGCTCGATCAAAGTGATGCGCCCTATTTCGCGTCGCTAGACGGCAACGAGCAATACGCCCACATCGACCAGATTGTCGAACTGGTCGCACGGATGGAGGAATCATCTGCCCTGGGTCGGCTTACGGCATCGATTCTCTTTATCGAACAACCGATTGCCCGAAGCGCCGCACTGGAGGCCGATCTTCGGGCATGCTCTCTGAAGATGCCCGTCATTATTGACGAATCAGACGGCACGCTTGATGCGTTCGAAGCAGCGCGGGCCTGCGGCTATGCGGGCATTTCCAGCAAAACCTGCAAAGGTGTTTACAAAGCCGTGCTCAATGCAGCGCGTTGCACGACGTGGAGTGCTGAGGCGGGTGCGCCACGCTACTTCATGTCTGCCGAAGACCTGACCACTCAGGCCGGGTTGTCGGTACAGCAAGATTTGGCGCTGGTCAATCTGCTCGGTATAACCCACGTGGAGCGCAACGGCCATCACTACGTCAACGGCATGGCGGCCTTGACTGCCGCTGAGCAAGCCACGTTTCTGGCCGCCCACCCGGATGTTTACGAACACTCGCACGCGGCCACCCGGCTGGCGATTCGCGACGGCATGATTCAGTTGGGCTCGCTTGACTGCGCAGGTTTTGCGAGTGCAGCACTGCCCGAGTTTTCCGCAATGACAATTCTTTCTTCCTAACTTTGTAGAGCGCGCTTATGGCAATCCAACGACTTGGCATCATCATGCACGGTGTCACTGGCCGCATGGGCATGAACCAGCATTTGATCCGCTCTATCGTGGCGATTCGCGCGCAAGGTGGCGTCGCACTCGCCAATGGCGACCGCGTGATACCCGACCCTATTCTGATCGGCCGCAACGCCGACAAAATCGCCGAGCTGGCCAAAGCGCACGGCATCGCGCGCTGGAGTACCGACCTTGACGCAGCGCTGCAAAACAAGGACGACACGGTGTTCTTTGATGCCGCGACCACGCAGATGCGCCCCACGCTGTTAGCCAAAGCGATTCAGGCGGGCAAACATATTTATTGCGAAAAGCCGGTAGCTACCAACTTGAAAGAAGCAACCGAGATTTTCCGGCTAGCGCAGGCCAAAGGCATTAAACATGGCGTGGTGCAAGACAAGCTTTTTTTGCCCGGCCTGCAAAAGCTCAAGATGCTGCGCGATTCCGGTTTTTTCGGGCGCATGCTCTCAGTGCGCGGCGAGTTTGGCTACTGGGTGTTTGAAGGCGACTTGCAGCCGATCCAACGCCCCTCGTGGAACTACCGCACGGAAGACGGCGGCGGCATCATTCTCGACATGATCTGCCACTGGCGCTATGTGCTGGACAACTTGTTCGGCGCGGTGAAAAGCGTTTCTTGTATGGGTGCCACGCACATCCCGGAGCGTTGGGACGAAGCCGGCAAAAAGTACCAAGCGACCGCCGACGATGCGGCCTACGCGACGTTTGAGTTGGATGGTGGCGATGGACACACCGTGATCGCACAAATCAATTCGAGTTGGACGACCCGCGTGCGACGCGATGACTTGGTGACCTTTCACGTGGACGGCACGCATGGCTCGGCAGTTGCGGGCCTGACCGATGTGCGTACCCAAGCGCGGGTCAATACACCCAAACCGGTATGGAACCCAGATGTCAAGCAGGCGATGAATTTCTTCGACCACTGGCAGCTGGTGCCGGACACCACGGCGGTGGACAACGGCTTTAAAACGCAGTGGGAAGCCTATATCCGCCACGTGTGTGAAGACGCACCGTTCCATTGGAATTTGCTTGAAGGCGCCAAAGGCGTGCAGTTGGTGGAGTGTGCACTCCAGTCGTTGAAAGAGCGCCGCAGGGTGGATGTTCCTGATCTGAAGTAAAGCGCCATCATCATGCCGACGATTTCTCTACCTCAAGCTGACGGCTCGTTGAAGGCTTACACGCTGCGCACGCCGCTGGATGTATCCGCCCGCCCCACGCGCCCCTTCAACCGCGTCGCTTATTCGGCCGCGCATGTGGTTGCCGACCCGCTGGCCGATCACAGTCCGTGGCTCGACTGCGCGATTGATTGGAATGCCACCATCGCCTATCGCCGTCACTTGTGGCAACTTGGCCTGGGTGTGGCAGAGGCGATGGACACGGCGCAGCGCGGCATGGGCCTGGACTGGCCCACCTCGCTCGAACTGATCGGGCGCTCGATTGATGCAGCGCGTGACGTGCCCGGCGCTTTCCTCGCCAGCGGCGTGGGTACTGACCACTTGACTCTTGAAAATGCGCGCTCCACTGACGACGTGATTCGCGCCTACGAAGAGCAACTTGCGGCGATTGAAAAGCTGGGCGGGCGCATTATCTTGATGGCTTCGCGCGCGCTGGCACGGGTCGCGAGGGGGCCGGACGATTACGTCCGCGTGTACGACCGCATCTTGAGGCAAGTCAAACAGCCGGTGATCATTCACTGGCTGGGCGACATGTTCGACCCGGCGCTTACGGGCTACTGGTCGGCCAACGCGGATTTAAATCAAGGCATGCAAGTCGCACTGGGAGTCATCAACGACCATGCGGCGAAAGTGGACGGCGTAAAAATTTCGCTGCTCGATAAAGAGAAGGAAATTGCCATGCGTCGGCAATTGAAACCGGGCGTGCGCATGTACACCGGCGACGACTTCAACTATGCCGAGTTGATTGCGGGCGACGAGCACGGCCACAGCGACGCACTGCTCGGCATTTTTGATGCGATTGCTCCCGCGGCTTCAGCAGCTTTAAGCGCGCTCGCGGCCGGTGATCGTGCCCGCTTCGATGCGATTCTTGAACCGACCGTGCCGCTGTCGCGCCACATGTTTCAAGCGCCGACCCGTTTCTACAAAACCGGTGTCGTCTTCATGGCCTACCTGAATGGCTTACAGGACCATTTTGTGATGGTTGGCGGGCAGCAGAGTACGCGCTCATTGGTGCATTTGGCAGAATTGTTCCGCTTGGGCGACCAGGCGGGTTGTTTGCGTGACGGCGACCTGGCCTGCAGGCGCATGCGGCAGGTGTTGGCAGTGCATGGAATCGTTTAGCTCAGTTCTCAATGGAAAGGTTTTTATGAAAGCACTTCTCAACTTCGGATTGGCGCTTTCCTTCGCGCTTGCAGCGCTTGCGCCTGGCACGGCTTTCGCGCAGACCTACCCGAACCGCCCGGTGCGCGTCATCATCCCCTTCCCGCCGGGCGGCACGCTCGACATCGTCGGGCGCATGCTGGCGCAAAAGCTCTCCGACCAAACCGGGCAGCAGTTCATCGTTGACAACCGCCCCGGCGGCAATGGCACGATTGGGGCTTCGGCAGTCAAGCAGGCAGCAAGCGACGGCTATACCCTGCTCTTCAATGCCTCCACCTTCGCTACCGGCCCGATGGTGACTGCCACCCCGCCGTACAGCGTAACCAACGACTTCACCCCGATTGGCCTGGTGGCCAAAGCGCCGCTCGCAGTGGCCGTAAACAAGAGCTTGCCTTTCACCGATTTGAATGGCCTCTTCGCGCACGCCAAGGCGAACCCCGGCAAGCTCAGTTTTGCGATTGGCTCGGTGGCATCGGCGGGGCATCTGGCCACCGAGTTGCTCAAGCGCTCGGGAGGCGGCGACTATTTGATCGTGCCCTACAAAGGCTCGACCCCGGCCTATCAGGATTTGATCGGCGGGCAGATCGCCGGTTTTGTGGACCCGGTACTGGGCGCGGTGCAGCACCACAAGGCGGGCAATCTGCGGATCCTCGCGGTAACTTCAGCTACGCGCGTGCCGACCCTGCCTGATGTTCCCACCGTGGCAGAAACGATTCCGGGTTACGAATTCACCAGTTGGTATGGGCTGTGGGGCCCCGCCAAGCTGCCGGTAGAAATTGCCCAGCGCCTCAATGATGAGGTCAACAAGGCGCTGGCAGGAGAGATGCGCGAGAAACTTCCGGCGCAGGGCATTTTGTTGGGCGGCGGCAGTAGCGGCGAATTTGCCAAATTCCAACAGGACTACATCAATCAGATGGGCAAGTTGATCGCTGATGGCAAGATCAAGGTGGAGTAGCGGTGAGCGATTCGCGTTGCGCACTTGTCACCGGCAGCAGCTCGGGCATCGGCATGAGTATTGCTCAGCGCCTGCTCGCCGATGGCTGGCAGGTGGTTGGCATGGATGCCGCGCCTGCCGCCATCACCCACGCAGACTTCGTGGCCCAGCAGGTTGATTTGACCGATGCCACGGCTACTGCCATCTTGATCGATGCCTTGTTGGCGCGCATCACGCCGGCCGCGTTTGTGCATGCCGCAGGCTTGTTGCGGGTGGGTCGGATCGGCGGACTGCAAGCGGCTGACGGCGAACTGATGTGGCGCGTGCACGTAGCTGCTGCCACGCAAATTGCCAATGCCGTGCTGCCCGCGATGCAGCGCGCCGGACGTGGCCGGGTCGTTCTCCTTAGTAGTCGGGTGTCACGCGGCGTAGCCGGACGCAGCCAATACGCGGCCACCAAGGCGGCTATCGCCACGCTCGCACGCAGTTGGGCAGCCGAGGTAATCGCTGATGGCGTGACGGTCAAC
Organism: Burkholderiales bacterium; assembly: GCA_031362865.1. Classification (GTDB taxonomy): domain Bacteria; phylum Pseudomonadota; class Gammaproteobacteria; order Burkholderiales; family JAEUOS01; genus JANLTH01. The sequence continues at coordinate 11,957 of JANLTH010000104.1, read as the reverse complement.
GTAATCGCTCCGGCGGCAACCGATACGCCGATGCTGACCGCTTCTTCGCGCCAAAGCACGCCACCCAAATTGCCGCCATTGGGCCGCTTGATTCGACCGGACGAAATCGCGGCCTTGACCGCCTTTCTGCTCTCACCCGAGGCCGGTGCGATTACAGGCCAAGAGATTGCCGTGTGTGGCGGCTCCTCGCTGCCTGCCTAGAACGAGCATGGCCATCCCCGATACCGCACCAATTGGTCTTATTGGCCTGGGGCTGCTGGGTTCCGCCCTCTCGAAACGCTTGCTGGATAAAGGTTTTCAGGTGCTTGGCTATGATCTGCGCGAGCCTGCCCGGGCAAGGCTGGACGCGGCCGGCGGGGTCGCCGTCGATAGCCCCGCCGCGCTAGCCAAGCAGGTGTCGGTGCTCGTGCTGGCGGTATTTGACACCGGCGACGTGCTCTCGATTCTGGAAGGGCCTGGCAGTGTGCTGCGCGAGAGCACTGTAAAACTGGTGATCGACTGCTCCACGGGTGACGCGGCGGCCTTAGGCGCTCTGGCCGCCCGCCTGAGCGCGCACGCGGTGGACTTTCTTGAAGCGCCGCTTTCTGGCTCAAGCAGCCAGATCGCGGTGGGTGACGCCACTATGCTGATAGGCGGTGAAGCCCGCGTGATCGCCGCGCACGTGGCCTTGCTCGATGCGCTCTCGCCTACCCGGACTCACGTGGGCGGCGCGGGCATGGGTGCCAGCGCCAAGCTTGCGACCAATTTGGTGCTCGGTTTGAACCGTGCGGCTTTGGCCGAGGGCATGGCATTCGCGGAACGGCGGGGGATTACGCCTGCGCAGTTTCTCGAACTCGTGCTGGCCTCACCCGCCCGTTCCGACGCGGCAACTCTCAAAGGGCCACTGATGGTAGCGGGAGATTTTGCGCCGCAATCACGGATTCGCCAGCATCTGAAAGACTTGGACTTGATGCTGGCGCAGTCGCCCGCGCTGCCGCTCACGCAGGCGCATGCCGGGGTACTGCGCGCAGCGATCGCGGCGGGTGATGGCGACCTCGACAACGCGGCGATCATTCAACAAATGCGCCGCACCATCGGTTGAAAGACCAAATCATTCGCATTCAACAAGTCCGCCGCAAAACTGAATGAAAGACTCTCGCCATGCGCGACCTTACCAACTCTCATGCCTTGCTGTCACTCAACACCGCCACGGTGAAAGTGCAGTGGCCGCTTGACCGGATCATTGAGGAATGCGCGCGCCGCGAGATTCGCCTGATTGCGCCGTGGCGCGACCAGATAGCCGCGATTGGCTTGGAACGCACGGCGGCGCTCCTGCGCACCCACGAGATCGGCCTTTCTGGCTTGTGCCGAGGCGGGTTTTTTACTGGGGCCACCGCGCTGGCCCGACAAGCCGCACTCGACGACAATCGCCGCGCAATTGACGAAGCGCGCACCCTCAACGCGCCCTGCCTGGTGCTGGTGGTAGGCGCTTTGCCGGGCGCACTTGACGGCCACGCGCACTATCACGACATCGCGCGGGCGCGTAGCGAGGTGCGCGACGGCATCGCCGCTGCGTTCGACTACGCGCGGCAGATCGGTTTGCCGCTGGCGATTGAGCCTTTGCACCCGATGCAAGCCGCCGACCGCGCCTGTATCAATACTTTGGAGCAAGCGCTCGATCTGTGTGACGAGCTTGACCCCCACCTCACCGGCATGCTCGGGGTCGCTGTCGATGTCTACCATACTTGGTGGGACCCCAAGCTGCTGCCGCAAATCGCGCGCGCAGGCAAGGCGCGCTTGTTGGCTTTTCACGTGTGCGACTGGCGTTTGCCGACGCGCGACTTGCTCAACGACCGCGCGATGATGGGCGACGGCATCATTGAAATTCGCAAGATTCGCGCAAACATGGAGGCTGCCGGGTACGATGGGCCGATTGAGGTGGAGATTTTTTCGGCACAAGACTGGTGGCTGCGCGCCGGTGAAGAAGTGCTTGATACCTGCATTGCACGCCTCAAAACTGCCGTCTGATTCGATAACCTCCCAGAAAATCAACACCATGACCAGCACCTCACAATGGACCCCCAGCCTGCGCTATCCCGACCCCGCCGTGGTGGTGGTTGACCCCGCCTTTGAGCGCTACCGCCTGCCCCTAGCCAAGATCGAGCGCATCGCTCACGGCATGCGCTGGGCGGAAGGGCCGGTTTGGTTGGGCGACAGCCGCACTCTGGTTTGGAGCGATGTGCCGGGCAACACCATGTACCGCTGGACCGAAGATGCGGCAACCGACGGCGGCGTGGTCGGCGCCTTTCGCAAGCCCTCCAACAACGGCAATGGCAACACCCGCGACCGCCAGGGGCGCATCATCACTTGCGAACACCTCACACGGCGAGTAACGCGCACCGAGCACGACGGGCGCATTGCGGTACTGGCAGACTCTTACGGCGGCACACGACTCAATTCGCCCAATGACGTGGTGGTGAAGTCAGACGGTTCGATCTGGTTCACCGATCCTTTTTTTGGCATCACAGGCTTTTACGAAGGTGAGAAGGCCACGCAAGAGTCGCCAACCAACGTCTATCGCATCGCACCCGACGGGACTTTGAGTATCGTGGCTGAAGGCATCAACCAGCCCAACGGGCTGGCGTTTTCGCCGGATGAAAAGCTGCTCTATATCGTCGAGTCGCGCTCCGTGCCGAGGCGGATTTTGGCTTACGACGTACAAGGTGACGCGACCCTGACCAACGGCCGTGTTTTCATCGATGCGGGGCCGGGCACGCCAGACGGCTTTCGGGTCGATGTCGACGGCAATCTTTGGTGCGGCTGGGGGATGGGCCAGGCGGGCTTGGATGGCGTGCATGTATTCGATCCCCAAGGTAAGCTGATCGGCCGCATTGACCTGCCCGAACGATGCGCTAACGTCTGCTTTGGCGGGGTGCATCGCAACCGCCTTTTCATGGCAGCATCCACCTCGGTTTATGCGCTGTATGTGAATACGCAAGGAGTCGCTTACGCTTGAGTATGATGCCTGAAGAGCCGCCGTGGTTGAGGTTCTTCAGGCATTCTTCTAGCGTGCATCGCCGCTTTGCATGCGCCTGATGAGAGGCCGCATCACGGCGGCATGGCTACCATGGTTTGCCATGGAAAGCACCCGCGCCGCCGCGCGCACCGACCCTGCCACCGACACCACGCCCCGGCGTGATCCAGCGCACATCGCCTACCTGCTCTTGGTGGTGACCACGCTCTTCTGGGCCTTCAATTTCATTGCCGCGAAGTGGGTCAAAGATGACATCGGCCCATTCGCTCTGGCCTTCTGGCGCTGGGCCACGGCGCTCCTGCTGTTTGCGCCCTTTGCGTGGCGCAGTGTGGTGACCGAATGGCCCGCGATTCGCCGCCACTGGAAAAGCCTGCTGGTGATGGGCGCGTTTTCGAGTGGCGCAAATTCGGCCTTCGCCTACCTCTCGGTGCAGCACACCAGCATCGTCAATATCAGCCTGCTTAATTCGATGACTCCGGTGTTCATCCTGCTATTGGCGGTGCTGATGGTGGGTGAAAAGCTGACCGCGCTGCGGGCGCTCGGTGCCGCCGTTTCAACCGCCGGTGCACTGGTGATCGCGGCCCGCGCCGAGTGGTCTACGCTGGCTTCTCTAACACTCAATCGCGGCGACTTTTATATGCTCAGCTCGTGTTTTGTCTGGGCGATCTACACCAGCATGCTGAAGCGCGACCGTTCGGGCTTGTCGCCCACCGCGCTGCTGGCCGCGATGATGGTCGGCGGCGTTTGCATTCTGGCGCTGATGTATTCGTATGAGAGCGCATTTACCGTGTATGGCACGCGCGGTGTCGCACTCTCGTGGAAGCTGGTCGCGACGATTCTCTATGTGGGGCTATTCGCCTCGTTGCTTTCGAACCGTTTCTGGATGAAAGCGGTGACACTCATCGGCCCGGCGCGCGCCGGGTTCTTCACGCACCTGCTACCACTGTTTGGTGTTCTGCTGGCCATCGCGCTGTTGGGCGAGCCGTTTCACGCCTATCATCTGACAGGCGCGGTGCTGATTTTTGGCGGCATCATCTTGGTGAATCGGTAGTTTTTTTTGATCTCGCCCGCGCCGACGCAGATGCATCCAGCGCGACGGAGCCTGCGTAACATTCCTACTTTACCGAGCCCAACGACTGACGATTCCCATGACCGAACTTCACCTCGCCACCGCCGCACGGCGCAGCTTTCTGCGCAAATCTGGCCTCTTGGGCGGTGCTACCGGAATAGGCTGCCTTCTCCCCTTGGCAGCGCATGCGCAAAGCGGCAACGTACATGACATTCGCGGCACGGTGATGGTCAACGGTGCTCGAATTGATCTCAACACCCAAATCAAGCCAGGCGACACCGTGGTCACCCAGTCCGATGGATTTGTGATGGTCGCGATGGGCCAGGATGCCTTCATGATGCGCAGCCGCAGCGAAATGGTGATCGAGCCGATGAATAATGCGGCCGGCGCGGTGGTCGTGGGTGCATTGCGCTTGGTGACCGGTGCATTGGGCGCGGTGTTCGGTAAATCTAACTTGGTACGGCGAGTGACCACCGCCACCGCGACGGTCGGGATTCGTGGCACCGGGGTCTACCTCGAAACGCGCAGCCGAAATAACGAAATCGCCACTTACATGTGCACCTGCTACGGCGAAACTGAGCTGGCTTCAACCGCTGACCCGCGTGATCGCTTGCAACTCCAGGCAACCCGCCACTTGCCGCGGTGGGTGGGCACCACGGCACGCGATGGCACACGGATCTCCGAGGCCCCGATGGACACGCATACCGATGCCGAAATGGACATGTTGGAGCGCTGTGTCGGACGCCGCGCTCCCTGGTTCAGGTAACAAAAGCTAAAGCGCTGCGGCTCTCAAATCGCGTCGAGCGGGTAGATCGGGCGCTGCAATTTTTTGTACTGATAGACGCTCAAATCCGCATTGGTCACGCCTTCACCCTGACACTCGACAATGTGCGACGCAATCGGCTTGAAGCCGGCGCGGTAGTGAATGCGGCTTTTGAGCATGAGATAGCGCTTCTTCGTCGGCTCAATGCCCACCGAACGGAATACCACCAGGTCGAATGGTTCATGCGGTAGCGAGGTGATGACAATCTCCACACTGCCACCGCCTTGCGACTGGGTGGCGAGTACCGCCGTAGTGCCCATATGCGACTTAAGACCGGTGTACATCGGGCCTCGAAACAATATTTCGCCGTCGGTAATTGCCTTGACCCGGCCTGCGATTTTGAGCGGTTTGCCTTTCAAACCAATCGACGGCATATCCGACTTGCCGCCCAGTTGCAGCGTGACATTGTTACCCACCCCGGCCTCGACCATCTGCGCGACCGCAGCGGCATCGAGAATCGGCGCAATCGCGACATCATCCAAACCTTGCTTGAGAATTTCAGCGACCACCACCATCACATCTTGTGCGCCACCCGAGCCACAGTTGTCGCAATGATCGATCAGCAGCACTGGCCCTTCCGGATTGGATAGCCCGAAGACCCGCGCCCGGCTTACGTCTTCAGCCAGTGTCGTGCGGGTGTAAGTGTATTCACGGCGACGTTTCCAGCCGATCTCGAGCATTTCATCACAGGTCTGCCGCGCATTTTTCGCGCCGTTTTTCTTGAGCGCATCACCCACCACCACCACGCTCAAACCCGTGTATGGCGTGTCGGCGTGGGCAAAGGCGGGCAACAAGGTGGCGGCCAACACGCTGCCGTCAGCTTCGCGCTCGCGCGCCAAACGAATGATTTCGCCCGAAGGCCCGTCTTCAGGCGCATGGCGCATGATCGAAGGCACGACCGGCTTCCAGCCCCAGGCAATCACCGGCTTGACCTCGCCGCGCAAGGCCTTGACCATGATTTCGGCGGCCTGCTTGCCTGCCTCGTAAATGTCGATATGCGGATAGGTTTTGTAGCCGGTAATTACGGTGGCGTGATTGGCGATATCAGGCGAAAAATTGGTGTGGTAGTCAAAAGTAACGGCAATCGGTAGCTTGGGGTTGATCGCGCGTATCCGCTTGAGAATCTCACCTTCCGCGTCGTCGCAGTCGGCCACCACCATCGCACCATGCAAGTCGAGAAAAAGCGCGTCGCATCCCTCTCGCACGGCATCCTCCAGAGGGCGTACCAATGCCTCAAAGGTGGCACGTGAGGCCGCCGCAGAAGGCCATGATTCCGCCGCAACCGGCGTAACAATTTCAGCGCCTTCGCGGGTAGCAACATCAACAAATGCCGCGAACGCCGAGTTGGTGCCTGCAAACCGGTCTAGCGCTGCTTTGCCAAACGCCGGGCCTTGACCGTACCCGAATTTGGAGAGCGGCGTGGGGATCGGCGAGAAGGTGTTGGTCTCGTGCTTGATTAGGGCAATGATGAAGCGTTTCGACATGCTCGCTCCTGTGGCTGCGAGTTAGACCGCCGGCGGCACGTATCCCGCTGCCGCATCTGCACCGCCGGTAAAGAAGTAACGGTTCATTTGCTCAGCCAAATACTTGCGGGCGCGCGCGTCTGCGAGGTTTAAGCGGTTCTCGTTGATGAGCATGGTTTGGTGCTTTTTCCAGCCTTCCCATGCCTCTTTGGAAACACCTGCCCAAATCTTTTGCCCGAGCGCACCGGGGTAAACCGGTGTGTCCAGACCTTCGGCTTCGCGCCCGAGTTTGACGCATTGAACCATTCGTGCCATGAGAGTCTTGCCTTTACAGTTTTTTGATAAAAATTTTCGAGCTACGCTGGTAGTTATACAGCGCCTGTTTTTGCGGCGGCAGGGCGGTGATATCGCCCGCCACAAAACCATGCTCGATAAACCAATGCCCAGTACGCGTGGTGAGTACAAAAAGGCGCTTGAACTTGGCCGCGCGTGCTTTGGCTTCAATGTGCCCAAGCAGCCGTTCGCCATAGTTATGCCCACGATATTCAGGAGAAACGACAAAGCAAGCCATCTCTGCCATCTCGTCTTTTTCAAACGGGTACAGAGCCGCACAGCCAGCGACCACGCCATCGTGTTCGAGTACGGCAAACTGAGTGATCTCGCGCTCGATCAACTCGCGACCACGCCTGACCAAGGTGCCGTCGTTTTCCAGCGGCTCGATCAATTGCAACACACCGCCCACATCATCAATTGTCGCGTCGCGCAGGCGTTCTAACCCCGCTTCGGTAATCATGGTGCCGATGCCGTTGTAAGAAAAGAGCTCCAAGAGGCAGGCCCCGTCGACGTTTCGGTCGATTAGATGGGTGCGCGCAACACGGCCTTTGCTGGCGCGCACGGCAGCATCGAGCGCACGCACGGTCTCGTCGGTCATGCCCATGCGATGCACGTCCGAAAGCGCAGCGCGGAAAATTTCTTCGGCCTCTTTGCCCGATAGTTCGCGCGCTATCGTCGCGGCCTTGGAGATTTTGGTTTTGCGCCTTGCCGCTGGTTGCGGCAGCCCGGGTGCATCAATCAGGAAAATCAGTTTTTCCGCATCGAGCGCCACCGCCGCTGCGGTCGCGACATCTTCGTAATTCAGATTGAAGGTTTCACCGGTGGGCGAAAAGCCCATCGGCGAGAGCAGCACAATGTCGCCGTTGTCGAGCGCGTGGTGGATCGTTTGCGCATCCACATCGCGCACCTTGCCGGTGAACTGGAAATCGATGCCGTCAATCACGCCCAGCGGCTGTGCGGTGACAAAAGAACCGGAAACCAGACGCACACCCTCGCTTTGGGCCATCGGCGTATTTGGCAGCCCGAAGGAAAACAGCGCCTCAAACTCCAGCCGGATCGCCCCCACCGCACGCTTGACACAATCGAGCACATCAGGCGTGGTGACGCGATTGCCACGATGCGTAATGGTTTTGATGCCAACCTTCTCAAGCTCTGCATCAATTTGCGAGCGCGTACCGTGCACCACCACCACACGAATGCCCAGCGCGATCAGCAGGTTGATGTCTTGGGTGAGCGCTTCGATCCGCCCCGGAATGTCCATTAGCTCACCGCCAAAAGCGATCACAAAAGTTTTGCCACGAAAGGCGTAGAGCCACGGGGCGGCAGAGCGGAACCAGGAGACGAAGTCTTTGGAGTGGGAAGAGCGCATGACTACGATTCTAACTTTCGCCCCAATGCCTTATCGACCAATACCTGCGCCCGTTCGCGCAGCACCCGCTTTTGGATCTTGATGCCGTTCGGTCCGTTGATCGACGGAAATTCTTCGATGCGCAAAATCCGGCGCGGCAACTTGAAAGAGGCCATTTGCGCGCGGCAGTGGGCGAGCAAGGTGGCTTCGTCCAAACTCGCCACGCCGGTCACATAAGCGATTGCCACATCGCCTTCGCCCGCCACTTTTGCACCCACCACTTGCGCCCCGCTCACACCTGCGCAGCCCATCAAGCAGTGCTCGATTTCGGCCGGGTTAACCAAATAGCCGCGCAGGCGCAGGCTGTCGCCCATGCGGGCAAGGTAGACGAAACCGGCATCCGCGACATGCCCCAAGTCGCCAGATCGATACCAGCCGTCTGCGCTGAACGCTTTGGCGGTCGCTTCGGGATTGTTGAGATAAGCGACCAGCAGATTGGGGCCGCGAATCTGGATTTCGCCCGGCTCGCCAGGTGCGCAAGCTTTCAGCGTTTCGGCGTCCACCACCCGCACCTCGATTTCCGGGTCGTGCGGCACGCCTCCGGCGGCGCCAAGCGTGGCCGCGTCGGCGTTCCAGTCGTTGAACGACATGAGCGAATAGCATTCCGAAGACCCATACGTGCCCGAGATACGAATGCCGCGCTTCAGGGCGCGTTTTGCGACCGTTTCGGTGAGCCCGGCAAAGTCTGCCATCACCCCTCGCCGCCAGGTGGAAAAATCGGTGGCGGCAACGTTCAACATGGCGTCAAGCATTGCATCCGAACCGACGATGTGCGTGATGCCATGGGCCTGCACGGCACGCGCAGCGGCTTCCGGCTCAAAATGCGGCAGCGAAACGATGCGCGCCCCGCCCGCCAATGCGGCCAAGCTTGCCATGAACCCAAATACGCCGAAGAGTGGCAGCATCAGCAACAGCGCGTCGCCGGGTCGAAAATCCAGCGCCCGAGCCACATGCGCGGCGTGGCGCGCGATGCTGGCGTGCCCGTGCGCTGCGAGTTTAGGAAAGCCGGTGGTACCCGAGGTGCTAAAGCAACACAAGAGGTCAGTGCGCGGCTCGCTAGCAGTGGCTGCGTGCCCGGCGGTCGCAGCGGCTGCGTGCCCAACTGCGAACGACATGAAAGCACTCGGCTGCGCCAATGGCCAGACATGCTCCAGCGTGGCCACTTCGGCCTGCAAGGATTGGGCGATGGCGGCGTAGTCGGTTTCCAGAAAGTGAGTCGGTGTCACAATTGCGCGGGCGCGCGAAACTTGCAGCAGATGCCGCACTTCAGGCGCTTTGTAGCGCGTGCTGATCGGCACAATTAATACGCCGATGCGGGCTGCGGCAGCGAGCAGTTGCAGCCACGCCAAGCCATTGGGCAGCCACACGGCCAGGGCATCGCCGCGCTTTACCCCGAGTGCGCTCAAACCTTGGGCGGCCTCGGCTGCAGCTTGGCGCAACTGCGCTCGGCTGACCGCGTGCTCGCCATCCACCTCGACAAACGCGGCGGCCTGATCGTCGCCCGCCAGCACATTTTCGAGGGAATAACTGTCGGCTACGACACTCACAGTGCTGCGCCCGCCAGCCAGGCCTTGCCCCGTGCGTAAAGGGCATCGACTTCCGGGCCGGTGAGCTGCGGCATGTCGCGCTTGACGGTGTAGCCGATTTGGGTTTGGATGTAGGCCAAATGCCGATAGCCTTGGGGAAATTCCGCAAGGCGGGCTTGATCGAGCACCAGCGTTGCGGCCGGGTCAATCGGGTCGATGCGATCTTTTTCGTAGATCGGCTGGCGCAGCACCACGCCCCAGCGCCCATTGCGCTTTTCGAGAAAATCGTAAAAGCGCCCGGTACACACCACGTCGCAGGCAACCCCTTGCACCTCACCACGCTGCGAGATCGTCATCTTGGTTTGGCTAATCGCGCGACGCGGCGCGGACTCCGGCCCCAGATCAATCGTCATTCCGCCTAAAAAATGCAGAATGGAAACGCCTTTTTTCCAACCCTCTTGAGTCACGCGGATGAAGTCTTTGGCGGGGCCTTGAAACCAGGTCGCCATCATCACGCCGTCGTCGTGCCAGCAGGTGGCGAAGCGCTCCCAGTCGCCCGCATCGCGCCACAGCGCCCAGTTTTCAATCAGTTCGCGAATCGCAATTTTTTCGGCGGTGTCGGGGTTCATGGCGCGGCTTCCGGTTAGCATGGTTGTTCCCGCAAGGATACCGCGCGCGGGATGCTCAGCCACGCTAACCCACCCCATGCAAAACCGGGAACTGATCTGCCCGATTTGCAGTCCACACTACTCCCCTCATCACTCGAAGCAACAACTTATGCCGAACCCAGCAACCTTCTTCCGCTTGCCAAAAGCATTGTTCACCGCCTTGGTCAGTTTAATGCTGGCCGCCTGCCAAACCTACAACACCACGAGCGACGGCAAGGTCGATAACCTGATGTTGCAAGGCCACGACCCGGTAGCCTTTTTCACCGAGGGCCGTGCTGTTAAAGGAAAAGATGCGCTGACCGCCAAGTATGAAGTGGGCAGCTACTACTTCGCCAGCGAAGCCAATCGCGCCGCGTTTGCCGCGGCACCCGCCAAGTACGCGCCGCAGTACGGCGGTTTTTGCACCGATGGTGTCGCCTACGACATGAAGGCCGGGGGCGAGGTCAGCACCTTCAAGGTCTACAAAGACAAGCTCTACATCTTCGGCGGGCGAGGGGCCTACGAGGCTTGGGCTCTCAACGCCGATCTCAATGTTCAGCGCGGCGACGCTTACTGGAAAGATGGCTTGAAAGAGGCCAACGCCAAGCTGGGCTTTTACAAGCGCCTGATCTTCCGCGTGCCGCACTACAAGAGTGGTGCTGCACTTGCTGAAGAGGTGGCAGCGCGCAAGAAGGCGGGCACGTTTCCGGTGCTACCGGGCGCAGGGGCGCAGTAAACACTACGGTCGCGCCGGCAGACTACGGTTTGATCCCCCGTCCTGCCAAAGCGCGCCGTCGCGGCCTTTCAGTCGATTTCACGTCTTTCTTTGCATCCTGCGCCAAACCATCGGCAGCACCAGCACCGCCAGCGTAATCGCCAAAATCGTCGCGGAAACCGGGCGCGTCACAAACACCGTCCAGCTGCCTTCGCCAATCGAGAGTGCATTGCGCAATTGCGACTCTGCCATCGGCCCCAAAATCATGCCGACAATCACCGGTGCGGTCGGAAAGTCGAAGCGGCGCATCATCACGCCCATCAAACCCACGAAATAAAGCAGGATCAAGTCAAACCCGGATTGCCGCATGCCGTAGACCCCGACCGTGGCAAAAATTAAAATGCCAGCGTAGAGCTGCGGCTTGGGGATTTTCAAGAGCTTGACCCAAATGCCGATCATCGGCAAATTGAGCACCAGCAGCATCACGTTGCCAATGTAGAGCGAAGCGATCAAGCCCCACACCAGCACGCCTTGCGACTGAAACAGCGTGGGCCCGGGGTTGATGCCATAGCCTTGAAACGCGGAGAGCATGATCGCCGCCGTAGTCGATGTCGGAATGCCCAATGTGAGGAGTGGCACCATCGCGCCGGTGACCGCCGCATTGTTTGCCGCTTCTGGCCCGGCAACGCCCTCGATTGCGCCGACAGTCCCAAATTCCTCAGGGTGCTTGGAGAGCTTTTTCTCGGTCGCGTAAGAAAGAAAGGTCGGGATTTCGCTGCCACCTGCGGGGATCGAGCCGAACGGAAAACCAATCGCCGTGCCGCGCAGCCAAGCGGGCCAGCTGCGCTTCCAGTCCAGTTTGGTCATCATCAGCGAGCTCATCTTGTGCTGCTCTTCCTTGACCCCGCCTTCGTAGAGCGCCAGGTAGAGCGCCTCGCCCACCGCAAACAAGCCCACGGC
>JANLTH010000070.1:0-13483 GCA_031362865.1 Burkholderiales bacterium | reverse complement strand
ATGCGCGGGTAGGTGCCGCAGCGGCAAATGTTGCCGCTCATCGCGGCATCAATGTCAGCGTCGGAGGGACTTTTGTTGGTGGCGAGCAGTGCGGCGGCGCTCATCAACTGGCCAGACTGGCAATAGCCGCACTGCGGCACGTCGTGTTTGATCCAGGCTTTTTGCAGCGCATGGGTGTTGTTGCCCAGGCTCTCAACGGTGGCGACTTTTTTGCCAGCCACGCTCGATAACGGGGTCTGGCAGGAGCGCACTGGCTGACCATTCACATGAACCGTACACGCGCCGCAAAGCGCGGCACCGCAACCAAATTTGGTGCCGGTCAAACCGACCTCGTCGCGAATCACCCACAACAGCGGGGTGTCGCCCTCTGACTTGGCGTTAATCGCCTTGCCGTTCAATGTAAAACTGGTAGCCATGTTGTTGCTCTCCTGAAGGTTTTGAGACTCTGGTGAGGTTGAATCAATCGGGTTTGTAGTCTTGCGCGCGGCGAAAGTCAATCGAGAGTTGCGCAATCACGGGTGCGGCGGCCCGCCAAGGGCAGCTGCGGCCTGAAAACGCATGCTGCATCGCAACAACTGTCGCAATGTGCCACGCAGGTCGGCGCTTCAACGCTGGTGCGCGAGCAACTCCATCGTGATTTTGCCCCCGGTGATAAAAGACGCATTGAGCACTTCGTCACGTTCCAGCTTGATCAGGCCCACACCTGGCGCGTACCACTCGGTGTGCTTGATCGGAAACAGGCGAATCCCGGAAACCGCGTCCGCGAACAGGCGCAACTCCCCCACGCCGGTGACACGAATCACCCGCTCGTAGCGCACGCCACCTACCTCCATCACCTCGTCGGTTTTCTCGATTGTGTAGGTCATCACCGCGGCCTGCGAATACTTCAGCTCGCGCAAGGCATCAGTCGGGCGGCGCAGGAGATAGGGCACCGTCGGCACTTCCCATTTGGTACCCACGGTGTAAGGCGCTTTGAGCACGTAGCGCGGCCCAGCATCCCAGCGGGTTTCGCGATCCGTGTCAAGCGTTTCAGCGACGCGATAAATGCCGCTGGCATCGGCTAGCAGCGCATATTCGACACCGTCATCGTTGCGCCGGACAAAAACCTCTTTACCGCCACGGTTGACTGCGCCAAGCGCGCGAATCGTGACTTGCTCTACGCCACCGCCACCGGGCCGCTCGGTGATTTTTTGATACACCCAGCGCTGGCCACGATTCAGCGGAAAGTATTCCGGCGTGGGTGGCTCAGCGCACGCCGCCAGCAGCGCGGCCACGCCGACAACCACCAGCAAATGCCTGAAGCAGCGCTTCAGCCGAGTCACCGGTTTCACCCGACTCATTCTTGTCGCATTGGGGGCCTTCACTATTTTTCCGGCAGCGCGGGCAGCGGCATGTCCGAAATCCGCAAGCGCAGCGGCTGCGCACTTTGCGCCATCAACCAACCGCTGCCACTGACGGGGGGCCGCTCCACTTTGCCCATTTGCACCACGCCATTCTTGGTTTTGCGCATCGCTTCGTTCAAGCTGCCGTGAGTTTCTTTGTCGTAGGCGATGCGATAGGCGCGGGGCTCGCGTGCGACCTCTCGTTCGCCCAGCGCCATCACCCACAACAAGATGGTGCCCGCACTCCCCTTTTCCTTGTTCGGCTCCTGGACTTGGCCGGCTACGATCACGAAACGCTCCGGCAGCGGCTCTGCCGTCGCCCAGCCCATCACATGGCGCACGCCGCTCCACGCGATGAAGTAAAAACCAGTCACCGCGATGACCAGCACGACTTTGGCCAACCATGGCCAGGTCGTTTTAAGGCACATCACCAGCAGCACAAAGGCCAGCGCCACATAGGCGATGGTGAGCAGTAAGCCAGGCTCAAAAACGGTCATGATTATTTTGTTCCTTGAACCAATTGTTTGGGCAGGGTGTTGGTGCCTACCACCCTGCCATCTTTGTCCAGCGTAAAGCGCACGGCGGTGGCTTCATCGCCTATTTTTGCTAGCGTGCTGGTGGCATAGAAGGCAACTTCGGCACGCGGATTCACCTTGACCACACTCACCGAAACCGGCACGGGTGTATTGGTCTTGGTCTGGTAGTAATGCACGTTAACGGTGTATTCGCCCGGGGCGACACCCCGTAGCGTAACCACCTCTTGATTGAGCGGATTGACCACCTTTTGCCCGTTGACGACAAAGGTGTCGTTCTCCAGGCCGCGGTCGTCGCGGTCCAAGTGCATCAAGCCCGCCTCACGCTGCTTGAACCACACCACATTGCCGGCGGGGTCCTGCACCCAGGTGTCGATGTCGTTGGGGTCGTTGTCTGGCCACGTGGCGGTGATGATGAACTCAGCTTTGGCCACGATGTCGCCCGATTTGGCGCGCGGACTCATCGCTAAAAGCGCGATCACGAAGAAGAACACGAAGGCCAGCAATGCATTGAATAGCAGATCGGTGAAGGGGTCGATCTCGCCTTCGCGGCGGGCGCGCTTCAATGCCATCTGTGAAGAACCATATGCAGCGCGCTTCTTCAGGCACAGGTGGCTGAAGAAGCAAGCGGGACGCGGGTTTCCGCCAAGGCCAGTGCCTGGCCCAGCATCGCGTCCGCAGCCCGGTCAAGGCGCAGCAATTGCCAGCCAGCCAGCATATTGCCGATCAAACCGACCAGCGTGGTCAGCAGCGCCACGCCCATCCCACGCGTCATGCCTTTGAGTAAGGCTTGTGCCTGGGCCGGGTCAAATGACTCCAGACCTGCCACTTGAAACGCCATCAGAATAAAGCCCACTACCGTGCCCAACAGGCCCAGCTTGAGAAGCAGCCCGTTGACCCACCATGCCGACTCGTGTGCGCCGGAGAGCTCGTCCGCCAAAATGTCGGTGAGTTGTGCATTCGCGCGGCGCTCATCAGGTGGCTTGCCCAACAGGCGGTCGAAATAGGTGGCGACGATTCCGCTCGCAGCGGCGGCCAATGGGCGATGGCTGCGAAAATCTGGGGCCGGTGCCAGTAAGGCGGCGCGCCATTGCGCCAAGGCGTGCGCTTCGGCATCGAGCTGCCAGGCGCGCGCACCCGCCCAGAGCATCAGGCCGACAAATACCAGCACGATCAGTTGCGTGACGCCGGTGGGGTCCGCTGCGTGCAGCTGCCGCCATATGCCAGCTTCGCCCAGCACCACCGCGATGAACACCAGCAGCCCTTGCAGGGCCAGCCAATGCAAAAACAAATTTTTGGGCAGATCTCGCTCAGCGGCAAAAATACCTGGCATCGCCATCGCTATCGGCCGGGGCGGCGCAAAACCGCTCAAGCCGTTCAATGCACAGTCCCGGCTTTGAGGCGGCGGTGCAAAGTGGAACGCGACAAGCCCAACAGGCGCGCCGCTTTGCTGATGTTGCCGCCCATTTGATCGAGCGCCAGTTCAATCGCTTCGCGCTCCGCATCGGCGGCGGTAGGAATGCGCGCCCGCAACGGTGTCGCCCGATTCGGTGCAGCGGGCAGTTGCTCCGTACCCGAATGCTGCGGGTTGAGCACCACCAAACTGGCGTAGAGCGCCAGGCCATTGACCAGATGTAGCTGCACGGTGCGCGCCGCGCCGCCCTCGCTCGTGCGCAGCCGAGACATCGCCGCGCCAAACGGCAGGTCAAAAATTTGCGCGAAGCTCAAGCGATGGCGCGCGCTTCCCGCCGGGCGGCCCGCGTGGTTGCCCACGGTAGCGCCGAGCAATTGCCGGGCGATATCGTTGGTGCCCAGCAACTCGCCGTCAGTGCCAAACGAGAGCAAGGCCGTGTCCAAGGGGTGGGCCCGCACCGGATGCCACGAGAGCGCGAGGGTGGCCGCCGCCGGGACTTGCATCACCAACGCGGCTTCAATCAGCGCCGCGCAGGTTTCGACCAAGCGCAGCGCATCCAACTGTGCGCCTTGCATGTCGCGCGTCGCGTCCACCGCACCCACCAGTTCGCCACACGGGCCAAACACTGGCGCGGCCACGCAGTCAAACACGGCGTTGATTTCCATGAAGTGTTCGTTGCGATAAACACTCACCGGGCGCTGCTCAAACAGCACGTTGCCGATGGTCGACGCACCGATGGCAGCTTCAGACAAATCCACCCCGTGGCGTGCCGCCAGGCGCATCAAATCTCCCCACTGGCGCGAACGCCCGGCGACGTGCAGGTTGATGCCGTCGGCGTTGATAAAAAATATGCCATAACCCGCCCCGCTGAGCGCGCCGGCCAGGGCATCGAGCTCCGGGCGTGCGGTGTCGATCAACCCGTGAAATTGATCGTCCAAGGTGGCCAGTCGGGAGCTGGTGACCGGCTCAAACGCGATCCGTTCCCCGGGCTTGCGCCCCTGCGCGCGGCAACGCTCCCAACCGCGCAGCACCGGGTCGCTGACCCAGCCTGGCGACGCTAAGCCTTGCTCGAAGTAAGCGTGCCGTGCCGCAGAAATTCGCGTAAGCGAAACTGCTTGCTGGTCCGCGAACTGACCTGTCCCCGCCGTTGCGGGCAACTGACCCTGCACCGATGGCCCCAAGCGCGGGTTCGTAATCGTTGCGGACCGCGGTTGCGGAAGATTGGCTTTCATTCCTGCATTTTTCGGCAATTGCTCCAATTTGACACACAGCGCTTTTGCACAGCGTACCGATATGCACGCTTGATCGGCATCGTTGCGGGGCGTGCGCCCTCGAATTCGTGGTTTGCACCCGCCTTGAAAACCCGGATCGCAAATATTATCAAACGCCCTCTAGCGGTGCGCAACGCCTTTCGGGTAACGTTGGTTTGCGACAAGATGGTGCAGTCCAGTTCGTCACGCTTCGGGCCTTTCAGGGCCCACCACAGGGGAGAGAGAACATGCAGAAAATGATCAAACGCTGGCCAGTCACGGCCAGTACGCTGGCACTGGTGGCGGGTTTTGCCAGCACGCCCGCGCAGGCGCAATCCGCCGCCGACCTGGTGCGCGATGCCGCCACGCCGGACGACGTGCTCACCTACGGCATGGGCTACGGGCAGCAACGCTTTTCGCCGCTCGAGCAGATCAACAAATCGACGGTCAAAAAATTGGTGCCGGTCTGGAACCTGTCGCTCAACCACAGCGCCAATGCCTCGATGCAACCGCTGGTGCATAACGGCATGATGTACATCACCACTCACGACGCCACCACCGCGATCAACATCGAAACCGGCAAGCAGGTCTGGAAAGCGCCGATCAAGCTGCCTGCCGACATTAACGGCTTTTTGTGCTGCGGCATCCACTCGCGCGGCGGCACGATTCACGAGGGCGTGCTCTACCGCACCACGATTGACGCGCACGTGGTGGCGGTCGATCTGAAAACCGGCAAGGACATCTGGAAAACCAAGGCAGCCGACTACAAAGAAGGCTATTCGATGACCGCTGCGCCGCAGATCGCTGATGGCGTGGTCATTACCGGGGTATCGGGTGGCGAATACGGTACGCGCGGCTTCATCGACGGCTGGGACATGAAAACCGGCAATCGCCTGTGGCGCACCTTCACTACTGCGGCGCCCAATGAAAAAGGCGGCAACACCTGGAACGGCGACACCTACAAACGCGGCGGCGCGCCCACTTGGCTGACCGGCTCTTATGACCCCGAACTCAACCTGCTTTATTGGGGCACGGGCAACGGCGGGCCATGGAACCCGGCTTTCCGGGGTGGCGATTCGCTGTACATCTGCTCGGTGATGGCCTTAAAGCCAAAAACCGGTGAGCTGGTGTGGCACTACCAATTCTCGCCAGGCGACCCCTACGACTACGACGGCACCAACGAGCTGGTTCACGCCGATTTGCCAATTGACGGCAAAGTCACCAAGGTGCTGATGCAGGCCAATCGCAATGGCTATTTTTATGTGCTTGATCGCGCCAATGGCAAGCTCTTGGCCGCTAACCAGTTCGCCAAAAAAGTGAATTGGGCATCGGGTGTCGACATGAAAACCGGTCGCCCGATCGACACGCCAATGACCACCGAAGTGCGCAAAACGCTCGAAATGAAAGACTTCGTAGACGTTTGGCCCTCAGCCTTCGGCGGCAAAAATTGGCAGCCGATGAGTTACAACCCGAACCGCAAACTGGTCTACGCGAACACGCTCAATATTGGCTACAAGTACAAAACGGTCAAACCAGAATACAAGCAAGGCGCGTGGTTTTTGGGGATCGACTTGGGCGGCTGGTCTGAGCCGGAAGACGGCAATCGCGGCTCACTGGCGGCGATCGACCCGCTGACTGGCAAGCGCGTGTGGGACGTTCAAACCAAAGTGCCATTCTGGTCAGGCGTGCTCTCCACCGCAGGCGACATCGTTTTCACCGGCGCGCAAACCGGCGAATTCATGGCGTTTGACGCAGGCACGGGCGCCAAATTGTGGCAGTTCCAAGCCGGTTCTGGCATTGCTGGCATCCCGATCACCTACACCCACAAGGGCAAGCAATACGTGACGGTGACCGCAGGTGCCGCGTCGGTGTATGTGGCATTGGGCGGCGACCCCGGCCTTGCCAACATGAACGCCGGCAGCTCGGTGTGGACCTTTGCTCTGACTGACTGATGCCTTTTTGCACCACCAAAGCCGCCGCAGTTCTGGTCTGTGCGGCGGCTTTATTGTTTTCCGGCGGGGCAGTGCCGCAAACGACCAGCAGTGAAGTGCCCGCCGGTGCTAACTCAGGCCGCGAGAAACCCACGGCGGAAGACGCTGCACGTGGCAGACGGCTCTACACCAGCTTCTGCGCGCGCTGCCATGGCATCAATATGATTTCGCCAGGTTCGTCGTTTTTCGATCTGCGCGAGTACCCGCTCGACCAGCGCGAACGCTTCTACAAGGCGGTGATCGACGGCGTGCGCGCAATGCCAGCTTGGGGCCCAACCTTAAACCCGGATGAGATCAACGCGATCTGGGCTTATGTGGTGAGCCATCAGGTGAAGTAGGTTCGCCACCTAAACATTGCCGACCTCGTTCAGGGAATGAACACGCCCCACGGCAGCTCGCCCACGGCAATGTCCTTCACCTTCATCATCGTTGCCGTATCAATCACCGAAACGGTTTTTGAACGGCCATTGGCGACGTAGAGTTTTTTCGCATCCGCCGTCAGGCCCATATTCCACGGCCGGTCGCCGACGGCCACGCGGCGCGTGATCTTGTTGGTGGCCGTCTCAATTTCCACCACGGCAGCCTCGCCACCGAGCGAGACAAATACCCGCGAGCCGTCCGGGTGCATGGTCACGCCATTAGCGCGCACACCGGCGGCAATCGTCGTATGGACGGCCAGTTTGGCGACATCGATCACATACACCGTGTTGGCGACTTCGCAGCCCACGTAGGCAAACTTGCCGTTGGGCGTGAATGCAATCCCGCGCGGGCGCTTGCCCACCTTGATTTGCGCGATCTGCTTTTTCTGGGCAACATCAATCACGTCCACAAACTCGGACTCTTCCGCGCCGACAAAAAGCAGCTTGGAATCGGGGCTAAACACCGGGTGCTCGGGGTTCTTGCCTTTGGTTTTGACCTCGAAAGCTTTCTTGTTGGTGGAAGTGTCGATGAACACCACCTCGTCTTCCTCTTCAATTGCGGCGGCCACCCATTTTTTGTCGGGCGAGGAATAAATGCCTTCAGGCGACTCACCCAGTTTGATGCTGCCCGATACCGTGCCCTTGGCGGCATCAAGCAGCACAATCGCATTGGATTTCTGCTCGGAGACATAGATGGTTTTGCCGCCGTCCACACTCGCCATCGCGCGCGGCTTGCCGCCGGTTTCGATGGTCTTGACCACCGTATCCGTGGCCAGGTCGATCACCGAGATCGTGCCCGATTTTTCGTTGCCAACGTAGGCGAAAGGCGCAGCACCGGCGGTGAAACTGATCGATCCGACGATCAAACATGCCGCGAACGGATGCAAAGATTGAAACCAGGGGGCAGGCGTGCGAAGCAGCATCAAAAGCATCCTTTCATCACAGTAGGTTGCCGTATATTCGCATTCATGCCAGCCCTACGCAAGCACTTGAAATTGATTATTGCCATCTGGCAATTTAGCCTCGTCGCAGCCCTTGGTCTGACCGGTGCTGCCTGTGTGATGCAACCGTCGCTCGCGCCCGCTTCGCCGCTCACCGCCGCACCAACCTCTCCAGCCGAGGTCGGGCGCGCCATTTTTTTCGATGCCACGCTCTCGTCGCCGGCAGGCACTTCGTGTGCCTCCTGCCACGACCCGGCGCGCGCCTTTTCGGGAGACAACGGTTCCGGGCTACCGGTGGCGCGCGGTGCCAAGCCAGGCGCACTGGGCCAGCGCAACGCCCCCTCGCTCATGTACCTGCGCGACGGGCCGCCGTTTCGACTTCGCGAAGTCGAAGGCAAGCTGATTCCAAGCGGTGGATTTAATTGGGACGGCAGTCGCGACACGCTCGCTCTGCAAGCGCTTGGCCCGTTCTTTCACCCAGCGGAAATGGGCAATCGCGATGCGGCAGAGTTAGCCCAAAAGCTGCGCCGCTCGCCCTCTGCTGATGCCCTGAAGAAGCTTTCTGGTATTGCTTCTTCAGGCATCGATGCACAGTGGGTAAACGCCGCCACGCAAAGCCTGGAAGCCTTTTTACAGACTGCCACCTTCGCACCTTTCACCTCCAAATTTGACGCAGTGCAACGCGGGCAAGCGCGCTTCACCGAGCAAGAGCAGCGCGGCCAGTCGCTTTTTCAGATTCGGCAAAAAGGCAATTGCGTTGCCTGCCACGCCATGAATCCGGACAGCAAGCGTCCCGAAGACTCGCTCTTTACCAACTTTGAGCACCACGCCATCGGCGGGCCGCGCAACCGCAGATTGACACCCAATGCCAAGGCCGACCACTTTGACTTAGGCATCTGTCAGGCGCGCCCAGAATTAACCGCCCATTGCGGTAAATTCAAAACCCCGAGCCTACGCAACGTCGCTCGCACCGCGCCCTACATGCACAACGGGGTCTTCACCCATTTGCGCGACGCCGTCGCCTTCTACGCCACCCGCGACACCGCACCTGAAAAGTGGTATCCCGGTGGCGTGAAATTCGACGACCTGCCGCCTGCGCTGCACGGCAACGTCGATCAAGACACACCGCCGTACAACCGCCACGGCAAACGTGCCCAGTTAAACGACGAAGAGATCGATGACATCGTCGCCTTTTTGCATACCTTGAGCGACGGCTTTCGTAAACCGGATTAGCCCTGTAAGTAGCCGTAGCGCAAATTGGAACGACCACCGCCATGCAGCAGGGCATGCTGGTCGTACTGCGACTTGGCGAGTGCCACCTGGTCGCCGCCCAGTGCCGCCCGCTCAGCGGCGGTGAACTGATAAAGCCGGGCCGAATTGTTGCCGAAGATGGCACTCTTGACCGCGCCATCGGCGGCACCCAAGGCTGCGAAGCCGTATTTGCGCTGCATCTCCTCCGGGATTTCCAAGCGGCGCAGCGCTTCAATCTGCCATTGCGGTGCGCCAGTCCACACCGCATCGGTGCCCCAAACGACGTGATCGACCCCCAAACCTTTGATGAGCTGGCCCATCATCGCCGCACACAGGCGCGGCTCGGCCACCGTACTCTGCGCGAAGATTTGGCCCAAATCGCCGTACACATTCTTCACGCCATGCTTGGCCGGGATTTCAGATAAGTCAGTGACCCAATCAATCCGCCCGCTTTGCTCAAATTGCTGCCAACCTTCGTTCTGTGTGCCAACCCCGCCGGAATAGCGAAACGCCGAGTGATAAATGATGAAATTGAGTTGCGGCCAATCCCTTGCCGCTTTCGCCACGTCGCGCACGTCGGCATACTTGAGCAAGTCCGGAAAACGCTGCGTCACCGCCTGCGGATACAAACCCTTGTGGACGCACACGTTGGCCAGGCTGGGTTTGGTTTTGGCGGCCTTGACGAGCTTTTCATAGAACGGATACAGCAGCTTTTCATCATCCAGATGCCACGGGTGTTTGGCGAGATGTTTGTTGGTGTTATCCCCCACCGTGTAGCCCTTGAAGGAATCGGGTTTGAGCGTTTCCAAATCGCGGTCTACCTTCTCCAGCCAGCCCGGCGTGCCGGGCATGAAAATGGCGTGCGAAAACATCCGCTGGGCCCTGGCCTTCCGGTTCACGTCGGCGCGCGCGTCAGCCTTCATTTCGTTGGTCAAAAACCAGTCGCGCGGCTCTTCAGAACCGGAGCCCGAAATCAGCGCCACCTTGGTATCGCTATCGAGATAAATTTCCTTGAAATAGTTGGCAAACTTCAAGTCCTCCAGCGTTTGTGGCTTGCCCACCAGTGCCGGATTCCAGCCTGCTCTGCCGACTGCCTCACGCGAGCGCACAAAGCCTTCAAGGCGCGTATCGTCACGCAGAAAGTGGGTGTGCATGTCCATGATGAACTGGCCTTTCAAGCCTGCCGCGCGCGCGGTGGCCAGTTCCGGCGTTTGCGCCTCGGCACGGCTCACCATGTAGAGCGGCCCGAAGGTTTCGTTCATCGCGACAAACGCCGCTGCCATACCCGCCGCACCTTGAAAAAAGCGCCGCCGCGAAACCCCCTGATGCTTCGCCAATTGCGTGCCCAGCGCCTTGATGCGCGCCTCGAATTCACGCTGTTTGGGCGTTTGCGCGGCTGGGTTAAATTCGTCGCTCGACACCGATTGCGTCGGGATCGGCGAGCGAAAACGTGCCGTTTCAGCAGGGATGAGCTTTTCGATATCGTCCGGGCTAAGCATGGGAGTTCTCCCTCGATTGAAAAACTCTGAGCTTACGGGAGAACCAAGAAGCCGACCATGAGCCAAGCCTGCATCAGGCGCACAACGGAATGGCATGGAGCGAGCTGCGCGCCGTGTTGCAGCGGCGCACGGTGAAGGATCTCGTCGCCGAGTTTCTGCGGCAGGGGCTGGGCTTGGCATCATTGGCGCCAGCGCAGCCGCCCCCAGCCAGATCGATGGTGGAGATTGGGCCGAAGGGCTTGCCGGTGATCCGCTACCGCGCCAAAGCGCCGGCTACCCGGGTGAGCGTGAAAAAATTGCTTCAGCTCGAACAGGCTGCCCAGGCTGGGGACGATCTGAGGCATGCTTGGGTTTGGTGCCTGAAGTAACAAAATGACGGTACTCATCGAACCGATTGCGCGGCTCACAGACCGTGCGAGGCACGCCTTGATCGCAGAACTGGGGTGTGATCGACACCATGCGCTTTCTGCATCAGTTCAGGGCAGGCGGTGGCAATTACACCGCCGAGCGCGAGCATCTTTTTAAGGGCAAGTCCGTAAAGGAAATCGTCTCTGGTATCAAAGCCCGGCGAGTCCGGGGCGAGGCTTGAGTCTGAAGCGAAATTGAATCGTTGACCATATCCAGCGGCGTCTTGCCGCGCCAGATCAGAGCACACCGAACACCTGACCTAGCTCCCTGCGCCATCCAGACGGCGCCGGCATGCTTGTCCAGCAGCCGCCCACAAAAACTATACAAGCCCGAGGCTACGGATTCAGAACCAGGGGAAAGCCCTGCTGCATCGCCCCCCGTTCAGGGTTAGAATAAGGTTTCATATGAAATCTATTAGAGCAGGCCAATGACGCCGAACATTCATCGCCCTGCGGAGTCGGGAACCCTTCGCGAGACGTTCGCCGGTCTGGCATTGAAGACCTTGATCAAAGCCGGCGACCGCCCCGCTTTGGTCAGTGATGAGCGCGCCCTGAGCGGCTTTGACGCGGTCTCGCGGATATCCAAGATGCAGCGTGTTCTCGGCGGATCCAGGCCGCCCAGACTTGCATTGCTTTCGCGCAACAAACCTGATGCCTGGCTCCTCCAAATCGCCGCGATGGCGCTAGGAGGCAGCGTGGTGTGGCTTCATCCCAGGGCCAGCCTTTCAGACAGCGTCTTTGTCATAGGCGATTCCAAGGCGGATGCGCTGGCGCTAGACGCAGACGTTGATCTGGAACTGGTCGAAGTGCTCGCCCTTGGTTTCCACGGATCCGTATTTCGTTTGTCGAAGCACGGCCCAGGAACACACTTGGCTGACGTGCTCGAGGGCATGGCGTCCGCTGAGGTCGTTGACCGGTCCAAGCCCGACGATCTGGCGCTGCTCAATTACACCGGCGGTACAACCGGTAAAGCGAAGGCGGTGGTTCGTACGCAGTCAGACTGGGCTTTGATCGCCAAGCGAATCGTCGAAGACTACGAAATCGAACCGAAAAGTCGATACCTCGTGGCCGGTCCGATTTCTCATGTCAGCGGAACGAAGATTCTTCCGACCCTGATGCGTGGTGGCACAACATACGCTCTTGAGGAGGCGACACCGCCTGCGGTGGCGGCCGCCATCGAGCGCTGGCGCATCACGTCGACCCTACTCGTTCCCACCGCCCTGAACGCACTGGCTGAGGAGCAAGCCGCGCATCCGCGTGACTTATCGAGCCTGACAAAGCTTTTTTACGGGGGCGCGAGCATTGCCACCGAAAAGCTCCGGCGCGCGGTCGGCGTCTTTGGCCCGGTTCTTTACCAGGTGTACGGGCAGACTGAATGTTATCCACTATGTCGCCTCAAACCCACTGACCTCGACCCCGACTTGCCGCACAGATGGCGCTCGTGCGGCACCCCGGTTCCAACTATCGCGTTGCGAATCGTCGATTCGAGCGGAAATGATGTCGCACAAGGCAAAGTCGGAGAGATGATCGCCAATGGTGATCAGGTCATGGGCGAATACTTCAATCGCCCTGAGGAGACAGCCAATGCTTTGCGAAGCGGTTGGCTTCACACCGGCGATCTTGCCTATGCACACAACGACGGATTTATTGAAATCGTCGGGCGCACCAAGGACATGATCATTTCGGGCGGATTTAATGTTTACGCCCGGGAGGTAGAGGCGGCCTTGGAAGCCCATCCAGCTGTAGAGGTCGCGGCGGTCTATGGAATTGCTGATGCCAAATGGGGTGAAGCTGTTACCGCCTCTGTTGTCTTGCGCAGCGAGAATCTGGCGACGGCAGACGAACTCACAGCTTGGGTGCGCCAATTAAAGGGCTCCTTTCAGGCGCCCAAGCGGCTGGAGTTCATCGTGTCGCTGCCGATGACGGCGGTCGGCAAGATCGACAAAAAAGCCCTCCGGCAAAGATGGAGTCAGTCTTGAAAAGCACGTTTCCATTTCAACGGAATTCACAATGAAAACTGCCACGCAAGCCAGTTTCGCTGCGTTGCGCCTGCCCCTGATCGTTGCGCCCATGTTTCTGGTCTCGGGACCCGACTTGGTGATCAGTGCTGCGAATTGGGGGGTTGTTGGTGCCATGCCAACCCTGAATGCCAGAGATTTGGAGACGCTCGAAAGCTGGTTGTCGCGCATCCGGCGCGAGACCTCAGCCACGCGAGGCACCTTTGCCATCAATCTGGTTGTGCACAGCAAGTATGCGAGGATGCAGGCAGATCTTGACCTGATCGTGAAGCACGAAGTCCCCTATGTCATCACCAGCATAGGCAGCCCGGCCAGCGTTGTTGAGCGCGTGCACGACTACGGCGGACGGGTGCTGTCTGATGTTGCGACCATTCGGCA